>JBKEBT010000004.1:0-9788 GCA_047973305.1 Pyrinomonadaceae bacterium
AACCGGTTCAATCGGTAATGAGTCTGTATTTTATTGCTTCGGGGATAAAATGCATCGGGGCTTAAATTGCTTCCGAGATTAAATTGCTTCACGGTTTAAAGTGCTTCAGTGGTTAAATTGCCACCAGCTTCAGCTAGTGGAGAGAGTTTGGCAACAGAGTTTTGGCTTTAGCCTAAATTGAGTGATTGGAGTATTCGGCTAAAGCCGGGGACTTTTTTATGAATTTGATCCACTAGCTGAAGCTAGTGGCAATTACAGAAACAGGGCAATTACAGTATCTGTAATATGTAACAGTTACAATAACCGGTTCAATCGGTAATGAGTCTGTATTTTATTGCTTCGGGGATTAAATTGCTTCAGGGGTTAAATTGTTTCAGGGATTTGATTAAATTGCTTCAGGAATTAAATTGCTTCAGGGATTAAATTGCCACTAGCTTCAGCTAGTGGAGAGAGTTAAGCAACAGAGCTTTGGCTTTAGCCAAAATGAGTCATTGGAGTATTCGGCTAAAGCCGGGAGCTGTTATGTGAATTTGATCCACTAGCTAAAGCTAGTGGCAATATCAGCTAAAGCTAGTGGCAATTACAGAAATAGGAAAAATACAGAAATAGGGAAAAAAGAACGGGAGTAAGTTTTAAGATAATCAGCAATATGTATCAGTTAAAATAACCGGTTCAATCGGTAATGAATCAGTATTTTATTGTTTCAGGGATTTGATTAACTTGCCTCCGAGATTAAATTGTTTCAGGGATTTGATTAACTTGCCTCCGAGATTAAATTGTTTCAGGGATTTGATTAAATTGCCACTAGCTTCAGCTAGTGGAAAGAGTTAGGCAGCAGCATCTTGGCTTTAGCCAAAATGAATAATGGCGCTATTCGGCTAAAGCCGGGAGCTGATTTATCAATTTGATCCACTAGCTTAAGCTAGTGGCAATAGTTGCTTCAGCCAAATTGAGTGATTGGCGCATTCGGCTAAAGTAATCATAATCGGGACGGATAGCGAAAAGTTGACCGCTAAGGAGGAAGAAAAATGCCTTTCGTAAGAGTTTGGATTCATTGCGTTTGGTCAACAAAGAATCGCGAACTTTTTCTAGGCAGTAAAATTCGGGAAGAAGTCTTTTTACATATATTAGAAAACGCGAAACAGAAGAAAATCTACATCGATTCTATTGGCGGATATGTTGATCATGTTCATTGCTTAATTTCATTGGGGACGGACCAAACAATTGCAGAAATCATGCGCCTATTAAAGGGTGAAAGTTCCCATTGGATAAATAAGAATAAGATGTCGCAAGGTAAATTTGAATGGCAGGATGAGTATTTTGCTGTTTCCGTGAGTGAAATATATTTGCCAAGGGTTAGAAAATATATTGGCGGACAAGAAGAACATCATAAAAAGACCAGCTTTATTGAAGAATTCTCAATATTTATGAAGCGGGCTGGATTTGAAAGGTATGAGGATTGATTAATGTTCGGCTAAAGCCGGGAGCTGTTATGTGAATTTGATCCACTAGCTAAAGCTAGTGGCAATTTATAAGGAATACACAGAAAATATTCAAATCTGCTTGTAAGATTCAATCTGTCAATAAATAAAGAAAACGGAAATGAATGAAAACAACTTCTTAAGAATCCTTTTGATTGCCATTATTTGAGTTCAGGCGATTTTTTATGATGTTGAAGAAATGGAAATCTTCAACTTCAAAAACGCAAATCCACCCAAACAGCCACAGACTTCCGACCTGGATTCAGATGTTGAAAGAAATATTGGCTTAGCTTTCTTGTTAATCAGCCACAATCGGCGCGTAAAAATCCGGTCTTCTGTCACGGAAAAACTGCCACGTATTGCGCACTTCGCGGATTTTATCCATATCAAGTTCCGCAACAACAAGCTCATCCTTATCCCGCGAGCCTTCCGTAATAATCTGCCCGCGCGGATCGCAAAAATAGCTTTGACCATAAAATTCGCCAATGTTCCAGGGGGCTTCCGTTCCAACTCTATTTATTGCCCCTACAAAGTATCCGTTTGCGGCGGCGTGGGCGGGCTGTTCAAGCTTCCACAAATATTCGCTAAGCCCGGCAACAGTTGCCGAAGGATTAAAGATAATCTCTGCACCGTTTAACCCCAAACAGCGCGCGCCTTCGGGAAAGTGCCGATCGTAACAAATGTAAACGCCAACGCGTGCAAACGCCGTATCAAAACACGGGTAACCCAAATTACCCGGGCGAAAGTAAAATTTTTCCCAAAATCCGGGAGCGACGTGCGGGATGTGCGTTTTTCGATATTTGCCCAAATACTTGCCATCGGCATCAATCACAGCGGCAGTATTGTAATAAATGCCCGATATTTCCTCTTCATAAATTGGTACGATTAAAACCATGCCGAATTGCTTTGCCACATCCTGCATCATTTGAACCGTTGGACCATCCGGCACCTTTTCAACCGCTTCATACCAGCGCGTTTCTTGTTCTGCACAGAAATACGGTGTTGTGAAAATCTCTTGAAAACAAAGCATCTGTACACCCTGCCGCGCGGCTTCTTCAACCAAGGTCATTTGATTTTCAATATTCGCCTTCTTTATCTCGTCAATTGATGCATTTATATCACCAACGTTATGAGCCTGAATTAAACCTGCTTTGATTATTCTTGACATAATTTTAACCGTTTTCGATTTTGTTCCCTTTAATTTTTCTAGTCCCGATTTTAAAATTATTAATGTTGCAATTTCACATAATTGCGATGAAATCGCGCTAAAATTTCAGGCGTATTCCAACGCCGATTTTCGAGACATCCAGTTTATTTTACGAATTTTCCATCATCAATCAATATCCCATCTTTTACGCTTAGTATTTTCCGCGTCCAATAAACATTGGGCATTGCAAATTTCAATGTCATTGGCACCAACCCGCCGCCCGCTTTTTTATAATCGCGTAAATCAACCTGAACCACGTGCGCACCGATTACGGTTGGCGTTGACATCACATATCGCAGCAGTAAGCCGGTTTTCGCATCAAAATATAAACGATTTCGCGTGCCATCCGCGGTTGTTGCGATTACAAGATTTGCCGGTTTCCCTTCAACATCGCCCGTAAACCGATACTCAAACTTGGTATAGCTGTTTAAGAATTCACCGTTATAGAACGATGCCTCATCACGAATCATTTGTGCCTCTGTTGAATGTAGCGCAATTGCACCTTTGTTGGTTGCCTTCCACGGGTTTGTTCCATCAAAACCATCAATTACCGTAGTGTCGCCATATTTTGTTTCGATACGCATTTTGTTTCCACTAACCCAAATTTCTTCGGGTTCAACTGCGCCGTTAGGTTCCAAACGTTGTGCTTTTATATATCTCGTGCCCTTGGGTGCACCAAGCATTTTGCGATAATTTGCCACAATTTCTTCGCCGGAGGGTTTTGGATCAGGTTGTGCCGGACGCGGCGAATGTGCAACAGGTGGTAAAAGCGGGGACGCACTTGCGGGGTGTTCCGCGCCGTTATGACAAGAATTGCAGCTAATTTCCGGGCGACCCTTAAAAAACTGCTTGTTGATTTCGAATGTCATCCGAAGCATTTCGCGCGCTTCTTCTTTTTTCTTGTTTTCGTCTGATGCAAAATCCGCGTTGATGTGGCAGTAACCACATTCCACGCCTAAACTTGCAGACATCATGCTCATAACCTTGCCCATTTGGTCTGCCGGCATTTCGTTTAAAACTTTTATGTTCTTAAACTTTTCGCCGGCGGTTTCCACCTGTTTTGTCTGCATCGTTGCTCGTTGGATTTCAAATACCGCAAAAATCAAGGCAACCAAGCCCACTATCGCAACCTTTAGAATTCTAAGACTCATTTAATTTATCCTCCGCAAAGTAATCAACTAGAAATTTCTTCAATTTCCCTCTATTTTCGGCTCTGAATTTACTATATTCCTCGCCTCTGGCGTTGGTTAAGAAAATGGCAACATAAGCATCAAGAAAGCCAAGCGAATCAAGTTTAATCAAGTTCTTAAAGCTTTGTGATAACTTAAGATTCGTGTTCTTCGCTTGTTCCGTATTCAACACTTTGGCAACGGCATGAAGGGCGGCTGCATTGTCCGCAATTGTGGCTGAAAACGGCTCTTCCTTGCCCAATTTCTTGTATTCTTCATTTTGTGATTTCCGAACTTTGTTGAATTCCTTCCAGCACGCGCTTCCGTCAGATTCGCTCAACGAAGATTCGTCAATCAATAATTCATCCGTGTCTTCGCGCATCGGAATTAAAATAAACGGCGAACCTCTTCGATCACCAAAATTTCTTACAGCATCGATAAATGAATTGATTACGATACGCGAACTCGGATCGGCAATCATTGCTTCTGCAAATTTATCAATCGATTCTTTTCCTTTGCCATCGAGTTTTAACGCATCTCCCCAAAATCTGAATGCTTGTTCACGATTCGCATCGAGTTCCGAAGCATTTCTAAACCACTTTATTGCTTCATCAAAGTCTTTTTCGGAATAATATGTATCACCAATAAAGATCACAGCTTCATAATTGTTGGGGTCAATTGCATAAGCTTTTTGATAGGAATTTCTTGCTGCTTTAAAATCACCTTTTATAAAGAATTGCTCGCCTTCACGAATCGCCGCTTCAACCTCCGGCTTTTCAATTTTGTTGAAAACGTCAGCCGATCCACCGCTTTTAATAGCTTCAAAATATTGAAGCGCAAGCTGATTTTTAGTGCCAAGTTCGCGCGCGCGATCCAAATACACAAAACCCTTTTGCACTTCCGATTCACGAGTTTTCGCATCGCTAAAAATAACCGAACGAACCACATACGCAATTCCCAGTTGCGCATTTAAATCCACATCATTCGGGTACCGTTCAATCAATTTTTGGAGATACGGCAAGGCATCTATGAAATTATTCTTAAGAATTAGATTGTTCGCCTTTTGCGCATCAGCATCATTTTCGATTTGTGCAAACCCGAGCGAGGCAAGCACAAACAACAAAATAAGTAAATTAAACAGTCGAAACACTTTTCTTTGTGAAGTCATAAACATATCTCCCTAATTATCTAAACTATTTGATACCATCAACTTGCCATGAAATTACACTGAATTTCACGCGCCTTAAAAGAGATTTTGAAGCAAGTAAGCACAGATTTTGCAAAACGTAATACCGATATTTTCAAATTCGGATTTATCCTGTTTCGCAATTTGCGGCTGCCGATGTTCAGGCAGAGTCTAAAAAGATACTACTTTCTGTATTCATTCTTGGCTAATTTTATTAACTCATCCAGTTCGATTTTGCTTCCGCGTTCCATTTAGTTGTTGTCTTTTTAATTTTCGTCCAAAATTCTATGGAACTTTTTCCGGTGATGTCGTTTGCGCCGAAGCGTGAATCATTCCAGCCGCCGAACGAAAAAGGTTCACGCGGAACCGGAACTCCGATGTTTACGCCAATCATTCCGGCTGAAGCGCGTTCCATAATATACCGTGCCAAACCGCCCGATTGCGTAAACACTGCCGCAGCGTTTCCGTAAGGATTTGCGTTTTCTATCGCCAGCGCGTCATCGATGTTCTCTGTGCGCATTATCGAAATTACCGGACCAAAAATTTCTTCGCGCGCAACTGACATTTCCGGCGTAACGAAATCAATAACGGTAGGACCCACATACCAGCCGCCTTCTTTGCCCTCTACAACTGCGCCACGCCCATCAACTAAAATCTTTGCTCCATCGGTTTCAGCCGCCGTAATATAACCTTCAATGCGTTCCTTGGCTTCTTTTGTAATCACCGCACCCAAATTCTTGCCCGGAACAATTTGTCGCGCTTCGGCACAGATGCCTTCTACAATATGGTCAACTTCGCCCACAGCCAGCATTGCGGAAGCCGCCATACATCGTTGTCCGGCGCAGCCACTCATTGAAGCCGCAACATTATTTGCCGTCATTTGCGGATTTGCATCGGGTAAAACAAACAGATGATTTTTTGCGCCTCCGAGTGCTATGCACCGCTTTAATTCATTTGTCGCTTTTTGATAAACCAATTTCGCAACGCGTGTAGAGCCAACAAAGCTCACCGCTTCAATATCTTTGTGCGAACAAATTGCTTCAACAATTTCTTTTCCGCCATTTATTACGTTAAAAACGCCATCGGGCAGCCCCGCTTCTTTAAGCAGCTCTGCCATACGCATTACCGAAAGCGGCACTAATTCAGAAGGCTTCATAACCATTGTATTTCCTAAAACGAGTGCGTTTGGCATTGTCCAATTCGGCACCATCAAAGGGAAATTAAACGGCGCAATTGAAGCAACCACGCCCAACGGAAAATGCTCAACGCGGCATTCAACCCCGCGCGAAACTTCTAGCAGTTCGCCGGAAACAAGTTGAGGCATTGAAACCGCGAATTCGCAAAGTTCGATTGATTTATCAACTTCGGCGCGTGCTTCATCCAATGTTTTACCGTTTTCTTCTGAAACAAGCGCGGTTAGTTCATCTGCGTTCTTTTCAAGCAGCTGTCTATACTTAAAAAACACCTGAACGCGCTCTTTTATCGGCAACGCGCTCCACGCGGGAAAGGCTTTTTTAGCGGAACTCACCGCGTCATCAAGTTCACCGGCGGATGACATCGGCACCTTTGAAAGCAAACTTCCATCCAAAGGCGAATAAACATCTAAGGATTCAGATGAATCACTGCGCACTGGTTCGCCGTTGTAATAATTATTTACAGTTTCGTATTTCATAGTTCTGTTTTATCACAAATCAAACAGTTTTGATGAAAACTTCATGTTCCAACAAACGAAAGTTAAGAAAAAGTTTCGCCAACTTTGGGAAGAAATCTGAAAAGGGAAGTGAAATTTTTCGGACGAAAATGAAATATAAAAAGACGCAAAGCTTTCAGAGTTATTTCTTTGCGTCGTCGTCAATGAAATTGAAAACCGCTAGTTTTCAAAAGACTTTGCCAATTCTTGTAACGCGATTTCCAAAACGGCGTCTGTACCTTCCGTAAAATCCGAAACTTTCGGTTTTGCCAAAACATCGGGAATTATCCCCACGCCAACAAATTCCGTTCCATCACTTAACGTATCATGCTTTGCACAAACGCGAGCCGAACCGCCGCCGGGAAGTGTGAAAAATAAAGGCTGACCCGTGCTGCCACCGCTTGCCTCACCGATTACTAATCCGCGCTTTGTTGATTTAAAGTTAGCCAAAAAATCTTCGGCTGCGGAAAATGTTCGCGAGCTCGATAAAACCACAACCGGTTTTAAAAAAGGCTGAACATCCAATCCGCGTTTCGCTTTGACCTCATCTAGTGAAATTGATGCGTCATCTGGCGCACTGCCAAAAGCTTTATCCGTTCTGCCCCATGCTCGAAATGCCGGATGATATTCGCGTGTAAACCAATTTGAACCACTGAATGGTTTGTCCGTAAGAAATGAAAAAATGCGATCTCCAACGCCGCTGTTTCCGCCACCGTTGTTTCGCACGTCAAAAATAATTGCATCGGCTTTTGAAATTTCAGCAAATTTTTCGGCAAAAAGATCTGCGGGGACACTATTATTAAATGTGTTAATCGTAATGTACGCAATGTTTTGCGGAAGCATTCTAAATTCCATTGGTGGTGGCGCGGGAAGTTTTTTGCTTCTTTCTTCGGATGTTACGCGGGAAATGGTTCTTTTTAGAAGAGTTCCTTTTGAAGTTCGTAAAGTTAAATTAATTGGAGATTTTATGGAACCCGAAAAAAGTGCATACTCAAACATTCTGGTCTGCAAATCTTGCGGCGTTGAGGCGCTTTGATACGGCTTTACGTATTTTTCTGCATATCGTTTGACGGGCATTCCGTCAATTTCAAGTATTTCTTGCCCTTCGGCGATGCCGTTTTGTTTGATACTTTCATCATAAACACCAATTATCAAGACTTTGCCTTCGATAAGACGCGAACGAACAAGTGGACGAGCATAGAATTCGTTACTTAATTCATTTGGCAGATAAATATTCGTGTGTGCATCGCCAAGTTTGGCACACAATTCCATCAAAACTTTGTAATATTCTAACGTCGAGTTTGTCGCCAGAACTTTCGGAATAAATTCCAAATACGTTTTATCCCAATCCAGATCCTGAACGAGGTGAAAATTAACGAAATTATATTTTACTTCCGACCAAAATTTTGAGAGTCCGGCGATTTTTTCCGCATCCGAAATATTTGGTTTGTAGAGAGTTTTTAACGCGGGCGATTCCCAAAAATCGGGGTCATTCCAAAATTTCAACTCATCGGCTTTTATTTGCGTGTAGCAAATTGCATCGCCTTTTTGAATAATAAAATCGTAAGTTTTCCCTGCTTCAACCTCAAAACTGATATTGTCCAAATCCGTGATAAAAGTAACTTTCTTTTTCGCACCTTTTTTAACGCTTGTTTGGTAAATATCCGGTTTTGCATCGGGTGCGAGCGTCCACACGTTCTTTCTAAATTCGTCACCATCTTGAATGCTGATTACATTCGCGTTTGATTTGATTGTAGGCAGTTTGTCTTGTGCATTTACCGCAAGAACAAACAGAATTAAAACGATTGTTAATTTGAAAGCTTTCATGGTTTTGTAAATATAAAAATTGAATTTCTAAAGAGAAATAAAGAATTTCTCGCATTTTTTTTGTAGAAATCTTGTAATCGCTTTTTTTGATAATTTCGACTAGCGCAATTTCTTGGCTTTTACCGATAATTTTATTCCGTTCTAGTTTAATATGCGCTGGAACAAGGAAGTTGGTCCGTTCGAAATGTCCAAATACTTCTGCGGTATTTTCAATAAAACGTCAAAATATCGAAATTTTGATCTCAACTCGCGCAAATTGACTTAACCCCCGTTCGCGGTGGTTTGCAAGAAGCATAATAACCATTAATTCAAGCAGATTTATTGCTTCTTTTTGATTACAAAATTGCCTTTTGAATCGGCTTTTTCCACCATCCAACCGTCATTTAGCGCAATCTCATAAGTTTCGCCGATTATTTTATTGCCGTCCGTTTTAAATGGTGTTGGAAAAAACACATAGTCATCATCGGTAATCAAAATTCCCGCGTCACCCAAAGTCGCGTGATCAGCTAGTGTTCGAAATGTGCCGAAGTTCTTCCCGGAAATATCTCGTCCGGAAATGCTCGAATAAACCGTACCCAAACTTGGAAGTTCGATTGTTCCGTTCATATTGAAAGTCATACCGTAATTGAATCTATCTGCCAACTTTACGGAAAGAGTTGGTTTGGTTGAGAGCAAATCCACGTAATATGCGATGTTTCTGTCATTATCGGTTTTTCGCTCGCTTTCTTCACTGTGAATTTCAGCAAAATTGTTTCGCGCGTTTGCTTTCGTAACCTGCTCATCAGTTACCAAAATATTCTTTTGTTTACTTTGCTCGTAAATTTGTAAAAAGTTGTATGTATGTGTAAGTCCGCTTTTCCACGGAATTTTAAGAAAATCAAAAATCAAGCCGTAGGCGACGCCGGTTGCATACGGAAACGGACGTGTGTAAGTTTGCGCGCCTTCTCTTTGAGAGATTTCCGCAATTGCACTTTTGTAAATATCTTCCATTGTCGAAAGCTTAAACCCTGTGTAATTTGCCAAACCTTCTAAGGTTTCAAGCTCTAATTCTTTTTCAAGAAATACTTTGTATTTTGTTTGTCTTAATTTTCGGTACCTCAACGCATCTTCCAAATATTGCGATATTTCCGATTTCTTTTTCTTGTGATCAATCGCATCTAAACAATTTCGCAAAGCTTGAAATTCAAGACGAAGCCATTCTCTTGCGTCATAATTGTCTAGATATTTC
>JBKEBT010000035.1:0-15630 GCA_047973305.1 Pyrinomonadaceae bacterium
CGTGTTTGAAAGCGGCTTGCGGAAACCCGTTTTTGGAAAGAAACGCTTTTTCGCGTAAGCGATTTTGCGTTGTGTGAAGTATTTCGCCGTTCGGGTGTACATCTACAAATCCGGCAGCGGCTTCAATTGTTTCAATTGGAATATTTTCAAACTCGAAGGTTACTACATCAACGCCGCGCGCAAATTCTTCAACGCGCAAAAGATCTTTGTAATCCGCTACTATTTCCGCACTCGCAAACCTTCCTGCGGGCGATGTTTCATGTGGCGAATAAGTCGCAACCTTGTAACCCATTCGCGCGGCTTCCATCGCAAACATTCTTCCGAGTTGTCCGCTACCAAAAATTCCTATGGTTGAGCCTGGTTCAATCACAATCTACCTTTTTTCCCGATTTGAATTTTTTTTGCAATACGCTGCTGCACCGTTTCACTTTGCAATTCACAAAGTGCGTTTGAAGCAATCCAGCGAGCCGACTTTGTATTTTGGGCGTTGATTCGTTTCGCCGTTTCTATAGCCAAACCGTTTAACCACATGCTTCGCTTGCCGATTCCGCGAAGCGACCAGTTTACCGCCTTCTTAATAAAATTGCGGTCGTCGTTCGCCTTTGATTCGAGTAACGTAAGAAATTCCGCAATCTTTTCATCCGGTGCATTTTTATCGTGAACCGCTAGCCACGCCGGTAAAACCAGCCCGGCACGCTTGATGAATTCTTCGCTTTCACCGTCACGTTCTGCCCATTCGTACGCCTTCTTATATGCAAACTTTGTTCTTGAAAACAAATGTCCACATGTGGAATCACACGTTGCCCAGTTGTCAAAACTTCTTGACCATTGATTCATTTGCGCCTCAGTTACCAATTGCGGATTATCAATCAAAGCCGCAATGGCGCGACATTCGTGAATTTCCGTCAACCAAAGTGCAAGCGCGAGCTCGTGTCTGTCTTCCCGCTTCTTCAAAACGCTTGCAAGCTTTTTCAGCTGCGGTGCCGGTATTCCGAATGCTTTCTTTGTTACGATTGCAAAACGTCGCATTCCTTCAACATTTTTTGGATTCTTTTGTGCTTCCAAGCTTTGTACGATTGCTTCCACGTCCATAAAAACCGCTTACGAATTTGTTTCAAGTTGTGAATTTAACACGTTTTGAGTTTGTTCCTCTCTAAACTTATGAAGTTTTTCCCTTAGTTCAGGTCGAGAATTCGCCAAGATTGAAACGGCAAGAAGTGCTGAATTTTTTGCACCGGCGTCGCCGATTGCCAGCGTGCCGACGGGCACCCCCGCAGGCATTTGAACGATTGATAATAGTGAATCGATTCCGGTAAGCGCCTTTGATTTTACCGGAACCCCCAATACCGGCAAAATTGTTTTTGAAGCGCACATACCGGGTAAATGTGCCGCGCCACCGGCGCCGGCGATTATCACTTCCACTCCGCGCGATTCGGCTGTTTTCGCAAACTCGAAAAGTAAATCGGGCGTGCGATGTGCGGAAACCACGCGGCATTCAAAATCAATACAAAATTCCTCCAAAATATGCGCGGCATTTTGCATCGTTTCCCAATCGGAAGTGCTACCCATTATTATCGAAACCAAAGGCGAACCGGAATTTTTCATAAATCAATATCTTGTGCAAACGGAAAATGTGAAATAGATGCTATTTCTTAACGACGCGTCCTTCAATTTTCGGATCATAAACCGAAAATTGTTTTAAATACTTAATCATCGAATCAACTATCTGAATCCCCGTGTTCTTATATTTGGAAGCCTTCTTGAACATCAAAAACCCATCGCCGCCATCTGCCAGAAAGTTTGATGTTAACATACGATAAACCCTTTCATCTTCAAGCGATTTTCCGTTAAGCACAATCTTCGTAACCCGCCTTCCGATAGGCTTGTTTTCGTCATATTCCATTTGTACGCCTTGTGAAGCCTGCAAAATTCCGTTTGTTAAACCGGCGCCGTGTTCAAACATCTCGCGCAACACATTTCCTTTTATTTCCAACTGAACAATAGTATTAGGAAATGGAAATGCCGAAATTACTTCGCCAACGGTTATATCGCCTTTATTGATGTCATCCCGTAACCCCCCGCTGTTTGTTACGGCGAATTCGTAATCCGGAAAACTGTTCAACATTGCATCTGCCGTTAAATTTCCCAAAAGCGATTCTTCACTGTATGAACGGTTCAAATCCTTTGTAGAATTTGTTGTCACTTCAGCGGTTATGAAATTTACTTTGTCGTTCCATTTTTTTATTACCGCGGACATTTGCGGGTCATCCGTCACTTCGTCATCAAAGAGATAATTAAAATGATTTTTGTATCCGGTTATTTTCTTATTTTTGGTATCAACGGTAAGTTCGAGCTTGCCAAGCTCAATAGTGTAAGCATCGGTTGAAACAATCAACGCGCCGTTTGAAACAATCGGCTCGGGCGTGCCGGAATGCGGATGTCCGGTAATCATCAAATCAATTCCGTTTACACTTTTTGCAAGCTGTATGTCTTTATCATGATTTCGAATTACGTCTCCGGTTCCACCCGAACTTTGCGTTCCCGGAATTCCTTGATGAATCAAAACAACAATTAAATCGGTCTTCGGCTTGAGTTCTTTTACATATTTCCGCAAAAGTTCGGTTTCATCACGAGCTTCAATTCCCTGAACCATTTCGTCAGCCGTAGTGTCATAAAAAGCAAACTTCCCGTGCAAACCAATTATGCCAAGCCGTACGCCATTTACTTTCTTGATAATATAAGGATTGTTCCAAACCAATTTTTCCGTAGATTTTACAAAAATATTTCCGTTCAACACCGGAAATTTCGCCTTATTGAGCTGTTCAATTGTGTTTTGCCAGCCGTGATCAAATTCGTGATTTCCGATGCACGCGGCATCTAAACCCAAATAATTCATCGCATCTATCACTGCCCCGCCCTTTGTTAGCGAACTAATATAGGGTCCGGTAAAATAATCGCCCGCATCAAAATAAACCGTGTGGTTATTTGAAGCTTTTTCCTTTTTTACGAGTGTCGCTATGTTGGCAAACCCGCCAACTTTGCGCGTTTTGCTGACCCAAGGCACGATAAATGGTTCTAAATGGGCGTGTAAATCATTTGTATAAAGCACTGTAAGTTGTCTATTTGCTGCATTTACCGCATACACTGTAAATACGAGAAATAACGTTGCAACAGTCGAAATTTTCGCAAAAACTCGTCTTAGGTTTTTCATAACTTCATCAATCAAACTCGTTCGTATCTCTTTTTCCCAATGCTCTTAGTTCTTTTTCACGTTTCAACTCCAACTATAGATTTTTTTCCAGTAATTCCGCAGCCATTACTTTGTAGCCTTTATCTTCGCGCTCGTGATTCCTATTTGGTTCGGCGTTCAAAATCCACTCCAACTCTTCCCGAGCCTGCATACGCCTTCCTTCCGAAATATAAAGCTCAGCCAAAAACAGATGGTTTAGATAGAAATTTGGTCCAAGCTCTAACGCACGCTTCAAGCATTCTTCAGCCTTCTTATTATCTCCGATTGAAAACGGAAAACCCGGCGCCCGATGGTAAAGCCTTCCCAATACACGCCACGGACCGCCATAAAAAAATCGTTCATCCTTTTCAATAACAAATTCTATCGTTTCTTTTATTGGCGTTACCAATGAAAGGCTCTTCATAATGCCCTTCTCTTGCCCGAATGAACCCCAATTTACCGCCAACCAAAAATTTGCCTCTACCGAATCTTCATCAGCTTCAACGCCCTGTTCACCCCAGCTAACGCCTTCGCCGTAATAGAACATCTTTTCGTCTGCTTCGGCATTTTCCCCTGACCAATAGTAGATTTCGGAAAGTAGACCGTATGCCCAACCGCATCCGGGATTTTGTTCGATCAAATCTGCCAAAATATCGTGCGCGGTTTCGAGATATTGGTCAGACAATTCGCGCTCATCAATCAATTTTCTTGCAATTGCAAATTCATCGTTGTGTTCCATCTTCACACCCTTATAATTTTTTGTTTCCAAGAAAGACTTGAAATTTAAAAACTAATGAAATCGCACTTCTATGTCGTTTGCGATATTTGACCCAAATACCAAAGAAACGCGAGCCTAAAATATGCTTATGCTTAATAATTTTGCAACGATTTGGTAAGGAATGACAAACCTTGTTTGTAAAACCTTTTTCGAATGATGCACTAATCTCTATAAATGAAAAATTCAAAAGTTTGAGGTGTAAAAATCGAATTATAATGAAAATAAAGAATAATTTGCAGCAAATAATATCGTGAAATATTGATGATAACGAACTAAGATTAACGTATTACAGCGGTTTCAGTTGAAGCGAAAAACAGATTAAATTGCAGACAAGGTATGTGTGAAAATAAAAATTTTATTTATTCAGGTTTTATGCAATTTTTAGCTTGCGAAACTTCATCGAAGTAAATAATATGCTTTAAGCTTAGACAAAGAACCTTGGTTCAAAGTTCTAAGAATGAATTGAAATGGCGCAGTTTTCGTCATGTTGTCAAACAATAGTTACGAAGTAAATCGCCAAAAATATTTTGCCGTCGGTGAAACTTTCGGTTTCCCCAAAACTGTGTAATATTCGCCGACCCTAGAAGTATTGACAGAGAAACTCCTACAAGCCACCTCTGACCCGTGGTTCCTTACTACGGTCTCTCGGATTTCACAAGTTAATCGCCAATAAACGAGTTATGAGAACCATTAGGAGATTTCGCGTTCACAACGCAAATTCAAATTATGCAGATTTGCGCGCCGATATTGGAATAGCATTGGCATCAACAAACTGTTCGCAGCAAAATATGTTTCAAAAATGTTGCGATGCTTTCTACACACATTTAGATCTTGTGCTTGCGAGTATATGGCTATTTGATTCTATAAATAACAATCTTACGAGGATTGCAGTTTCCGGTAACGAAATGGAAGTAGATATGACCGTTGTGCCTGTAAATAAATACGCGGTTGGACACGTTGCCTCAGAAAAGAAGGCACTTTATATAAACGACATCTCCGATTACGAAGACTTTGCGGATCCGAATTGGGCAAAACGTAAAAATGTAAAGGGCTTTGCGGGTTTTCCAATTATTTTCGGCGAGCGTTTAATAGGCGTTATAGCATTTTATTCCAATGAAGAAATTCCTTCCAACACTCGGGAAACCCTTCTTCTGTTGACCGATCTTATGGCGCAGGGAATTATGCGATATGAGACAAATGAAATTCTTGAACAAGAACGAAACTTCTTTTCCGCGATTTCTAGCGCAACAACCGGATATCTTTTTGTTTTTGAACCTGATGGAAAAGTACTTTTTGCAAATAATGGTGCGTTGGAACGCCTTGCAAAGAAGGGAATAGAAGAAGTGAACGGCAAAAGAATCATGGATTTGATTGGTGACCCCGTACTTTCCGCGGCGATTGAAACCTGGTTTGTGAGCTTTTCAAATGACCATTCGAAAAATTCATTTGAGATCAATGAAGTAGATGAACTCGGCGTAAGTCGATGTATTTCATGGTGTAGCGATGCCATATACAATGAAGACGGTTCGATTAAGTACATAATCTCAAACGGAACAGATTTAACTGAAGTAAGAAAAGGCGAAGAAGCACTGAGAAAGAGCGAAGCGAAATTGCGTAAACTTTTTGATTCCAGCTTGGTTGGTTTGGCGATAACGCATTTGGACGGCGAAATTTCCGAAGCAAATGACAAGTTCTTAAGTATGCTTGGGTTAACACGCGAAGAGTTTGAAGCCGAACACTTCAACTGGCGCGAACTAACACCACCGGGTTACGAAGAGATTGAAGATTTTGCAATTTTACAGTGTAAGAATCAAGGGTTTGCGACTCCTTTTGAAAAGGAATATTTCCGAAAAGATGGAAGCACCATTCCAATTCTTCTTGCAATCGCGGGGTTAACGGAAGATGAGCTTTTTACCGTATTTGTGTTAGACCGCACTGACTTAAAAACAACCGAAGAGGCGCTAATTGAAAGTAAACAGGCTCTGATTCGTTCACAAAAACTTGAGGCAATCGGACGACTTGCCGGCGGAATTGCCCACGATTTCAACAATCTTCTGACAGTAATTCACGGATACTGTGAAATCGGCTTATCTCAGGCAAAAGGTAACCCCGCATTAATACGTAACCTTGAAGAAATCAGAAAAGCGGGTATTCGCGCTTCGGAGCTAACAAAGCAACTTCTTGCGTTTAGTCGTAAACAGGTAATACAAAGCCTGCCGTTAAATATAAACGAAATAATAGTTTATATGGATGGAATGCTTGAGCGGATAATTGGTGAAGATGTAAATATTCAAGTAGAACTTGAGCCGGATATTCCCTTAATAAATGGCGATAAAGGACAATTTGAACAAATCCTCTTAAACCTTGCAGTTAACGCGCGCGAAGCGATGCCGTTCGGCGGCTTAATTACCATAACTACTGAAAAGCTTAATTCTGTTCCGATTTCGTCAAATTGTTTCGGATTTACTACTAAGCCGGTAGTGAAAGTCTCGTTTTCGGATACCGGAGTCGGGATGACGGATGACGTGAAAGACAGATTGTTTGAACCATTCTTTACAACAAAACCCGAAGGTACCGGGCTTGGTTTGGCAACTATTTATGGCATCGTTACGCAATTTGACGGCTGTATAGATGTGGAAAGTTCCAATAATTCCGGCACTAATTTTATGCTTTATTTTCCTGTATGTGAGGACCATAGCACGAATGAATATGTCTCGGATGAACAAACCGGCATATATCCAAGAAATGAAACCATTCTTATTGTGGAAGATGAAAATATGGTTAGAAACTTAACCTCTGAAACTCTTCAAAACCATGGGTTTAACGTGATAACCGCTGACGGAGGAAGTCGGGCGCTACGAATGATAAATGCAGGCACACAACGAATTGATTTGGTTTTGACCGATGTCATCATGCCGAATATGAACGGAATCGATTTTGTTCAAAAGCTTAGAACAATTTCGCCCAAAATAAAGGTAGTGTTTATGTCCGGATATGCCGGACCCAATGATTCATCAAACAGCGCGTTCTTCGAAAACGAACCGTTTATTCAAAAACCTTTTGACACAAAGGTACTTGTTCAAACCGTTATAGATGTTTTGGGCGCGGAAGATTCTTCAAAGAATAATTCTGTTCCGCAACCGTAAGGGCACAAAATTACAAATGGAAGCCTAAGAAAAGAAGGCGAAATGCAAACGCAATTTCCGCCAACGGTTTTCGGTTAAAAGCGCTTAAAGCGTTCAAAACATTCACGTTCCAGCATTTCCCGGTCATCGGGATGCGCAATACTAATCAACGCCCGTGCGCGTTCACGCAAATTCTTTCCGTTGAGGTATGCCACTCCGAAATCCGTAACAATGTAATGAACATGTCCCCGGGTTGTAACCACGCCGGCGCCCGGCTTTAGAAACGGCACTATTCTGTTTACGCCTTTTTTTGTACGCGCAGAAAGCGCAATAATCGGCTTGCCACCTTCACTAAGTGCTGCCCCGCGCATAAAATCCATCTGCCCGCCGATTCCGCTATACTGCCTGGTTCCTATACTGTCCGCACAAACTTGTCCGGTAATATCAACTTCAATCGCACTGTTTACGGCAATAACTTTCGGATTCTTGCGAATTATATGCGGATCGTTTACAAAATCTATATCCAAGAAAAAGAATGCGGGATTTTGATCTACGTAGTCATATAAGCGACGCGTGCCAATGGCAAAGCCCGAAACGGTTTTGTATCTATGCACAACTTTTTTCACATTATTGATTACGTCGTTTTCCATAAGCTCAACCAGCCCATCACTGAACATTTCAGTGTGAACGCCCAAATCCTTATGGTTTGAAAGTGCCTGAAGAACTGCATCGGGTATTGTTCCGATTCCCAACTGAAGCGTGCTTCCGTCATCAACCATTTCGGCGATAAACTTTGCAATCATACGTTCTTCTTCGCCGATTTTTGACGCGTAATCAACCTCTGCAAGTGGTTCGTCATATTCGATAAAAGCGTGAATACGGTCGCTATGAATTGTGCCATCGCCATAGGTTCGCGGCACATTTGGGTTTACTTGCGCGATTATATATTTTGAGTTACTCACGGCAGCACGCGCAATGTCTACGCTTACGCCAAGCGAACAATATCCGTGAATATCGGGTGGCGAAACTTGTACAATGCTGACATCAAGCGGCATGTCATTGCCACGAAAGAGGTCAGGTATGTCGCTTAAAAACACCGGAACAAAATCCGCATAGCCTTCATTTACTGCTTTACGAACGCTGTCGCTAACAAATAGGCAATTGATACGAAACGCTTTTTCGAACTCCGGTTTATTTACGGTTACATCACCCTGAACCGTGATAAAAACAAGCTCTACATTCCGTAGGCGTTCGGCTTCTTTTGAAAGTTCTTGAAGTAAATATCTTGGGGTTTGTGCGCTGCCCTGAACAAATACGCGGTCACCGCTTTTTATAAACTTAAATGCTTCGTGTGGAGTTAAAAATTCAATTTCTCTATACATCGGATTTATTATGAAACGAAAAATAAAATTTTGCGATGTTAGCCAAAAAAATACGTAGAAAAATTACGTTTTTCGATTTGTCGTTCTATACATCAATATCAGAAACGCGGTCAGCCTAAACCGTCAATTTTTTCCGCAAGTGAAAAATCTTTTTCGGTTAACCCGCCGGCATCGTGCGTAGTTAGCACGATTTCGGCATATCCCCATCCGAACGTAATATCCGGGTGGTGATCCGCAGCCTCGGCACACCCACCAACACTATTTACAAACGCCAATGAATCCTTAAAATTATTGAATTCAAAGCGTTTATGCAGAAATTTATCCTTTACGCGCCATTGATTAAGTTTCTTGGTTTGTTCCAAAATTTCAGCTTCGTTAAGTTGTTCGGCTTTCATTCTTTTTGCTCCTAAATTTGAGTTATATTACTATATCTATTTTTAGGATGATTCTTTATTTGCAATGAAAAACTGTTACAAAATTATTATGTTTGTTGCGTTTGCGGCTTTATTTTACGGCTGCGGCAATAAGCCTTCGTCATCCACGCCTTTAGATACGCTTAAGGCATATTCCCTCGCTGCAAAAAATGGCGATGTGGCGATGATGAAAAATTTGATTTCAAATGAATCGTTAAAACTTCACGAAGAACAAGCAAAGGCACGAAATGTTTCTGTCGATGAAATTCTAAAAACCGAAACGCTGTTTCCCGCAAATCAAAAGACGTTTAACTTTCGCAATGAAAAAATTAACGGTGTGAATGCAACAATCGAAGTGCAAAACGATTTTGGCGAATGGGAAACAATCTATCTTGTACAGCAAGATGGCGTTTGGAAAATCGATAAGAAAGGATTTGCAGATAATATAATCGAAGAAAATGACGCCGCTGATAAGAAACTTGATGATTTGATGAACAAAGATCGGCAATCAACTGAAGAAGAACTCAACAACACAAACTTACAGGATACAAACGTAGCGCCCGAAGCACTTCCGCCCGGTGAAACAAATTCAGATATTCTACCGCCCGCCGGCGCCACACCGAATGATACAGGCGTGCCCGATAAAAATGTCGAGCAAAAACGTGCCGGTTAAGTTTTTTAGTATTTTTAGTTTTATTTGTTGCTGCCGCTTTAGGCAGCAAATTTTTTTAATATAGTTTCTTAAAAATGGCAGAAATTAAACCATTCAAAGCACTTAGACCGCTACCTGAATTTGCAGCCGTAGCATCTAGCGTTCCGTATGATGTTGTTTACACATACGAAGTGAAAGAATTTTTGGATAAAAATCCGAACAGTTTTTTACGCGTAACGCGCGCCGAAGCAGAATTTTCAGAACAAGAAAAACCGAAAGCAGCGGAAATTTTTGCGCGCGCTAAAGCTAATCTTGAAGCATTTATTAGCGAAGGCATTTTTGTTCGCGATCAAGACAACGCGCTTTACCTTTACCGGCTGACAAAGGACGGACATTCTCAAACCGGCGTAGTAGCGTGTTGTTCAATAGATGAATACGAAACGGAAAAAATTAAAAAGCACGAAAAAACCCGTCCGGACAAAGTTGAAGACCGCACCGAACATATGCTTGCACTTAACGCGCAAACAGGTTTGATTTTTCTGGCATTTAAGAACACGGATGAAGTTCGGCAATTAATTGCAAAAAAAATTAATGATGAACCGATTTACAACTTTCTTTGTGTTGACGGTGTGGAGCAAACAGTTTGGAAAATCGTGGATTACGCGCCTTGGGTAAAAGCGTTTCAAGAAGTTCCTTTGCTTTACATAGCTGATGGACACCATCGCGCCGAAAGTTCTTCGCTTGCGCGAGGTGTAAAACGTAAAGAAAATCCCGCGCACACAGGTGATGAAGCATACAATTTTATGCTGGCGGGAATGTTTCCGTCAGAAGATTTGAAAATTCTTGCATATAATCGCGTGGTTAAAGACCTTAATGAAAATTCAGAAGCGGAATTTTTGTCGAAAATCCGTTTAGCGTTTTCCGTAAAGGAAGCAACGCGAAAAGAACCCGAACAACACGGAGAATTTTGTATGTATCTAAACGGAAAATGGTTTCAACTTAATATTTCTGAAGAAATACAAAACGCTTGCGATGCGGTTGAGCAACTGGATGTTAGCCTTTTACAGGAAAACTTGCTAGCCCCAATTTTGGGAATTGAAGATCCGCGAACGGATGAAAGGATAGGATTTGTGGGTGGAATTCGCGGCACAGATGAACTGGAACGTTTGGTTGACTCCGGCGAAGCCACCGTTGCATTTTCGCTATTTCCTACTTCAATGGATGAACTTTTTGCTGTATCGGATTTGGACCGAATTATGCCGCCTAAATCTACATGGTTTGATCCAAAACTGCGCGACGGCTTATTGGTAAATCTTACGTAAGATGTTCGAAACAAAGCGGTTATTACTTCGGAAATTCCAAGATTCAGATGTGCGTGAAGTGTTTGCGATGCGAAAAGATCCGCTTGTAATGCGCTTTATTCGTGAACCGCAAACAGATATCGAATCGACAATCGCGTGGATCAAGATGATGTCATCAAGCTGGGATAGGTTCGATTTCGGCTTTTGCGCACTAATCGAAAGAACTTCCGGCGATTTCTTAGGTTGGTGCGGTCTTTGGGAACTAAAAGAAACAGGCGAAATTGAAGTTGGGTACGCCATCAAACCTTCACGCTGGGGGAGGGGATTTGCTACAGAAGCCGCTGAACTTTTCCTTGAATATGGTTTTGAAGTGCTGGGGTTTGAATCTATAGTGGCAGTTGCCTACGAAGAGAATATTGGATCCAAACGGGTTATGGAAAAGTTAGGAATGGAATTTGTGGGTTTGGGTACGTTTTACGGCGTTGAGCTGGCGAAATTTAGCATAAATCAAGAAACGTGGTACAAAATCAAAAAATGATGCTCGAAAGCGAACGTTTGATTTTACGAAGGTTCACGAATAAGGACATTGACGCACTTTTTGCGCATAGATCGGATTCTGAAGTTATGGTTCACCTTGGCGGCGTTCAAAAAAGAAATATGGTTGTAGCCAGAGTTGAAACCTACAATAACTATTTTGATGCGCACGGTTACGCAATGTGCGCGATGATTTGGAAAAAAACCGGTGAATTTATAGGCGTCGGCGGTTTGCAGCAACTTTTTGACGATGGCGAAGTTGAAGTTGGCTATACACTTGAAAAGGAATTTTGGGGGCGCGGTATCGCGACCGAGTGTACTTTGGCGTGCTTGCATTTCGGATTTACCAAAGCAGCTTTGGAAACGATTGGTGCGCAAACAAGTAGTCGAAATATGGTTTCGCTTCGAGTTTTAGAAAAATGCGGTTTTACGATAGAAGGTGAAACCGTACAGTTCGGAGAAAAATGGTTTCGATTAAAGATAACCAAACAAACATGGAAACGCCGCGTTTGATTCATCGTCCGTTTACAACGGAAGATATTCCGCGGCTTGTGGAACTTAGAGTCAATCCGGATATAAACAAATTTATAGGCGGTGATGAAATAAATACGCCTGAATGGATTGCCAAACGGCTTCAATGGTATTTGGATACATACGAAGAATTCGGATTTGGTATGTATGCGATGATTTGGAAGGAAACGGGCGAACTTATTGGTTGGAGCGGATTGCAGAAATTTGGCGATTCCGGCGACATTGATGTCGGCTACGGTATGTCCGAAGAATTTTGGGGACGTGGAATAGCATTGGAAACTGCCGAATTTTGGGTTAAATACACGTTCACAAAAACAGATTTGAAGAAACTTGTGGCGGTCGCCGATGTTTCAAACACCGCCTCAAACAAAGTTTTGGCAAAAGTTGGTTTAATACGCGTTGGCGAAACTAATCACTTTGGAATGCACTGTTATTATTATGAAATGACAAAAGATGATTACAAGGCTTTTATTTCATAATCTTCAACGCGCAAAAGCAATGCAACAATATTGTGGATTTTCCAATCAAAAACTTTGATGAAAGTCATTCAACCTAAAATTTCGCTTATCTTTGTTTTGGCGTTTGCCGTAATTGCTTTTTCGCAAACAAGCCTCCGCACAATAACCGTAAAAACTGCCCCAAACGCAAAAGTTTGGATTGATGGGGTTTTACGGGGAACGACCGATGAAACCGGCGAACTTAAGGTGTTTCCGGTTATTCGCGGTTCTAAATCGATTCGCGTTCGCGCAGATGGATTTGCGGAACAAAGCAAACCGATTGTACCAAAGGCTGCAACAGTTCAGATTACGTTGCAAAAAACCTTTGACCCAGCAGAACTTGCATTTCAAGAAGGTGAACGCGCGCTTGAAACTGATTCGCAAAAAGCCGCTTTGCTTTACAAAAAGGCAATTTCGTTACGAAAAAACTATGCTGAAGCAAATGTCGCCCTGGCGCGCGTTTTATCGACAACTAATTCCGAAGGCGCACACGCTGCAATTGCCGCTGCGCGAAAAATAAGACCCGTTTATCCGGAAGCTTCGGCGGTTGAAGGCAGAATTTACCGAGATAACGGCGATTTAGATAACGCAATCGATTCATTTGACCGTGCAGTAAAAGAAGGTAAGGGCTTTCAACCCGAAGCGCTTACGGGGCTCGGATTGCTTTTTAAGGGCGAAGCGGAAGAATCCCGCACTCAAAATGACACCGAATACGAAAAATTCTATTACAATGAAGCGGCAAAGAACTTTGAAGCCGCAATTAATCAACTCGCAGCCACCGAACCGGTAGTCTATTTTTTGCTTGGCGAAGTTTACGAACGTCTCGAACAGCCCAAAAAAGCAATCGCGGTTTATCAACGATTTTTGAAAGATTTCCCGAAAGATGAAGAAAGAATGGCAGCCGAATCAATGATAAAGCAATTGCTTGTACAACTCGAAGAAGGCAACAATTAATCTGCTTATTTATGTGTTAGATACCGCGCTTTCCGGTGCCTTTTGAACCACAAATAGCTTGCTTCCGAACGTGGTTTCAAACATATCTTTTTTCATTTCGATTGCATAAATTTCGTTTGTGCAATCTTCGTGTGATTCAAGCAAAAGCTCCAACCCGCCTTCAACCTTTCTTATCCGAACGGCTTCGACCCGGCTTTCGTATCCTCTATCAAGTGCATCGGCAATTCGCAGAATCGAACTCAACCTATCAACTACCTGTTGTGATTCAGGCTCAAGTTCAAGATATTCCAAATGCGAATTCTTTGGAAAACTCTTTCGATGGTAGCGCGCTACACTTGCAATTATCGACTTTTCATCTTCCGTAAAACCCGTCATTTCCGAATGTTTTATCAAGTAATAAGAATGTTTGTGGTGTGCTTCGTGCGAGATATGGTAACCCACGTCATGCAAAAGTGCCGCCGCGGAAAGCAAAGTTCGCTCGTGTCGCGGAAAAGCAAAATTCAAAACCAATTCATCAAAAATTAATTCCGCCATCCGCGCAACCTGAATCGCGTGATTTTCTTCGTATCCAAATCGGCGTCCGATTGCAAAAACATCACGCAACTTAATATCATCAACATCCGGAACCGGCGGAACGGATTCAGTTTCAATCTCGTTGATGTGGTCAATTATCACGCCCTCGCGTAAGGCATAAGTGCAGGGTTCCAGCATTTCAATTTTAAGCGCACGCATTACGCCCTCTAAAATCAGCCCACCCGCGACAATTACTTCCGCGCGTCGTTCATTTAACGCCGGAATGTGTACGCGATTTGATGTTTTAAGTTGTGAAAGAATTTTGTTCATTCCTTCCAAACGGCTGAGCTTAATCGGCGCCGAAGCCAAAATGTCTTCGGAATCATCAAAACCGATTGTGCCCGAAAGGCTTAAAATTGTACCGGATGTTCCGCTTGCAACATCCCACTCCTCGTCTTGCAACTTCCTACAAGGCTTTTCAAGCGCAAAGGCAATTTCTTTTTTTAATTGTTCAATTTCATCCGGTTTTGGCGGGTCTGATTTCAGATGTTTTTCCGTTAACCCAACCGCCCCTAATTTCATCGAAAACAGCTTTTTAGGCGTGCCATTCTCCATCAAGGAAATTTCCGTTGACCCGCCTCCTATATCGATATTCAAGACACGCCGTCTTTCCGAGCCAAAGAATGTTGCCGCCGCAATCCCGATTAATCGGGCTTCTTCAAGCGAAGGCAAAACAACAATCTGTACGCCGGTGCGTTTCTTTACTTCGGCAACAAACTCCGTCGCGTTTTTTGCTTCACGAAGAGATGCAGTCGCGACAGCGATAAGTGTGTCCGCTTCGCGCGTTTCAGCAATTGAACGAAAACGGCTAATCGCTTCCGCAGAAAGTTCGAAAGCTTCTTCAGGTAAAATGTGATTTTGAAGCGTACCGTGCCCAAGCCTTACGCGCTCACGATCCTGCGAAATTATTGTAAACGAATCACTTGCAGCTGCTTCAACTACAGCAAGCTTCAAAGAATTTGACCCGATATCAATCGCTGCTATTCGATGTGTTTTCATTTCTTCTGCTATATTTAGTTTACGTCTAACTTTAAGAACTTTGCAAAATCTAAAATTTGGGTTGTTTAGACGCATGTAACAACTTATGAAAGTTAAAAAACTGATGACCAAAAACGTTGGCACTGTTCAGCCGAATGATAATCTTGCGCGCGCAGTGCAAATTATGTGGAAGTTTGATTGTGGCGCGGTTCCGATTGTTGATAAGAACCGGAAGGCTATTGGAATTGTTACGGATCGCGATATCGCGATTGCAACTGCAACAAAGATGAAAACTCCTGCTGAAATCGGCGCATCCGAGTTTTGTAAGGAATCATTAAGTGTTTGCACAGGAAACACCGGCGTTAAAAAAGCTTTGCGGTTAATGGCGAAAAGTGGCAACCGCAGGTTGCCTGTTATAAACAAAGATGGAACGCTAAAGGGAATTTTTTCGGTCGCAGATGTTTTGCGAATTAAAAAACATCAAAAGCTGAAAACTTCGGCGTTGGAAACACTTGAAACTTTGAGTGCGGCACCAAACTAGTATCGATTGCGAAATTATGAAACGCCTTTTTGTGTTACGGCATGCTAAATCCGATTGGAGCCACGCGTCGCTTACCGATTTCGAACGTCCGCTGAATAGGCGCGGCACAGAGAGTGCCGTTCTAATAGGTGCGGAAATGAAA
>JBKEBT010000005.1:0-38418 GCA_047973305.1 Pyrinomonadaceae bacterium
CTACGGTTTATCTTGCACGAATAATAATCGGGGCATCTTTGGGCTTTGTTGGCGTACTTGCAAATGCCGTTTTGGTCTCAAATTGGTTTAAGCGCAGAAGGGGAACTGCGTTTGGCATCGCATTAACCGGAACAAGTTTAGGTGGAGCACTTGTTCCGCAAGTGGCTGCACCACTTATTGAGATTCACGGCTGGCGCACGGCAATGGCAATGGTTACGGGAGTTATTTGGTTAGCTTTGGTGCCGCTAATTGTTCTATTTGTTAGGGATAAACCCGCTGCAAATGATTCGGCTGCAATTGCGGAGCTTGGCGAAGGCGACGCAAATTCATCTACTGAAAAACAATTTGGCATAACACTATCCGCAGCATTAAGAATGAAGGAATTCTGGTTGTTGGCACTTTGTGCGGCTCTTATTTTCTATCCTATTTTTGTTACAAGCCAGCAGTTTATTCTTTATCTTCAAAGTCAAAAAATAGGTGTATCTGTTGAAAGCGGTGCGTTTATGCTTTCACTTCTTTTTTTCGCAAGCATTATAGGTAAGTTTTTATTCGGCTTTCTAAGCGATGTTTCGAATCCGGTTCGGGTAATGTTGCTTTGTAGTGGAATGATGGCGGCGGCTACTTTAATTCTACCCGTATTAACAGCTTCAAATGCGTTTGTTTTTATTGTTCCGATGGGGTTAGGTTACGGCGGAACCTTTGTGCTTATCCAGAGGCTGGTTGCAGATTTTTTTGGAAATATCGAGTATGGCAAGATTTTGGGCGTACTTACCGTAATAGAAACTTTTGGGGCAGCAACCGGCGGAATTATTACGGGGCGGATCGCTGATTCTGCCGGCGGTGATTATACTTTGGCTTTTTACGCGGTGATTTTTGTTTGTTTCTGCGCGTTTATAACAGTTTTAGGTCTAAATAGATTGCCATTGAAATATGTAGAATCAAAAAACGAAAACATTTGAAGTTCCGATCAAAAAAAAGACAGATTCAAGCGAACCTGCCTTTCTCCTAAACAAATAAACTAAAAATTAGTATAAATTCACCGGCACGCGTCTGAACCCGACAATACGTTTTTCCCAATATCCCTTAAATGGTGAATATGTTACGCCGTTGCTTGAAGATGCGTGGTAAAAACCATTTTCATCTACAACAATTCCCATATGTCCCAGCTTGTTAAAAAATACCAACGTTCCGAATTTATAACGGTCATCGCCGGTTGCGGGTTCAAAGGTTTTCCAGTAATTTCTTGCACTTGTACGCGAAAAATCAAAGCCGGCATCTTGAAATACCTTCCAAACAAAACCTGAACAATCATAACTATTTGGTCCGCTGCTACCATAAATGTAACGTAGCCCAAGTTTATTTGTTATCGAACTCATCATAACCGAACGCATCACGGATCCGTATGCTTCCATACTTAAGTTTGGTTCCGAAGAAACCAAAACTTTGGTGGATGAGTTAGAAAGTGCGGGTTCGGTTGGTGTGTCACGCTTAACAACTCTTACTTCATTAGTTAAAACGGGTCGTGACGAAGAAGTCTTTTTTACATAAGTGCGCGAAGGCGGCGGATTTATTGGCTTACTGTCGATTTTTGAAACAGGTTTCTTTTCCGTTTGAACAACACGCTGGCGATCTTGCGCAAATACCACACTTGAAAAGATAAGTACGACACTAAAAAAACTAATGGATATTTTTGGATATTTCATAAAAAGGGGCTTTTGTGGAGAAATTCTGCAGGAAGGTGAATAGCTCACCTATTTATTTAAAATAACCAATTCGCAGAAATTCCACAAATCTGTTTCTCAAAAATTGAGAAAAGCAGCCGACAAATTTTCAGTTTTAATCTTAATTTGTGATAGTTTGACGGATTAAGAAGGAATCTGCAAGTTTAAAATCCATTTAGTGTGGATTTTTGTAAAGGGGAAATTGCGAAAACGGAAAGGGGCTTGGTTTTCCAAGCCCCCTCATCCTTCTCTTTTACCATTCCGAACGAGCGTCCCTTTGTCCATTGGGGTTCATTTTAAAGAAACGGAAAATAGGGACATGTTTCCGAAAAAACAAAAAAAAGACGCGAAATTTCTTAAAATTCGCGCCAAATGTTTGTTAAGACAAGTTGAAAAATTGCGTGTTTACGCAGAAAAAGATTCTCCGCACCCGCAGCCTCCGGTGGAATTTGGGTTATCAAACGTAAAACCCGAACCCATCACATTTGATGTATAGCCGATTGTTATACCGTTCAAATACTGCCCGGAAAACATATCCACAAAAAGACGCACGCCATCAGATTCAATTATCGTGTCGCCGTTTTTTGATTCTTCTTCGATGTTTAGGCTGTATTGGAAGCCCGAACATCCGCCGGGAACAACCCGCACACGCAGACCGGAAGTTTCGGGCAAGCCTTCTTCACCCGCAATAAACTTTTTGATTTCTTCCGCCGCCGTTGGCGTGATATTTACTTCTACACTAGGTGTTGCTACTGCTGACATATATTGTTTATCTCCAAAACATAATCATTACATTATTTTCAAGTTTACTAGATACCATTTTGAATTTCAACGTTGCTTAGAAAAAAGATACTTAGCTTTTTGCTCTGGTTAATATGGTAAGTTCAGGTTTCATTGCTTCAACTGAAACTTGTCGCGCCACTTCTTCTGCGGTTTTTCCAAATGCAAGCGCCTGAGGTGAATCCGGATTTGAAATAACAACGGGGGTGCCGCTGTCTCCGCCTTCGCGAACTTCAATACCCAGAGGCACTTCACCCAAAAACGGTACGCCGTATTCTTCGGCAAATTTCTTTCCACCGCCTTCGCCAAAGATGTTATAGCGCTTTTCGGGCAAATCGGGTGGAACAAAATACGACATATTTTCCACAACGCCAATTACCGGAATTTGAACTTGCTCAAACATACGCAATGCGCGCGTGACATCAGAAAGCGAAACATTTTGCGGGGTGGTAACCAAAACCGCACCTTGCACCGGCACTAATTGTGCAAGTGAAAGTTGCACATCACCCGTGCCGGGGGGCATATCCACTACCAAATAATCCAATTCGCCCCATTCCACATCGGCTAAAAACTGTCTTACAACCCCGTGCAACATTGGTCCGCGCAAAATCATTGGCTTATCTGCGGGTACCAAAACCGCCATCGAAATAAGTTTTATTCCGTGCGCCTGAATCGGCAGAAGTTTGTTCGCCGAATTTACCTTGGGTTGATGGTCAGCAACGCCAAGCATAATTGGCACATTGGGTCCGTAAACATCGGCATCCATTAACCCGACCTTCGCCCCATCATTTGCAAGTGAAACCGCGATATTTACCGCCACAGTTGATTTACCAACGCCACCTTTGCCGGAAGACACCGCAACAATGTTCTTCACACCCGGTATTGCAACGTTATTTGCAATTCCGCGCCCCTTCGGCACATCCGCATCCATCACTACGTTAACGCTTTCAACACCTTCGATTTCGCCAACAAGTTCTTTTGCCTGTGTTTCAAATTCATCTTTTACCGGGCAAGCCGGCGTTGTGAGAACGATTCGAAATGAAACATCACCGCCTTCAATCTTCAAATCTTTCACGAAATTTAGTGTAACGATGTCTTTACGTAAATCCGGATCAGTAATGTTGCGCAGCTTTTCAAGTATATCTTCTTGGGTAATTTGACTCATATTAATACCTTGTTAAATTAGAATTATTCTATATGTTTAAAAGTACACGAGCAGTTAGCTAACTGCAATCTATGAGGAGTGTAAGTTTGTGACGAAAAAAACCGTTGAAGTTTACGGAATTCCGCATTGCACCACCTGCCAAAAGGCTTTGGCTTATTTGGAATCAAAAGGTGTTGAGGTTTCCGAATTTCACAATATCAAAGAAGAAAAACTCGGAAAAAGGGAAGTTGAAAAATTGGCGGCGGGCGTAGGCGGTGCGAATCAGCTTTTTTCAAAGCGCGCAATGAAATATCGCGCGATGGGGCTGGAAAAGCGCGAGCTGAAAGATTCCGAGCTTATTGATCTGATGACCGATGAATATACGTTTATAAGGCGCCCCGTCGTAATAAGTGATGAGTTTGCGATTGCGGGTTTTTCTAAAAAGAAATATGACGAGTTTTTATAATCGAACGCGCAATTTAATTGTGAGTATCGATAGATAGGCGCAATTAATCTTTATGCTGAACTTACCTTGTGGTGAATTGTCCGCAAAAAGTTGTGCCGGATACATAACAACTAGGCTAAACACAAAATCGAACGCTTTAGTAATACGTAATTATTTTGATGGTTTTTTTCACGCTAACCCAAGCTCCGTTAAAAAACACACCGGTAATTCAATTCGACATAACAATGCAAAACATTGTTGATTTTTAGTTTCTGCTGTTTTAGAATAAAGATGCTCGCTCAAAATTTATTTTGGGCACTAGTAGTTTAGAAATGTCGACTCAACCACCTCCGACGTTCTGAATGTAAATTTCGAAGAACATTTCCTTCGAATGAATTTTTACAAGTGCCTCCGTACATATTGTTATGCGATATGTTGCCTGAAATTCGTTTCGGACATCATATGGCGGTGCGGTTTGTTCTGGTTTAACCCTGCTTTGGATTGTTCCGAATTCAAGCGTGTTTCTATTTCCAGAATTCGCACCGGCTTTGCGTTATTCATATTTGGAGTTTTGTATTTTATGAAAAAGCCTAACCGATTGTTTTCGTGTCAGAAGGTTGAACGTCGCGTCAAAAGAATCGAGAAAAGATCGATTTTATTTCGTGTGTGTATTTTAAGATTTATTTTAATCCTTTTCGCGCTTGGGTTTCTTTATGGCAATACGCAAGCGCAATATTTTCGTATTAACACCGGTGGAGCTTCCGCAGTTCAAGATTCAACCGGAATAAACGCAACAATTACATACGCTACAAGTGGCTCTGTTAGCTTTGCAACCAACCAAGGAACGTGGTTAAACGGTGTGGCTAATCCGGCTACAAGAACTGTTGGACCCGCCTTTCTTTGGCTTCCGCCGAATACAACCGATATTTACGGTGTACAGAATCTTGTTTCATCAGGTGCGACTGGAACGGTAACCTTTACATTTAGCAGAGTAGTGCACAATCCGCTCGTAAATGTTTCAATGCTCGGACCTTCGTCAATTTCGGTCAGTGCCGCTTACAATGCAACGAACTACCCAGCTCCCACTGTTACAAAATTAGCCGGAAACAATAACATTTTCGTTTCAAGCGGACATGTAATCGACGGTAGCACGAGTGGTGGTGGTGGAGATTGCGGACCTAGTACAACATCTTTACAGGGGTGCGGAAGTTTTAGGGTGGTAGGTGATTTTACAAGTTTAACACTTGTACTTACAAACCCCGTAGGAAGCGGAACGGCTGACGGGTTTTCGATGGCAATTTCTTCTGAAAACGATTTTGGCGATGCTCCGGCGCAGTATGGAGTGGCTGTTCACGCGATTGATAATTCACAAACATATTACATGGGTTCAGGCGTTCCGGATCTTGAAGGCGAATCGCTGTTTTCGGCAAATGCCGATGGGGATGATTTACGCGGAATCGATGACGAAAATGCTTTCGTATCACCCGGATTTCGAACAGGCTATAGTTCGAAAATTCCAATAACGGTATCCGGTACGGCGGGGTATTTGCAGTGTTGGATTGATTACAACCAAAACGGCGTATTTGATTCAACCGAACAAGTTGCGACAAATTTGCAGGATGGTGCCGCGCTTGATACCGACCCAACGGTCGGCAAAATAGCATTTAACGTTAACGTTCCTTCTACTGCGACGCTCGGAAACACATATTTACGGCTTAGGTGGGCGCCTACTTCAGGCGTTGCCGCCACGGGTTCAGTTATCCATGGCGAGGTCGAAGATTACGTAATTACATTGAACGCGGCACCATTTATGATACTTGTAAAAGATTGTACGAGCCCTTCCAACTGCAAAACCAGCGCACAATTGCCGGGTACTGATTTAACCTACAATATTACTTATCAAAACAATGGCAATGCGCCTGCCGCGAATGTAAATGTGATTGATGCAATCCCGGCGAACACTGATTTTAAGATTGGTTCGGTAACATCCACGCCTTTAACTACCGGTTTGGTTTTTACTTTCGAATATTCATCCGATTACAACTCTGCAAATCCAACAGCAGCCACATGGACATACACACCTGTTAGTGGCGGAGGCGGTGCGGCACTTGGATACGATCGGAATGTAAAAGCAATTCGATGGCGTTCAACGTCAGGGTCATTACCCTACACATCACCGAATTCTGTTGGCTGGGTTACCTTTAAAGCTAAAATTAGGTAATTACGTTTGTGGCAAAAAAAGGGGTCGGGCTCTGTTTATTGAGCCCGGCTAACTGCTCCTTTACTAATCCATAAACAAGTGAAGCGCCTTAATTGCACTTTCAAGATTTTTCATGGAAGTTGCGTAGCTCAACCGCACAAAGCCATCTGCGCCAAATCCTTCGCCATCAGTAGCCACAACAGCTTGTTCTTCCAAAAGTTTTTCACAAAACTCGGCTGAGCTTGAAAACTTCGCGCCAAATGCTTCGCGAACATCAATGAACGCATAAAACGCGCCCTGCGGCATCGAACATTTTATGCCATTAATGCCTTGAAGTGCCGGAATAAACCAATCTCGGCGACGTTTATATTCAGCCAGCATTTCATTCACAGCCTTGTTTGAACGTTCCGAATCTTCAAGCGCACGCGCGCAAGCGTATTGAACGAAAGATGTTGGGTGAGTTGCTGAATGTCCTTGCAGCTTTAAAATTTGCTTCGTCCAAGCAGAATTTGTAATCGAATAGCCGATTCGCCATCCTGTCATTGCGTAGGTTTTTGAAAAGGAACCTGCGATGCAAACATAATCGCGATATTCGCGCGGCAGGCTTGCCGCAGAATATACTTCGCCGGGTGGATAAACAAACTGCAAGTAGCATTCATCAGAGATTACAAAAATCCCACGCTCCACGCACAAGTCTATTATTCGCTTAATCTCTTCGGTTGAAATTACACGCCCGCTGGGGTTGCTGGGAGAATTTAATATCAGGAGTTTTGTATTTTCTGTAATCGCTTTTTCAACTTGCTGATAAGTTAAAACAAAATCGGTTTCTTCCGTGTCAATATAAACATTTGTTCCTTGGCAAAAATTCACCATTTCCGGAAACGAAACCCAAAATGGCTTCGGAATTAAAACTTCGTCACCGGGATTAATCAATGTGGCGATTGCGTTAAAAAGCGCTTGTTTTCCACCGCAAGCCGGCGCAATTTCATCGGTTTGAATATCACTTCCGAAATTGAGCTGATAGTAACGCTGAACTGCGTCTTTAAATCTAGTTATCCCTGATACGGGAGTGTATTTTGTTAAGCCGTTGCGCATTCCTTCAATCGCATATTCAACAATAAATTCGGGCGTAGGAAAATCGGGCTCTCCAACCGTCAAATCAATTACATCTACACCTGCTTCGCGAAGTTTTGCTGCGGCAAGCGCGGCTTTCATCGTGGAAGAACTTTTCATCGCATTTATGCGATCTGAAAAAACATTTTCGCTCATAATTTCAATTTTCGTTTCATTTCAGTTTCTACTAGTTCGGGCACCAGCCCTTCAACCCTGCCACCGAGCGTAAAAACCTGTTTCAGTAAACGCGAAGATACATATGAATATTCTTCTGCAGCCATCAAAAATACCGTTTCAATTTGTGGCTCAAGTTTTCGGTTCATTAGCGCCATACGCAATTCATATTCATAATCTGAAACTGCGCGTATTCCACGAATAATTGCAGTAGCATTTTTATTTTTCGCGAAATCCACCAAAAGCCCCCTAAAGCTCTGTACATTTAACGTACAGCTTTTCGATTCAAAGTCTTCAAGTACGCGCTTAATGATTTCACAGCGTTCTTCCGGCGAAAACATCGGCTTTTTTTCCGGATTATTCAAAACGGCGATAATTATTTCGTCAAACAAATCAACGCTGCGTTCTATTATATCTAAATGTCCCATTGTTAGCGGGTCAAAAGATCCCGGAAAAATCGCACGTTTCATTAAGAATCTCCCAAAAAACTAGTGAATCATATTATTGTTCGCTGCTTGGCATTCTGCAATTCGTTATTAATAGACGAGTTGAATATACGAATTCTTCCTGCTTTGTTCAAACCTTCTATTTGAAATTGTAACAACTCTGCAACTGTTGCCGATTCTTTCCTTGTTTTATTTTCAGGACACAAAAAACTGCGCTAAAACTTATGTGCTTATTATTGCTTAATTGAAATGTTACTACAATGTGCATACGTAATTGAGAAATTATCGAGAAAATTCGCAAAAATCGGCTACTGACGCCGAATTCAGGTTAAAAAACTTGCGCAACTTTGTTATATTCATAATTTCAACAGATGGAAAGCAGCAAAAATTGTGATGAATAAAAAATCGAAAGCAGCGTCATTTTACGATTTAGAAGGAACACTTGTAAGCACCAATCTGGTCCACACGTTGGCGTTTTATGCAAAACGGCAGCAGGGGCTGGTTGCCACTTTTAAGAAGAGTGTAGAAACGGTTGCAAAACTTCCGCTGTTTGGCGTAACCGATTTGTATAGCAGAAATGTTTTTAACGAATTTTTCTTTCAAAGCTATCGCGGAGAATCAGAAGACCGCCTAAGATACTTTGCCGATGATCTTTTTGAGAATGTTTTAAAACCCGCGATATTTCCGGGAACATTTGACTTGATTGAAAAATCGAAAAAGCTTGGGCATACGCAGGTTTTGATAACCGGTGCGCTGGATTTTAGTATCAAACAGCTTGCGAGTTATTTAGGTATGGATGTTTTTGCGGCAAACCGTTTGGAGTTTGTAAATGGATACGCAACCGGAAGACTATTACCGCCGGTGATGGCGTCTGCGACAAAGGCGATGTGGATTCGTGAATTTGCCGAAGAAAATGACATAAATTTGAGCAAATCTTATTCGTATTCTGACAGCATTTCAGATTTGCCGATGCTTTCAATAGTTGGACATCCTGTTGCGGTATGTCCTGATTTTCGTTTGAAACAAGCTGCGCTTCAGCATGATTGGGCGATTCTGGATTTGAAATAGATTGGGATGAATAAGAATAATCTTCAAGTAGTTTGTGCTTTTTTCCTGATTGTTTTGCTGAGTATCTCTGTCGATTTTCGCGCAGAAGCCAAATCGAAATTTAACGATGATTCAGCGAAATCGGATATTATCGATACAAAACGGCTTTTAAAGGATGTTAAGTTCTTGTCTTCAGATGAGCTTAAAGGGCGAGAAACCGGCACGAAAGAAAACGAAATTGCACGAAAATATGTTGTAAAAAGATTTAAAGAATCTGGTATTGAGCCATTTGAAAGCGGCTATATACAGAAGTTTTCATTTAGAAACCGACAAGGCAAAGAATTCAAAGGTGCGAACGTGGTTGGCGTTATAAAGGGGAAAAGTGAGCCACAGAAATTTATAGTTATTTCAGCACATTTTGATCATATAGGGGTTCGAAACGGCGAAATATACAACGGTGCGGATGATAACGCATCGGGAACTGCCGCACTTTTCGCGATTGCCGAGTATTTTTCAAAACATCAACCAAACAAATCCTTGGTGTTTGCGGCATTTGATGCAGAAGAAAAGGGTTTACAGGGAGCGCGCTATTTTGTTGAAAACCCTTCGGTAAAATTAGGTGAAATTCTATTGAATATAAATATGGATATGATTTCGCGCAATGTTAACGGCGAACTTTACGCGGCGGGTACATTTCCTTACCCGCAACTAAAACCCTATTTGGAGACGGTTCAGCAAAATGCGAAAGTCAAACTTTTGCTGGGGCATGACAATCCAAACTTGGGGCGCGACGATTGGACATTCCAATCAGATCATGGCGCATTTCACCGTAAACAGATTCCGTTTATATATTTCGGCGTTGAAGATCATAAGGATTATCACAAACCTACGGATGATTTTGAAAACATTCAACCCGAATTTTATGTCAAAGCGGTTGAAACAATTCTCTCGGCAACGAAAGAATTCGATGCGAATTTGTAAAATGCGCGTGCGATTTTTATTTGAAGCATTGAAGGAGCGCGAAGTTCCGGAAACACGTAATTTGGCATTATTGGATTTTAATTTATACAAATATGGCACTTGAGCTAAGACGAAAAACACACGAATCAGTAATATATATCGATCGCGATTCAGCACCGCGAATTATGCCGTTTGGCGAAGATTTTATATTGGAAGATATTCCGATTGGGACACGCGTGATTTATCCAAACCCGCCGATCAAGGGGTTGCCAAATCGCGAAGCTGCAATTCGATACGCGCTAAACAACCCGATTGATGCGAAGCCGCTTTACGCACAGCTTGAACCCGGTATGAAGGTTACGATTGCGATGGATGATATTTCATTGCCGTTACCGCCTATGGCAACGCCCGATGTAAGGCAGACGATGTTGGAAGTTGTGCTTGATTTGTGCAGGGCAAACGGTGTTGATGATATCCATTTAATTGTCGCAAATTCATTACATCGAAAAATGACAGAATGGGAAATGAAGCGAATGGTGGGCAGCAAAATCCACAATGCGTTTTACCCTGACCGCTACTATAACCACGATGCGGAAGATGATGAAGGCTTGGTAACAATTGGCGAAACAAGGCATAACGAACCCTTGCGTTTGAATCGGCGTGCGATGGAATCAGACCTTTTGATTTATTTGAATATCAATCTTGTGCCAATGGATGGCGGACATAAATCGGTGGCGGTTGGGCTGTGCGATTATGAATCGTTACGCGCGCACCATGAACCGCAAACCATTATCAACTCGGATTCTTATATGTATCCGCCTGATTCGGAGTTGAATCATAAAGTTCATCGTCTTGGTAAATTGGTTGATGAGCATCTGAATGTTTTTCACATCGAAACGGCTTTAAATAACCGAATGTTTGGCGAAGGCTACGATATTTTGACGCGAAACGAAGATGAATTTGATTTTGCTGACCGTATGAAATGGGAAGCAATGAAGCGTACATTTTCAAAGTTGCCACGAGGGGCGCGTCGTAAAATGTTGCATGCAATTCCGGCGCAATATGAGGTAATTGCGTGTTATGCCGGCGAAACGGAAAAGGTGCACGAGAAAATTTTGGAGAAAAATTATCAGCAATACATTGTGCCGGTAAAGGGGCAGGCAGATATTTTGATTACCGGCATTCCGGATATTTCGCCGTATAACGTTTATTCGGCGTTGAACCCGCTATTGGTGCAGGTGATGGCGCTCGGTTATCACTTCAATATGTATAAGAACAAGCCGTTGCTGAAAAAAGACGGCGTGATGATTATTACTCATCCTTGTTTTGATGAATTTGATCATAATTTTCATCCGAGTTATATCGAATTTTTCCATCGGTTGTTGCCGGAATCGCGCGATGCGTTTTTTCTTCGAGAAAAATATGAGCGCGAATTCGCGGAAAATCCGGCTTATATTGAAATGTATCGAAGGGGCAATGCATATCATCCGGCGCACCCGTTTTTTATGTGGTATTGGGGCGAAAACGGAAGGCAACATGTTGGAAAAGTTATCGCCGCAGGGGCGGAAAATGCGCATGTTCCGGAAATGCTGGGTTGGGAGCGCGCGGATAATCTGACGGAGGCGATTTCAATGGCAAGAAATTATATGGGCGCAAGCGCGGAAATTTCGATGTTGCACCAGCCGGTAATCGCGTTGTGTGAGGTTACGGATTAAGTTTTGAGGTCGCAAATTGTGATGAGTTTGGAGAGATTCCTTTAGCCGTGTAGTTCACGGAGTCGCAAAGGAAATCTTGGTGTTGAAGAAGAATCCTTTAGCCACGTCGTTCACGGTGTTGTTAATAAAGAGAAATTGATTCCTTTAGCCACGTCGTTTACGACGTGGTTGACGAAATGAGAAAGGAAAAAGGGCGTTTTAACGTCCATCTAAAAAAATGCGTCGATGTCTAAAGCCGAATGCAAAAGGACGTTAAGGGAATTTTGGTGTCGAAGAAGAATCCTTTAGCCACGTCGTTCACGGCGTGGTCGAGGAAATGAGAAAGGAAAAAGGGCGTTTTAACGTCCTTAAAAAAAATGCATCGATGGCTAAAGCCGAATGCAAAAGGGCGTTAAGGGAATCTTGGTGTCGAAGAAGAATCCTTTAGCCACGTCGTTCACGGCGTGGTTGAGGAAAAGGAATCGTGATGAGGGCGTTTTAACGTCGTTATCCAAACTGCTTTAGCTAAAGCACGAGAAAAAGGACGTTAAAACGCCCTTTGAGATTTTCGTCATCCTTGTCCCACGCCGTAAACGACGTGGCTAAAGGAATTTTTGATTTGAAATTCGTCAGTCGGGACGGCGTGTCCCACGCCGTAAACGACGTGGCTATCAGGAGAAAATCCGAGTGGGTTGTTTGGAGAAAATCAAAACGAACGTCGTTCAGGAACAGAGCTAAACGAGAATTACAATATTAAAATTATAGGAGAAAAATTAATAACAATGTCTCGAAGGGTTTATTCGGAAATCAATTTGCATATCACTTGGCATACAAAACACAATCAGCCGATGATTACAGAACAAATTGAACCGGATCTTTATAAATTCTTGAAGGCAAAAATTTTGGAAACATCAGAAACCTATATTCATGCAATCGGGGGAATTCAGGATCATATACATATTGCAGTTTCAGTTCCGCCTACTCTGAAAATTGATGAGTGGATTGGAAAATTAAAAGGTGGAAGTTCGTTTTTTATCAACAAGAAAATTACTGGAACAAAATCGCTCGAATGGCAAAACGGTTACGGCATTGTGAGTTTTGGAACGAGGGATTTAGATTGGGTTGTGAATTACGTTGAAAATCAAAAAGAGCATCACCGAAAAGGAAATGTTTATGAGCGTTTGGAAAAAATTGAGAAAGAGTAAATGAGTTAAAAATTCTTCTCATATAATCAGGTCGTTCACGGTGTTGTTGATAGAGAGGAGTTGATTCCTTTAGCCACGTCGTTCACGGCATTGTTGATAGGGAGAAATTGATTCCGTTAGCCACGTCGTTTTTCGTCGTTGTTGATAGAGAGAAATTGATTCCTTTAGCCACGTCGTTCACGGCGTGGTTGAGGAAAAGGAATCGTGATGAGGGCGTTTTAACGTCGTTATCCAAACTGCTTTAGCTAAAGCACGAGAAAAAGGACGTTAAAACGCCCTTTGAGATTTTCGTCATCCTTGTCCCACGCCGTAAACGACGTGGCTAAAGGGATTTTTGATTTGAAATTCGTCAGTCAGGACGGCGTGGTTAGAAAAAGGACGTTAAAACGCCCTTTGAGATTTTCGTCATCGTTGTCCCACGTCGTAAACGACGTGGTTAAAGGAATTTATGATTTGAAATTCGCTGGTCAGGACGGCGAGTCCGACGTCGTAAACGACGTGGCTAAAGGAAAATAATTAATCTCGTTTCTGCGGTTTGCACCGAGGGCAATAAATATGACGCCGTTTTCAACGAATCGAATATGCCACCGGTTTCAATCGTTCAAATATTCATAAACTTTTAGATTTGTATTTATATGAAATTATCACCAACCGAAATTTATAAAAACAAGACGATATTTTTTATCGGAGGCACGGGGTTTGTCGGCAAGGTTGCGCTTTCGATGCTTTTACATAATTTCCCGGATGTAGGACGCGTTTATATGATTGTTCGTGCGCGTAACGAAGAAGAATCGTTAAACCGGTTTTGGAATTCGGTTGTCTCGTCACCCACATTTGACCCGCTACGTGAAAAATATTCAAGTGATTTTGAAGAATTCATAAAATCGAAAGTCGTGCCCATAAACGGAGATGTTTCGGCGGATTTTCTTGGGATGACAGAAGAACGGGCGCGCGAGGTTATGGCGGAATGCGACATTATTATAAATTCCGCGGGAAATGTAACTTTTAATCCGCCGCTTGAATCTGCATTGCGTACAAATGTTGTTGGCACAAATAACGTGTTGGGCTTGGCACGTATGATGAAGCGACCGTGTTTGATTCACGTTTCCACTTGTTTTGTAGCCGGTAAGCGTAGCGGTTCGATTTGGGAAAACGAGCCCGTGGTTGGCTATTTTCCCAGAAAAGAAGAACTTATCGGAACCACGTTTGATGTAAATCGCGAAATCGAAGATTGCGCACGGCTTTCAGAGCAAGCACGCCAAGAGGCGGATGACGCCGTAAACATCGCAAAGTTTCGTGAACTTGCGCGAGAACGTTTGATGGAAGAAGGGCGTGATTTAGATGATGAAAAAGCTATAAACTCTGCGATTTTTCGTGAAAGAAAAATGTGGATACGCGAGCGAACCACCGAACTTGGCGAAGAACGCGCTGATTATTGGGGTTGGACCAATATCTATACCTATTCAAAATCTCTTGCTGAGCAAATCGTGGCTGAACAAAATGACATTGTTAAATCACTGGTACGTCCATCAATTGTAGAATCCTCCATCGAATATCCTTTTCCTGGCTGGAATGAAGGTTTTACGACGACTGCGCCGCTGATTTTGATTGCGCTTCGCGGGCAGCCTGTAATTCCGGTAAACGAAAAACTTGTGCTAGACATTATTCCTGTGGATATGGTTGCCGGCGTGATGTTGGGTGCCGCAATGGAAGCGTTGGTAAATGATGAACCTCCGTTGGTTTATCAGGCATCAACGGGTGATTCAAACCCAAATGTCATGAAGCGAATTGTGGGGCTTGTAAGCCTTTACAAACGTGAACATTTCAAAGAAAAAGATAGCGGAAATCCGTTTATTAACCGGCTAAATAAGGTCATGGAAACCTCCGCGGTTTCGCAAAAAGTTTACGAACGCACATCCGCGCCGATGTTCAACCGAATCGCAAAATCGGCTAATTCCTTGCTTGAAAAAGCAAATCCGGAATGGGGTGGTGGAAGAATCGGCAATGTAGTTTCGGATGTCAAGAAATCGATTGATGAATTTGAGCGTACCACAAAAGAAACAATGAACGCGTTTGCGATGTTCAAGCCGTTTATGATCGATAATGAATACAGCTATCGTTCAGACAATGTGCGTGAATTGATGTCGCAAATCAAAAAGAACGAAAAACATCTTCTGCCGTGGTATCCCGAAGAAATTGATTGGTATAACTATTGGTTAAAAATCCACTTTCCTGGATTAAGAAAATGGGTCTTGCCGCAGCTCGAAGAGGATTTAAAGGCGGTGGAACGCAGGGAATACACTTATAAAGATCTTTCCGATTTATTTGATACCGCTACAAAACGTTTTCCTACGCGTGTTTCGATGAAAATCGAAAGAAATGGCAAATTAGAACAATATACTTATGGAGATGTTCGCGAGCTTACATTGCGCGCAGCCGGTTTTCTTGCGCACAACGGCATTTTGCCCGATGAACGTGTAATTTTGTTTTCGCACAATTTGCCGGAATGGGGACTCTCATATTTTGGAATCATAAAAGCGGGCGCAACAGCTATTCCAATTGACCCCGCAAGCAGCGTTGATGAAATTGTTAACTTTGCGCGCGCGGGTGAAGCTTCGGCGATATTGATAAGTCCGAAATTATTGAATGAAAACGCTGAGCTTGAAGCACGCTTTAAAAAAGAAAAATTAAAGGTAAAGATATTTTCGTTTGACGAAGTTTTCAAATTGGAATCGGAAACCGAAGAAGTTCGGCGTCTTGCGCTGCTTCCTAAGCGCATCACGGCAACATCTCCCGCATCGCTTATCTTTACTTCCGGCACAACCGGAACGCCAAAAGCGGTTATGCTTTCGCACAAAAACTTTACTGCGATGGTTTCAATGCTTTCCTCCGTTTTGGAAATGAGCACAGATGATGGCGTTCTTTCGGTTTTGCCAATGCACCATACGTTTGAATTTTCTGCCGGTTTTCTGACGCCATTTACAAACGGCACGCAAATCAGATATTTAGAAGAGCTTTCTGCAGATGAACTCGCACGGGCAATTGAAAACGGCTATGTTACCGGGATGGTGGGCGTGCCCGCTTTGTGGGAAATGTTGCACCGTCGCATAAAGACACGGCTGCGCGAAAGGGGAGATTGGATTGCCGATGCCGCGGACAATTTAATTGAATTCAACGCGTGGTTGCGTGACAAAACTCCGTTTAACCTTGGTCCAATCATATTTTTCCCGATTCATGAAGGTATGGGCGGACGAATGCGTTACTTGATTTCGGGCGGTTCCGCATTGAGCAAAACGGTACAAAAAGACCTTCACGGGCTTGGTTTTACGGTGCTTGAAGGATACGGACTGACCGAATCTTCACCCGTTCTTACCGTCACCCGTCCGCAAAACGAACTTGTAAAAGGAAGTGTCGGAACGCCACTGCCGGGTGTAGAAATTATGATTGATTCGCCGGATGCAAACGGCGTGGGCGAGGTTTTGGCGCGCGGTCAAAACGTGATGATTGGATATTTTAACAATGAAAAAGCTACCGATGAGGTGTTAACAGAAGACCGTTGGCTTCATACCGGTGATTTGGGAAGAATTGATGAAGATGGAAATCTTTATATTGTCGGGCGCTCGAAAGATGTAATTATCGATTCAAACGGAAAGAATATTTATCCGGATGAAATTGAAGATTTATACGGCAAATTTGAGTTCATAAAGGAACTTTCCGTGGTTGGATTGCCAGACCCCAACGGTGGCGAACGAATTGCCGCGCTTGTTGTCCCGAATTATGAGCGTGATCTTTCGCTAACAAGACGTGACACAAACGAAAAGGTTGAAAAACACTTTCGTGAAGTTGCCGCTTCGCTCCCGTTTTTTAAGCGCGTGCAAGTGTTGCATCTAACTCCGTTTGAGCTCCCGCGAACCGCTACACGAAAGGTTAAGCGCAGGGAAGTAATCGAATTGATTGAAATGCTTGAAAGCCGTGAAAAAACGGATACATTGGAAATCGTCAGCATGAAGGGGGATGATTCACTTGCTTGGATTCGAAACATTGTCGCCAGTGTTTCAAATCATCCGATCGGGGAAGTTCTTGCAAACACACGGCTTACGGATTTGGGGTTTGATTCATTGATGTTTGTTGAATTGCAGGGCGCAATCGAGGACGGTGGCGGACGCGTACTTTCGCCCGATGAACTGAATGAGGTTCAGACCGTTAGCGAAATTCTGACACAAGTTAAACGTGTGGATAAATCCAAACAGATAATAGATGAGCCAAAGCGGAAAGAAAACGTTGAGGGAGAAATTCACGTTCCGGCATTGGTCAAGTTTGTTGGTAACCGAGTTGTAAATTTCGCGCAAAAAACACTTTATGAAAACGTGCTGGAAACCACTATCGAAGGTAAAACAAATCTTCCGCCCCATACAAATTTTATAGTTTCTTCCAATCACGCATCACACCTTGATATGGGACTAGTGAAATATGCCTTGGGTGAAGATATAGCGGAACAAACGGTTGCGGTAGCGGCGGCGGATTATTGGTTTGATACCCGCTACAAGCGCGCGTATATGAACAATTTTACAACCCTTGTGCCAATAGAACGCACGGGAAGCCTGCGACAATCGTTACGACACGTAACCGAAATTTTAGATCAGGGCTACAATTGTTTGATTTTTCCCGAAGGCACGCGAAGCGTTTCCGGGGAAATTGATGAATTCAAACCCGTAATCGGGTATTTGGCGATGAATGAAAAGGTCGGAATTCTTCCCATCTATCTTTGGGGAACGTTTGATGCGTTTCCGAAGGGAACAACAATTCCGGGGCTCGAAAAGGTAGGTTCAAAAATTGGTGCAAAAATCGGCAGGTTTCTTGAATATGATGAGCTTAAAGCAATGACTAAAGGTGTGCCAAATGCGGAAGCTTATCGATTAATTGCTGCGCGTGTGCAGCATGAAATCGAAAATCTTCGTGATTCGGCAAACCGAAAATTCGATATTGCCGGTTTAAGAAAGAAATGGAAATCGGAACGCAGAAAAACCAAAAAAATTAATCCGATGATTGATGATTGATGATTGATGATTGATTCTGTTTATTTCTTGAAGATTCCGCGAATTTGCGTCGATAGAATACTTGTTTGCGCATTGCCCGTGTAATGTAACAAACGTTGAATTACAAGGCGACAAGCCTTAAAAAATCGGAAAAAAGTAGTAAGGCAATATGAAAAAAATCTCTAAAAAAGCGTTATTGGTTGTTGTAATTTTTGTGATTTCGGCGACTGCATTTGCACAAACGAAGCCAAAAGTAAACAAGAAGCAAATGGCATTGCGGGTAAAGACGGAATTCTTGCACGCTTGGAATGATTACAAGAAATATGCTTGGGGGCACGATGATTTGCAACCGCTCTCAAAAAACTTCAAAGATTGGTACGGCGAAACCCTTTTAATGACACCCGTAGATTCTTTGGATACGCTTTATTTGATGGGCTTTAAGAAAGAAGCGGACGCGACGCGAAAATATATCACAGATAATCTTTCTTTTGACAAAGATTTGGATGTGCAAAACTTCGAAATCACAATTCGTCTGTTGGGCGGGTTGCTTTCTTCATTCCAAATTACGGGTGATAAAAAGTTGCTTACCCTTGCTGACGATTTGGGAACGCGGTTGCTGCCTGTATTTAATTCGCCCACCGGCATGCCATACAAATATGTAAATTTAAGAACGGGCAAAACAAAGGGTGAAGTTTCAAATCCGGCGGAAACGGGCACGTTGTTAATAGAATTCGGAACGCTTTCAAAATTGACGAACAAACCCATTTTTTATGAAAAGGCAAAACGCGCGTTAGTTGAGACCTATAAACGTCGTTCAAAAATCGGACTTGTCGGCACAAATATAAACGTTGAAACGGGTGAATGGACTAAAACCGGAAGCCATATTTCAGGCGAAATCGATTCATACTACGAATATCTTCTGAAATGCGCGATTCTTTTTGATGACGCCGAATGTCGCGAAATGTGGAATGAATCGATTAAGGCGATAAATAAGTACAATGCCGATGAGGTACGTGATGGCGAGCTCTGGTACGGGCACGCAGATATGAACACAGGCAAGCGAACATCAACAACTTATGGCGCGCTTGATGCATTTTTTCCTTCGGTTTTGGCGTTGGGCGGTGATTTGGAGCGGGCAAAACGATTGCAGGATTCGTCGTTTAAGATGTGGAATCGGTACGGGATCGAACCGGAAGAATTTGATTATCAAAAGCTCGAAGCGGTCTATCCGGCATATCCGCTACGTCCGGAAATAGTGGAATCGGCGTATTATCTTTACCATTATACCGGCGATGAAAAATATCTTCACATGGGAAAAGGTATGTTTGATGATTTTGTGAAATTTTGCAGAAACGATGTCGGGTTTGCGGGGTTGAAATCGGTCATAAGCAAAGAAAAAGCAAACAATATGCAGAGTTTTCTTTTTGCGGAAACTTTCAAATACTATTATTTATTGTTCGCTTCACCCAAGACATTAAACTTTGAAGGCGTAATTTTTAACACGGAAGCGCATCCGATGTTTTTGAAAAAGATAAAAAACGCCGGCACGGTTGAAAAGAATTAAGGCGCAATTAATTGGAACGAAGAAGATTTTATGGCAAAAAAAAGCAAAATCTTGATAACGGGCGGAACCGGGTTTTTGGGTTCGCATATTGTAAAACAGCTGCTAGATGCGGGCGAAAAGAATTTGCGTGTAATGGCTTCCGGCGTGCCCAAATGGATGCGCGATAACGGTGTTGAGGCATGTGAAGGTTCTGTAACCGTTGAAGCCGATGTTGCCGAAGCAGTAAAGGATGTTTCGGTAATTTTTCATCTTGCCGGCAAAGTTTCTCGCAATAACGACGACGCGTACAAAATGAACCAAGTTCATTTACAGGGAACGCGTCTTTTATGTGAGGCAGCGACCGCCGCCAAAGTCAATACCATTTTGCTTGCTTCCAGCAGCGGAACGATTGCCGTAAGCAAAACGCCCGAAGTAGTGGATGAAACTTTTCCTCCAAATCTACAATTAATTACACGTTTTGCTTATTATGCTTCAAAATTTTATCAAGAAAAAATCGCGCTAAGAGAGTTTCACGGAAAAGGAAAGAAACTAGTTATATTAAACCCATCGCTTTTGTTGGGCGCCGGAGATGAACGTTTGAGTTCAACAAAACCCGTGCTTGATTTTCTTGCGCGAAAGATTCCGTTTACACCGTTAGGAGGGCTAAATTTTGTAGATGCGGCAGATGTCGCCACTGCTTTTATTTCCGCGGTTGAAAAGGGAAGGCACCAAGAACGGTATTTCCTGGGCGCCGAAAACCTTTCGTTCAAAAAGTTTTTTGCAAGGCTCGAACGTCTTTCCGGCGTTTCCGCTCCGGCGTTGAAAGTGCCCGCTTCAATAGCGGTGCCGGCAGCCTCAGTTGTTACGTCTTTTTTTAAGAACATGGATAAAACCGTGCCATTTGAACTGAAAGAAGTTGAACAAGCCGAGCTTTTTTGGTATTTTGATTCCGAAAAAGCTTTTGAAGAGTTAGGGTTTTGTTCTCGAGATTCTCAAGAAACTCTAAACAGCACAATTAAGTTCTTAGAAAGTAGTTTTTTAGGGAATTCGATTTTTGAATGAATCTGTAGTTAGAAAATCATAATTAGATGAAAAAGAACTTTGTTTGATTCCGTTTGCTAACTTTTATTTTTTCACACATTATTAATGCATTACACACTTCCAATAGAAAAGGGAGATGGAATCAGAAACCGCAATATACTCTTTTGGAAAATTCACCTTCGATAAATCCAAACATATACTTAACTGCGAAGGCGAAGAGGTACCGATAGCGCCGCGGGATGCCGAGGTTTTGCTTGTGCTATTGGAAAATGCCGGCACCGTAGTTGAAAAAGAAGTATTCTTCGATACGGTTTGGGAAGGCTCGTTTGTTGAAGACGGAAATCTTACCGTTGCCATAACTCATCTCCGCAAACATTTTCGTGAATTTGACGAAGGGGAAGAATTGATTCGAACAATTCCGCGTCGCGGATATAGGTTCACGGAAAAAGTTACGGTCGAATATTCAAAAAACGAACCGAATACGGATTCGAAGCGGGAAACGCATCAAAAAGCTGAGCCGATTTTTATCGCGCTACCCGAAGATTTCGTAAATGACGAAGAAATAAAAGCGGAGCCAGTTTCAAACGAGAAAGGACTGCGTTCATATTTGAAATTCGTAAGTAACTTCTTTACTTCAAGAATATATTTAAAGACGATATTGCTGAGCGTATTGGTTTCCGTAATTTCTTTAAGCGTGTGTTCGGATCGGGCTCCACGCAAAAATAATGTTCGCCTCGCAGTGTTGCCTTTTAAGGATTTAAGCGAATTTGACGAAGAAAAACCACAGGAATCTTCGGCAGAAAGGCAGAAATATTTGCTTCGATATGCTGTGGCAGATCGCTTGATTTCCAGATTTGATGCGCTTAACAATGTTGATGCAATTTCCTTGTTAGATACCTCAATCTATTCTACCGAAGACATTTCGCTTTCTTCAGACGATGTAAAAAGCGCGGCAGATTATGTAATGGAAGGCAGTTATTCCGAGGAAAGCGGCAAAATTTACATTTGTGTCAAACTTATCAATACCCGAAATTGGCAAGTGGTGATGGATAAAGATTTTCAGATTGCAGATGAAGGAAAATCTTTAATAGAGTTGCGCGATGAAATTGTATCTGTAATTCTTTCAACTAGGGGTATAAACGAGGTAACTTTGGGTGCGCGTTTGCCGGTGGTAACGGACCAAATCGGGCAAAATACCTATTTACAATATCTTGAAGGAATCGATCATTTAATTGAATACGATTATCTTGAAGCAATCGAAGATTTTAAGTTTGTGGTTGAATCTTCACCGAATAATGCCAACAGTTGGTATCTTCTTTCGCGTGCATATTCGAATCAAGCGTTTGTAAAGTATGGCGATAGTTCACTTTATGAAAAAGCAAATGAGGCGCTAAAGCGCGCAATTGAAATTGAACCGGAAAATGTAAGTTTCAAGCAAGACGAAATATTTCTTCTAATTGCAAGAAGGCATTGGAGAGAGGCAAAGCAAAAAGCAGACGAATTCTATGCGTCAAATCCACTAAACCAAAATGCATATTTTGTTATGAGCACGCTTTATCTTTACGTTGGTCCGCTTAGTGAATCAACCGATTGGATGAATAAACTGCTGGATAGGGCGCCCGAAATGCGTATGGGATTTTCACAAATGATTTACGAAGGTGATTATGACCGATTTGAAAGTAGAATGTGGAATGCGGGAAATTCGCCCGGTGGAAACTATATGTTTGGATATCTAAACCTAAACAAGGGCGAAAACAAGAAAGCAATCGAGTATTTCGATATAGCGTACAACTTGGATGACAAGGCATTTTATCCACAAATAGGTAAAGGAATTTCCAATTGTCTAAAAAAACAATACGCAGATGGAGATTTGATTTTCGCCACAATTGAAGAAAATCTTGCGCGACATGTAAAGGTTGACCCCGAAGGGTTATTTTGGCTTTCGCAGGCGTATGCAGTTTGTGGCAAAACCGAAAACGCGCTTACAACGCTGCGAAGGGCGATTGACGCCGGTTTTCTGCCATTTGAATTTTATAAAGACAACAAGTTTTTTGAATCTGTTAGAGATACACCGAAATTTAACGAACTAATAAAAATCGCGAAGCAAAAGCGCGAAAAACTGCTTGAAACCGTCGATTGAATATCAAAAATACCGGTTGTTTTTTTCAAAAATTTTACACCTTCCACAAATAGTGTAAGAATACGGGTTAAATAAGGCTTAGGTGAAAACTCGGATTCGTAATCCTTTCGAATCGACAAGTGGGTTATTCGATTGGGAATATTTTTCATTTAAGACGAGGAAAAACCGTAAGATGGAATACGGGGATAAGATATTTAAATTTGGGCATTTCACGTTTTATAAATCAAAATTCACTTTGATTTATAGAGAACATGAAGAAGTGCATCTTCCGTTGCGTTCAGCAGAATCGCTTTTACTACTGCTGGAAAATGCCGGAAACATCGTAGAAAAAGAAACATTCCTTGATCAAGTTTGGGTTGACGGAGATGTAGATGCAGGCAATCTTACAGTCGCAATTACAAATCTCCGCAAGGCTTTACGTGATACGGGCGAAAACGATGAATTTATCAAAACCGTGCCAAAACGGGGCTATAAGTTTGTTCGAAACGTTAGCGTAAGAAATGTACGACCGGCAGCCGAACTTAGTCTTTTGGAGCTTGGCGAACCAATTTATTACGTTAAAAACGCGAACGGGGAAGATGTTTCCGCCAAATTTGAAGACGGGGTAAGTAATAATCACGGAAACGCTAAAAAATCGGAATCAAGGCAAAAGCTAAGATTTTGGTCATCAATAGGTTTAGTTTGCGCAGTTCTTTTCGCAACACTACTTTTGGGCGTGTATTACAAAGGAGAAAAGCTCGATTCTGAAGAAAAAGTAAGGTTCGGCGTTTTGCCGTTTAAGTATATCGAGAGTGACAGGATTAATGATGCCGATGAACGTGCCGAAGTGGAGTTGCTTGGTTATGCTGTTGCTGACAATCTAACTTCGCGCTTCGGAAAGTTAGGCGAAGTTGAAACAGTTTCAATAATATCTACGTCAAACTTTTCAAGATTAGATCTTTCGGTAAAATCGCAAGAAATAAAGGAATTGACCGATTTTGTAATTACAGGCGTCTATTCCAGACACGGCGATTCGATTGATGTTACATCCAAGCTGATTCGCACCGTTGATTGGCAGGTTTTGATGGAACGGTCTTTTAGCATTGATGTCCATGATAAATCACTTGTTGAAGTTAGAAATCTCATAGTTTCGGAAATTGCAAATTCAAACGGAATCGATGATTTCACACGGGGTATTCGTCTTCCGCCGGTTCGAGATGAACTCGCGCAGAATGCGTATATAACGTATTTGGAAGGAATCGATAAAATGACAAAGACCGATTATGAAGGCGCAATCCAAAATTTCGAAACGGTTGTTGCGCTTTCACCAAAAACCGTTATTGCTTGGTTGTTTCTGTCGCGCGCCCATATAGATTTTGCGTATACCGAATACGGCGATGTTTCACATTATAAACTTGCGGAAAAGGCTTTATTGAGGGCAGAAGAAATTGAACCCACAAATTTACAGGTACGAATTGACCAAGGCTATTTATTGATTGTAACGCAGCGTTGGGCTGAGGCACTTCGGCATTATCGCGCGTTTTTGCGCGATAACCCTAATAATGCGGATGCATATTTTGCTGTTTCGCAGATCTACGAAAATATCGGTCCGCTTTCTCAAGCTAAATATTGGCTGGAAAAGTATCTCGCAAAATCACCGGATTCAAAGCGAAGCGCCAAGGTTTTTATTTACAGCGGTGAATTTGATCGCTTTGAATACTTGATGTGGAATCCGGGAAAATCATCGTACGGGCAGTTTGTGATGGGGTATCTTGAACTTAACAAGGGTAACGAAAACCTGGCGAAAGATTATTTTGTGAGGGCATATTCATTTGATAACAATGCGTTTGTGCCTCAAGTTGGAGAAGCCTTTAGAATGTGTTTGAATCGCGATTTTGACGGCGCGCAGCCAATTTTCAACGAAATTGAATCGAAGCTACAAAAATCTACTGTCATGATTCCCGAGGGATTGTTTTGGTTGGCGCAAGCTTATGCAACTTGCAATGAAAACGAAAATGCGCTCAAAAGCCTGCAACGCGCGACGAATGGCGGATTTTTGCTTTACGAAGTTTTTGAAAAAGACAAGTTTCTTACCGGTTTAAAAAACGATCCGAAGTTTGATGAAATTGTCGCAGACGCAAAGCGTAAACGTGAGGCAATTATGCGCGCGGCTGCGGATTAATTATCAAATTTCGGCACTTTATTTTTATTTAAATGTTGGTAAGAATGTTGGTTTTTTTCGCGCTTTAATTTTTTGTTCCCAAGCAAACGCAAGCGAAATCAGCTTTGGTTCGGAAAACGCGCTACCAAAAAATGAAACGCCGATCGGAAGCTTATCCAGAAAGCCGGATGGCACCGTGATATTCGGATAACCCGAAACGGCGGCAATAGACGATGAAGAAACGTAGTTGGTAGGGCTGTCGCCATTTATTAGGTCAATCATCCACGATTGCGCGTTTGAAGGCGCAATTAACGCATCAAGCCTGTAGTTTCCAATCAGCAAATCAATTCCCTTATCTTGCGTCAGCACTTTTGAACGCAACAGCGCAAGCCGATATTCACGGCTTTCGAGCCCATCCTTAGCCTGCGCCTCTACAAATATTTCTTGTTTGAAATAAGGCAATTCCTTTTCGGCATTTGCGTAATTGAACGCAATCAATTTCTTGAGCGTGTCATATTTTCCGCCGCGCGCCGCGAGATATTTGTTTAAATCGTTCTTAAATTCATAAAGTAAAACTTGATATTCGTCATCACCATAGTTTCGTAAATCGGGAAAATCTACATCAATTAATTCGGCACCCGCAGCTTTCATTTTAGTTAGCAGCGAATTCATCAATCCATCCAATTCCGCGTTTTTTCCGAAATACTGCCGCATAACGCCAAGCCGAGCCCCGTTTAACGAATTTGCATCTAAGAACTGCGTATAATCGAGTTTACTGAGTTCGTCAAACTGAGCGGTTACAGAATCATCCGGATCTTTCCCGACGATTGCGTTTAGCAACGTCGCCGCGTCCGAAACCGTGCGCGCCATTGGTCCGGCAGTATCTTGCGAATGCGCAATCGGAATTATCCCGCTTCTTGAAACAAGCCCCAGCGTTGGCTTTATGCCTACAATTCCGTTGATTGAGGCGGGGCAAACGATTGAGCCGTCAGTTTCTGTGCCGAGTGCAATTGCGGCAAGATTTGCAGAAACAGCCGCACCCGAGCCGGATGATGAACCGCACGGACTTCGATCGAGAATATACGGGTTTCGAGTTTGTCCGCCGCGTCCGGACCAACCACTTGATGCGTTTTGCGACCGAAAATTAGCCCATTCGCTGAGATTTGTTTTCGCAAGCAGAACGGCACCGGCGGCTCGTAGTTTTGAAACAATGAAAGCGTCTTTCTTCGGGGTTGGTGCTTCAATTAGCGCAAGGCTACCCGCTGTTGTTTTCATCTTGTCAGCGGTGTCGATGTTGTCCTTTATCACAAACGGAATTCCGTGCAATCCGGAACGTATTTTCCCCCCCGCCCTTTCGCTATCCATTTCTTCCGCGATCTTAACCGCGTCAGGGTTTATTTCGATAATTGATGCGATAAGCGGGTCGATGTCTTTTATCCGTTTCAAATAGATTTCCACCAGCGCCTTTGAAGTAATGTCCCCACGCTTCATAGCTTCTTGAAGCTCGGCGATGGTTCTTTCTTCAATGTCGAATTCACCGACAAAATTCTTCGCGCCCATGTTTGTATTTGCTAACAAAAGTGCACTTCCGGTTATACCAAGATGTAAAAAATTGCGTCGATTGAGCGACATATCTACTCTCCAAAATTATGATTTGTATAGAGAGACTATATTCTTAACGAGTGTTTATGCAAATCGATTTGGATATGTATTCTGACATGGTTACTCTAAGCAAGAGACGAAACTCTCGTTCCTCCTATTGTTTTTAGATTCTTTCAGATTCCTTTCAACAACTTACGGTAATCTCTTGCGCCGTATTGACTCCCCCGATCCGTATGAATAATCGCGTTCTTACCGATCAATCCTCGTCGTTTTGCCATCAAAAGTGCGCCGATTACAAGCTCAGCTCTCATATTATCCGCCACCTGCCAGCCCACAATCCGCTTCGTAAACTTATCTTGAAACATCCCCAAAAAGCAATACCTGCCGTTCCTTAAAGGCAAATACGTGATGTCGCGCACGATTACCTCACCCCGAGTGAGCTTGTCGATTTCTACCTCTTTCAAAAGGTTCGGACTGTAGCCCAAATCATGCTTCGAATCAGTCGTTTTCGGCACAAATCGCTTCGATTGAATCGCCTCCAATCCCTCTCGTTTCATGATTTTTATCACCGGTTTTCGCCCGATTTTAACTCCCGTTGCCCTCAGCTCCGCTGTGATTCTTCGCGCTCCGTATCGCCTTCGGTGTTCGAAAAATATCTTCCTGATCTTCGCTGTAAGCTCTGCAAGTTCAGTACTTACGCGATATGTCAATCCTTTCTTCCACGCGTAATACGCACTTTCCGATACCTTCATCGCACGACACAAAACACTCAAACGATACTCGCCGCGATGCCTTTTTATGAACGCATACCTCGCTACACGTTTCTTGCGAAGTATGCCGTCGCTTTTTTTAGGATTTCATTCTCCATTTCAAGCTCCAAATTCCGCTTTCTAAGCTCCCGAATCGCCTCGGAATCTTCGACTGTCTCCGCCAAATAGTCCTTTTTCCATTTGTGAATTGTATTCTCATTCACGCCCAACTCCCTCGATATCGAAGCCACCGACTGACCGTCCAAATACTTCTTTACCGCCTCCCTCTTAAACTCTTCATCATACTTTTTCATAATTCTACTCTACCGAGAGATTCGTCTCTTGAAAACGGGTGCCATGTCAAACCACCTGAAGAATAGAATTTCTACGACTCCGAGTGTATCTATAATTCAATAAACAACTGGATTACAACTTTGAAGATTGAAAAGGCGAGAACTCACCATTTCGCTTATTAAATAATCTAACTCCATTTTAATTTCAAAAGTTTTGAAGCGTTCTCATTTCATTCCTAAGTAAAAGTATTATAAATAGATCGACTAAATAAATAACCCAATCAGAATTGCAATAATAGGAATTAGATATCCAAATACTCGAAGCGTCCTAATGGATTCAGAATAACCCAGAAATCGCTTGTTTAGAGCATACCTAATTTCGGCGATTTTTCGATTGAATATCAAGAAAATAACCGCAGTTAGGATTACTGTCACTCTCCAAAAAATGATAAATAGGACTTCATTTGACATATTTTTATTTATGTTAATTTCATCAACTTTAATGGCAGAGTTTATTTATGCTAAACCTTTTTGCAGCAACTGCCCCACCGCTAATTTGGGGAGTTGTTGCCCCCCCGCCAAGGGTAGGTTTTCCCACTCCTTCATCTCTGTTGATAGTGCCAGATATTGTACCAGCTCCCACCGCCCCTATTGTAACGTTGTAATTAATATCCTGCACAGGCGCACTTGAGGAAGCTGTAGTCGAAACATTAACTGGAAATGGTGAAACACCGATGTATGCCCCTCCGTAAAGTGATACATAGCCGCTATTTACCTGAACGCCACCTTGGAAGCCAAGTGTTCCGCCAACACTAACGTTGAAGTCAATTGACGGAGCATTACAAATATCTTGTTGAAGTTTTTCCTTGCGAAGTCTTTCTAGCTCTCTTTGCTTATCCTTCTCGGTTGCCAATGGTGTTCCTGGTTCGCCGCCGTTGTAGACATCTTCAAATACAATCAAATGTCTAACGGAATAGAATAATCCTAATCCAAGAGCTACCCAACTTAAATCAATGCTGGTGAAATCACCAGCACCAAAGTCCCAATTGCTGCCATCCCAAGTTACTTCAACTTCAGCAAGAATTGGTTTTCCATCTTCCGTATATTTTCCCGATTGTGTTGCTGATTGTGAACGTCCTAATAATAAGGTCGTCGTAACATTCAACCACCCGCCTGCGCTATTAATAAGATGGTTTACTGTTGAACATGGAACACTAAACCCATCCATCATGCACGTTACTCCAAATCCGGACGACATGTTAGTACCACTTGGATCGACAAAATCAACCGGATTATTTTGGACATAAGCAAACAGGTTCAGGCTCTGCGGATTTCCGATCCTTGCACTAGCCATTCCGATTGGGTCAACTTGCGTGAACCGAGATTGACCTGAGTTGTAAGCACGATTGACGGCGTAGTCTAAGCCGGTTGCGCCGGAGCGGTCATAGCTTGTGAACCGCTGATTCGACGGTGCGCCTGCACCCGATGATCCGGAACCGCTTGTTCCGCTTGTTTCGGCGTCGAGCGAAGTTCCAAACGGAAGTGTCGCTTGTTCCTTGAATGTGTTTGCTGTCGTATCGCTCACGGCTTTTGTGCCCAATCTGTCGGGATGATGATATTCGGTCGTTTCCGTTGAACCGGATTTCGTTATCGTCGAAACCAGACGGCTTCCCGCATAAATATACGACTTGCTCCAACTAAATGGCGTGCTCGAAGAACCTCCGCCACCGCTCCCAACTTGTATTGTTCCGCTCGTCGCTTTTTTGTCGTAGGTATTGTTTGTAAAATATCTGATTTCATAGGTGCCGGAGGTGCTTGGTGCGGATATCGTGTTAGTACCCGATGTGCCTGCCGCCGCCCATTGCCACGTGAGAAACGAGGTGTCAGCCGCCCCAACTTGATACAATCCAACCCAATCGCTTCCAGTGTTTCCGCCCGGATTTGTCCAATTTATTGTGATTGCGGCTCCTGGCGCAACATTCCGCGGATTCGCATTAACACTATATCCCGCCGAGCCACTTCCGCCGCTTGTTCCGCCTGTGCCCTCAGTATATTCCTGAATCACCGAACTTCCGCCCCATGCGTAGAAGACTTTTGAACCATCTGCGTTCGTCTTTTTGATGCGCTCGCGCGATGTCGCGTAAGTGTTTGTTTCAAGAACCGCACCGGCATCCGATTTGATAACTACAATTCTGCCCGCTTCGTCAAACTCGAACCTTTGCAAGCTTCCATCGGGAGCTTTTCCGCGTGTCATATTGCCCGCAAAATCGTATTCCGTTCCTGAGTCTGTAATGCGATTTGAATATTGATCGTAGGCTTGGCTCGGCAAGCCATCTAATGGAACTGCCGCACTGTTTTCCGTCACCCCTGATTTCGCGGTCGTCAACTTATTGCCGTAGCGATCAAATGTGTATTCCTGTGTCCAATTTGCCGTCACGCCCGTTATTCCTGTCGCAGCTCCACCCTTCGCTTTGATCAATCTTCCGATTGAATCATACTCGTAAACCCTGTCTTTATTATGGTTTAGGTTATCGACGATGCGCGTAAGATTTCCGGTCGTGCCGTTGACACTTCCGTTTGAGTTTCCGCGATTGTATTCATACGTGAGATCCATGATCGCCGTGCCGCCTCGTTTCACCTTCTGATTTGTCATCAAACCTGTGTTGGCGTCGAACGAATATTGTTCATTTAGCGGATTTGCTGTTCCGCCGCCGATTCTGATATTCGTCGCCTGTCCGTAGTCATTATAGCTGATCTGATCCATCTGAACAGAACTATTTACAGACAGCGAGTTTAGCCTAGACGTCTGATCATACGCAACATTTACAATCTTTCTCGGATTGCCGCTCATTCCATATGCCGCCGGATAACGCACTTCCGTTAGACGGTTTGCCGTGTCATAAAGATAGCTCGTTTGCATCGGATACGAACTTCTTGAAGCAAGCGTCATTGTGCAATCCGAGACCCGCGCGTATCCATCGTAGGCATAACTTTCGGACGAAACTCCGGCGGTTGAAACGGTCGAGATTAGCTCCTTGTCGCCAGACGCCATGTATGTATATGTGTACTACTCACCACTTGATCTGACAGACAGGTTATCCGGGTCGTTGATGTTTGTAAGATTAGTAGCATCGTGCGACCACCATTTTTGGTTATCTAGCTCTTTTTCGTGAGCAAGATATTTTGAAGTTTCGAGCGTTTCTGAAGGCGTTTTGCCGTAGCAGAATCTGCCCGAGTGCGGACGTTCTTGGTTGTAGTATTTCATCCATTGATTGACGTCCGTTTGCAGCTCGTCTAAAGTTTTATACAATTTCTTGCGAAAGGCAATGTCATAAAATTCGTTCTTCATCGTCTTGTGAAATCGTTCGCAGATGCCGTTTGTCTGTGGAGAACGAGCCTTGGTTTTTGTGTGATCGATATTCTCAAGCGACAAATAAAGCTCGAATTCGTGATGTTCGGGGCTGCCGCAAAACTCGGTTCCGCGGTCGGTTAAGATTCGAAGAAGCGGGATTTCCTGCGCTTCGAAAAACGGAATTACTCGGTCATTTAGCATATCGGCTGAAGTCAAAGCACTCTTTTGATTGTAGAGTTTTGCGAAGGCAACGCGCGTGTAAGTATCGATAAAAGTCTGCTGATAGATTCTGCCGATTCCTTTGATTGTGCCCACAAAATATACGTCCTGCGCACCCAAATAGCCCGGATGAGCTGTCTCTATCTCGCCGTGAGCCTGCTTTTCTTCTTTCGATTTTTCGAGTGCGGCGACCTGCGCTTCGGTCAAAATAATGCCGTCTTGTGCGACTTTTGCCTCAAGTGCCTTGAGACGCTTCTTGAAGTTTTCGAGATCATGTCGAAGCCAAACGCAACGAACTCCGCCCGGCGAAATCGACTTTCCAACCTTCTTCAGCTCGTTCGAAACCCGCACCTGTCCGTACGCCGGAAATTCGATCGCCATCTCCACAACCGCCTCCTCAATATCCGCCGCAACCCGATTCTTGACTATCGGTTTCTGCCTAGAAATCTCCCGCAGCGCCTCTTCGCCACCTGTTTCATACAACTCCTTGAAACGATAAAAACTATCCCGCGAATACCCCAAAACCTTGCACGCCTCCGTAACATTTCCTAACGCCCGCGCCAAGTTCAAGAGTCCCAACTTGTTATTGATTATCTTCTGTTCTGTGTTCATTTCTAACATCCTCCATTTTTTGCCCCGAAACAGAGTGAAGGATCCTTCACTCTGTTTCAAGTAAGAACGTCAGATTAAATAATGACTAATACAAGTTATCGTTCGAGTTTCTTAACAAGACAGACTAATATCGATTTGCTTTTTATGTCCGCACGCGCCGGATGCGTTCTTTTAGAATGGTTCGTGAAAAGGGTTTACCAAGCATATTTATCAACTATTAAAACAATCTGTTTCCGCAACTCGGCAGCGTCGGAACTCTCCGCGAAACCGGCACGAGACTTATCCTTGAAATCTGCAAATTGATCGGTTTCATCAAACAATGAATTGGTTTCTTCAAAAAACTTCCTAATCATTTCTTCTGAAATCCCGTCATCAAGATCGAAAGCTTCATCAATTCTTACAATCAAAGTCGAAAGCACACGAAGCCAAGCGAATCTCTCGTCGCTCATCAGGAGTTCAAGAAATCTTCCTGCGGAAAGTGCACCGAATTCAAATTCGTATCTTGTCCGGTCTTGATCCATTAGGATTTTATGCAACTTCAACAACAAATTTCGCGCTTCTTTCAGTGCGCTTCTTCTTTCATCCATTTCCATTTTCTTCCCCTTTCCTTTTTACAAATGTTCCTTGTTGAAGTTCGCGCAATGCTTCGCTAATCTCTTCCTGTGTATTCATGACAAACGGACCATAACGTGCAATTGGTTCACCAAGAGGCTTACCCGAGACCAACAAAAATTTCATTCCGTCGCTGCCCGCGGTAACATCAAACAATTCACCTTCGCCAAATATCGCAAGCTTGTTACTTTCAACAACTCGTAAACCATCATGATATGGAAAGCTACCGCTTCCTGCGTATATATACGCGAAGACCGTATCCTTTGGTAAAAACCGTTTCTCAAAACTTTCGCCCTGTATTAACGAAACATCCATATAGGTTGGCTGAACTTCAATATTCCTCACCACTCCGGAAATACCCCCATATTCGCCTGCTATTACTTTTACCAGTCCGCCGTTTGGTGTTTCAACTTTCGGTATCTCGTGGTGCTTAAAGTCTTGATAACGCGGATCAATCATCTTTTTACTCGATGGCAGATTAACCCAAAGCTGAAACCCTTCTAACTTGCCTTCGCGCATTTGCGGCATCTCCTCATGCATTATGCCACTTCCCGCTGTCATCCATTGTATATCACCGCTTCCAATAACACCCTCATTTCCGCTAGAATCTCGGTGCTTAACCGAACCCGCAAACATATAAGTCACGGTCTCTATTCCCCGATGCGGATGCATCGGAAAGCCCGCGATATATTCATTCGGATTTGAAGAACCAAAATGATCAAGCAACAAAAACGGATCCAATTCACTTACTTCGAAATTTCCAATTGCGCGTTGTAATGTAACGCCGGCTCCATCTGATGTTCTTACGGGAGAAACCACCTTTACTAACTTTCTCTTTTCCATTTCTTTTCTATTTCCCTTGTTTTATCAGGCTAAAATCGATATTCTTTAGTTGGCTAAGTAAAAGTATATTAGCGAGCTAAGTATTTTGTCAATATGAAAGAACCACTAACAAATAAGCTCTCGAAAATCGCAATTTCGATTAGAACAACTTCGGAAAAATCCATGTGTGAAATTGGTTTTCACGCTGGGCAAGCTCTTTTACTATTGACACTTGATGGAAACACGAGCTTAAGCCAGATAGAAATTTGCAATCAACTTGAAATAACAGCCGCTTCAGTAAATGTAATGGTAAGAAAGCTTTGCGAGGCAGGTTTAGTAAAACGAATTCCCTGCCCAAATGACGGACGCGTAATGAAGGTTCGTTTAACCAAAAGCGGCAAAACGGCTGTACCGGCGATTCAAGACAGGCTTTTACAATTGGACAACTCGTTAACAAAGAACTTCACGGACACGGAGCTCTTGCTTTTGCCGATATTACTTGAGAAGTTGCATACAAACTTAAAAGATATTTCGAAATAGTTTTTGCTTCTGCTCATGTTGAACAATCGAAGTTTATTATCCGAGGCTTATTTCGCATATAACCAGTTTATTATATAGTATGGATAGGTTTTAGAATGGTCGGTAGACCGGTGCTGCCATAAATTGAATGAATCAACTCCGAAAAGAAGTTTTGAATCATACTTCATTGTTGGTTTCCGAATTGAAATTGCATATTACTTATAACCGGCTATTTCACATACACTTACCGAGCATTTAAAGGTAAACTTGAATTAGGCAATTCGGGGGGTTTATTAAAATGAACGTAATTTTTTCAACAGATGGCTCAAAGCAAAGCGCCGCTGCAATGCGCGTATTCGATAAGCTCAAGCTCGATGATTCGGATGAAATTACTATTCTTTCGGTTGTGGATATGGTGGTTCCAGCTTCATACACGTACGGATATATGCCCGACACATCGGATATCGAAAACGCCGCGCGTGCGCACGCATCCAAGGTTGTGGAGAACGCGCTGGACGAAATTAGTAAAAAGTATTCCGAAGTTTCTCCGGCGATAAGAACCGAAATTCAATTCGGTTCACCGGAAGTTCGAATCGTCGAAAAAGCCGAAGAAATAGATGCAGACCTAATTGTAATGGGTTCGCACGGCTACAGCGCGTGGGAACGCCTTCTTTTGGGTTCGGTTTCTGATTCCGTTGTGCGCCATGCACCGTGTTCGGTTTTGGTCGTTCGAAAATAAGTCGGTTTAGTGAACATTAATTTTACATTTTACGGACATGGTGACGCCGTATTGCTTTTGCATTGCTTTCCGCTTTCGGGGACAATGTGGAATTCCCTATCAGCCGATTTATCTGCAAAGGGCTTTTTCGTTATAATTCCGGATGCTCCCGGTTTTGGCGCATCTGGTTTTGAAAAGGAGTGGAGCATTGATGCTTTCGCCACGGAATGTGTACAACTGCTGGATGCGCAAAACATTGAAACGGCTCACGTTTGCGGATTATCGCTTGGCGGTTACGCCTCTTTAAGCATCTATCGTCAATTTCGTTCGCGGGTGCGTTCGCTGATACTTTGTGACACAAATGCGAACGCCGAACCAACCGAAAATCTTCCAAACCGTTTTGAATTGATTGATAAACTCAATGCTAACGGCGCATCGGTGTTGGCGGAAAAGATGCTGCCAAACTTGGTTTCGGAAAACACGCGTCGCGAAAATCCGCTTCTTTATGAAAATCTCAAACAAGGTTTTGAAGAAGTTGATGCTCAGGCGGCGATTGCAGGACTCAATGCGATAATCGATCGTGCAGACCACTCCGCAATGTTAGAAACTATCCTTGTAAAAACCCTCTTCATTTTTGGTGCAAATGATATGGTTACGCCGATTCAAACGGCGCGCAATATGGCAGATTCAACGCCGAATTCAGAATTGAACTTAATAGCTGATGTCGGGCATCTTTCCGCGTTGGAGGCGCCTCAAGAATTTAATAATAAGGTTTTGCAATTTTTGGAAAGCGTTGACTAATAAAACTATCATAATTAATGCGCTTAAATTTGATGGTTCCGTCCATCGCACGTGGAAAGCTTCGATAATCGGACGCAACGGAAATCTTTTAGTTTTTCGCGGCAGATTTGAAATTGAAGTTACGCATCCGCTGCTCGGAACTATTGAAGAAGGCACTATTTCTTACGAGTATTTTTGGCTCGATAAATGGTATAACGTATTTCGATTTCACAAACCGAACGGAGAATTTCGTAACTTTTATTGCAACGTAAATCAACCGCCGAAATTCGAAAACGGAGTCCTTTCGTTTGTTGATCTGGATTACGATATTATTGTTGATGAAAATTTTGATTATTCGATTGTGGATGAAACCGATTTCGAAGAAAACAAGATTCGTTTTGGTTATCCGCAAGCGGTAATCGTTGGCTCATTAAACGCCTTGGAAGAACTCAAATCTCTTATTTCAAAACGCAAATTCCCCTTTTCCAAAGATATCCAATTCTGAGCGCTTTAGCTTTTCGTACCTGTCGTTTTCGGCTAAACTTGGCGTATGCAGCCGGAAAAGGAAAAATTGAACAAAATCGAACAATTAAAACAACGCTCCATGCTCGCCGAACTTGGCGGCGGTGAAGCACGTCTATCGAAACAAAGAGAACAAGGCAAATTGACTGCGCGTGAACGAATTGCGTTCTTGTTGGATGAAGGAACATTTGAGGAATTTGACAAGTTTGTAAAACATCGATCCGTTGATTTCGGGATGAATGAAAAGCAGTTTCCGGGTGACGGGGTCATAACCGGACACGGACTAGTAAACGGACGCGAAGTTTTCGTTTTCGCACAGGATTTCACCGTATTTGGCGGTTCATTAAGCGAAACACACGCAGAAAAGATTATAAAGGTGATGGATTTGTCGATGAAAATGGGCTGCCCCGTAATAGGCTTAAACGATTCCGGCGGCGCTCGAATTCAAGAAGGAGTTGTATCACTCGGCGGCTATGCCGATATTTTCCTGCGCAACACACTTGCATCCGGTGTTGTTCCACAAATAAGTTGCATAATGGGTCCGTGCGCGGGTGGTGCCGTTTATTCGCCAGCCATTACTGATTTCAACATCATGGTTAAAGAAACATCCTATATGTTCATAACCGGTCCGGACGTAATTAAAACAGTTACGCATGAAGAAGTAACAAAAGATGAGCTTGGCGGTGCAATGACACATAATTCAATATCAGGCGTTGCACATTTTGCGGCTGATTCAGACGAAGATGCCCTACGAACGACACGTGAACTTCTTTCATTCATTCCTTCAAACAATTTGGATGATGCGCCATTTATTGCAAGCAACGATGCGGATGATCGAATAGATGAAGATCTGAACGCGATAGTTCCGGAATCATCAAATCAACCATATGATATACGCGAAATAGTCTCACGAGTTGTCGATGACGGATATTTCTTCGAAGTGCAAGAACATTTTGCACAGAATATCGTCATTGGCTTTGCGCGGCTTGGCGGACATTCAGTTGGAATTGTAGCTAATCAACCGGCTTTTCTTGCAGGCGTTTTGGATATCGATGCTTCTATAAAGGCGGCACGTTTTGTGCGTTTTTGTGATGCGTTCAATATTCCGTTAATCACTTTTGAAGACGTTCCGGGCTTTCTGCCCGGTGTAAATCAAGAACATTCCGGCATAATACGCCACGGCGCAAAATTGCTTTACGCATTTGCTGAGGCGACCGTGCCGAAGATTACTGTTATCACTCGAAAAGCCTACGGTGGCGCGTATTGTGTTATGGCTTCAAAACACCTTCGAACGGATATTAACTTCGCGTATCCAACGGCAGAAATTGCAGTTATGGGGGCAGAAGGCGCAGTTGGAATACTTTATAGAAGTGATTTTAAGGAAACGATGGATGCGCGGGAACTGCTCGAAGAGAAAAAAACAGAATTTGAAGAAAAGTTTGCAAATCCTTATGTCGCCGCAGAAAGAGGCTTTATCGATGAGGTAATTGAACCGAAGTTTACGCGTCCGAAACTTATACGGGCTTTAAATCTGCTAAAAACTAAGCGAGATACAAACCCGCCGAAAAAGCACGGAAATATTCCGCTGTGATTTGAATTTCAAATAGATTATTCGCTCCGGAATGACGAGTTGAAATGCCAAACCATGTTCCCCTATTTGAAAGGCGCGAATGCCTTTGGATTCTGCAAGTTGAAGCCAAGTATCAGGCAATTCCGTTAAAGCTCGAACGGATTCATCAAATGTTGCAGAACGACTCAAGCCGACAGCAGGTGCCCTTATCGTTGAAAATACGTAAAAAGGAAGAGAAACCTGGCAAACTTCGGAAACAATAAAGCAATAAGGCTCCCGATTCCGGACCTTTCGTGAAACTAAGAATTGAAGGAATAGTGGCTACATGGAATTGACGAGACTCAGTCTTACATTGAACCACTAAAAATCCAAAATGAATCCTTTTGGATTCCAGTTAGTTTTATGTTTATATATAGTTACAAAGGATGTCCGTCACATTGGCTTGATAAGGTTATTCAGACGCTATCATTAATGAAACTGTAGCGAAAAATGTTGAATCTATAAGCCGAGTGCTTATTGAATCGGTTCACATAGTTTCCGGATTTAGAAATGGCAGTAAACGGTGTCACGACATAATGTTAATTCTCTAAACTAATACAAAACACGGACAGTGAAATAGAAATTGAGTTTCAATCCGGTTTTCTTTTTGTCAAAGAGTGCCCATGCACAATATATTTAAACGACATCTCTTCTTAAGATCACAAATTGACAGGAAAGCATTTGTGTATTCTCTTACTTTTGCAATTTTTGCTCTGGTGTGGGAAAGCTTAGTTCTAGGCGTGTTCAATCTCAAAACTTACAGCTACTTCTTTCAATTTATAGCGGCATTCAACCTCAAATACATCATTTTTTTGATTAGTGTTTCAATAATTTACTTTTTATTTTTTTGGTTGTTTGTCTATTCTACCTTAGTCTCGGGAATTAAAATTAAAGCTATACTTCTAACTATCTATCTGGTTGCCACTTTGTTTGAGTTCGGGTATGCCACAGCGTTAAGTAGGTATTCGGAGACAGTTGACCTTCAAATCGCTTTTTTCCTTATTATAGTTCTGAACAAATCGCAGTAATGAGTATTTAAGGTAGTCTGGTTAAGTATAAGAATACGAAGGAGGCTGCGGATATGACAAAGGGTACTAATAATTTTAGAAGGAATTTCACGCCGTCGGAGAAGGTGGCGATATTGAAGGAGCATTTGTTGGAGAGGGGGTCGGTATCGGAG
>JBKEBT010000001.1:0-23742 GCA_047973305.1 Pyrinomonadaceae bacterium
CATTTGCCACGATTCGCCACCGGACAAAACGTTCAAAAAGTTGTCTTTCAAAAAACGGAATGCTTGAAATGATGTTCAAACTCAGTCAATGCGCCGAGGAAAATTGGCTTCGCTTAAAAGGGTTCAAACATCTGGCAAAAGTAATCGGAGGAGTGAAATTTAATAACGGAATCGAAATCGAAGATTCCAAACAAGAGGAGCTTAACCGAATCGCCGCTTGACTCCCATACACCAGATTTGACTATAGCTCAAATGGTTCCACTCAATACTTTCACTAACCTTGCCTTTACGTCGCACAAATTTACTATTATTTTCAATACATAGATAAAGCGTAATGACTTTAGTTTTCGGCTTTTCTTTCGGTGGCGGAATGGTTTGCCCTTTGAGCAATACAATCACACTTGGTCGGGAAATCTTTAATTCTTTGGCAATTTGAGAGTTATTTAAGCCTTCCGGTTTTAACTCAATTATTTTTTCTAATTTATTTGAAGCCGTTTTTGGTCTGCCGTGTGTCTTGCCTTTTTCTCGTGCGTTGGCGATTCCGGCTTTGACGCACTTGCGTATCATCTCGCGCTTGAACTCGGCAAAAGTTGAAAGCCTTCCCGCCATCGCTCGTCCTGATGGCGTTGAGAAGTCCAATGCTTCGGTGATCGAAACGAAAATAACGCCAAGCTCCCGCGGTTCATTTAAAGTAGTAATTAAATCGGCAATGCTTCTGCCGAAACGGAAAATACCTAAAGCAGTTCGAAATTCCCAACTCGCAATCGGTGGTATTCATTTAAGAGTTTATAAACACTTTGCTTCGTGTTACGCTTGCAAAAAAGGCTAATGCTGGAGATTTTATATGGCTGACGGAAAAATTCGCGAAACCGATGAAGAAATCCAAGAATTTATGGATGAAGAAATTGCGCGTGCACCACAGGCTCCGGAAGAGCTATTGGAAAGGCTTGACGAACATAACTCATCATCACCTGCTGATTCAGGCGGCGATATTGATGCAGCTTGGGAAGAGGTAAACTCAAGCGGTTCTGAGACAGTATTCGGCGATAACCCTACGCCTGATCAATCTGAAGTTGAGGCAAACGCGCATGCAATGGGAATTAATTATGATGATGATGAACCGCTCGATTTTGAAGGTAAGCTGGAAGAACGAGATGAGCATCGGTTCGAACTTAGTGAGAAATCAAAAACCGAGGACGATACAATCTAGATAAATTTTTGCTTGCGTAAAATCAGCCTTGACCTAAAAACACAGATGTTTTGAGGTCAAGGCTTTTAACTTCACCGAATCAATTGCCAAAAAGTTCTATTTCGCGCGGTTGTACCAAAATTCATGAGAAGTTAAGAACTGAATTTGCGAATAGTCTTGGCGAATCAAATCCGCCTTTATCTTCAAATTATGTCTACCTACGTCAAGATTGAATTCCTCGTATGGTATAAAAAGCGCAATGTCAGAAAACCTTGCCGAATCAAATTCGGGTTTCAGTAGTTTGTAAGCTGCCGTTTGTCCGCTTCGGCTTTTGTACATATAGTTTGAAGAAGTAAGCTTTGTGCCATCCGTTTTTTCAAAAAGAAGCTGCAGATATACGTCTCTTCCCTTAAAACCATTAACAACCGCTTTTGTATGAATGGTCATTCCAAGCTTATCATTATGCTTTACGTCATAATCAACCCAAAGCTTTTCGAAGACTCCGTTTTCCGTTGAGTTTATTGAAACCGAACGATTTGCCGGAATTGTTATAGTTTCTTTCTGAAGAATCAGGTGTTTGACTAGCGTTCCATCGCGAAGAATAACATCGGCATCAATCGTTATTTCGTGTGTTCCGGATGCCAAGCCAAATTCTGAATAGGGCAGAAACGCATATTCTTCAAATTTCGCCTCCGAATAGTTTGGCTTTAAGAGTCGTCTGGTGCTGAGATCACCTGATTTCGTACTATATTCGGATGTTTTGGTTTTCAAAAATTCCCCGTTCTTTTGAAAGCGGTAAACCATGTCTGATTGAACACCTTTTAGGTTATAGACGTTAAATTTTGAATAAACTCGAATCCCTAAAACGCCATTTTGCTCAATATTCGGCACAATCCAAAGTTTTTCGAGTTCGGCATCCGGCTTTGAATCGTCTGTTTCGGCATTCTGCTCGCCGTTTGAACTTACTTGTTTTATCGCATCGATAAGTGCCGTTGTTGCACCGGCTGAAACCAACTCGCTTTCGATTTCAGGCGTAAGCTTAAATGTTACGTTCTTTGCTTTAATCTCGTTTATCAAAAACTCGTTTCGTTTAGCGAGAGTTGTGCCATTGCTTGTTGATTGCAAGCCGATTAGTACTTTTGCGAGCGAAAGCGGCGTATTCTGTGCCACTGCTTTTTGAAGCGAACCGGTAAAAAGCATCGCGATTGATAAAATTGCAACAACGCCAATGTTTTTCTTTCTAACTTGTAAATTCATACCTTTAATTTCTCAGCGTAACCCGCTAATCACTCCTCAATTCCTTGAATAATCTATTTTGGAAACTTCAAATTGAAATTTTCCTCTACCAACTATCGCAAGAAATTTACGTGTTTTGGGTCAACGTTGCGTCAAAAGTATGATCTATTACACGCCTTGTTTTGTAAGCCTACGAACCTGCGCAACCATACGATGCCCCCCGGACAAAAAAGTAGCCCGATTCAACTGAAACGAGCTAATCTTAAAGTGAAAGAAATTATAGCTAAATTTAACTTGCAAAAGCATTTACAAGCTAACACCGGCTTTTACTTTTCAATTCCGTATATTTCCACTATCGGCTTTCCATCACGAATATATGCACGATACATTCCTTCCGAATTAAACGAAATCCCAATGTTTCCGTCATGATCAATCGCTATCACGCCACCATCGCCTCCCAATTCTTGAAGCTTTTTATGTATTACAGTATCGGCTGCCTGCTGAACAGCCATGCCTTTATATTCCATCAATGATGAAATATCGCGTGCGACACCCAGCCTTATAAAGAACTCGCCCCAACCGGTAGCGGAAACCGCGCAAGTTGCATTATTGGCATAGGTTCCTGCCCCGATAATCGGCACGTCGCCGACTCTGCCGTATTTCTTGTATGTCATTCCACCGGTTGAAGTGCCGGCGGCAAGATTTCCGTTCTTGTCCAAAGCAACTGCGCCTACCGTTCCGAACTTGTTTTCAGGTTCAAATCGCGGATTATTTATAGAAACCTTCTTTCCGGTTTTCTTTGCTTTTTCGTTTTGAATTATTTTTTGAAGCGAATCCCATCGCGACTTTGTCCAAAAATATTGCGGATCAACCAATTTTATCCCAACTTCTGTCGCAAATTTTTCTGCACCGTCACCTATCATCATAACGTGTTCGCTTTTTTCCATTACGGCACGTGCTAGCGAAATCGGGTTCTTAATATGATGAAGTCCGGCAACTGCGCCGGCGTTTAACGTTTTTCCATCCATTATTGCCGCATCCAATTCATTTTTGCCGTCTGCTGTAAAAACGGCTCCTTTACCGGCATTAAACAATGGTGAATCCTCCATTACGTGAATGGCGGCTTCGACGGCGTCAAGGCTCGATCCACCTTGTTGAAGCACTCTGTAGCCCGTCAACAATGCTTCTTCCAACTTTTCACGATAAAGTTTTTCACGTTCCGGTGTTAAATCACCACGTCGTATCACACCCGCCCCGCCGTGAATTACAAAACCAATCTTTGGGTTTGGTTCATTTTGCAGTTTTAACAAATCGGGTTCGGGCTTTGTTTGTGCGTTCGCAAGCATTGGAAAAACCATTGCCAGAAGCCCAAATAGAACAAAACATTTTTTCATCGTTTTTCTCCAAGAATATCCCAAGATTACCACAAATTAGGAACGTCGCCGAAACCGCCAAAAAACGCAAACACAAAGTTGGCTGTTTTCGTTTAGATTTGCGTCTTTTCGGCTTACGAGCTTTGTTGTCACTTATAAGATGGTAAAATCAAATCACAAATTATGAAAACGGATGAATTGTCAAAACACGTCGGATTATGCGTTACGGGCGGAATTGCTGCATACAAAGCAATTGAGGTTTTGCGTTTGCTTCAAAAGGCGGGTTGTGAAGTTGATGTGGCGATGACAAAACACGCCACCAAGTTTGTACAACCGCTTACGTTTCGTGCACTTACGGGAAGGCGCGTAATTGTTGATGATTACGACGCAAAGAATCCCGATGCGATCGCACACATTAATTTTTCACAAACTATTGATCTTTTGTTAATCGTGCCCGCTACCGCAAATATCATCGCAAAATTTGCAAACGGCATTGCAGATGACTTTGTCTCAACCACATTTCTTGCATCAAACGCGCCGGTTTTAATTGCGCCGGCGATGAACGAAACAATGTGGATGCACCCTGCAACACAAAAAAACCTGAACAAGCTAAGAACCTACGGCATAAATTTTGTTGAACCAATCTCAGGTGAACTTGCCTGTAAGACGGTTGGCATTGGAAAGCTGGAAGATGCGGAAAACATTGCGGCACAAGCACTTATGTTGATTTCGCCGGTAAAACCGAAGCAAGATCTTTCCGAAACACACATCTTGATTACGGTTGGTGGCACCCGTGAAGCAATTGATCCGGTAAGATTTATCTCAAATCATTCATCTGGAAAAATGGGATTTGCACTTGCACAAGCCGCCGCACGGCGGGGCGCAAAGGTTACGGTTGTAAAGGGTTCCACTACTGCCGAAATTGCTTCGGGCGTTGAAATAATCGATGCGATTTCCGCTAAAGAAATGTACGAGTGCGTGTTTGAAAACCTTGAAAACACAGATATTTTTATCGGTGCGGCGGCTGTAGCAGACTTTCGTCCGGCAGTAACTTCCCTTAACAAGATAAAAAAAGAAGGCAACAATTCACTTTCCCTGAAACTTGAGCGAACGGAGGATATTTTGTCTTCCGTGAGTAAAAATCGACACAAGGGGCTGCTTGTAATTGGTTTTGCCGCAGAAACTGATTCTGTCATCGAGAATGCAAGAAAAAAATTATTCGCAAAAGAAATCGATATGATTGTTGCAAACGATGTTTCGGAGAAAGGATTAGGTTTCGGTTCCGATTCAAACGCCGCTCTATTGTTGTTAAAAACAGGGCAAGAAATCGATATACCGCGAATGACGAAATACGAAATGGCAAATAGAATTCTGGATGAGATCGTGACTTTAAGAAATAATGAAAACTAATACGCCACAATTTGCGGAACTTGTTCGCGATTTGAACGAACATTTTAAGTTTTTGGGTGAACTTGGGGCTATATCATGTAACGCGCAAGCAAGTTCTGCCGTTTCACCGAACAACAATACGATTGCATCTAATAATAAAGGCGAAAATCAGCCGTTTGAACGGGCGAAGATTACAAGACCGAATGCGTTAAAGCCCGCAATTGAACCACCTGTGCGAAAAGTGCAAACGACAAACCGCGCCAAAATTCTGGAAAAAACGCGGTTACACATTCGCAATCAAAATGCGCAATCCCCTACGTTAAGACACGCCAATATCGAAATGTCCGCAAGTGCTCCCGAAGAAAAGGAAATGAAAAAGAAACCAACAACCGAAGTGTTGCCAAATATGCTGCCCGAATCAAATGAATCGTTGGAAACTATTTGGAAAGAAATCGGTTCAGATTGCACCCGCTGCGGTTTGTGTGAAAAACGAATACAGGTTGTTAACAGTGTAGGAAATCCGAAAGCGGAACTTATGTTTATTGGTGAAGCGCCCGGGGCGGATGAGGATGAAAAGGGCGAACCATTTGTGGGGCGCGCCGGGCAGCTACTTACCAAGATAATTGAAGCCATTGATTTTTCGCGCGACGAAGTTTTTATCGGCAATATTAACCGGTGCCGCCCACCGGGTAACAGACAGCCGCAGGCGGATGAAGCCACAATTTGCAAACCGTTTCTTATGCGTGAAATTGCAGTTGTGCGACCCAAGGTAATTGTTGTCTTAGGTAATACGGCGTGCCAAAATCTGCTCGAAACAAAAATCGGAATCACAAAACTTCGCGGTTCTTTTAAAGATTATTTCGGTGTAAAGGTTATGCCAACGTTTCACCCGGCTTACCTTCTGCGCGATCCCCGCAAGAAACGCGAAGTTTGGGAAGATTTGAAAACAGTGCGTGCGTATCTTGAGGAAAATCCGAAATGAAACCGGAAATAACATCTAAGGAAACCATTTATCGCGGTCACATGTTCGATTTGGAAAAGGTTTGCGTTCGTCAAGATGAAAAAGAATTTGAACGTGACATAATTAGGCATCCGGGAAGTGCGGTAATAGTTCCAATTTACGATGACGGAAAAATTGCACTTGTTTCGCAGTTTAGGGTTGCCGCCAATAAATTTCTTCTGGAACTTCCGGCAGGTACCATAAACGCGGGCGAAACCGCTTTTGAATGCGCCCGTCGTGAATTGACGGAAGAAATAGGAGTTGTGGCAAATTCATTTACATTGTTAGTTGATTTTTATGTTTCGCCCGGTTTTTTGGATGAAACAATGTCCGTATTTATGGCTACTGACCTTTCCCCCGCAACACAAACGTTAGATGACGATGAAATTCTTTCGATTGAAGTTTTTTCGTTTGAACAATGCTTTGAAATGATCAAGAACGGCGAAATAATAGATGCAAAAACGATTGCCGGCGTTTTGCTCGCGTCTGCGCGTTTAGACAAACACTTTTAACCTTGTAATACTTGACGCTTACATTTGTTTTAGATATTCTAACGGTTCGCATTTTGGCGAAGATACTTTATTTTAAGAACACGGATTTATTATGAAAACCTATGTTCCGAGCGGGAAAGGCTTGGCGGAAAATCGAAAATGGTACGTAGTTGATGCAAAGGGCAAAACACTGGGGCGTCTGTCTACGGAAATCGCGAAAGTGCTTACCGGAAAAAATAAGCCCAGCTACACACCATTTCTTGATATGGGTGACCACGTAGTTGTTACGAACGCCCGACACATTGTTTTGAAGGGCGCGAAGTTGGATCAAAAAAATTACTACGCACATTCGGGGTATCCGGGTGGGCTAAGAACCACACCGGCAAAGAAAATGTTGGCTACCAAACCAGAACAGATTGTGGAACGTGCTGTTAAGGGAATGTTGCCTAAAACAAAACTCGGACGCGCAATGTTTAAGAAATTAAAGGTCTATGCAGATTCTGAACATCCGCATGGCGCACAAAACCCGGTACCTATGGAGATTGAAACAATCTAGAACGGGATTGGAAATTTGATATGGCAGAAACACAATACTATGGAACGGGACGCAGAAAAACCTCGGTTGCGAGAATTTATTTGCGCCCCGGCACGGGTGAGATAGTTGTTAACCGTCGCGAATTCGAACGTTATTTTCCTAATGAAACGCTTCGAATGATTATTAACCAACCGCTTCAACTTACCGAAAATGAAGGAAAATTCGACATTCTGGTAAACGTTGCCGGTGGCGGAATCTCCGGACAAGCCGGTGCCGTAAGACACGGAATTACCCGTGCTTTGTTGGAATTTAATGCAGATTTGCGTCCCGGTTTAAAAAAAGCCGGCTTGGTAACACGAGACCCGCGTAAGAAAGAACGTAAGAAATACGGTCAAAAAGGCGCACGTGCCCGATTCCAGTTTTCAAAACGTTAATTTATTTATTAGTGTCGCTTCGCGGCACTTTATTCCATCGAAAAGGAAATTTGGTTTGCTCAACTTCCCTTTCGAGTACAAAAGACCAAAATTTAGGAGATTTTCGCCTTGGCTACAGTAACAATGAAAGAACTCCTCGAAGCAGGAGTTCACTTCGGACACCAAGTTCGCCGTTGGAACCCAAAGATGAAGGATTATATCTTTGGCGAACGAAACGGCATCTACATCATCGATTTACAAAAAACTCAAAAGCTATTTCGAAGCGCGTTGGCTTACGTTGAAGAATTTATTGCGGAAAAACCAAACGCAAAAATTCTTTTCGTCGGAACAAAGCGACAAGCACAAGAAGCCATTTTAGAAGAAGCACAACGCTGCGGACAGTTTTACATAAACCATCGTTGGCTCGGTGGTTTGTTGACAAATTACAAAACGGTTCAGGGCTCAATAAAACGTTTGAAGGAAATTGAAGCGATGAAAGAAGACGGACGTATGGAAATGCATACGAAGAAAGAACGTCTTCAACTTGAGCGCGAACTTGAGAAGTTGATGAAAAACCTTGCAGGAATAAAAGACATGAACGGCTTGCCGGATCTTTTGTTCATCATAGATGTGCGCAAGGAAGATATCGCGGTTAGCGAAGCAAACAAGCTCGATATTCCGATTGTTGCGGTTGTTGATACAAATTGTTCGCCGGACGGAATAGATTATGTTATTCCGGGCAATGATGACGCACTGCGGGCAATTCGCCTTTTCACTTCAAGAGTTGCTGATGCAATTATTGAAGGGAAAAATCTTGCTACGGAAGGCTTAGTTGGCGTGGGTGCCGAAGAACTTGCCGAAGATTTAGAAACTGCGGCAGAAGCAGAGGCTGATGCGGAAGCAACGGAAGCGGCGGCAGAAGAGGAAGCGGTAGAAGAGGAAATAGCTAAAGAAGCAATAGCGGTGGAAGCGGCAACACCAATAGAAGTAGCTGTTGAGGAAGCAGTGGCTGAAACAGCTGCTGAAGAACCCGCAAAAGAAGAAAATGAAGCTGCAGCTGAAAAATCCGAAGAATCAAAGGATGAAGCGGCTGGTTAAGATCTAAATAAAATTGTTTTACGCGTAGCTCTTAACCGAATTTTGGGGCTACGCTTTTTTATAAGAATACTGGAGAGTAATATGGCAGAAATAACAGCGAGTATGGTTAAAGACTTGCGCGAAAAAACCGGCGCGGGAATGGTGGATTGCAAGAATGCGCTAGTGGAAGCCGATGGAAACGTCGATCAGGCAGTGGAAATTTTGCGTAAGAAAGGAATGGCAACCGCCGGAAAGAAAGCGGGACGCGTGACCGCAGAAGGCGCGGTTGGTTCCTACATTCATATGGGTGGCAAAGTAGGCGTGTTGGTTGAAATAAATTGCGAAAGCGATTTTGTTTCGCGCGGCGAAGAATTTCAAGAGCTAGTGAAAGATGTTGCGATGCACGTCGCTGCTACGGATCCGCGTTATCTTACACGTGATGAAGTGCCTGCCGAAGATGTTGAAAAAGAACGTTCAATTCTTCTTGAACAACTTAAGAATGACGAAAAGAACGCGAAAAAACCGGAAGATGTACTTCAAAAAATTATTGATGGCAGAATGAATAAGTTTTATGAAGAATCGGTACTTCTGGAACAACCATTTGTTAAAGATCCTTCAATGACTGTCGGCGATCTCGTAACATCAAAGATTGCTTCAATTAAGGAAAACATAACAATTCGGCGCTTTACACGCTATAAAATGGGTGAAGGCATTGAGAAGAAGCAAGACGATTTTGCAAACGAAGTCGCATCAATGGTTGGAAATTAGTTCCGAAGCTTAAAAAGGGGTTGCTTTTGCAGCCCTTTTTTTTGGGGGTTGCAAATGAATAAACCGGCATACAAACGAATTTTGCTAAAACTTTCAGGCGAAGCTTTGATGGGCGCGCAAAATTATGGCATCGACACGAATATTGCACATTCGGTTGCCGAACAAATAAAGGCAGTTCATGAACTTGGAGTGGAGATTTCGGTTGTTGTAGGCGGCGGCAATATATTTCGGGGCGTTTCAAAATCAGCGGGTAATATGGATCGAGGAAGCGCGGATTATATCGGAATGCTCGCGACTGTAATGAATGCCGTGGTTCTTCAAGATGCGCTTGAAAAATGCGATGTTTATACACGCGTTTTATCGGCAATAGATATTCCGCAACTCGCCGAACCTTTTATCCGCAGACGCGCCATTCGGCATCTTGAAAAAGGACGTGTGGTGATTTTTGGTGCCGGAACGGGCAATCCGTATTTTACAACCGATTCAGCCGCCGCACTTCGTGCGCTGGAAATCCGCGCGGAAGTAATTATGAAGGCGACAAAAGTTGATGGTGTTTATTCTGATGACCCGGTAACAAATCCGGCTGCCACACGCTACAACCAAATAACGTTTCAGGAAGTGCTTGAAAAGCGCCTCGGTGTGATGGATGCTTCCGCAATTTCTTTGTGTATGGATAACGATTTACCGATTTTGGTTTTTAATATGAACGCTCAGGGTAATATAATAAAAGCCGTAAATGGAGATTTATCAATAGGTACGCTGGTTTCGAAATAGTTTCGAACCCGTTGATTGCGAGGAAATATGGAAATTAATAACGTGATAAAAGATACAAAACCAAAAATGGCAGCGGTGATTGATGACTTAAAACGTAAGCTTGGCGCTGTAAGAACGGGAAGGGCAAGCACAGGTCTTTTGGATTCAATTGTGGTTGACTATTACGGAACGATGACACCTTTAACACAAATGGCATCAGTTACTGTTCCGGAATCGCAATTAATTTCGGTTCAGCCCTGGGATGCTACCCAAATTGATGCAATCGAAAAAGCTATAAACTTGGCAAATCTCGGCTTAAACCCATCAAACGATGGAAAAATTATTCGCCTTCCAATACCTCCGCTTAACGAAGAGCGCCGTCAACAACTTGCAAAACAAGTTCACGAAATTGCCGAAGAACATAAAATCGCAATTCGAAACGTTCGGCAACATGCGAACAATGAGCTAAAGCGTATGTTACAAGACAAGGAAATTTCAGAAGATAGCGAACGCACCGGCACAGATGAAGTTCAAAAACTTACGAACGAATTTACTAACCAAGTAGATGGATTAATGAAATCAAAAGAGGAAGAAATTCTTACGGTTTAATCGGCTAACGCCTTTGTTAGCCACAAAATTCAATATTTCCGGTAAACTAAAGCCTTTTACAAAAAACGCGTTGCCAATATATACATTTGCCGCGCGTCTTTTTTGAAATCGAAGAAGAATTGGACTCTTCGTACAAATTTTATTGCGAAACCGAAAATACCGCATCATCAAGTTTAGGATTAACAAGCAGTTCCTTGGTTTTGTATGAGGCATATATTGTCATCGAACCCATATCAAACCGCTGATCATATTTTGAAGGCAACAATACACCCTCAACTTCCTCATACTTTTTAATTTCAACTGAGGTCGTAACATCCCTTCCATCAACAACATAGGAAGCATTGTAGGATTTTATCTCGTTATTTTTCAAATCCATGATAAATTCCGTAAAGTAGCCTTCGGGCGAAGTAATTCGAAATCCGTTCGTGTTTCCGTTTTCGAGTGCCGAAACGGAATAATCCTTTTCACCAATGTGGCGCAATAACGGAAATCCGAGCTTGCTGATTGGTGGAAATTGCGCCATTCCGGGTATTGAACTGGTAGTGTTTGTGCCGTCAAAAGCTTGCTTAAAAGGTTGAAAGGGATTATCAATTTCAAGCCGATATTTATCACCGGAAATCACAATTGAGTATGCAGCGGGAATCACTTGTCCAAACGCAGTTATATCTGCACTACCTCTTGAAACCGTTGTGGTTGCGTTTATAAACTTTTCGCCGCCTAAATGTTCAACCGCCGATTTTGCGAGATTATCAACCGAGGTGCTGTCTTGCGCAAAACCCGACAATGTAAATAAGCACAAAACCAACGTAAGCGTGAGATTTACAATCATATTTTCTTTTTTCATACAAAAATTTTAGGTAAAAACAAATTCAAATGCAAGAAAAATGACGGCTTAAATCCAAGCCGCCATCATATTGTTTTTTGCTTTATTTACCAGCGGAACCGCGTTCGAATTTCTATCGTCCGCGCACCACCACCGCTTCCGCCTCCACCGCGAAAACCGAATCCGCCGGTACCGTTTAATACCTCACCAAAATTACTTGAACTTACGTTACCTACGGGAGTTCCGAGGTTATTGTGGTTCAAAAGGTTGTTGATATAAACCCCGACTGAAAGATTGTATTTTCCTCTTTCGTTTCCACCAAACATTCCCCCGCGACCTCTTCCGCCCATCATTCCGCCGCCACCGGTTACAACCGTCTTGTTTCCTGAATCACCGCCCCATGAAAAATTCTTGTCGAGGCTTAAGTTTGCAGAAAAATAGCTGTAACCGTTACCAAAATATTTCGGAATAATCGCGTTCGGATCATACCCGGAAGTATCACACCAAGAGTTTGTCAGCCCGTTTGCCGTGCATGCTGCCGAAAGCTGTGCAAAGGTAGGACGTTCCGCAAAAATAGAATCTCCGTTTAAGTCACGCCCCAGTGTAATGTTAAAAGGCGATGAACTTCTCGCGATAATAAATGGGCGCAAGCTGATACCGTACGGCAAGGAGAATGATGACATCAGCATAAATGTACTGCGCGAATCCCCCGGATTTCTGGCGTATTCATCTGATAAATCATAACTGTATGCCGGAAATCCGCCACCGGTGTTCGATTTTGATGAACCCAGAAAGTATCTTGCCATGAGCATAAAACCGGGCTTGAACATCGATTGAATACCTAAGATCAAGCGCTGATCGTTTCCGTAACCCGCGGTTTCATATTCATATATATTTCCCGTTGAAGGATCAGGGCGAAGTGCTTGCAAAGCCGTGGCATTAGTTACCGGACAGGTTGCAACATCAGGGCAAACCGGTGCGTTGACATTTCGTTGCATTACCATGTGCAGGTTCCGAGAGAAAACGTAATAGACCGAAAACGTTGTTCTTCCGGGCAATTGACGTTCGTAAGAAAGCGCACCTTGCATTGTATAGGGCGCCTTCGCAGTTGGGTCAATCGTGTAAGGCGTGCTGGAAAGCGGAGACAATGTTTGAAGCTGATCAATTGTCGGAACATTCGTAACACCATCTAACGTAAACACAGGTTGTGAAAGCAACGCATTACCTAACCCGATAATATATCGTCGCTGCCTTACGCCATCCAATCGCTCAGCCGTCATCGTATAGTTTTCATTGAATCTCGTATAGAATATGCCAAAACCACCACGAAATACGTCTTTGGGCGCGCTGGCGCCACCTGCACCCGGGGAATACGCGAACGAAACCCGCGGAGCAAAGTTCAAATTGTCGTTAATGTTCGTTTGGTTTTCATACCTTAAACCATAAGAAAGCGTAAGCCCGGGTCTTACATTCCAATCATCTTTTGCAAAGAAGCCAATTTCAAACTGGTTTACCTTTGCAAGCGGATCCCCTGTTGTAACCGAATATTGGTTGGGGTTATATTGCCATTCCGTCGCGCCGAGTACTTTTGCGCGATATTGTTCGATTGATGAAATAATTCCGTTTCCATCTAAGTCATAGGCGGTTGCGGCAGTTGGTATGAAACCCGCAAACGTAAACGAACCGTTGTAGCCCGAATCCGAACGATTACTATCGATGCTTCCGCGCATTTGAACGCCGAATCTTACCGCGTGGTTGGAAGCCTTGCCTAACGACGTAGTTGTGTAATTTTGAAGTTCCCAAAATTTTGAACGATCATAACTGAGCCCGGTTGAAGATCCGCCGCCGTTAAACGCTTCGGAAACATTTACCGCCGGCAGCGTATTGTCGCCCGTCGTATCTCGACTGGTATTTCTAAATTGAAACCGGGTTTCGTTTACGGTTTTTGCATTTAGTATCGCTGTTTCGGTAATTTGAAATTCGTGCTGATTGCTGGTCGAATCCGTTCCACGACTCGGCAAAGTAAATCCACCGCCGAAATCTTGTGAAGTGTTTCGATTGTATTCATAGCGAAACACCAACGTGTTCATATCATTCAATTGGTAATCCAAACGCGGATTTAACGAGAGTCTTCTTCGCGGTTCTTTATATTCCTGCTGAAGCGGAACAATTTGATAACTGCTGTCAAGAACCGAAGCGTTTACGCCGGCGCCATCCGCAGAATCCCGAAAGTTTACACCCATTGAAATAGAAGCTTTGTTTTTAATAATCGGACCGCTTACATAGCCGTTATAAGATTGTTGTTGGCGACTGGCTTTATTCACAGAATAAGGGTTGCGAGCATTCAAGGCGTCATTATTGTAATTGAACGATGCTTGTCCGTTCCATTTCATTGCACCCGGTTTCGTCAAAATTTCAATTCTACCGTATCCCATTCTTTCGTATTCTGCGGAAAACGGGTCATTGTTTATTCTGATTTCTCTTATCGCCTCCTTCGGCGGAACCGAACCTTGAAATCCATCGATATAAATTTGTCCACCATTTGGACCGGCGCCACCGCCCGCCAATGCCTGCAAAGCCGCTTCAAGTTCATCCGGGTCATCCGGTAAAGCATTGATGTCGTCTTCCTTCAGAACTGTCGCACTTGCATTATTTGCAGGGTCAACATCAACTTTTCCGTCGTTGCTTACATCAACTTCAGCGCTAATTTCACCAATTGTCATCACAATTTTAACCGGTGCCGTGCTCGAATTTACCGTGAAATCGGTGTTTGTATATGGCGAAAAACTGGCGGCATCCACGGTTAGTGTGTAAGTGCCTTCTTTAACTCCGCTGAGCGTAAACTGCCCGTTTGAATTGGTTGTAGTATTTTTTACGTTTCCTTCCGAATCAACGAGTGAAACTTCTGCACCTACGACAAAAGCACCGTTGCTGTCTGCAACTTCGCCCTTAACCGTTCGTGTTTGCTGCGCGAAAATCGCGGTGTTGATAAGCAAGACTGTAGTTATAATTCCAATAAGATATTTCATATCCAAAACCTATTTATTTATTTATTTATGTTTAATCAATTAAAAATCCACACCATCTAGCCCGGGAATTGAGAGAGAGCCGCTAACGCCGTTCCTGTTACCCGAACGCGCCGCTGCCATCTGTGCCATACGCACAAACGGTTCAACGCCAGCCAAAAGCCTAATCGCCGTAAATTTTGTGGAATCAGCGAGTTTCGGGCTTGAAACGGCAATCATTTCGCCCGGTTTGAGCTCGGAAACTGCGATGGTCGGAAACCGGTTTAACATCTCGTTAATGTCAAAATTGCGCCCACCACCCGGACGCCTTTGACCTTCGCCGGAAGAATTCCGCGCTCCGTTTTCTCCTTCTTTCGGCTGTGGTCTTCTACCGCCGGGCGGTTGTGGACCGCCGCCACCCATCTGTGAAGCCGCCATCATTTGTGCGGCTTGTTCCGGAAAGCGCTTTAACATAGAGGTACCCACAACATCAATCGTCACATCCGAATTTGTTTTAAGATCGGTTATTACAATCTGATTTTTTTCCGCATCAACTGATTTTATTGTGCCGGCTACCGTTACAAATGACCCTGAAAGTACTTTTTCTGCGGTAATTTCAGTGTTGGCGGCGTTTTTATCCCCGAGCACATGAACCATATCCTCAACCTTAATCGCCTGAAAGTCGCTTTTTGTTGCATCATCGTAACGTACTGATTGATTTGAATATCGTAAAAATTCCGCATCACTTTTTGGCACAACCTTAATACTTGTAGCGGTTCCAGTTAAACTGCGCATTTCCACCGTAAAGTTCTTATTTGTAGAATCCACAGCTGTAACACGCCCGCTTATTCCGCGTGTTTGCCATTCCCTTTGTTGTTCCTGCTGCTTTGCCGCAAGTGCCGCGCCCTTAACCATATACACCGTTTTTGAAAGAATTTGGCTTTTATCTGCCGCAACGGTTCCCGTGATGACAACACGATCTCCGACCGCTATTTTCGACTTTTCAGAATCGGTTGCCGCTTTTAAGCCCAGGTTGTCAGGCGGTAACAATTTGTACGTTGTAAAATTCAAAAGAATCGCATCAATTGAGCCATCTTTTGTTTCAACTACCAGTTTTTGATCGCCAACGATTTTTACTTCACCCACTACCAATCCCTTTTCAATTCCGATATCCGGAAGCTTTGCTTGCGAAAATACGAACGAAACGGCGAATAAAGTTACAATTGCGGTCAAAAATGACTTGTACATATAAATCTCTCCAATAATAATTACAATAAAATGGCGATTTGTGCGCCGTAAAATACTAAGACGTGAAACGCACTCCAAAAGTTTGAAGTTGTCTGTAAAGTTTTGTAAAGGTTACAGTTATTATTCATTTCGCCACGAAACACCAGATTTTAGCGTTAGTAAAACACCAAGACTCATAACGAAAATCAGGATCAAGAACGGAAGCCAAAGATACGGTAGCGAAAGGGTTGCAACTACCGTAATTGTTCCAATGAACAGAGTTATTGCATCCGAAAACTTTGATTCGCCAATGAATTTTGAAACAATCCATTTACCAATACCCACTTGAATCGCAACCCTGCCGAAAATGTATGCAAGCGCAACGGAAACAAATAACATCAACCCCAGTGCAGCACTGATTCCACCTGAAAAATATTCAATGCCTACAACCGCGAGCGCAAACGCAATCAGAAAACCCAACACGCCGAACGCCAAGATTCTAAATGGCATCAAACGCAAACGCGTAACGGCTCCGCCAATTGATGCCGGAGCAATCAAAGTGATAACAAATGAAATTACAAACCAAAATAAGAGCGAAAAAACACGCTGTGACAAAAACGCGGGTGTAAATTTTGGTGTCAAAAGTTGTGCAGGGTCTTTTGCAATCGACCTAAACTCAACTTCATAACCTGAATACATCAACGTATGCTTTTGCAGATTCCTTCGCGGCTTCATGCTTTCATGACGATATCTTCCGCCAAAAATTATGACATCACCTCCAATATAGCCACTTGATTTGTGATATACCGTGCCGCCGATTGTTGCAACATCGCCCGTAACTTCACCTTCAACGGTTATGTCTCCGCCAACCGCAAGCACTCCTTTTGATTTACCCTTTACAATTACGTTCTTTCCATATGAAAAAACTTCGCCTCCGGTTGAATCCCCTACCACAATCGTGTCTTTATTCCGTTCGGAAACAGATGTTTGCGCAGAATTTGGTGAACGAAATAGAAAAAGCGCACATAGCGCCACCAGCAAAATGATAACAATCTCTATTTTGTGAACCCTTATTTTATGTGAATTATTCACGTTTTATGAACGTAAATTGCGAGATAAAAGTTTATTGAGAATCAAAAATGCAACTACCAAACTCAAGCCTATCAATAAGATAACAAGAACATTTCCGGAAAAATATTTGTGACCGATTGTGCGAAATATCGCAACTGCGCCAAAAACAGTGTCTTGAAACGTATGAAAAATACCACCTTCGGCATTTTGCTTTTCAACTTTAAACCCCGAAACAATCGAACCTACCCCGATTCCAAACAGCGCCACCGCAACAACCAAACCAAATATTATCCAAAAGGAACGAGAAATTTCACGTTTTCTTCTTAGCCCGATCATGCTACTTTCGGCACGCGTTTTTACCACGTGCGAAAAATTCTCGGGAATTTCTATATTGTTCATCTCTTCATCCAGAACAATTTCGAGACTGTTTGAAACTTTTTTTTGTGCGTTTAGTTCGTCTGTACAAGACTTACAGTGTGCTAAATGATTTTCCAGTGCGAGTTCTTCTTCGGCGGAAAGTTCGTTATCCAGATACGCAAATATTTCTTCTCGCTTGCAAGCAAGTGTTGGAGTAAGAATTTGTGTCGTCATTTCTAAATACCTAAAAACCTTCCAAACCGCGTTCCACCAAAATTTCACGCATCATTTCTCGTGCACGGAAGAGCCGATTTTTTACTGTTCCCAACGGAAGATTCGTAATCTCCGCAATTTCTGCATAGCTAAGTTCCTTTGCGTGTCTTAGAACAATAAGTTCGCGATACGTTGAAGGTAACCCTTTAACAACAACTTCAATTTCAGTTCTCCACTCACTTCTTTCCCGGTCGTCTTCCGGGCTGGGTCTAGAACTTTCAATCTGCAGTTGGTACGCACCATCGTCGGTTTCGGTTTCAAGGCTTTGCTCTTTTCCGGATTTCCGCCGTATATGGTCAATTGCGGCATTATGGGCAATCCGGTAAAGCCAAGTTGAGAATTTGTAATCTGAACTGTAGCGCTCAAGAGAATTAAATACTTTTATAAACACTTCTTGTGCTACATCAAGCGAAGCATCATAATCATTTAACATCCGGTAAACATAGCTGATAATCGGGCGTTGATACCTTCTTACAAGTTCCTCGAACGTATCATCCGAACCCGATACGGCTATTTCGACAAGCTCTTTATCGTCAAGTGCACGAATGCGTTCGATGTTTAATGATAAATCTCTCAGCATAAAAAGTGATTTTACGGTAGCATTCGCTACAAATTCAACAGATGCATTATTGTAGCGCGTTCAAATATAATAATCTATTTATATCACGAATAAATGCAAAATTTTAGTTATTGGATGTATAAAACAACGAATGGTTCGCACCGTTCATCAAACCTCAACCAAAAGATGGTTTTTAGACGAAATCAACTATTCTTGCAATGCCCTTTAAGGTCTTCTAGAATGATTTCGCAAATGCTGGAGAAAGTATGATTTTAAAGAATTTGAATGGTGAAAAATTACTTTCATCGTTTAAATTAGCTTTTCCGCTAATTTGTATTTTAGCGACATCTGTTGCGATATTTGGACAGGATGCCGAACCAAGCCCCACTCCGCCAAACCAGCGCGATAACACCGATGAACGAATCAAAGTAAATACCGATTTGGTATCGCTAACGCTTACCGTCACGGACTATTATGGACGGTTTGTTTCCGGCTTGAAGAAAGAGCATTTCAAAATATATGACAATAAAAAAGAACAGAAAATAACATTTTTCAGCGATACGGATGCACCTGTATCAATCGGAATTTTGTTTGATGTTTCAGATTCCATGAGTGGTGAAAAGATTGCAAAAGCCCGAAAGGCGCTTTCGCGATTTATGGAAACAAGCCATCCACGCGATGAATATTTTCTTATAGCTTTCAACAACCGCGCCGAACTTTTGATGGATAAAACCCGTGATGGCGAAGCGGTTTTGCAGAAACTTACTTTGGTTCATCCTAAAAGCGATACTGCACTTTATGACGCGGTTTATCTTGGCGTTGACCGCGTTACGCATGGTTCGCACAAGAAAAAGGCGCTACTAATAATTAGCGATGGACAGGATAATTCGTCACGATACAGTTTTAAGGAAGTGCGGCGTTTAATGAAAGAATCTGACGTAGTAATCTATTCTGTGGGAATTATGGGTGGAAATGATTTTGGGTCCATGACCGGCATGGCTGGGCAAGCCTTTTTAGATGAACTTTCGAACGTTACAGGTGGAAAATCGTTTTATCCAAATACTTCGGTTGAAATGGATGAGATTTTTGAACGAATTGCGCTCGAATTGAGACATCAATATTCAATCGGCTACACGCCTGATGATTTCCAGCCAAACGGCGAATGGAGAAAAGTGAAAGTTAAGGTCGAACCCCCGCCCGGTCTTCCGCGTCTAACTGTTCGCAACCGGGAGGGTTATTATGCTTCCCCGAGCTCCGATTATCAATAAGGTTTCGGTAAGATTTATGCTTAAAAAGTTTTCAAAATCATATTTGGTAGTGGCAGGCGTTGTTTTTGTCGCCGCGATGGCAGCGCTAAATTTTTTTGTTGCAAACGCACAAACACGTGAACGCAGCACGCCGGTTGTCGCACCAACGCCAACACCGCTTGCAACACCGCCCATCGGCACCATACCGCCACCGCCTCCACCAATGGTGGTTGAAGATAAAAACGACATTATTAAAGTTGATACCGAACTTGTAAATTTGAGTGTTCGTGTGGTTGATAGGAACAACAGACCGATTGTAAATCTTACTCAAAACGATTTTGAGGTGCGTGAAGACGGGGTTGTTCAACCAATTGAATTCTTTTCAAAATCAGAAGTTCCAACGGATTATTTGCTGCTTATAGATAATTCCGGTTCGATACGTTTTCAACTTGAAAAAGTGATTGATGCAAGCAAAACAATTGTTGCAACGAATCGTCAAGACGATAAAACCGGCGTAATTCGTTTTGTAAGTAAGAACAATATTGAGCTTTTGCAAGATTTTACGTCAAATCGACAAGAATTAAATGATGCGCTAGATAATATGTTCATCGAGGGTGGTCCCACTGCAATAATAGATGCGCTTTACCTTGCAACGGAAAAGGTGGACAGCTTCGAAAGTGACGAAAGTCGTGTTGACCGAAAACGCAGGGCAATAATTTTGGTTTCGGATGGCGAAGATCGAGACAGCTACTTCAAAGAAGTGGATTTAAACAAAAAGTTGCGCGAATCTGACGTGCAGATTTTTTCCGTGGGTTTTATCGACGAATTAGACCGTGACGGTAATTTTATTCGAAAGAGCGCGGCGGATAAAGCTAAGAGTTTTCTTGAGCGAATTGCTTCAGAAACCGGCGGTAAAGCGTATTTTCCGTCAAGTGTTGCCGAACTGCCACAAATTGCGAAAGATATCGCAAACGAAATGCGGTTGCAGTATTCAATCGGTTACGTTCCATCAAATGATAAAGAAGATGGAACTTACCGGAATATTAAGGTTGTCGTAAAAAACGGAGCGGATAATCAAAAAAGAATTCCAATCTATCGAACCGGAAGAACTGCTAACGCGCAAAAATCTGACAAGCCAAGGTTGCAATCAAACTGATTTACTTTTTTCTGCGTTTCAGAAAAACGATCAGCAGAAATACGAGAAATAACCCAAATAATATTGACGCCAAAAATACGGCGGCTGCGATTTCCATTTATTTTATATAGTAAGTCAAAAACACCAACAAGGATACAACCATTACAACGATTGCAGACAAAACCATAAAACCCACGTTGGGATTGTTTCGATAGTTTTCCCACGAAACTTCAATTCGTTTTGTTCGCTCACTGTTCCCTTTTGATTTTAGAGTTGCGGCAGAGCGCGTTAACCGTTCGGAACCGCTTTTAACATTTGCTATCCCATTTTTTTGCGCGGGATTTGTTTTTTCATTTGGCTTTTCGATGGCTTCCGAATCATTTTCGGCTTTGTCGAAATTTTCTTTCGGCGAATCGCTTTTCTTCGTCTGAATATCTTCAACTATCGTTGGTTCTTTGGCACTTTGTTCAGGTTCGGCTTTCGGTTCAGTTCCGGTCTCAGGCTTAATGTCATCTCGAAACCAAGCATCACTTACATTGTTGTCCTCTACTGTTTCAAGCTTTGAACCACAGGCAAAACAAAACTCCGCGTTTTCGCGCGCAGGCGCATCGCACTTAGTACATTTTAATTCCATTAAAGCTTCAGCCATATTTAAACCACCATGCGCCGAATTTACACAAACGTAAATATTTCTCGCTCGGTACCAAGATCACGCGCAGCGGGGGTAATGATTGTTTTTTTTGAGATATAAATTTTCTTGCCACCTTCAATCGCATCTTTAACATCGCCCTCACATACAAACTCTACGGGCGTTTGATCTGCTATCGGCGACACGTTGTGAATTACAGCAGGCTTCGCGGGCATTTGGGTTTCCTTCTCAGGAATCCGCGCCATATCCGAAGTGCGCGCGCTTAAAAACCTGTCCACAATCCCGGCGATTTCTTCGCGCGAAACCCGAACACGTTCGGTTGAAGAAGCATTCGGAACCGGTTCGGGAACCGGTGAATTAACTGCATTCGTTTCGAATGCAATTCGTTTTATATCCATCAAATGATGCGGCGAAATGTTGTCAGATGTCACATTGCCACCCCAAGAGCCGCAACCAAGTGTTAATGAAGGAGCAAGTGCAGTCGAAAAACCGATGGCTCCGTGCGTGGTCGGCGAATTTATTATGATTCGCGATGCGGGCATTTGCTTTCCAAACTGCACTGCAGATTCGCGCGCCTGCGTATGCATTCCCGCGGTGTGCCCCATGCCCCCAAATCGAAGAATCGATTCACATAAATCAGCGCCCTGCGAAAGCGAATCCACCACAAAAAAAGCAAGCGTCGGTGAAAGTTTTTCAATCGACCAAGGAAAATCACGCCCCACTCCGGCACAATCGGCAATCAAACAACGAGTACCGTTGGGAACATCCACGCCCGCAAGCGAAGCAATAAAATCCGCATTTTTACCAACAATTTGCGGATTCAGAGTACGTTTCGGGGTAAGCAAAATGCTTCCAACTCTCTCCGCATCTGCCGAGTTCAAAAACACTGCACCTTGCGCCAGAAATTCTTCGCGAACACTCGCTTCTAGCGCACGTTCGACAACCACTGATTGTTCGGATGCGCAAATCGTGCCGTTATCAAAACAAGTGCCGGTCAAAATATCCGCAACAGCTTTTTTTACGTTCGCGGTTTTTTCAATAAACACCGGAACGTTGCCCGGACCCACGCCAAACGCCGGCTTCCCCGATGAATATGCCGCACGCACTAGCCCGATTCCACCGGTTGCCAGTATTACTGCGGTGCGCTGGTGCTTCATAAGCACTTCGGTACCTTCTATTGTCGAATTCGTCTAACACTGAATAGCATCAGCCGGAAGCCCAGCATTAACAGCCGTTTCGCGAAGTAACCGTGCAGTTTCATCAATGCACTTTTCCGCAGAAGGATGAGGCGAAAGCACAATTGTGTTTCTTGATTTTATTGAAATAATTATTTTGAAGATTGCCGTTGATGTCGGGTTTGTAGAAGGAATAATTGCAGCTACTACCCCGCGAGGGCTGGCAACTTCAACAAGATTTTCATCTTCACGAACCACGCCCACCGTTTTCAAATTACGGAAATGGTTCCAAACATCTTCAGCCGCAAACCGATTTTTTTCGCGTTTGTCTACCGCGTTTCCGAATCCGGTTTCCTCAGCCGCGAGTTTGCCCAAACGTGCGGAATCTCGCAATGCAACATTCGCCATTGCGTCGCAAATTTTATCGATTTTCTGCTGATCGAATTTCGCAACAGCTTGAAAAGCTTGAAATGCAGCCTCGACCGCATCCCGCGCTTCTTGTTGTGAAACGAGATCTTTATCCGCCATATTTCATTAAAAAAGACGGCAACAGTAAGAATGAAACCTCTTGCCGCCATTGTGTGTTAAAAGAATTATTTGCCCTTTTTGCCGTCGGTAAGCGAACCTTTAGTAGCCGCCCTTACAGACTTACCCTGCTCAACGCCGGCACCGGGAAGAACGTCTTCAACTTCTTTATGCGGGCGCGGAATCACATGCACGCTAATCAATTCGCCAACTCGGCGAGCCGCCGCAGCGCCTGCATCAGTTGCCGCCTTTACAGCTCCAACGTCGCCTCGTACAAAAATTGTTACATAACCGGCTCCGATGTATTCCTTGCCAACAAGCGTAACATTCGCAGCCTTTACCATAGCGTCAGCAGCTTCAACAGCACCGACAAATCCCTTGGTTTCTACCATTCCAAGCGCTTCGAGATTCATTTACAAATCCTCACAAATTAAGTTCTATCTTAAGATTCTATTACAAGCAGAAGTTAAATGATAAAACTATCACGCGTTTCATATTATAATCAAGAAGAAAAGGGTTGGAAAGTGTTGTAAAAGATTGACATTATTAGTCATACAGCGATATATTGCTTCTTTGAACTTAATTCATTTGAATTACCTTTTTTCAAGATAAAAATAAAAATTTTAAAATGGCAGAATCTCTAGGAGAAAAACTTCGTGAAGCACGCGAAGAAAAAGTCATTTCGATAAGTGAAGTGGCGGAGCAAACACGCATCTCGCCACTTTATCTCGAATCGATTGAAAACGACGACTACCGCCCCCTGCCCGGTGGAATCTTTAACAAAGGTTTCGTAAAGTCGTTTGCCAGGTATGTTGGTTATGATGAAGAGCAAGCGGTGAAGGAATACGCCAAAATCGCAAGCA
>JBKEBT010000036.1:0-33679 GCA_047973305.1 Pyrinomonadaceae bacterium
GGTTAAAGCTTTGGAACGAGTGGCAACCCGATTTTTTTATCGATTGTCACGTAACCGATGGTGCTGATTTTCAGTACAATATTACCTATGAATACGCTCGACACCAAGAAATTGCGCCTTCTTTAAGTGATTGGATGGAAAAGCACTTTGAACAAGATGTTATTCCCGAGGTTGATAAAGCCGGAAATCTCGCCTCGCCGTATCTTCAATTTGCCAATTCGGCTGAACCCGAAAAGGGAATTTACACGTTTATCGCAAGTCCACGTTTCGCAACAGGTTATTCCGCACTAAGGAATAGAAACGGTCTATTGATTGAAATGCATTCTGTAAAGCCTTACAAAAACAGAGTGTTAGGAACTTATGACATGCTTCGATATACAATCGAAGAAGTCGGAAAAAACAAAAAGACTCTGTTTGCTTCAAATACGGCGGCGGACAAAGAACGCTATCCGGAAATTACGGATAACGGAAAGCGCGTGATACCGTTAAAGTTGGGTTACGACAAGAAGCCGATAAGTTTCGCTTTTAAGGGGTTTGAAATCAAAATTGTTGATTCAAAAATTTCCGGCGGAAAGAAGACGATTTTTACATCTACACCGCGCGAACTAAAAATACCTTGGTACGATCAAACGGTTGTTACGCAAGAAGTTACGGTTCCTGAGGCGTATTTGGTGCCGCGACAATGGACAGAAGTAATTCAAAAGTTGGACGCCCACGGAATAAAATATACTAGACTCAAAACGCCGGAAAAATTTACGGTGGAACGTTACAGAATTAACGACCCGAAGTGGGCGTCCGCACCATTTGAAGGTAGGCTTACGATGACGTTCAAAACCGCAACTTATACGGAAGAACGCGAATATCCGGAAGGTACGGTCATGGTACCGATGTCAACGCAAAACGCTTACGTTGCAATTCATCTTTTGGAACCCAATGCGCCAGATTCATTGCTTTATTGGGGATTTTTCAATGCGATTTTTGAACAAAAAGAATATTCGGAAGGGTATATAATGGAAAGCATTGCGGAAGACTTATTGAAGAACGATGCGAAACTTCGTGAAGAATACGAGAAAAAGTTGGCTGAGGATCAAGAGTTTGCCGGTTCGCCGCGCGCGCGTTTGCGCTATCTTTACGATCGTTCGCCTTATCGTGATAGAAATATCGGGCTTTACCCGGTTGCGCGGGTCGTAAACCCCTAAGAAGATCAACGCGGAACAAAGCAGTTTAGAACAAAGCAGTTTAGTGTGTTGGCATTCTCAATTTTTTGAAGTTGTGGTAATTTCAGCTTCTATCTTATATGGATTTTTCAAGATCTTCCGGAGTTCTTTTGCATTTAACGTCGCTTCCAAACGAGTTTGGAATTGGTGATTTCGGCACAGGTGCCTATAAATTTGTTGATTTTCTTGCACTTGCCGGGCAAAAATATTGGCAAATATTACCGTTGGGACCCACCGGTTACGGTGATTCGCCGTATCAGTGTTTTTCTGCATTTGCGGGCAACATGAATCTTATTTCGCCGGAATTTCTTCTGGAGGATGCGCTTCTAACAGAGGAAGATTTACTTTCAAAGCCCGATTTTCCGGTTCATTGCGTCAATTACGGAACCGTAATTGAGTGGAAAAAAGAAATTCTTCAAAAGGCATACGCGCGATTTCGCGTTTCAATTAACCTCAATCTTTTGGCTGCATTTGAGTCGTTTGAAAGCGAAGCGGCGCATTGGCTTGAAGATTATTCGCTGTTTATCGCGATAAAGGAGGCAAAAGGCAACAAAAACTGGCTGAATTGGGATGAACCCCTGAGAATGCGCGAACCGCGTGCGATTGATGTGATGCGCGAAGAACTTACCGAACGCATTCGTGCCGAAAAATTCTTTCAGTTCCTTTTCTTTAAGCAATGGAAACGGCTAAAAAACTACGCGAACGGCAAAGGCATAAAAATTATCGGCGATATTCCGATTTTCGTCGCCGCCGATTCTGCCGATGTTTGGCGAAATCCCGAGTTTTTCAAACTTGAAGATGATCTTTCGCCAACGGTTGTGTCGGGGGTGCCACCGGATTATTTTTCAAAAACCGGTCAGTTGTGGGGAAACCCGATTTATAACTGGAATCGTATGCAGGAAAGCGGATTCGGTTGGTGGATAAGACGCATAGGTTTCACATTTGCATTGGTCGATGTTATAAGAATTGATCATTTCAGGGGGTTTTTATCAACGTGGGAGGTTCCGGGGGCAGATGAAACCGCCGAAAATGGAACATGGGTTAACGTACCCGGATACGAACTCTTCGCGACGATGCAGGCGAGTTTTGGAGAATTACCGATTATTGCCGAAGATCTTGGCGATATTACGCCGGAAGTGCGCGCCTTGCGGGATTATTTTGCGTTTCCCGGAATGCGGATTTTACAATATGGCTTTAGTGGCGACGCATCCGCGGGCGATTTACCTCATAACTATGTACGGAATTGTGTTGCGTACACGGGCACGCACGACAACGAAACAATAAACGGCTGGCTTGAAACAAAGCTCGAAGAAATTTCGAAAGCGAAGCAGTTTAGAACAACAATCTCACCGGATTTGGAGGATAATACGGAGGTTTTTGCCAAACAAGTTGAGTTCTGCAATCAATATATTAACCATCAAGGTAAAGATTTCAATTGGGATATGATCCGCGCAATTTGGTCATCCGTTGCGTCAATCACAATCGCTCCAATGCAAGATATTTTGGGGCTTGGCAACGAAGCTCGAATGAATACACCGGCAACAACCTCGGGGAATTGGGCTTGGCGTTGCAGTGCAGAAGATTTTTCGGAAGAAATCGCAAATCGGTTAAGGGAAATTTCAAAGGTTTACGGAAGGCTGAATGCCGGTTAACCTTTTGTTTTATTGAACTCTTGCTCGTTTGAATTCTTGATTTGCGATAGTCCGCACCGCCAAATTCTATTTACCAAACATATCGCTCGATTTTTTCGGCAAATGGCGCATCTCGGGTTTGATTTATACGCTTATTCTGTAATTCTCTCTTGCTATTTGTATTAAAGCTACTAACATTTAAAATAATCAAATTTTTGATGAAAGGAAGATAATAATTATAATTTTCAATGGTATGAAACGAATAAGTCTTTTCATAGTGGTTTCGTGTGTGATGTTTCTCGGCTGTAATCCCGGCAAAGATAGCGGGGAAAGCACTTCGGCGGAAACCAATGTCGAACAATCTTCGCCGGCGAATGGACAAACACTCGGCGGCGGCTTAAGCGAAGTTAATGCGGAATCGGCTAAGACTTCAAACCCGACAGCTGCTCCAAAAGATGTTCGTGGTTATTTTATGGCACTTCCGGAGAAATATTTTTTGCTTGAGGGTTGCGAACCAAATAAGGATAGAGATTGTCAGAAGGCAAAACGAGATTATTTGGGACATTTTTTAGAGGTTGATGATGTTGAAAACGGCTACCTGCGTGCTTCCGGAGACGGCGGACAGAACTCAATTAATATGGCGATTTTCAAAAAGCCGGATGGAACGTATTTGATTGCCGTAAATGTTAAGGGTGAAGTCACAAATTCTTATAAATTTTTGAATTACGCGAATGGAAAGTTTGAAGATGTTTCGCTGGAAGTTGTACCGGAATATTCAACCGGAAATATATATGAATTACCGCGAAAGGGAACTACCGTGCCGGTTTACGGTAAGCACATTGTTGAACAGGGTGCGGATTGGGAAGTAACCGAAAAGGGCGAAAAGCTTTATGATTTGGTGTGGAATAACGGAGAATTTTCAATAAACCGGTAAATGGGTAATTTTCTTGCGCAGTTAAACGATACTTCTCCGGTGATGGCAATGCTATTCACGGTTGTTGCTGTTCTTTTGATTGGTACGGCGGCGCAGATTTTTGCTGAACGCATTCATGTTCCCGCAACCGGTCCGCTATTAATAATCGGAGTAATCGCGGGTCCGGAGCTAATCGGCATCATAAACCCGGAAATCCTACGTGAGCGTGATTTGCTGGGGTTAATTGTCAGAATGGCGGTTGCGATTATCGTATTCGAAGGCGGATTGTTGTTGAATGTTTATGATATTCGCCACACGTCGCGAGCGGTAACCGGGCTTGTAACGGTTGGTTTGTTGATTACAACAGCACTTTCCGGCATTCTGGCGCACTTCTTAATCGGACTTTCTTGGTCAATTTCCATATTGTTTGGTGCGATTATTTCAGTAACGGGTCCAACCGTTATTACGCCCATTCTTGAAAAGGTTCAAGTAAATCGTCGAGTAAAAACCACACTCGAAAGTGAATCGATTATTGCGGATCCGCTGGGCGTAATTCTTGCGGCAATTATTTTTACGTTTATCTTAAACCGCGGAGATTTCGGTTACGTAATAACGCATGGGCTTGAGACAGTGCTTTCCGGTACCGTCATGGGGGGTTCGGTAGGGCTTTTAATTTGGCTTTTTAGCGGAAGATTTAAGCTTTTGCCCGCGAAATTTACTCGACTTGTAATACTTGGCGGCGCGCTTTTTGCGTACACAATGGCAGAACTTTTTGCCCATGAATCAGGCGTGCTTGCGGCGGCGATTGCGGGAATTGCGGTAGGTTCGTTGGATATTCCATATAAAAGTGAAGTTGAAGAATTTAAGGGGGATTTGGCGTCAATTTCAATTTCCGCCGTGTTTGTGTTGCTTGCTGCTAGCCTTCAGCGGAAAGATCTCTATGCGATAGGCATCGGCGGTGTAGTGCTTGTTTTTTTGGTGATGGTGTTTGTTAGACCGGTTCGCGTATTCTTATCAACCAGCGGAAGCGAGCTAAAAACAAACGAAAAGTGGTTTATTTCATTTTTGGGTCCGCGCGGAATCGTAGCCGCATCCGTTGCTACATTCTTTTCCCTTGAGCTTACGGATTTGGCGGTTAGAAATGGAAATCGCGGGCTCGAAGCAGATGCGCAAACGCTGGTTTCACTCGTATTTGCAGTAATATTGGGAACAGTTTTGATTGAGGGGTCGTTAGCTGATTGGCTTTCGCGATTTTTTGGAGTTATGCCTAGATTAACCGTAATTATTGGGGCGGATGAAACCGCGCGTCTTTTGGGAAGAAAACTTGTGGCTGCGGGCGAATCCGTTTCAATGATTGATTTAGACAAGGACAACAGTGCTGAAGCACAGCAAATAAAGGGTGTTAGTGTGTTTAATGATGATGCCACAGACGTAAACGTTCTTCGAAAAGCGGGCGTGCCAAGTTCGAAAGCGGTAATAGTTGCTACAAATTCTGACAAGGTTAACATTTTAATAAGCCAGGTTGTGCGCTCCAATTTCGGAGACAAACGAATTGTGGCGCGCGCAAATACTACATCAAACATTGAAGCGTTTGAGGAATCCGGAATTGAGACAATGTCACCCGTGCAGGCATCGGTTGCAATATTAGAGAATATGGTTTTGCGTCCGAGCCTTTTTAAGTTGCTCGCGGCGGCTAATCCTGACGATGAAATGATAGATGAGGTGACCGTTAGGTCCAAAAACAAGGTCGGAAAAACTCTCGCAGAAGTAAACCTTTACGGATGTTTGGTTGTTGCTTTGCGCCGCCAAGGCAAGCTTATTCATCCAAGTGGTTCAACCACGTTGCTTTACGATGATGTTTTGACGTTACTCGGCAAGATTGAGCAAATCGAAAAAGCAAAAGAGATGTTCAAGGTGTTTGATTAGCGGTTCGAATGGTTCGTCAATACGCGAAATGCCATCTTAAAAGTAAAAAAGAATCGTATTCTAATTCGAATCTTTATGGTATTTTCTATCGTATCTTCATATATTAATAAAAATGCACGCGGGTTTTGAGTTACCGTATTTTGAAGTTTTTGTACGAATACTTAATGCCGAACGCAGATTTTATGAGAAAAATAGTATTGGCTGCCGATTTAGGTGGCACGAATCTAAGACTTGCCGGCGTGAAGAATGACGGCGAAATAGTATTTCGAGAAAAAATTGCAACACCGCGTGGTTCTGACGGATATTCAATCGTAAACGCGTTTGCAAGCGTGATTGAAAGTGAGGCACTTGCCGATTTTGAAATAGAAGCAATTTCGCTCGCAGTGCCCGCAACCGTTGATTCCGAGACCGGCGATATTGCAAACGCGCCAAACGTGCATGAACTTATCGGCTTTCCGATGGGGAGCGTTATGCGTGAAAAATTTGGCGTGGATGTTGTTTTAGAAAATGATGCAAATGCAGCCGTACTTGGTGAAGTTTGGTTAGGCGCCGCAAAAGGTTTTCGGCACACCATTATGGTCACCTTGGGAACCGGTGTAGGTGGCGGATTGATAATTGACGGAAATCTTTTGCACGGTGCGCATGGCGGAGCCGGAGAAATTGGGCATATCGCGGTTGAACAAGATGGAGTGGAATGCGGATGCGGAAGCCGCGGATGCATAGAACAATACGCTTCCGCCACAGCTGTGGTGCGGATGGCAAAAGAGTTCGGCTTGAAAGAAGATGGAAGTAAATTCGGCTCAGAATTTGTTTATAAGAAGGCTTTGGAAGGAAATGACGCGGCGCTAAAAGCTTTTGAACGGCAAGGATATTATTTGGGCGTGTTTTTGGGCGGAATGCTGAACATTTTCGACCCCGAAATTGTAGTTATCGGCGGAGGCGCCGCCGATGGTTGGAATTTATTTATCGAACCACTAAAAACCGAGATGAAATATCGGGCTTATCCTGAACACTATAAACGTGTTAAACTGGTTCGGGCTTCGCTGGGCGACAACGCCGGAATTCTGGGCGCCGCTCGTCTTGGGTTCGATATTATTCAGAAACAAATCGAAGAACGCGTTTAGTTCTTGAAACTAATTATGGATGTTTACCACAAGATCCTTTTAAAAGTATATGAGGCAACCGGCGGTTTGGATTCGCGGCGTGTCGATTTTCCCGACCTCTTGAAAAAGGAAGGGTTTTTACCGAGTTTGCGCGATATTCAACGACAAATGAGCACATCCGGCTGGATTTCCGATGGCGACCGCCCCAATACGATCTTTATTACCCATTGGGGAATAATGGAAGCGAAAAAAATGCTTGCGGGTGGCGGTTCGCGCGATACGAAAGAAATCGATAAACGGCTTGCCGCATTAAAAAATGCAGTTAAGCAGCTGATGGTTTCATGCGAAGAACTTGATTCGAATTCAAAAACTGAAGATTTAAAGCTCATAAATGAAAATTTGGACCATGTTTCAGGGCTTCTAAAGAAGCTTCCGGATGTACTTTAGCAAGAGTTTCTTACTTCTCCCACGGTAAGGAGTTTGGGAATCTCGGGTGCTTTGTTGGATATATTTTCACAATAGTTTTCGCCAGTGCCGGGTTTTTTTATTGCATTTTCCTTTTATTTAGTGGCTTTAAGTTAAGATACTCGTTTCCAATTCGATTATTACAATTTGAAGCGTAAATACACTCTAAATAGTTGTACACAAAGTGTTTATAGTATTGGGTTCGCTTTAAGGTAAGTTTTCACAAAAATTTCAACCGCGCTAAATTCACGAAAATGCGTGGTTCAAACCTGTTTTAGTGTAGAGTTCCTTCTAGTTGCGCGCCGCTTTGAAACCTATTTTGGGCATGTTGCCAAACTCTAAACAACCGTAAATTGCAAATTTGATCTAATTTCAAAAGATGAATGGCTTCGGCTTTGCGCTTTATTTTTAATTAAGCTGAAAAATCATACTGAACCGAATTCTTTTTATTCGGCGTTTGCGAATTGTTGGCACAACTTTGCTCTTGATTCCCAACTAAACGCACTGTTGCCTTGCTTGCAAAACTCTAAACTGTTCGTGTATTATATTCGTTTCCTAGTGGCGTGGGGACGCGGAATGTGGGTTTCGCACCCACTTTTATTTTGTAAAAAATTAGTTGTGGATAAAGCGGCAGCACTAGAAGAGATTAGGGAAAAGGCAGAAGACTTTGCCCGTGAAGGTGGTTTTGAGCTGGTTCACGTAGAAATCAAAGGTAGCGGTAAGCAAAGGTTTTTGCGTGTTTTTATTGATAAGCCGGAAGGCGTTACCCATGATGATTGCGCGAAGTTGAGCGCAAAGTTGGACGAATTTTTGGATGAAGGCGATATAATGAAATCGGGCTTTGTTTTGGAAGTTTCGTCGCCGGGTATCGAACGCGGACTTTATAAAGTTCAAGATTACAAGCGCTTTGCCGGTTCGCGCATCAAATTAAGAACAAACGCACCGATTGATAAGAAACGGAATTTCTTAGGGAAATTGGTTGGAGTTGAAAACGAGGAAGTTGTACTTAGCGAAGACAACGGAAAGGTTTATAAATTCGACATAAATGATATTTCGAAAGCAAATTTGAAAGTGGATTTGGAAGAAGAGATGAAAAAGGCGAAAACTCGCCGATAGCGCGCCATTATTGGGCTTGGGAACGATAAGAAAGTTATGATTACATCCATTGGACAGAGCATCGATGCTTTGAAAGAGGAATACGGACTCGATCGCGAATTGGTTATTGACGCGATGAAAGAAGCCGTTAAGGCGGCAGCGCGTAAGCAATTTAAATCTGAGTATAAGGGTGGCGAAGGCATTCAGGTTGAATGGAACGATGCTGATGGAACGCTGGATATTTCGGCGCAGAAAACCGTAGTGGAAGAAGTAGAAAGCCCAACTACGGAAGTTTCGTTTACGGAAGCATACGAATTAACAGAAGATGACGATCTTGAAATAGGAGATATGCTTTCATTTCCGCTTCCGCAGGAAGATTTAGGAAGAATTGCCGCACAAACCGCAAAGCAAATTCTAATGCAGAAAATTCGCGATGCCGTTCGAAAGAAGGTTTATGAAGAGTTTGTCGATAGAAAGGGTGAACTTGTAAACGGCTTGGTTAAGAGATTTGAACGCGGCGATATGATTGTTGATTTGGGCGTAAACCTTGAAGCCGTGTTACCCCGAAAAGAACAAGCGCGTGGCGAAACGTGGAATATTAACGAACGGCTGCGTGTTGTCATTGCAGATGTTGTTGAAGAAAACCGGTCACAACAAGTAGTTGTTTCAAGAGCTTCGGCGGAACTTCTAAAACGTTTGTTTGAAATGGAAGTGCCTGAGATTTACGACGGAACGGTGACAATCAAATCAGCGGTTCGCGAACCGGGCGACCGCGCAAAAATTGCCGTCGCTTCAAATGAAAAGGATGTTGACCCGGTAGGCGCCTGCGTGGGAATGAAGGGAGCGCGAGTGCAATCCGTAATAAAAGAACTTCGCGGTGAAAAAATCGATATTATCGAATGGTCAGATGAACCTTCGGTTTTTGCGGCAAATGCGCTTTCGCCCGCGAAGGTTTCGCAAGTTCGTATTACGGATATTGACAATCGAAAGATGGAAGTAATTGTTTCAGAAGATCAGCTTTCGTTGGCTATCGGAAAATACGGACAGAACGTGCGTTTGGCAACTCGTTTGATTGGCTGGGATATTGATATAATCGGCGAAGATCAAATAAAGAAAGAAATTGCCGCGAAAATGGGGCAAATGGTTCGTGCCGGTGAAGCAGTTTCCGTCGCATCGTTATCCACAATCACTCCGGCTTCCGCTGACAGACTTTCAGAAGCGGGCGTGACCGATATTGAAACGTTGGCGAATCTTTCATTGGATAATGTGGTAGAAACGCTCGATGTTAGTTTGGATGAGGCAAAGGCGATTTTGGAATCGGCGCAAGAGGTAATGAATTTAAGGAATACGTCCGATGAAGAGGTAGAAACCGAAGAAGTTGCAGAAGCAGATGAATTCGCAGTTGATTCGGCTGCCGAAGTGGAAGAAGTTTCGGAAGTAGAAACTAAAGAAATTGATGCTGACGAAGTTGAAATCGAAGGCAACGCTGAAGTTGAAGTATCGGACGAGCCTGTAGAAACAGGCGATGATGAAACTGATTCGGAAACGCCTGAGATTGAAGTTGAAACGGTAACCAAAGAGGAAAATGAAGTAGGTGACGCGTCTGAGGCGGAAAGCGAGCCGGAAACAATGGATGATTCAGCGATTGATGTCGAATCAACTGAGAATTCAGAAGAGACATTAACTGTTGCCGTTGATGAAAAAGAAGATGATGAAGAAGCGGAATAGCAGCATGTTCCGAATTAGGAGTCCGAAGGGCGGGGGTTCTTGGTAATGTAAGAATGTACGCAAAAAAAAACGCCCTGTTTTGAAAGATATGCCGGGAAGCAAGAAAGTTCGTATTTACGACTTAGCAAAAGAGGTAAAACAAGACACGAAGCGAGTAATCGAAGAATTGCGTCGTGAAGGGGCGGATGTAAACGTGCCTTCTAATTCCGTGTCTATAGAACTTGCCGATAAGATTCGCAACAAGTATTTTCCAAAAGTAGAAAAAACCAAGGTGCGCACCATTAAGGTGATCAAGAAAACGAAAGCACCGAAAACGGCTGAGGGCGAGCAATTAGCTGCGGAAGCGCCGAAATCAAAAGATGATGCGAGCAAAGTTGCGAAACCGAAGGCGGTAAACTTTGATAAGAAGAAATCGGCAGAACCAATCGCGCAAAGTGTGGAACCTGACGTTGCCGAAGTCGAAGTGCCTGATGCGAAAAAAAGCGAAGCACCAAAGATACGCAAACTCACAAAAAAGGTAGTAAACGAACCGGAGTCAAAGGTTGAATCAGAACCGGTGGCGACGCCAGCAGACGAGGTGAAAGCCGCGAAATCTGAAGTGCCGGAAGCCAAAAAACCGGTCGCCAAATCGCAAGAAGAGAATTTGGCGCAGGAAACGGGCGCATCCGGAACCAGAATAAAGAAATTAACACTTAAAAAAACTGCAATTGAATCGGGCGTGAAGCCCGGCGAACGCATTGTTGCGCCTAAACCAAAAGTTGAAGATTTAAAATCCGATCTTACAAAGCCGAAAAAACGTGAAAAACGAGCTGGAAGAAGGGATTCCACATTGCGCGGAACACCCGGTGAAACCGCAACGCCGAAAACCGTATACACTCCGCCACCGAGCCAATCACGCAGACCCGGCAGGGGCGGCGGAAGAAAGGGCGGCAAATATGCCGATAGAAGTCAAAATCAAGACAGAGAGTTTGAAGCACCCAAAAAGCGTTCGATTGAAGAGCGAATTACGGATCAAGTTGGCACGATCGATCAAGACAATTTGCGTGAGGTAAGACTGACCGAAGGTGCAACAATTCGTGAATTTGCGGAAGGCATTGGCGTTACGCCGCGAGATATTGTGCAACTTCTTGTTAAGCGTGGAGTTTTTGCTACTTTGAATCAGCCAATGGCAGAAGAAATGGCGGTTGAATTGGGAAGCCAGTTCGGCGCAAATGTTGCGTTCGTTCCATTTGAAGAAATGGTAATCGAACAAGAATTTGAAGATATTATCGCTTCGGATTCAGACGATGAAGAACTTCCGCGTCCGCCTGTTGTTACCGTAATGGGACACGTTGATCATGGTAAAACTTCGTTGCTTGATGCCATTCGCTCAGAAAATGTTGCGGAAGGTGAAGCGGGAGGAATCACGCAGCATATAGGCGCATACAGCGTTTTTGTTGAGAATCCGGATGACCCTGATAAAAAACGCAGGGTGGTGTTTCTGGATACACCCGGACACGAAGCATTTACGATGATGCGTGCCCGTGGCGCACAGGCAACTGATATTGTTATTTTGGTTGTCGCCGCCGATGATGGTGTGATGCCGCAAACAATTGAGGCAATCGAACATTCCAAAGCCGCAAACGTGCCGATTATTGTTGCAATCAACAAAATCGATAAACCGGGAGCTTCTCCTGACAAGGTTAAAACCGAACTTGCCGCGCAAGGACTCCAACCAATCGAATGGGGTGGCGATGTCGAAATGGTAGAAGTATCTGCTAAAAATCATACAAATCTCGACACACTTCTTGAAACCGTTTTGATTTCGGCTGATATTCTTGAGCTCAAGGCAAGTCCTACGCGAAGAGCATCGGGAGTAGTTCTCGAAGCAAAACTTGATAAAGGGCGCGGTTCGGTTGCGACCGTTTTGGTTCAGCAGGGCACTATGCGCGTTGGTGATCCGTTTATCGTTGGACAGTTCTACGGAAGAGTGCGCGCGATGTTTTCTGACCGCGGTGAGAGAATCGATGACGCGCCGCCGGCTACCCCGGTGGAAGTGCTTGGTTTACAGGGCGTTCCCGGCGCAGGGGATGTGATTCAGGTGGTTTCAGATATTGATAAAGCACAGGGAATTGCAAATCAAAGGCAACAGCACGCAAGACAAGTTGCGATGCTTAAGACAACCAAGCGCGGGATTGAATCGCTTGGGCTTGCGGATATTAAGGAACTGCTTATTATCCTAAAAGCCGACGTACAAGGTTCAGTTGAGGTTCTTCGAGCAACGCTTGAAAAGCTTTCAACCGAAAAGGTTAAGGTGCGCGTAATTCGTTCGGGTGTGGGCGCTATTACTGAATCTGATGTGCTTTTGGCATCAGCAACGCAGGCAGAACAGGCTTCAACGGCGGTTGTAATTATTGGCTTTAATGTTCGTCCGGGTGTTCGGGCGGTTGATACAGCCAAGCAGGAAGATGTTGACATACGCTTGCATTCAATCATCTATAAGGTTGAAGAAGAAATAAAAGCCGCGATGGTTGGAATGCTTGATGCGATTGAAAAAGAAGTTAAGCTTGGCACTGCGCTTGTTCTGGAAACTTACAAGGTTTCAAAAATCGGCACGATTGCAGGTTGCCGCGTAACTGATGGTGTAATACGCAGACAGGCAAAGGCGCGTCTGATTCGTGACGGCGTGGTTGTTTGGGATGGCGATATTGCATCGTTAAAACGTTTTAAGGAAGATTCAAATGAAGTTAAACAAGGTTTTGAATGTGGTTTGAGTCTTGTAAACTTTAATGACATAAAGGTCGATGACGAAATCGAAGCATACATTGTGGAACAAATCGCCGCGACCGAGAAAGAATTGTAATCGGATTTATAGGGTTTATGCGTCGTCCGGAAAGAATGGCAGAAGCACTCCGTGAGGAAATTATGGAGATTGTCGGATACGAACTTGAAGACCCGCGGGTGCAGAGTGCAACTGTTACCGATGTTCGGGTATCTGATGATTTGCGTAACGCAAATGTTTACGTGACGGTTGAAGGTACCGAAGCCGAAAGGCTGGAGGCGATGAAGGTATTACAACACGCCGCAAGTTTTGTTCGTCAGCAAGTTGCACTAAACCTTGATTTACGGCATGCACCGCTGCTTCACTTCGTTCGTGATACCATCGAAGAAAACGCCGTTCGAATTGATGAATTATTGATGGATTTGCCCCCAAAATCTGAAATTAAATAGGAAGCAATGACGGAAAGTTTTTTGTCGCAAGGCATTTCCCACGCTTTTTGTTAAGTTAAAAATGTTAAGTCAAGTAGTAGAGTTAATTGAAAATCAAAACAATTTTGTGATTACGACTCATTTACGACCCGATGGGGATGGAATCGGTTCATCACTGGGGCTTTATTGGCTTCTTCGCTCATTTGGAAAAAACGTACAGGTTGTAGTCAGAGATGAAATTCCGGCAGCATATTTAAGTCTTCCGGGTGCAAAGGAAATAGTTGTTGCGAATTCTATTTCCGGGGAATGTGATGCCGTTTTTGTTATCGAATGTTCCGATGTTTCGCGTCCGGGCATCAAAGGTTTGGAAAACCACTTGGTTGTAAATATCGATCATCACGCCACAAGTGAGTATTTTGGCGATATTAATTGGATTGACCCGACAGCCGCAGCTGTGGGCGAAATGATTTACAACCTTTGTAAGGCAATTGGCGGAAGAGTTACGGAAGATATAGCACAAGGACTTTATCTGGCATTAGTTACGGATACCGGTTCTTTTCATTTCCCAAATACTACTGATCGCACTCTTAAAGTTGCGTCTGAACTTGTAAGGGTAGGCGTAAGACCCGCCGAAATAACTTCGTTGGTTTATAATAGTTACTCATGGAGCCGCTTGGTTCTTATGCAGAACATCGTCGCAACGCTCAAACGAGATGAAACCGGAAGGGTAGCATGGATGCGGCAAACACTTGAAGCCACTGAAATTTCCGGCGCGGTTGAAGGAGACAACAACGGTTTTGTAAACATACCGCTTGCGGCAAGCGATGTCAGCGCCTCGGTTTTAATGCGTGAAGTTCAGCCAAATGCCTTTCGTGCAAGTTTGCGTTCAAAGGGCGGGATTAATGTGGCTAAGGTAGCCGAACAATTTGGAGGTGGCGGACATAAAAACGCCGCCGGTTTTAAGGTTGAAGGCGATTGGGATTTTTTAGAACGCAAAATAATCGCAGCTTTGCTAGATGAAATCGCACATGCAGATCGTGAACTCGCCGAGCGTGAATACAAATTGGAACGAAACGTTGCATAAGAAAAAACTTAAAATAGATTTTAGCGTGAAATGATTCTTTGTGCTTTCACGTTTTTTTATTGAAATGACAAAAGAAAAGCGTTACAAATGGCGTCGCGAAGATTACAAAGAAAACACACGCGGGCTTTTAATGGTCAACACCGGTGACGGCAAAGGAAAAACTACGTGCGCCTTGGGTTTGATTCTACGCGCCGTAGGGCAGGGGTTGCGATGTTGTTTAATTCAGTTTATGAAGGCTAAGGGTGATAAATATGGCGAACATATTTCACTGGAAGAACTTGGCGTGGAAGTGCATACAATGGGCGATGGCTTCACATGGGACACTGAAGATAGGGCGCAAGATATAAAAACCTCTGAAGAAACATGGGCACTTTGTTCTGAAAAGCTTAACGGCGGCGAATATGACCTTTTGGTTTTTGACGAATTGGTTTATGTTTTGGATTATAAGTTTTTGGATGAAACAGCGGTGTTAAATGAGATTGAACAAGTTCGAAAAGCGCAGCCGGCACTTCATATAGTAATGACCGGAAGAAACGCTTCTGACAAATTGATTGAAGCTGCGGATTTGGTTACAAGAATGGAAGAAGTAAAACACCCGTTTAATAACGGAATTTTTGCGCAGAAGGGAATTGAATTTTAGAACGTGATGAATAATAGACTAAATGTTATCGCAATTGTTTTTTTGCTTATTTTTGCATCGTTGGGCTGCAAGATGTTGCAACAATCACGCGAAATCGGCGGAGGATTGGGCAATAACGAAAATGCAGAAGCAAATGCGGATGAAACGGTATCGGTTCCGGATATGGAATTTCCTGAAAATAACGAATCTTCGGAAAATTCTACAGGTTCTACAAGTAAAGAAACTTTTGACGTAAAGTTTGATAAGGGCACAAGTTCAAAGGAATATTCAAAACAAGTTCCGAAGGGCTCGCAGCACTCATATAACGTAGATGCGAAAGCCGGACAAACCCTTTCAGTTCAAATTGAATCCGAAAACAATGACGCAACCTTTGTGATAATTAAGCCGGGCGGCGGTTATTTGTATTCGGCAAAATATAAGAACCCCACCAATTATTTTGAAGCCGAGTTGCCACAATCCGGCAGGTACGTGGTAACAGTTTTGCCCGGTAAAAATGCTTCAAAATATAAACTCAACTTGGGCGTAACGGGTGGCGATGGAAATCAAGATGGATATGCGCAGGACGCGCCGGCAGCTAACAATCAAACAAGAACGGTAAATTTTAAAAAGGGTGATACTTTTGCACGTTACAGCGATGCGGTTGTGCTTGGTTCGAAAAACACTTATCTTATTGGGGCGAAAGCCGGTCAGCGGATGGAAGTAACCTTAGATTCGACGGAAAATAATGCAATAATCGCAATCTACACGCCCGAAGGTAAGACGCTGATAGGTGCAACGGATGGTTGGAACGGGGAACTTCCGACTTCGGGAAAATATCGTGTGGTCGTTTCGAGCACGCGCGGAAATGCCTCGTACGATATAGGATTTTCGATTAATTAAGCTTACGACATCGCGTAACCTGTTGTATTTTGCATTATTTGTTTTGTTGTTCCACGTCAATCTTTGGGCAGATTTTTGTCATTGGACATTCATCGCAAACGGGTTTTCTGGCGTTGCACGGTCCGCGCCCAAGCGCGATAAGCCAATGCGAAAACATAACCCAATCCTTTTTAGGAATAAGTTTTACCAAATCTTTTTCAATTTTTACCGGGTCCTTTTCTTTTGTCAGACCCAAGCGGTTTGAAACGCGCTTAACGTGTGTATCCACAACAATTCCGGAAGCAATTGAGAACGCATTTCCAAGCACCACATTCGCGGTTTTGCGTGCAACGCCCGGTAGCTTCAGTAAATCATCCATGGTTTTGGGAACGCTTCCATCAAATTCTGTAACAATCTTTTCGCTAGCACCACGTATATTTTTAGCCTTATTTCTATAAAAACCGGTTGAGCGAATATCGGTTTCAAGTTCTTCGGGTTCTACATTTAGATAATCCTGAGGCTTTTTATACTTCCTAAAAAGATCGTTGGTGACGATGTTCACACGTGCATCCGTACACTGCGCCGAAAGTATTGTTGCGATTAAAAGCTCAAACGGGCTTTTATGTTCAAGCGCGCAATGCGCATCCGGATAGGCTTTTCGAAGCGTTCGAACCACAGTTTTTGCGTATTCTTGTTTTTTTGTTGACATTAGAAGTATTCTAATAGAAAACCATCCTTAAACAAGAATCGTACCACTGAATAAAATGATGCCGAACTACCCCAAATTTTGTAAAATAAGAATCGGCTTGAATTGTAAGAACCTTTTTATATGCGAGATATAGGTATTATAGAAACCGCTACCGAAGAATTTTCTGACGAGTTTTGCACCATCGCCATTTCAAAAATCGCCTTATTGCAAGAAAATATCGAAACCGTGATACGCGGAAAAACCGGAACGGTAAAACTAGCGCTTGCGGCACTTTTTGCGGGCGGACATCTTTTGATTGAAGATGTGCCCGGCATAGGAAAAACAACGCTTGCCCATTCAATAGCGCGAAGTCTTGCGCTTTCATTTCAACGAATTCAATTTACTTCCGATCTTCTTCCTTCTGATGTTATCGGCATTTCGGTTTATCATCAGGCAATCGGCGGGTTTGAATGGAAGCCGGGTCCAATTTTTGCAAACATCGTGCTTGCCGATGAAATAAATCGCGCAACTCCGAAAACACAATCGGCTTTGCTTGAGGCGATGGCTGAACACCAAGTTACGTTTGAAGGTATAACACATCCGTTGCCGCCGCCGTTTATGGTTGTTGCCACGCAAAACCCAACCGAGCACCACGGCACATATCCGCTGCCGGAATCTCAGCTCGATAGATTTATGCTTTGCGTCGAAATGGGATATCCGGACAACGAAAACGAAAAGAAGATTTTGGCACAGCATGGCACCGAAAGTAATCTTGAGAATTTACAGCCCGTGATGACGGAAACAGATGTTTCAGCGTTACAAAAGCTATCTAAATCGGTTACGGTTAATGAATCATTGATTGATTATTTGCTGGCAATTGTCGAAAAAACCCGTGCAAATGAGGCGATTGAAGTGGGTATAAGTCCGCGCGGGTCGCTGGCACTTCTTCATTCGGCGCAGGCTTATGCCTTAATAGAGGGGCGAGATTATTGTACGCCCGATGATATCAAGGCACTTGTGTTGCCGTGTTTTGCGCATCGAATAATTCTTCGTTCATCTATGCGGAATTTTGTAAGAACCGCAAACGAAGCTGAATCAATTCTTAATGAAATAGTTTTAACAACGGAAGTTCCGATCTAGATAGCGCCAAATCAATGTTTGAGAGAATCAATAAACTCGCGCAACTCATAAGTTTTCGTGAAATGCGAAATATCCTGTTGGGTTTTAGTGTTGTGCTTGGCGGGCTTTGTCTTGCTTTGCTGACAACGGTTGCACATCGCACCGGAAATGTGCAACTTGCGGGAATTGCGGCGGCGGCATCGCTCGGATTTGTTTTGCTGATTGTAACATTTGTAATTCCGCCGCTTGCGCGTTCCGCAAGCGCGGAAGCTTCGCAGATTGATTTGCCGTTTGAAATTACCACGGGAGGCGCGATTTTTCTGGGATTGATTTGTGTAATTGCGTTTGCGGCTTGGAACACGGGAAATAATCTCTTGTTTATAATCCTCGCGGTTCAGGTATCGGCATTTATTGTTAGTTCTGCACTCGGATTTATTGTTTTAAAGCATTTGGATGTAAAGATTCGTTTTCCTGAGCTGATTTTCGCCGATGAACCCACGAAGATTCAAGTCGCAATCAGAAATGAAAAGCGAATTTTTCCGGCGGTTTCCGTTTTGGCTGAAGTTCGGGGAAAAAACCGTGAATATTCGCGCTATCGTAATGATTATGTAAGTTTGCTGGGCGAATGGATCGGAAATCGAATGGCAGTTGCGCCTCTAATAAAACATCCCCTGGATTATTTTGTATTTATTCCGCAAAAAAAAACCATTTCAAACACGCTTGATATTACGTTTCCGCATCGCACAAGATTTATGATTCGCGATTTTGAACTTTCGACACGGTTTCCTTTTGGTTTAATAAGGCATAGAAAAAGGCTGGCTGCCGAGGAGGCTGAATTGATTGTATTTCCGGCGCCAGCGGATTCCGCCCAACAAGCTGCGTTTGTTCCGTTGCTTAACGGTAGTTTCCCGCACGAACGAAAAGGTGATGGACGCGAACTTTTTGCGCTACGTGGATACATACAAAGCGACGATTTGCGTCATATTCATTGGAAAGCAACCGCGCGAACGGGTGTTTTGATGGTTCGCGAGTTTTCAGCCGAAGATGAACATCGTGTCAGAATCTTTTTTGATATACGCGTACCTACCGATGATGCAGATAAGGCGAAGAATTTGCGCGAGAAAATTGCAAGCGAACAAAACACCGGGGAACTTTCAAAAACCGATTCACGTTTTGAGCGCGGCGTACAAACCGTAGCGGGTTTGCTTGGAAGTCTTTATCGCACCGACGCTGAATTTTCGCTCGCTTTTGACGCACAAAGGTTTGAAATGGGGCGCGGCGCCGTTCATTACGCGTATGCAATGCGCTCTTTGGCGATATTAGATTCAATTTCGCAAACGCAAAATTTTCCAACATCGCTTTTTAGTGAGATGGTTGAAGAAAGTGGCGTTTCTTCAAGTTGTAACTATGTGTTGATAACTGCGATGGATGATTATCCTTCCGATATTTCAACATTTGCATCAATCATAAATTATTAAGTAAGTTTGCACCGGGGTAAGAATCAAAAGGAGGTAATAATTTTTGTCATAGAATATTCGGCGGTGGTGTATTTATGTCAGAAAGCCATCAAATGATGAAATAATGAATGAAGGCGTGAAATCTTTAGTGGACGTGATGTCCGAACAAACTACGGCGGCAAGGGATGAAATTTTGTTTGATGAAGCATTTACGCTTCACAACCGAACTGTATTTCGTGCCGCATGGGCAATCGTAAAAGATTCCGGTTTGGCTGAAGACGTTACGCAGGAAACTTTTATTAAGCTTTATAAGAACTTGGAAAGCATTAAGAATGACGAGATGCTGAAACCGTGGTTAATTCGCGTGGCACTAAATTTGGCAAAGAATACGGTTCGGGGTAATTCGCGGGCGAACGTACGGAATGAGAAATACGTCAAAGATAGTGGAAGTTCAATCGAAACAACCGCACAAGATGAGCTTGAAGATGCGGAACGCGCAAAAAGGGTTCACACTGCACTTGAAAAGGTAAACGAACCGTTGCGAAGTTGTTTGATCTTAAAACAGCAAGGACATACGTATAGGGAAATAGCTAGAAGTTTAGAGTTGAATGAAGCCAGTATTGGGCAATATATTGCGCGCGGCAAGAAAGAATTTAAGAGGTTTTTTGCTAGTAAGGGAGGAAGGCAATGAAAAAATGTTACGAATTAGGTGAAATTCAAGCTTTTCTTGATGGCGAACTTTCCTCCATTGATTGCGAAATACTTGTTCGCCATTGTTCCTTGTGTGATTCGTGCTCAAAACGATTAAGTGAAGCTGAGCAGGAAAATGCGGAAATTTATTCATTGCTAGAAGCCGAACTAAATCCCTTAGTGCCCACGGAACGGCTTCGAAGTAAAGTTTTTGCCTCGATAAATGAAATCGAACAAAAAGAAAATGCACCTGTGTTTGTGGGTTTACATAAATACTTTCAACGGTTTGGCATTTTCGGAATCTCCCCTGTGGGAGCCGCGTTTGCGGTATTTTTGCTTGTCTTTACGGCGGCTTTTGTGACGTTTAGCAGATGGAACAAAGAAAATCCAAATAACGATTCTATCATTGCGAATAATACGCAGCGGATTGAATCAAACATTCCGCAAGTTTATACCGGCGCCCTTGATGTTGATGATGAGGTAGAAAGTTCGAAAACTTCCGTATCGGCACCGTTACCTTCTGAAAGTAGTGCGCCGCGGGTTGCTAATTCGCGAAGTTCGTCGGTTAGTTATGCCTCATTCGCACCGCAAAGGGCGCGTACACCAAAAGTTGTTCGAAAATCTGTGCAAAAGCCAATTGTGTATTCAATAAGTGCCGAACGGAAATTTCTTACAAAAATAGATTCCTTAACTGATTCGGTAAACCGCGACAAAGACTATTTGATGACACCCAAAGAACGAATCGGGTTCGAAAAAAACTTAGCAATTGTAAATGAATCAATTAAGCGAATGAAGCAAGCGGTCAAGGAAGACCCGAAGAATAACATAGCAAAAGAACTGTTGAAAAATTCGTATCAAAACAAGGTCGATCTTTTGAGTTCCGTTAGCGAACGCAGTGAATTGGTGGCTGGGATTAACTAAATGTCGGCTACGAAACACAATTTTTGCCGGATATTTACCTTCGCAATTTGTGCCGTAGTTTTTTGTGGCGTAAACGTTTTTGCTCAAATTGATTCATCTGCGTTTGCCGAGACGTCTTCGCGAAGAAGTGCGCTTGAAAAACGCGATGATTCCACGGTACGCGCCATTAAAGCAGCACCGAATGTGGAAGTTTCAATAAAGGTGTGCGGAAACACGCTAAATGTAAATGGCTGGGAAAGAAACGAGGTACGCGCGTTTGTTCAACACGGGGAAGGCGTTTCGATTGCGGTTTTGGGTACCGATAAGAAAACGGGTTCGCCGAATCGTTTGCAAATATCAAGCATCGGAAGAGTTGAAAGCGGCGGCGCAAGCGGTTCACCGCTTAACTGTATTAACGGCGAAAAAATTCGACTTGATGTGCCGTTGAATGCTTCGGTAAATGTTCAAGGTGACACGCGCTTAATATCAATAGAAAAAATAGGCACGATTTCCGTAGAAAATAACAGTGGAAATATCTCAATATCAAATGTTTCATCTGATGTGCTTGCGCGCGCGTTTGGTGGCAACATTTTGGTTTCAAAATCAGCGGGAAACATTGATGTCTATTCATCCGGCGGCAATGTTGTTGTATATGGAACCGCGATAAACGATAAGAAAGATTTTTTGCGCGCGAAGGCGCTGGATGGTTCCATTACCGTTCAAAACGCGGCACAAAAAGATGTAAAACTAAATACCGTTTCCGGGCAGATTTTTGTAGCCGGTAGTTTTGAAGACAAAGGGAACTATTATTACGGCACCGAAAACGGAAACATTACCGTTGGCGCGCCGAGTGGAACCTCATGCGATGTTGAAGCGGTTTTTAGCGGTGAATTTTCGAGCGAACTGCCGTTAAAGGATGTCACAAAAGAACGAATCGGCGGTGTCACATCGATGACGGGCAAGCTTGGTAAAGGGGGCTGCACAATGGTTTTTTCATCAATCGGCGGCGAAATTCGTATCATAGATCTTCCAAAAAACGGGGAAGGCATCCCCAACGAACTTCAAAACAACTAATCTCGTTCAATTCTAAGGTACAATTTGCGAAAGATTTTGTTCGTGGCTGAAATTTGTATTTCGGCTGTGGGTGGCTTGCAATTAAAAGCCGGTAACAGGTAGAGTTTTTATATGAATTTCAGCGGAATTATCGGGGTAACGCTCGATGGTAAATACGCAGTTGAAAGGCGTTTGGGCACCGGCGGAATGGGAAGCGTATTTCTTGCAAACCATATCGGCACGGGACGTCACGTTGCGATAAAGATAATTGCCCCCGAATTTATGCGCCGCGCTGAATTCGTAGAACGCTTTCGCCGAGAAGCGCGCGCCGCCGGCAGGCTGCGACATCCAAATGTTGTTGATGTTACTGATTTTGGAATTTCGGTTTCGGAAAATGGTTCGGAAATTGCCTATTTGGTAATGGAATTGCTGGATGGATGTACCCTTGGCGAGGTCTTGGCAGAAGAAAAATCGCTTTCGGTTGAATTTACAATTGACATCATTGAGCAGGTTTGTTCTGCGGTAGATGCCGCCCATCGACACGGAATAATTCATCGTGACCTTAAGCCCGATAATATATGGCTCGAACCAAATCAGCGAGGAGGTTACACCGTAAAGGTTTTAGATTTCGGAATCGCAAAATTTGATGAATCGGGCGAAAAAGACGAATCCGTTCAAATTTCACAACTTCGCGAAGCGCCGGAAACAACAATTGAAGAGGTTGGCAATGAAACCGTTGAATCAACCTCGGACACGCAATTGATGAAAACGCGAAATTCAACCTTAATTGTTGCTTCAAATACGCAAATCGGTGACTTCGAATCAAAAAGTAACGTTCAAGATACTTCTACGCCGAATCAGGATGAAGCCTCAACGCGCATTTTGGAGCCAAACACCATTATTCAGGAAGCGACGGTTCATTTAGATAAAAAGCCCGATCTTGTTACACACACGGATTTATCAAAGCCTATCAGTAACGAATTAACGAGGGTGGGAGCGGTGTTGGGAACTCCGTTATATATGTCTCCTGAACAATGTAGGGGGCAAAAGCTAACGCCGCGAACCGATATTTATTCGCTCGGCGTAATCACATATCAAATGTTGAGCGGAAAAACGCCATTTGAGGGAAGTTTTGAGGAAGTGATGGATGCCCACATGAACCGCGTGCCACCACCTTTAAACGCGCCCGGTGTTTCACGCCGATGTAAATCAGTTGTAATGGAGGCGCTTTCAAAAGACCCGGAAAAGCGTGGCGAAACCGCCACTGGTTATGCAACGCGTTTGCGTTCAAGTTCTGAGGGCGCGGTTAGGCTGTTTCGTGAGGCGGTTATTATTTACAGTGAACGCCTTCCGGAGTTTCTTTTGATTTCGCTAATTGTGTTTGTGCCAGTGTTTCTTACAATGTTTTTACGTGTAGGATTTTCGTTTTTGACGGTGTTTGAAGTAATCGATACACAGCCTTACACCCGCGTTATTACTGCATCATTGGGATTTGTATTTTTTATTGTTCAAACAATCGCAAATTCGATTTTGATGGCGACAATAACTTGGGTTGTTGCGCAAACAGTGGCATTTCCGCTTCGTCCGGTTTCAGTTAAATCGGCGTTTCAGCAAGTTAGAGCTCATTTGAAGCCATTGATTCTTACCTCAATCATTTCAACCGTGGTGATTCTCGCAGGTTTTCTACTTTGCGTGCTTCCCGGAATCTATTTTATGACGCGTTTCTTGCTTTCATCTACCGTTGTAATGTTGGAAGATTTGAAGTCAAAAGCTGCATTGGCGCGCTCCGGCAAGCTTATACACAGGTCGTTTTTAACCGCATTCGGAATTCTAATTTTTATAATTTTTGTTCCCGGGGTTGTTTCGGGCTTAATCGGTGGCGGAATATCATCGTTTATTCGTGCGGTTCAGCTTCAGAGACAAGTAGCGCAAATGAAGGAAGAAGGAGTAAAACCGCAATCTGAACCAGAACCTGAAGTAAATGACGATGCCGGGAATTTTTCAATTTCGGTAGGAAAGCGAGATGTAATAATCACAAACGATGATAAGCAGGACAAAGCTGACGTTTCCAAATCAAATATGAACAAAATTTTCGCCGCTATAAAAGACGGAATCTTTGATTTGGTATGGACGCCATTAAACCTTTTATTTTCTTCCTTTGGTGGCATTTTAGTTTCGCTTTTGTATTTTAAGACGCGAATGGCTGGCGGAGATTCAAACGAAGATTTATTGGAAACTTTGGCAAAAGCCGATTCAAGCAAGAGCCTTTGGCAAACACTCATAAAGCGTAAAACATCTTATACAAATTTGAATGAGAAGGAAGCATCTGAAAACGAATGAAGTTTTTAGTGGTATTTAAGATATTTGTAGTTTTGGCAATTACCGGCGTCGCTGTTTTTGCTCAAACCAACACGCGTGAAATTCCTTTGCCGCCCGGCGGGAAATTAGAAGTACATAATTTTGCGGGCAGGGTTGAACTGATTGCAAACAAAGAATTTGAAGGCGCCGCATCCCTTGAAACTACGCTTGCCGGCGGTGCGCAGGAAAGCGATATATCGCTTGAGGCGGGTAACGGAAAGGTAAAAATTCGCATTCCGGAACAAAAAGGTGATGCACGTATAGATTTAAAGCTGCGGGTGCCGGAACGCGTTGAAGTAGAAATTCGCACGCGCGAAGGCGCCGTCAGCCTAATCGGAAATATTAGAAAAGCGAACGTAAAGACTGATACCGCAACAATTTACACGGATGTTTCTCTAGAAAATCTTTCTTATGATTTTAGATGGCGGGCAGTGCATCCGCAGATAGTTTCAAGTGTTGAGCTGGCTGAACCAAAAGAAAAAGCTGCGGGCGTGTTTCAAATCAAAGGCGAATTGTTTGAATCGCCTGCGAAAACTACCGAAATTTCAAGCACGGTGGAGGATTCAGAAGAAGTAAAACCTTCGGAAAAAATTGAGCTGAAATTTGAGACATTTCGTGGAATTGTTCTGTTGAACGTAAGTCCGAATTTGGTTCCTTCAAATTTGCGTGAGCGACCTTTGACGGAAGCGGCGCGCACAATTGTAAGAAGCGGCGATAAATTTTTGGTTGAAGGTGTAAGAAGGGCGGCGCCACAACATTTTTCAGAGTTTGCCGCAACGCTACCTGCACAAAATGATGCCCCAAAATTGGCTGACGGCAAGCGAGATTCCACCGAAGTAACCTCCGGCTTGAAAAAGGTTACTGTTCAGGTTACCGATATTAACAATCGGGCGATTTCAGGGCTTGCAAAAGACGATTTTCAACTAAGTGAGCGAGGAAAATCACAAGAAATCGTTTCGGTTGAAAGCAGCGAAGAGCCGTTTAATCTAGTGTTGCTTTTGGATGTTTCCGGAAGCATCGAATACTACGTAGATTTTGTTAGAAAGGCGGCACGTAGTTTTTTGGACACGGCAAGCAAGCAAGACCGAATTGCAATTGTAACCTTTAATGACGACGTAAAAGTGCTTTCAAACCTTTCCGCTGACCGCGATTTTTTATCCGAAAGCCTTGATACCTTTGATGCGGGTGGTGGCACCGCGTTTTATGATGCACTTGCATATTCGCTTGTTGATACGCTTCGCCCCCTTAAAGGTGAGCGAACTGCGATTGTTGTTCTTTCCGATGGCGACGATAACCGCTCGTTCCTTTCATTCGATTCACTGAAAGCTTCGATTCAGGAAAGTGGCGCACTGATTTATCCGCTATACGTGCCTTCGGGTTTGATCGCGGAAAGCGCAAATTCTGACCCAAGCAAATCTCTTGATCCGATGCGTACGCGTCATCTTACGCTGACCTCGAAGGCGGAAATGGAAGGCGAAGAGCTCGCGAGAATTTCAGGCGGTGTGTTTTATCCAATTTCGCGACTTACACAGCTGCAGGAAGCCTACAATGATATTGTTAAGCAACTGCGAACCGCGTACACAATCACATATAAATCGAACGGAAACGAAAAAAACGCAGATATTTCCGCACCGCGTTTGCGTGTGCGGGTAAAGCGTGACGGTTCATTTGTTAAAATCGGCACAGTTCTCAACGCTTCCGAAGGGAAGGTTTCGCCGGTTCAACAAGATAATTTACGGCAATACACTTTTTCAAATGCGGGCTATAAAAAGCCGCCGGAAGGGAGCATAAAAGAGGGCGAGGGCGATGCGCCGGAAATTACCGGCGATATTACATCTATAAAATATAAGCCGTTGCTAGCGGATAAGCTTCGAACCTTTTCAGCCCAAGAATTTGACATTAACAAAGCCCCCGGGGCTTTTTTGTTTGAATCGGACACCGAAAAAGTAGCCGTTAGTCGTTGGGTTTCACCCAAGCGCACGCGCTCATATCCCTATGAACGCGTTTACGATACCTTGGCTTTTGTAGGCAAAAGGGCTGCCATAATTCCTATTGTTAAAGATGAAGGCATGGGTGGTGAACGAGATTTTATTCAATGGGATACAATTTCGCTTTTAAGCTTGTTGGATGTTTATTTTGTGCCGGCAATATACGAATCGGCAGAAAAGAACAACCGGCGCGCTGATTCAATTACAAAGCAAAAGCTTGATCCGGAAAAAATTCGCGTTTGGTTAAATTCCGTAAAGGATTTTCGCGGTACCGCCGCACAATGGAATAAAATTCAAACGCAAAATTTACAATCAATGTTTATCGCCGCACGCAAAGCCTACGCAAATATTTCCAAAGAAACACAGACGTATATGCACGACCCGATGGCGTATCAGGATGTAATTGATGCGGCGAGCAGTGCGGAAGGCTTCATCGAATTTTCGCGTGGTAAGGCGCTTTCCGCACAAAATCGTGAAGTGCAGGGAATTCAGCCGCGGGAAGCGCTATCAAGCCTTTCAAAAGCGAAAATAACAATTACAAGCGATGCGTTAGGTAAATATATTTTTACGGTTGATGAAACAATCGTTACGCCGAATTCGGTTGTGCTGGTTGAAGCCAAACATTCGCAAAAGGGGTTAATGCCAAGCAAGAATGATATCAAAGACAGCTTGATAAAAATGATGCTTTACACAAACTTACGCAATGTAAAAATCGCCGATAAGCCACGCAGTGTGCAAGCTGGAATCAAGCTTACATCGGTGCATTTGAAGGGTACGCTAAAAAGTAAAAGCACGGAAACCGAACGGGTTCAGTTTTTTTCTGAAAACGGGTTTTCAAATAAAGATGCAATGTTTATAAATCAATTGTTTAACGAAGCAGAAATGAACAACTTCTTCGTTATTATTGAACACGGCAGTACAAATTAGCGGCGAAAACATCGCTTAGCTGTCACATATCGCTTTTTTTATTTACAATACCGAACGATGGATTCATCACTTCTAAATTCCCTTTTTGATCAAGAAGAACGTCATCCGCTTTCCGTTACGGAGTTAAACGAGCTAGTTAAGGAAAGGCTTGAAGCGGAGTATTCGAACGTTTGGCTTGAGGGGGAAATCAACAACTTTTACAAAGCGGCATCCGGACACTGGTATTTCACACTTACGGATGGAAATTCGCAAATAAAGGCGGCATGTTTTAAAAGCTTGAACTGGCGTGTTAGGTTTGAGCCCGAAAACGGATTGAGTGTTCGCGTTCGCGGGAAGCTTTCTGTTTATGTGCCGCGCGGCGAATATCAAATTACGGTCGAATCATTGCAGCCTGTTGGCGAAGGCGCGATGAAAATCGCTTTTGAACAGATTCGTTCGAAACTTGACGCTGACGGATTGTTTGACCCCGCGCACAAACGAAAACTTCCGTACTTTCCACAATGCGTAGGGGTGGTTACCTCGCCGAACGGGGCAGCAATCTTTGATATTCTCAATGTATTAACGCGGCGAACGCAAAGTGTAAGCATCTTACTTATCCCCTCGTTGGTTCAAGGTGAAAACGCACCGGCAGAATTAAGAAACGGAATTCTCCTTGCAAACGAATTCAATCAACGGGCGGAAACGAGGCAAAAAATTGATGTTCTAATTGTTGGCAGGGGGGGCGGTTCAAGCGAAGATTTAGCTGCATTTAACGAAGAATATCTAGCAAGGGCGATCTTTGAATCAGAAATTCCCGTAATTTCCGCAGTCGGGCACGAAACCGATGTTTCAATTTCGGATTTGGTCGCAGATGTTCGCGCCCCAACGCCATCAGCCGCGGCTGAAATCGTTGCAGAAAGTGAAGACCTAATACTCGAAACGCTTGAAAAGCGGGTTACCGAAATGCACCACTTATTAAGATTGCGAATGCTTCACGAACAAAGAAGGCTTGAGACGCTTCAATATTCCGAAGCATTTACGGGGTTTCGACAAAACGTAAAGGATGAACTCTACCAAATCGAAGATGTTTTCAACCGTAGCGTGCAGGCGATGCGGGAGCAAGTTCGCGAAAATCAAAAAGTGTTTCAGGCTTTGGCTGCGCGCATCACGCCAAGTCGTTTGGCACGGAGATTCTCAGATCAAAAATCTCGTTTTGCGGTATTGGCGGAACGAACCGCGGCAGCCGAAAGGAAACTACTTGCGGCAAAAGAAAACGGATTACATATTGCAATGGCGAGGCTCGACGCGATGTCGCCACTTGCTGTTTTAGAGAGGGGTTATTCGCTTACAACAAAGCCGGATGGAACAATTTTACGCACAGCGGGTTCTGTAAATACGGATGAAGAAATTAACGTGAGATTAGCAAACGGTAAGTTGCGCGCAAAAGTGTTGTCAAAGGAGAAGGTGAATGACTGATTCAAATATTCATTCATCCGGTGATGATGAAAACGCCACGCAGGTGCGCAAAAATACAAAGGCAAGTGAGTCAAACAAAGGTGTTTCAATTCTTAAGTTGTTTAAGTATTTTGTAAGCGTTGTTTTTATTGTCGCATTGGTTTTGGCTATCGCATTCGGTGGGTTCTGGCTGTATCTTAGAACAACACCGCAGTATTCAATTGCAATACTTGTGGATGCTACAAATCGTGACAATCGCGAAACAATTAACGAAATTGTGGATTCCGACAAGATTGTTGATGATTTCGTTCCAAAAATAGTTGATTCCGCCATCGGGTTATACGGTAAAGGGCTTTCACCCGAGCTAATTGACAGGTTTGCCGAAGGCGCCAAACCATTTATGCCGATGGTAAAGGCACGTGTGAAAGCGAACTTGCCGCTGGAATTGCGCAAGCGCACCAAAAAATTTCAAAATATGCCCTTTCCCGCATTGGCGCTTGGTGCATACCGTTATTTCGAAGTTACATACGAAAACGATTTTGCAATAGTTAAGAGCAAACTGCCCGATAAGAAATTTGAACTTAAAATGAAAAAAGACGGCGGCGTTTGGAAAATTGTAGGCTTAAACGATAAAGAACTTGCCCAAAATTTAGCAAAACGTTACGGAGAACAAATCATTCAAATAGCACGCGGAAGAGGAACCGATGCTATTAACACGCTGGGTGAACGGCTCGGCATTCCGAATCTAGGCAGCATTTTTGAAAGTACTACAAAGTTATTGAATTGATATGCCAAATAAAAAAGACAGTTTTGAGGCTTCATTACAGCAACTTGAAACCATTGTTTTACAACTTGAAGGTGGCGAATTGCCCCTTGAAGAAAGTTTGGAGCTTTTTGAAAAGGGAATAAAGCTTTCCAGAGAATGTAGGGAGCGGCTTTCAAAAGCTGAAAGACGCATAGAAATTTTGATGAAAGATTCAGATGGGAATCTAACCATTGATGATTTTGAATCTGAGTAAAAGTGGACGATTTTTGAGATTTGGATCCGCTTGCGAAAATAAATTTCAAGGGCAATTTAAGAAACAAATGAAAAAACCAACAATTTTCAAAGTGTTCTACGCTGCTGCAGGATTGATTTTTTGCACTGCAGTTGTAAACGCACAGCCACCAAAAGCACTTTCAAACGCGGTTACCGATGAGTTGAACCGAAATTTTGGTGTGTTTGCCGGGAAAGGAACGCCACCGCCGTATTTTATGAGCTACAGTGTCACGGATATTAATACGATAATGATTGGCGCAACAAACGGTGCAACTTTGTCCAATATGCATATGCAGACGCGCATTTTGGATCCTGTTATGCGCATTGGAGATTTTGTTTTTGATAACACGCATCTTTCCGCCGGTTACGGTAGCAACCCGATATCCATCGCGCTTGACGATGATTACGATTCAATTCGTTCATCAGTTTGGATTCAGATGGATCAGCTATACAACAATTCGGTAGAAGCATTGCGGCAAGCAAAGCAATCTAAAGAAACTTCGGCTGAAGATGAATTTAAGGCAGATGATTTTTCGAGGGAAAAGCCGGAAACCTATTCCGGAAAATCCACTTCGCTGAATGTTGACCGCGAGCTTTGGGAAAAACGTGTCAAGGAACTTTCAGCAATCTTTAAGAAGTATCCATACATTTACACGTCTTCAATAACCCTTAATTCGCAAACGGAAAACAGATTTTTTGTAAACACCGAAGGTACCAAGATTTCCTCGGGTAATTTGCGCACGCGTTTGATGATTTATGCCACAACAAAAGCTGAAGACGGAATGGATTTGTTTAAGTTTGAATCGTTTGAAGCGGTAAACACAGATGGCTTGCCGGATATGAAGACAATTGAGGCAAAGGTAATTCAAACCGCAAACGATCTAATGGAATTACGAGGTGCCGAAACAATCGAACCGTTTACGGGTCCCGCAATTCTTTCGGGTAAAGCAAGCGGTGTGTTTTTTCACGAGATTTTCGGTCATAGAATCGAAGGGCATCGTCAAAAATCAGAATACGAAGGAAATACGTTTACCGCCAGAATTAATCAGCCGGTTTTGCCCGCGATTTTTTCCGTAGTTGACGACCCAACCATGAAGAAATTTGGTGAAATCGATCTAAACGGCGCATATGAATATGATGACGAAGGCGTAAAATCGCAACGCGTACAGCTGGTAAAAAACGGCATACTAAAGACATTTTTGATGAGTCGTTCGCCCGTGCCGGGGGTTGATAAATCAAACGGACACGGCAGGGCGCAACCCGGTAATTCTCCCGTAAGCAGACAGGGAAATCTGATTGTGCAGGCATCAAAAACAGTTTCACCGGCTGAACTTCGCAAACTCTTGATTGCCGAAATTAAACGTCAGAAGAAACCCTTTGGGTTGTTGTTTGACGATATTTCCGGTGGATTTACAAACACTTCGCGGTTTGACACACAATCATTTCAGGTTACGCCGGTTATGGTTTACAAAGTATTTGCAGATGGCAGACCGGATAAGCTGGTGCGCGGGCTGGATTTAATAGGCACACCGCTTACCGTCTTCAGCAAAATTATTGCCGCCGATAACACTTCTGAAGTTTTTAACGGAATGTGCGGCGCCGAAAGTGGATGGGTGCCTGTTTCCGCAATTTCGCCGGGCATTTTGGTTTCGCAAATTGAGGTGCAAAAGCGATTCAAGTCGAAGGAATCTCAGCCGATTTTGCCGCCACCCGGCTTTGAAGTAAAAGATTGGAAAGGAGGAAACGGAAAATGAAATACATTATTTCATATCTATTGATGCTCCTTTTTATATCGGGCGTCAGCGCGCAAAATTCGCAAGATGTTATTTTCAAATCGATGTCTGATGAATTGAAACGCTCGATGAACGATTTGAAATTCAAATCGTTTGAAAAGCCGTATTTCATCGAATATATAGTGACCGATGCTGATTCGTTGGCAATTCGCGGAACATTTGGCGGTATCGAAAGTTCGATGCGTCAAACCTATCGGTTTGTGAATACTAACGTAAGAATGGGTGATTACGATCTTGATATGCAGGCAGCTTCGATAGCTTCGTTGCCGATTGAACCAAACTATGACGCATATCGCCACGAGACATGGCTTGCAACTGACAGGGCGTATAAACAGGCGATAGATATGTTTGAAACATTGAAGGCTGCGAAGAAGAATCAGGCGGAAGACGATGAGGAAAAAGTTACTGCGACTTCGTTTTCAAAGGAACCTGCAGTTACCGCTATCGAAACTCCGAAAAAGTTAGAGCTTGATCAAAAACTTTGGGAAGAAAAAGTGCGAGCGTGGTCAGCGAAGTTTAAGGCATACCCCGAATTTAGTAATTCGTTTGTTGCGTTCTATGCACGGGTTGAAAATCGCTATTTGGTAAATTCCGAGGGCACAAGATTGCTTCAGCCAAAATTGATTATCACGTTTGATATACATGCTAACGGCATTGCGAGCAACAACACGGCATACGAACCGTATCGGCACATTTTTGCGACGGAATACAACGAAATTCCCGGTGTTGAAGAAATCGATAAACAAATCGAAGGAATGCACGATGAATTTACCAATTACAGCAATGCGAAGGATTTTGGCGATGTTTACATAGGTCCCGCGCTGTTTACAAAAGGGGCATCCGTTCAATTGTTCTTGCAATTATTAGAGCCAAACCTTATGAATCCAAACGCAAATGCAATGGCGGAAGCGCTGTATGGTGAGGATGGATACGGTGCCGCGGGCTTTTCAGATCGAATCGGTCGAAAGGTTCTTCCAACATTCTTATCTGTTTATGATGACCCCACGCGTTCAAAGTATGGCGAATTCCCGCTAGCCGGAATGTATAAATACGATGATGAAGGCGTAGAAGCAAAGCCACTAACGCTAATTGAAAACGGTGTGTTGCGAACACTGCTTTCAACCCGTACTCCTTCAAAAAAGATAAAACAATCTAATGGTAGAGCTCGCGGCGGTACAACCGATATAAGTAATTTTATTGTTGAATCAAAAGATGGCAAGAGCTTTGCGGAATTAAAACAACAGCTGATGGATGAATGTAAAGCCCAAGGCGTGCCTTTCGGAATTATCTTGCGTGACAATAATTCTACATACGGTACCTTTGGCGCGACAATGGTTTATCGGGTTGATGTAAAAACGGGTAAGGAAGAATTAATGCGCGGAGCGTCAATTTCGGATTTTTCGGTTCGTGAACTTCGCGATATTCTTGCGGCGGGCAACGATCCATATCCGTTTAATCTGCTTGTTAACAGCAGCTATAACGGAACGGGGACACCGGCTAGCGTCGTGGCTCCATCGGTGTTGGTTGAAGAGATCTATTTGACAAAGGCACCGGTAAGAAAAGAACGTCCACGGTTGCTTACACATCCGTTTTTCAATAAGGATGAATAGATTGTGAATGTAAATTGAAGCAAAAAAAGACACGGCAAACAAACCGTGTCTTTTTTAAAGCCGAAGATTAGAATTTAATCGTTTCTGCTGCTTGAACCCATAAATATTTGAAGTATATACCAGAACAAAAGCGCGATGCTTGCAAACAAGCCAAGCGCGGCTGCCACATATTGATCAGTTCTAAAGCGATGTAACATATTTGATGTGTTATAAAGCAACGAACCACCTGCGAAAATTACCATCAAGAATGCGAAGAATGTGCCAAACGAAAATCCGAAGACGATTCCGGCAACTATAAATCCTAACGCCGCAAAACTTACAATAGTTAAAATTGGTCCCAAAAAAGAAAAATCTTTTCTGGTAAACAATACAAGCGCAGTTAAACCGGCAACCAATCCGCCGGTGGTAATTCCCGCTTTTACAATCAAAGTGTTATCACCGGTAAGCACTGTCGCGATGTATATTAGCGGAAGAAAAATAATCGCTTGCGCAACAACATAAAGGGTTAAACCCGCAAACTGAACTGCTTGTGAAGAGCCGGAATACGCAAGTGAATTTGCCAAATACGAAACACCTGTAAAAACCGCCAAAACTATTAACCAAGCATATCCGCCCGTCATCATTTGAGCCACATACCCCGCGGTTGGGGTATTAACCAAAATCGCTACCAAAAACGCAAATCCAACAAGCGCAAGCGCGACCAAACCGTAAGTTTTTTTCAAAAACGTTAAGCGTTCCGCGGGCAGCGCATTTGCCGCAAATGTGCCTTGTTGA
>JBKEBT010000037.1:0-27502 GCA_047973305.1 Pyrinomonadaceae bacterium
CAACAACTATTCAAACGTCCGCTATAAATTACGCATTTCGATAGAAAAGAATGCTCCGTTGATGTACGGAACGGTTGAAGCGCATGTAAATATTACGGATGAAGGTGCTGCAAATGATTTGGTGTTGGATTGGCGCACAACTCAATTCTTAAATGATAAAAATAAACCATACGCGAAGGTTTTGAGTGTTAACGCGCAAAAGGCGAATGCGGGAAAAGTGCTTTCAATTCATCAAGATGAACACCTGATAATTCCGAAAAATCTTCTAAAACCCGGCGAAAACACAATCGAAATAGAATTTGCATCACCGGTAAAAACATCGGGCGCCGCCACAACGCGTTATATTGACAAGGAGGATGGCGGCGAATACATTTACACGCTCTTTGTTCCGTCTGATGCAAGCACGGCATTCCCCGTGTTTGATCAACCCGATCTAAAAGCGCGTTTCGATTTATCTTTAACAATCCCCGCTGCTTGGAAACCGATTGCGAATAATCCGCAATCTACCGTGCCTATCCAAAACACCAACTCAAAAACGTATCGTTTTGATGAAACACAACCAATAAGCACTTACGTTTTTGCGTTTGCCGCCGGCGATTTTACGGAATTTACCGATGATGAATCTGCCGAAAACCCTAAAACAAAAATTTACGTTCGAAAATCGCAAATAGAAAAATTCTCGCCGCACTCAAAAGATATTTTTCGACTTCAAAAAACTTCCATAAAGTTTTATGAGGAATATTTTGATTTCGAATTTCCGTTTTCAAAATATGATTTAGTTTTGATTCCGGAATTTCCATTTGGCGGAATGGAGCATGCAGGCGCAACTTTTGTGCGAGAATCATCCATAATTTTTCCTACCGAACCAACAGCAAACAACTATATCTCACGCGCGCAACTGCTTTTTCACGAAAATGCACACCAATGGTTCGGAGATACGGTTACGATGAAATGGTTTGATGACCTTTGGTTAAAAGAAGGCTTTGCGACATTTATGGCATACAAGGCAATCGATAAACTCTTGCCTCAATATAATGCGTGGAAGGTTTTTTACGAACGCACAAAACAAGCCGCTTATTCAACGGATGTTACAAAGGGCACAACACCAATTTATCAAGAAATTTCAAATCTTAGCGCAGCAAAATCTGCCTATGGAAATATCGTTTACCAGAAAGCGCCTTCATTCCTTAAACAGTCTGAGTTTTTCTTGGGTGACGAGAAATTTCGCGCGGCAGTTCGTTCATTTTTAAAGAGCCATCAATATTCGAACGCGGAATGGCGTGATTTGGTTGATTCATTTGAAAAAGCTTCCGGAAAAGATGTAAAGGAATTTGCAGATCGATGGGTGACGCAAAAGGGATTGCCTATTGTTACGATTAAGAAAAGCAAATTGCACGTTGATTCAACGAACAACGACACACGCAATGCCGCCGAAGTTTTCACTTTTGAACAGAGCGACGTACTCGGAGAAAACAAGTCGTGGCTAATGAAAACCCGAGTATTATTTGAGCTCGAAAACGGTAAAACCGAAACGCGCGATGCAGTAATTTCCAAAAACAGACTTCCCGTAAAGGAAGGCTTTGCACAATTTTGGGTTTTGAACCCGCAAAGGGCGGATGTTACGCAATACGTGCCAAAATTCGTGTTTCCGAATTATGAAGATAAAGCCTATGGGATATTTTTGCTTGATGAGCAAGGGCGACGCTATATAACCGAAAATATCAAAAACGAACAAGACGGGTTCTTGCGTTCGATGATGTGGGGTTCGCTTTGGGATTCTGTTAGATTTTACGAACTCGCGCCAATTGAATACATAAATTTGGCAATCAAAAATATTGACGTTGAAACGGATGTGTCCACAATCGTTTCAATTTTAGGGCGTGTAAACACCGCGTTTACATACTATTTAAGTGATTCACAGCAAAAAGCTCTTGCGCCGAAATTAGAATCGCTCTTGATTACACAAATCAAAAGTTCCAAAGATTCAGGCGTTCGCCTTACTTATTATCGTGCATATCTTGAAATCGCCCATACCAAAAAAGCCGCTACAATTCTTAAGCAACTTTTGATGGGAAATGCCACCAATATTCCTGCTCTTCCACTAAAAACCAAGGATAAGTTCGATATTGCTACACACCTAATTGTTCTTGGCGATCCTGATGCAAGAAAATTGTTAGAAAATCTTGAAAAAACAGAAACCGATGATGCTTCAAAACGATATGCTTATGCGGCAAAAGCCGGCTTCGCAAACGCAGAAACCAAAGCAAAATATTGGAACGATTTTGTAAACAACAAAGAAATTTCCGAAAGTTGGATTGAGGCTGCATTTGATGTTTGGAACGCACCAAGCCAAGCAACTCTAACACTTCCCTATTTAAAAAAGGCGCTGGCAGAATTGCCGAATCATAAACAAAACCGCAAAATATTCTTTGTAAACGGGTGGACATCATCATTTATTCGCGGACAAAAAAGTCAAAAGGCTTTGAATGTAATCGACAATTTTCTAAAAACTAATCCGAACTTAGACATTGATCTCAAGAGAAAGATATTGGAAAACGAAGACGGCTTAGAACGCGCGGTAAAAATAAAAGCTAAATACTGAACCTGCACAACTGAATAGCGCTTAAAAATAAAAACTTCAACTGTTTTCCGGACGTTGTGATAATCTTTAATAAATAACAACATCGGAGGCAATTATGGAATTTAATGCTACATGCTTGAATCTAGCTTCTATTATTGAGCATCACGCGCGCCTTACACCAAAACGAGAAGCCGTAATATATGGGGATAATCGCATTACATACGGTACACTTCATGCAATTTCAAACCGTGTTGCGCATGCGTTAGTTAAGATGGGAATCAAGAAAGGAGATAAGGTCGCGCTTTCGTGCCCTAACCGTCCGTATTTTCCGATTGTCTATTACGGCATTTTAAAAGCCGGTGCGGTTGTTGTGCCATTAAGTATTTTGCTGAGACCCCGCGAAATTAAATATCACCTTGAAGATTCCGATTCAAAAGCAGTTTTTGCATTTGAAGGCTCCGAAGAATTACCGATTGCAAAATTTGTTAAGGAAGCCTTTGATAGTGTCAAGAGTTGCGAAAATATGGTTGTTATGTGCAATGAACCAACCAAAGCAACCGACGTTGTTGGCGCGAAAACTTTTCTGCAGGCAACGTTCGAACATCCTGATACGTTTGAGACCGTAACGACGGATGCGCACGATACTGCGGCAATTCTTTACACTTCCGGAACGACGGGAAAGCCAAAGGGTGCCGAATTATCACATCTGAATATCTATTCAAACGCAATTACCAGCTATCTTGTTCATCTGCCGGTTTCCGATTTCACTTCTTCACCACAAAAATCTTGTTTGATTACGCTTCCGCTTTTTCACACAACCGGGCAAACCGTGCAGATGAATTCGCAATTGTATGCCGGAAACCGTATTGTGCTTTTGCCGCGGTTTGAGCCCAAGCAAACACTTGAAACCATGATTGACGAAAAGATCAATTATTGGGTTGGCGTGCCTACAATGTATTGGGCACTGTTGCGGTTTGCGGAAGAATCTAAAATGGACATAAGCGGGATTTCCAAGAACCTGATCGGTTGCACTTCTGGTGGCGCGCCTCTTCCCGTTGAAGTAATGAAGGGCTTTGAAAAACGTTTTAACGTGCGCGTTTTTGAAGGATACGGCTTGTCTGAAACATCGCCACTTGTTACCTTTAATCACTTCGAACGCCCCTCAAAGCCCGGTTCCGTGGGACAACCGATTTTGGGCGTAGAAGTTAAATGTTTTGACGACAAAGACAAAGAAGTAAAATCTGGCGAACGCGGCGAAATAGTTGTACGCGGTTCAAACATAATGAAAGGCTATTACAAAAGACCAAAAGATTCGAAAATTGCTTTGAGGAACGGGTGGTTTCACACCGGCGATATAGGAATAATCGATGAAGAAGGTTATCTACAAATTGTAGATCGGAAGAAAGATATGATTCTTCGCGGCGGTTATAATGTTTATCCGCGCGAATTGGAAGAAGTGATGTTAACACACCCTGCAATATCACTTTGTGCCGTTATCGGCGTTCCGGACGCGAAAATGGGCGAGGAAGTTAAAGCGTATATTGTTTTAAAATCGGGCGAAACTCTTACGGAAACTGCCTTTTTCAAATGGTGCGCGGAACAATTCGCAAAAAATAAATGTCCCCGTTTTGTTGAATTTCGTGATGAACTTCCGATCGGAGGTACCGGCAAAATTCTAAAAAGAGCTCTTCGTGAAGAAGCGCAGGCTACGTTTACAAAGACCTTATGAAAATAAAAGTGCTGTTTTTCGGAGCAACCGCGGAATCTGTCGGTTTGCGTGAAACGCGTATTGTACTCGAAGACGGTAGCAAAACTTCTGTGGCGGTAAATTTTGTCAAAACTTCGTTTCCAAATTTGGCGAAATTTAAGAATTTGCTGGTTGCAGTTAATCAAAAATATTCTACGGGCGAAGAATCTTTGGTTGATGGTGATGAGCTTGCGATTTTTACATCTGTCAGCGGTGGATGACGATCGCGAAACTTTAGCCAAGTTTTTTTAGATGAATTTGAAGTATCAATCAACTATTACAGGTCATTTTTGCTTCCATTTTTTTCAGGTAGTTTTGATTTTGTTAATATCTAGCGAAGCTCAAAAGTATCTTTTTGCAATTTAAGCAAAACGGTTTCTAACAATTGCGAATCAAACAAAATGAACACGGATTTCTTTGAACTTACAAACGACGCGCTGAATGTTGGCGAAATTGCACGAAGAGTGGTGCCCGAAGCGTGCGGCGCTACCGTTACATTGGATGGCTACGTTCGTCGATTTACACGCGGTCGTGAAACCGAATATTTAATTTACGAAGCTTATGAACCAATGGCGATTTCGGAAATGGAAAAGCTCGGTTTAGACGCACACGAAAAGTTCGAAATTTTAGGCATTGGAATTGTTCATCGAATTGGAAAGCTTGCCATTGGCGAAACTAGCGTTGTTATTTCTGTTGCGGCTCCACATCGCCGCGCCGCATTTGAAGCGTGCGAATGGTTAATAAAAGAACTAAAGCGAACTGTACCTATTTGGAAAAAGGAAGTTTATGCCGATGGTGAAGTTTGGATACAAGGTGATTCGACCGTTAGTTCGGACGAAGCGTGCGAATAACATAAAGAACATTTAACGTGATGTGCTAACATTTTTCTGATGGAAAGACGCGAAAAATTTGAAACATCATCCGGAATCGAATTACCAAACGATTTTGATCCCACAAACACTAAACCCGTTGATTATGCCGAAGATATCGGCGCACCCGGCGAATATCCGTTTACCCGCGGGGTTAGATCAAATATGTACCGCGGAAGATTTTGGACAATGCGCCAATACGCCGGGTTTGCAACAGCCGAAGAATCAAACGCACGATATAAATATCTGTTGGCGAACGGAACAACAGGATTAAGTGTGGCGTTTGATTTGCCAACGCAAATCGGGCTCGATTCCGATGACGCCCTTTCCGCTGGAGAAGTAGGGAAAGTAGGCGTTGCGATTGATTCGTTGGAAGATATGCTTACCCTCTTTGCCGACATTCCGCTTGACCGTGTTTCCACATCAATGACAATTAACGCAACCGCCTCAACATTGCTTTGCCTTTATCTTGCTGTCGCAAAAAAGCAAAATATTTCGCTTGAAAATGTTTCCGGTACAATCCAAAACGACATTCTAAAAGAATACATTGCCCGCGGAACCTATATTTTCCCGCCTGCTCCATCAATGCGCCTAATAACCGATACGTTTGCCTTTTGTGCCGAAAATGTTCCGAAGTGGAATACAATTTCGATTTCCGGATACCATATACGTGAAGCCGGTTCTACGGCAGCGCAGGAAATCGCATTTACTCTTGCCGACGCAATCGCATATGTTGAAGCAGCGATTTCGACCGGGCTTGATGTAGATGATTTTGCTCCGCGTCTTTCATTCTTTTTTAATTCGCACAATAACCTTCTCGAAGAAATCGCAAAATTTCGTGCCGCCCGCAGAATGTGGGCTCGAATCATGAAAAAACGTTTTGGCGCAAAAAACGAAAAATCACTGATGCTTCGCTTTCACACTCAAACAGCGGGCTCAACACTAACCGCGCAACAGCCGGAAGTAAATATTGTGCGTACAACTATTCAGGCATTGGCGGCAGTGCTTGGCGGAACGCAAAGCTTGCATACAAATTCAATGGATGAAGCACTTTCACTTCCAACCGAAACCGCCGCGCGAATTGCACTACGCACGCAGCAAGTAATAGCAAACGAATCAGGAATCGCAGATATTGTTGACGGATTAGGTGGAAGTTATGCAATAGAAGAACTTACGAATGAGTTGGAGACCATTGCCTTTGAATATATTGCGCGGATTGACGCAATGGGCGGTATGTTGAAAGCTATCGAATCCGGTTATGTTCAACGCGAAATTCAAGAAGCGGCGTACGAATACCAGCTTGAAGTGGAACGAAAAGAAGCGATTGTTGTTGGCGTAAACGAATTCGAAATAAACGAGGTTCGTTCGGTTCCGATTCTTAAGGTTGACCCGGAAATAGAACGTGCACAGGTTGAGCGCCTTCGAGCTGTTAAAGAAAGAAGAAACTCGAAAGCGGTGGATGCCGCACTTGCTTCGCTTTCAGCTGCTGCGGTTACTGAACAAAATCTTGTACCCGAAATTCTAAAATGCGTTGAGTGTTACGCGACAGTTGGCGAAATTTCAAACACGCTCAGATTAGTTTGGGGCGAATATAAAGAAACCATTTCTATCTAATTTTTTCTTAAACAATTCATACGTTCTTTTTCTTAGGAAATGATAAACTCTTACAAATCTCAAAGGATATTTGCATTATGAAATTTCGGTATAACGTACATATTATCTCAATAACAATTGCGGTTTTATTATTCACAGTTCTTGCAGAGGCACAAAATACTTTCCCTTATGAATTGTATGAACCGCGCACATTCGAAGAATTTGATGAAATTCATTTGGTTGAGACGGAACCGGATTACGGCAGCGCAACTCCGTTAATGATTAGCGCAAACCCGTTTTATTCAGCAATTCGGGTTGAATATACCGCGAAATCTAGAAAGCTTTCAGATGACAAACTAAACCTTTTTAAGATATGGGTTGGAATGTTAAACCTAAATTCAAAAGTTCTCGAGCGTCTTGAAAGCGAGTATTTGTTTAAGGAATGTGATCGCGAATTTTGGATTCCGGTTCAAAAGCAAGTAGCTGCATACTTCCCAAAGGAGCTTAAAGAAGGCGATATGGTTACACTTTACGTAATGGCGGTTGGCGGGCTCAAGCCTAAAAACGATTGGGAATATGTTTTTTTAACAAACGAATTTCGGAAATATTGATTGCTTGTGGGGCACTATGCGAAAATTTCTTTTATTAACTAAAACCGTATTTTCTGTATTAATTTTGGCGATTGTTTTTAGCCAGCCAATCTTTTCACAATCGCAGGGTTTTCCTTATCATTTGTACGAACCCAGAACGCTTGCCGAACTCAGCAAGCTAAATTCAGGTTTTGAAAAGGTTCCGGTAACTGATTCGGTTAACCTAATGGTTGCAGACGAACCATATTATTCCGCTGTTAGAGTTAAATATGCCGGCGAAAAACGAGAATTATCTACAAAGAAATTGGCTTTTTACAAATATTGGGCGGCGGCATTAGAGGTAGGGTCAACTAACACGGATTACAATCCACTGGATGTTATAAAAACAGAATACTTGTTTACCCAATGCGATAAGGAATATTGGATTACAGTTCAAACGCCGGCTGCAAATGATTTACCGCCGGATTTAAAAAGCGGCGATAGGCTTACACTCTACCTTATGATTAACGGTGGCATTGAAACTAATGGAAACTGGGACTATTTATATCTTGCAAACTCTTTCAAAATATATTGAAGCTCTGCGCTCATGAAATGTGCAGGCTAATGCAAGACGCTTATTGCCAAGAGATTTGTGGAATAACAACGTTCGCAAACTTGAGCAAATTGATTCTTCCGTTTCGCTTGATGATTTGCGTGTTCCGCCGGGAAATCGGCTAGAGGCTTTGAAAGAAGACCGAATCGGGCAAAAGAGCTTCAAAACAAATAATCAATATCGCATTTGCATTGATTGGAATTAGACCGATGCGAGCGATGTTGATGTGAATGGTTATCTGCGTTAGTTGACAAATCTGGTCTTATGAATTGTTATTTCGACAGTTTCAATGATGCTCTTTCACTCCATCAGGTAAATTTCCCTAATACATCTCGCTTCCACTTTTCACCAATTTCTTCGCCTTTTTGTCGTGCTGATTTTTAAGGCTTTTTCTTTTTCACCATCTTCAGAAAAGGAATTGTTCGCAACTGAAAATATGGATTTTCTGTTCCCCAAAAAATGTAGGTCAAATGAAGCTCGTTTTCTGCAAATTGGAGTATTTCTTCAGCGGTTATACGTTTGTTAGTATTTGGATTGATGTAATTATATTTCCCATCCTGAACAGCCAATCTGCATGGGACGGTTTTATAACTTCTTTGAATAAGCGGGTAGCTTTTTTGAGAGCCGCTAAATTTTCCGTAGTTGCCTCTTTGTATCGCTCGCACCTGAAGCCGGACGAATGCAACTTTCCGCTCCCAAATCCGACGGAAGTTTCTTCGGTATTTATCCCTTTAATCTTCCCGTCAAAAGCTTTGCCCAAAGTCGCGTAAAGTTTGGGCAATCTCTTTTGCATTCCCGCGTCCCAACGTCTCGTCGCCCAGCCCTCGTGAGTAAATTCCGTTTTGTCGTAATCTTTGAATGAATGGGTTTTGTCTGCTCCGCCGTTATAAATCGGGTCTTCGCGTAAATATTTCGGTGCAAAATTTCGCTGCTGCGACAATGAAACATCCTGAATCTAAATAGACAGCTTCTTTTTAGATTTCTTGAGAAACTTCAAATCCTCTTTGATCAAACTAAAATCATACTCGTCTTTCGCAATCTCCAACTGATTCCACGAATACGCAATCTGAACGCCGTCAAAAACTTCGGGGTTCCAATAATCCGCATTCCTCAACAGCTCTCTGTCCATCCCAACAAACAAAAAATTCTTTATCTGAGCAAACGAACCGCCGACCGCGAATAAGATAACGGCAAATGTAAAAAATATCCGTTTCATAATCTGAAAAAACTTGCGGTTTTAATAAAGTCTTGTTGAATTGCCATCTGCTTTATCAATCGCCTGAGTTCCGTTAGGAACGGGATATTTATAGCTCAATAGACGGAAATTTTTCCGAGTTCCATAGGAACGACATAATATATATCGCTACGATGTAGCTCAAACATCGTTTTTACCTATTCCTATAAATATCTCGCTCCTAACGGAGCTGGTTTTTGAGTTTCCAAGCAGCTTCTTTAGCAAAAGCCATCAGGAATTTGATTTATTCTTTATTCATTCGGCTAAAGCCTTGCTACCCACGACCTTTTCAATCCGTCAGCTAAAGCAGACGGCAATTCATATTTTTTCAAATTGTCATCCCGTAACCTTAACAACACCTTGTATTAAATCAAATGACTAACGTGGATTATTCAAAACACCAGCTATTAGTCTATTAATTTCGTCTCATATTTGAGTAATAATTTCTTGTGCGGGCAACTCGCGTAAATGCCCCTGTAATGCGTAATCTCCAATTAATTACTTTCTCACTAGCACCATATTTAACGGCTGCATCAGCTACGCTTATGTTGTTTCTAGCAATATGAATAGCCGCCTCATCCGAAACAAGTAATGCAGCACTCAAAAACTTTGCTTCTTCTTCATAATCGTTATTCCAATTTCGACAGCCTCTGGCATCTAAAGCTAGCTGAGGCGGATGAAGCAATAAACCGTGAGCAATTTCGTGGAAAATATTGTTAGATTGTCTTCCGAGTGAATGAGCATCATTATGAACAATAGTTCGGGCATTTCCGTTGAAAACTGTAGTTGCTGAGAACTCAGAAGTGTTGATTAGGGTAAAGTGATTCACAGCATTTGGAGCAAGGCTTTTCATTTCACTCAACGTCCAAATAGGAATACCCAAGTTTTCCGCCAATTTCCACGGATTAAGCGGTGCTTCTGGTGCAAGTTCCAATTCTCGCCGTAAATCTTTTGAGATTTTGTTTGCTTCGGTTTTAAATCCCCTTCTGAGTGCCATCCTTTTTTCTTAAACGCTCGTAAGTAGCTTTAATTAATTCTTCAAGTGCTATTGCTCCTTCTTCAGTTAAATTTCTGTCTGCATGGAGATATGAAAAGATAACGGCTAATGGTTCTGCTTTTCGTTTTTTGTCATCCGAATCTCTAATGAACTTATCAATTTCAAGTCCAGACCAATTTGCCAAAGATGCCAAACTGTCAACATCAGGTCTTTTACCTTGCCCCATACGAGTTAAGGTTGAAGCACTAACTTTAGATTGGTCAGCAACCTGTTTCCAATTTAATTTTCGGGAGATACGTTCTGCGTCAAGTGCTGAAAAAAAAGCACTTGCATCAAATGATTCTTTTTTCATAAAAAAATATTTTAATTGCACTCTTGCAATTAACAGTCGAAAATGCAATTATTACTCCGCAATTGCATTCTAGCAATTAAAGTGCAGTTTAGCAATCACATAGAGGAGAACAAAAATTATGAGTGATAAAAAATCGGATGCTCCGGGACAAAACAAAGAATACAAAATAATCGTTAATGCCCGCGAAAAACTTTTCAAAGGTAGTGAAATCAGTTTTAACCAAGTCGTTGAACTTGCTTTCGGAACAGTTTCCACAAATCCAAATATCGTTTATTCGGTGACTTACAAAAGAGGTCAAGGAAATAAAGAAGGTTCAATGGATAAGGGCGATACAGTAAAAGTAAAAGAAGGAATGATTTTCGATGTTACACAAACTGATAAATCTTAACTCAGACTTAAAACAGCTTTGGAATGAAGGTTACGAAGTGGAAATAAGTGATAATCATTTGTTAATTCACCATGTGCCGTATCTTAACTCGCAGGGGAAAATTAACTATGGCACACTTGTTTCCACACTTCATCTAGCAGGTGATACAACTTTAAAACCTGATACTCATGTAACCTATTTCATAGGCGAAGCACCTTGTTATAAAGACGGTAGGACTATTGACGCAATAATTAATTCTACTCAAACTCAAAAACTAACAAGCCAAATTACTGTCAATCACACATTTTCGAGTAAGCCAGCAAGCGGATATTTGAATTACTTCAAGAAAATGTCAACTTACATAAATATAATTTCAGCACCTGCGAAATCTGTGGATGAATCGGTAACTGAGAAAACATTTAAGATTATAAAGCCGAGAAAATCGAAATCTGTTTTCAATTACGCAGACACAAATTCGAGCAGGGCAAAAATTAGTTTCATTTCTGAAAAATTAGCTAAACAAAAAATAGCAATTATAGGTTTAGGTGGAACGGGTGCTTACATTTTGGATTTAGTTTCAAAAACTCCTGTGTCGGAAATCCATACTTTTGACGGCGACATTTATAAATCACACAATGCTTTTAGAACGCCGGGAGCTACACCGATACAGAAATTACGGCTCAGAATTTTCAAAACTGAGTATTTAAAACAAATCTATTCAAAAATGCACCGAAAAATAATTTCTCACAATTATTATGTGGATTCGACTAATCTTGAAGAATTATCTGATATGGATTTTGTGTTTCTGAGTGTCGATAAGGGAAGCGTAAAGGAAGAAATTATCAATTGTTTAGAATCTAAGGGAATTTCATTTATTGACGTAGGAATTGGAATACAAAATGTTGATGATAAATTACGGGGAGCAGTTAGAGTTACCACAAGCACGGAACAGAAAAGAGACCATGTGAGAAACAGAATTTCGCTGACCGATGAAACATTAAACGAATATGCAGAAAATATTCAAACTGCGGAACTTAATGCACTTAATGCTTCGCTAGCTGTAATTAAGTGGAAAAAATTATCGGGTTTTTATCACGATTTTGAAAAAGAAAATCACAGCGAATACACTATCAATTCAAATTTGCTTACGAGTATCGAAAATGATTCATAAATTTGTCGAATTTTTTCCTGATGCTTTAGAAGACGATGTTCTTTACGTCTCGTTTACCTACGCAACAGTTAATCACAAATGTGCTTGCGGTTGTGGAAATGAAGTTGTTACACCACTTTCCCCAACGGATTGGAAATTAACTTTTGACGGAGTTTCAATTACGCTTTATCCATCAATCGGAAATTGGAATTTTGATTGTCGGTCTCACTATTGGATTAGAGATAATAAAGTTGTTTGGTCAAATCTATGGACAGATGGAGAAATTACAGCCGGAAGAAATAGAGACCATCTTGAAAAACAAGAGTATTACAATTCCAAAACGTCAGATGTTGTTAGTGAGGAAAAAACTGGCGTTTTGGAAATCGAAGATACAATTTTAGTAAAGATTAAGAAATGGCTTACTTCGTTTTTCAAATCTATATAAACTTTTTTGGTTTTCCAAATAAAATATCTCCTCACTCGGTCGCAAAGGTTTTCCCAACCAAAGCGGCATCTTGGCTAATACGGTGATTGTTGTTAATGATGCTCCTTCGCCCCATCAGGCAAATTGCCGTGATAAATCTCACTTCCTGTTTCGACAAATTCCTTCGCCTTTTCCGCCATTCCTACTGCCAATGCTTTTTCTTCTTCGACACCTTCTTTGGCGGCGTATTCGCGGACATCTTGCGTGATTTTCATTGAGCAGAAATGCGGTCCGCACATTGAGCAGAAGTGGGCGAGTTTGGCACCTTCGGCGGGGAGAGTTTCGTCGTGAAATTCTTTGGCTTTTTCGGGGTCTAGACTCAAGTTAAACTGATCTTCCCAACGGAATTCAAAGCGGGCTTTTGAAAGTGCGTTGTCGCGGTATTGAGCGGCGGGATGACCCTTTGCCAAATCGGCGGCGTGGGCGGCGAGTTTGTAGGTGATCACGCCTTCTTTTACGTCTTGTTTGTTGGGCAAACCGAGGTGTTCTTTGGGCGTAACGTAGCAAAGCATCGCACAGCCGAACCAACCGATCATTGCCGCTCCGATGCCGGATGTGATGTGGTCGTAGCCCGGTGCGATGTCGGTCGTCAGTGGTCCGAGCGTGTAAAAAGGAGCTTCGCCGCAGACCTCCAACTGCTTGTCCATATTCTCTTTGATGAGGTGCATCGGCACGTGTCCGGGACCTTCGATCATCGTTTGACAATCCATTTCCCAAGCGATTTTCGTCAATTCGCCTAAAGTTTCGAGTTCGGCAAACTGTGCTTCGTCATTCGCATCGGCAATCGAACCGGGACGCAATCCGTCGCCGAGACTGAACGAAACGTCGTATGTCCGCATAATTTCGCAGATGTCTTGAAATCTGGTGTATAGAAAACTTTCTTCGTGGTGGGCGAGGCACCATTTCGCCATAATCGAGCCGCCGCGTGAGACGATTCCGGTCGTGCGTTTCGCGGTCAAAGGAATATACGGCAGACGAACTCCGGCGTGAATTGTAAAATAATCAACGCCTTGTTCGGCTTGTTCGATGAGCGTGTCGCGGTAGATTTCCCATGTCAAATCTTCGGCTTTGCCGTTCACTTTTTCTAAGGCTTGATAAATCGGAACTGTGCCGATTGGAACGGGCGAATTTCGCAGAATCCATTCGCGCGTGGCGTGAATATTTTTGCCTGTTGAGAGATCCATCACCGTATCGGCTCCCCAAAGTGTTGCCCATCGCATCTTTTCGACTTCTTCTTCAATCGAAGAAGCAATCGCGGAATTTCCGATGTTTGCATTGATTTTGACAAGAAAATTCCGCCCGATAATCATCGGTTCGGATTCAGGATGATTGATGTTTGCGGGAATAATCGCCCTACCGCGAGCGACTTCATCACGCACAAATTCGGGAGTTACGAATTTCGGAATACTCGCTCCGAAAGATTCTCCTTGGTGTTGATGATAAAGCGAACTGCGGTCATTGATTTGTTCGTTGGCGAGAGTTTCAAATGCGATTTGCCGACCGAGATTTTCCCTAATCGCAATATATTCCATTTCGGGCGTTACGATGCCTTGTTTCGCGTAGTGCATCTGCGTTACACATTTGCCTGATTTCGCACGCAACGGCGGACGCTTCAACGCCGGAAATTCTTCCAATTTACCATTCGATTTAACCTTTGCAACTTCTTCGGCGCCGTTGGTTAAATAGCCATTATCTTGTGGCAAAATCTCACGTCCGGCGTATTCTTCCACGTCGTTGCGTCCAATGATCCAATCTCTCCGTAGGGTAGGTAAACCTTCTCTTTCGTTGCATTTAACCGTTTCATCTTGCCAAACTCCGCTTGTGTCATACACACGTACTGACGGATTCTCGTCCAAATTCCCTTCTAAATCTTTGGAAGGCGATAAGGCTATTTCCCGAAACGGAACTCGTAAATTATGTTTGTTTTGATTGATTGTATTGCCGTTGGTTTCCACATAGATTTTCTGCGATGACGGCAGTTTTACTTCTGTTGATATTTTTTCGTTATTTTCACTCATTGTTTTTCTCCCTTCGTCGGTATTATCCGCATCAGGTTTTTAGCGTAATGTTCCAATAGAACAACTCTCAGCATTAAATATGCTCCGCTGAAAACTTTTGCTTGATGTTATTGTTTAGTAAATTGGCTGAAATCTCAATCCGAAAAAATGTTTCGACTTAACAAATTGTCTTATTTTCCCTACAATGCAGATATTAAATGGCTGATATTGCGAGAACAATTTCCGTTATCAATCAAATGACGGCAGACGGTAGAATTGAAAACTATGCACTCGGCGGTGCAACTGCAGTTATTTTTTACACCGAACCGATTGCAACCGAAGACGTTGATATTTTTGTTCATCTAAGACCCGGCGGAAATCCTTTGATGGAATTTCAACCGATTTTCGACTATTTAAAAGATAAGGGCTATGGAATGAAAGGCGAACATTTTTACGTCGAAGGATTTCCGGTTCAATTTCTTCCAACTGAAAAAAAACTGCTTGACGAAGCTGTAACACAAGCAAACGAGTTTCAATTATCTGATGAAGTTGTCGTCCGTGTGATGACTCCCGAATATCTCGTTGCTGTAATGCTCGATACGGGAAGACTTAAAGATTATTTACGAATCGGAGTTTTTCTCCAACACGAAAAGGTCAACTTAGATGAGTTACAAAGCATCTTAGCCAAGCATAATTTATCCCAAAAGTGGAAAGACAATATCAGTAAATTTCAATTATGAAAAAGGAAAAAGCTAGCATAACTGAACAACTTAGTGAATATATTAAATCGCAAAAAGATTCTTTTCGTCTAAATCAACGGAATTTACCTTTTAGCGAGAAAATGGAAATTGCTTTTTCACTTGCAGAACGCGACAAAACCATTAAACACGCGGTGTTATTGCCTAAAAACAAAAAGAAGGACAAACTATTTTGATTTGTCCTACTTATACTAAATTTATTTTATGTCTAGCAAATCTTCTTTTTGGGAACATAGTGGCTTATTTCATATGAATGCCGACCTATAGTATCAAGCGGAGGCAAATCATATTCCGCTTTTTTGGCAATTCCAATTTCCTGCATCTCAATGTAAAACTCTCGAAGACGGACATATTCCTTATTTTTCTCCATAGTTTCTTTCTTCTTTTTTAATTCTTTTTTAAGTTCTTCACTTATCGCCATATTTTATCTCCTAACCAAAAAAGTATTTGTTATGAAAAAAGAATGGTTGTTGCATTCTTGCTATGTATTCAGTAGTTAAATCGTTATACGACTGAATCAAACCTCGCAACTCAATTTCATCCGAATAATCTTCTATCTTTAGACGTAAAACTTTTTGTAAAGTTGCCAAACCTATCATTCTCCCGTGGGAATGCCATATTTTATTGTCGCCCAATAGTTTAGCAATTTCTTCTGCCCTTTCTTCTTTTTCTTCTAAAGTCACATTTTGACCAATTTTTTCAGGCGTTGTTCCGTGCTGTTCCCAATCTTTGAATTTAAACTCAACCAGCTTTTTTTAATAGTGTTATTGTCAAATTTCGGGCTTGCTCATAAACTCTTCCGACCATTATCAAAACGGAAGAAGAAAATGAGCGTGCGGTTTTGCTGGTCGAAAACTTATTGGCAAAAGGCGATAAATTGTCGTTTGAAGAAACCGCGTTGCTCGAACTTTTGGGCAAACTGATTGCCGATTTTGAAGAAAAATTTTATCAGCCGCGTGAAGCTACTCCGCAAGAAGTTTTGCTCGAATTGATGAATGCTCGTGAGCTGAAACAAGTTGATTTAGCCGAAGTTTTAGGCTCAAAAAGCCGTGCTGAGAAGATTTGTCCGTTTTGATATACTCCGGTTTTCGGAATATTTCGTTCTAAAACTTCTCACATATTTTTTTATCTTGGTTGTTATTTTACAGCAACAAAAAGAATTTTATTGTTGATTCTTCCGCAAAACCCACGTTGTCATACATCTTAGATTCTGGACATTTGTCGTCTTGATTGGTTCGATGAGATTGCCGTTTAACTTGTTGGTTTTTTCAAGTAGAAACTCATGATCAACAAGAAAACGCGTGGAGCCATCGGGAATCTTATATTTGCGGTTTGATGTTGGAATTATTTTGTCTTCGATTCCGATTGATGAAGCGAGGCGCACGAAGAGAAAGCCGTTTTGTTTGAGCGTGCGTCACATTTCATTGAGCATTGCATCGAAGCGTTCTTCGTTTTCTGCAAAGTGCAAAACCGCACTGCTTATCACCCAATCGAAAGTTTCTTCAGCGAATGGAAGATTTTCAATCGATGCGCGCTGAAAGTTCATTGACGACAGCTTCGGATTTATAGATTGCGCGAGTTGTTTCAAACTCACCACGGAATCCAAATCCTTGTCTATAGCGTAAACATCAAAATTTTTGCGAATAAAATACATCAAATTCCTTCCGCTGCCACAACCGGCATCTAAGATTTTTTGATTGCGCAAAAATCTATCTTTTAGAATTTGATCGAAAAGGTAAATATCGATGTTTCCGAAAAGCTCTTGTACGCTTTGCATTTTAGGTTTTGTGTAAATTCTTTAGAACGATATTTTCGTTCTGCTCTTGTGGTGCTGCCCCTCTACACACTTCTTGAAACTCTAGATTCAAACTGTTTCATTTCGAATACCCTCGGATTACACGCCAGGTTGATTCATCGCTATCAAAAACCGTGTTTAGACCTTGTTCTTCCATTGGAGGGTCGCCCATGTAATCGTCGCCCTTTTTCCAAAACACCTGTCGGCTTATGGGGCGCGCCGTTCCGCCGAAAGCCCAAAAATTGGCACCTTCCACGCCTTTGCCGATAAAAGAAAACATCAACTTAAAATAGCGATCACGAAATTTTGTTGTGGAATTAATCGAAAACGATTCTTCATCGCGCGGGAATCCGAATTCTTCAATAACCAAAGGTTTACGGAGACGTTTAGCAATCGGGATATGCGTGTTTACATATTCTGTGGCTTTTGCCACTGCGGTTTTATACGTTGCCTCCATATTTTTGCCGTCGAGCCAGCCCCAATTTTTTGCCCAAATATGTATCGTTAGATAATCGATATTTTGATCGGCATGTATTTCTTTGAATATTTCCGCGCTTTCGGTTCCGATATAGCCTTCGTGTCCGATTGTTACAAGATGTTTGGAATCCTTTGATTTTATATGCGCGGCAGTTTCGGCGATCCATTTTTTGTACGCTTCGTTTGAAGCTGAACGCATCGGACGCGGCTCATTTGCAAGTTCCCACGCCATAATCGTCGCATCATCCGTATAAGCTTTTCCATTAACTGAGTTTACGCGATTCATTATTACATTCAATTGCGTTTGGTAATCTTCTTTACAGGGTTGGCAGGTGTAAAATTTACTGACAATATCTCGATATTCATCCCAGCTAGGTTTTTGCGTAAGAAATCTTGGGGATTCAATGCCGTTCCAAATCAGATATTGCTGAAAACCGCCGCTCCATTCCCAATTGTTTGAAAAGAAAATTACGGCTTTCATATCGCGCTTTGCCATTTCATCAAGCAAAACATCCAAGCCGCGCAGCACGTCTTTATTGAATTCGCCTTTGCTTGGTTGCAAGGCGGGTCCAACACGATAAACGTTATTTATCAAACCAGTTCCCTCGGCACCGCCAAGTATGCGAAGATTCTTTACGCCGTTCTTTTTTAGAAAATCTAACTCTTTGCGAAGCCGCAATATGCCACGATTTGGATCTTTTCTAAGCGCAAGTAACCCGCCATACCAATAGTTTGTTCCAACAAACCGATACAGCTTATTTGCACGGTAAAACCTGCCATCTTTTACGTAAACAAAATCAGCCGGAAATGCGATTGATGCAAAAATAAAAAACGCTAACAAAAAGAAGCCCGTACTTTTAAAAATCATCAACCTTGCACCTTGTTCCTAAAATTTGAGCCGTGATTTTTCCATAAGTTTTACTAAGGTTTTGCGCTTAAATCAAAGACATACGCGTTTTGAAGATCGGTTAAAATCAATAAATACCTGCCGTTTTCACTGAAACGCATATATGAAGTTTGTCCGTTTACTACAAATTCTTGAATCTTGGTTCTGTCAGAAACTCTTTGGACGGAAACTTTCCCCGGTACATTTTCAACCGCGATTAGATCCAATTTCTCGTTAATCGCCGCGTAACGCGCAAAATAGCGGCGTATAATTTCGCCTTTTTCAATCGAATATACCAACACGCGCCCTGTGGAATCATAGACCATAAGCCAATCTCCTTGGGTTCCGACAACAGAAATCCGAAAAGAACCTTTACCTGTTTCAATTAATAGCCAACGGTTTGGTTCTTTGCCTAGTATATCGATAACTTCAACTAAATAATCGCCCTTCTTTTCGCCGAGTACAGCAGCCTTTGCTTTTAATGTTGGGTTTGCATCCAAAGCTTTACGGGCTTCTTTTGATTCAATATTCCAATAAAGCGCAATTCGATTGCTAGTTGGGTCAAAGAAATTACGCGGTAAACTTTCATCAAACTTACGCTCCCAAACTACCTGATTTGTGGTTAAATCCGTAATTTCCAGCTGCGTGTTTGAGCGAGGGTCAAACGAATCTTCTTCTTCATCATCCCCTTCATCTTCATTATTGTTTTTTCGTTTCGGGACAGGTTTAGCGATAGAATTTTTGCGTTCAATCAAAAACCGCCCTTTTAATTCGGTTAATTTTCCGAGCGGTTCTTTGATAACGGTTAGGTTTCCATCGGCGGCGTTTAACACGGCTAGGGTTTTGGGCTTATCGCGATCTTTTTCAAAAGCAACTATTCCTATACCGTTGCCGTCAAGCGATGCATCTTCAAATCCCAAAACGAAAAATTTACGTGAACCATCGCCCAAATTCCACATTGCACCGCGCGAACGTGAAGAAATTGCAACCCAACGAAAGTTATCAGATACGGCTACCGCCTCAGGCTTGCCAAGTTGACCTGCAGGAATTTCAAGTTCTCCAATTTGCCTAAGTTTTATTTTTTTCTTCGTCGAATCGTATTCCATACGATTTACGAGCATATTGCCTGATGTACCTTCGAAAGCTACAATGTCATTCCAAATCGCGACGCCCTTTCGCGAAATCGCACTTGCTACCACGCCGTTTTTTACATCAAAAATTCCGATAAGATCCTTTTCTATTGGGTTAATCAAAACAAAATCTGAATTTTGTGTGCTTTCAACATTCCTTCCTGCAAAATCAAACTTTGACTTTCGCACACCTTCCGGAAAGGTAAAAACACCGCCTTCCTTAACTTTATTTGAAGGGTTACCGACTACCAATTCATTCGAAACAAAAGCATACCCACCTGCAGTAATTTTCTTGATTTCGTTTCCTTCATCAATTTCTTTCATCAAGGTTACATCGATGACTCGTGCCTTGTCGTTCTCTGTTACAACTTCAACTCCCGAAGTCCTTGCAACCAAACCGACCCGATTGTTTTTTGCCCTACTAAAAACTGCGAATTTGGAATCAGGCGAAAATTTAATGTTAAAAAGCGGAGTGTTTCGATTAAACAAAGAGGCGATATGCGCGAAGTAAAGCGAATATCTATTAATATTGAACGCCTTTTTCCCTTCGAAGATGATGTTACCGGTGCGAGTATCTACCAACGAAATATCGGCGCTATCCGAATTTACATTGACACAGGCGAAGAAGTTTCCATCGGGCGATATTTCACTTGTTTCGCACCCACGCGCATTAAAAAACTCGCGTGCTTCAATGGGTTGTTTTTCATCAACATCCCATTTTTCAAATCTCATACCCTCGGTAAGTAAGGTTACCGTTTTTCCGTCGGGGCTCAAAACTGCATTTTGGGCATTTGGTGCCGGAAACTGATAAAGAACCTTTAACGGTTCACGTTGCACAACGGTAACCGCAAAATCATCTTGCACCAAAATTCGCGAACCATCCCGATTAAACGCGATATTTGTAATATCACTACGCAGTTTTGGCGAAAGTTCCCTTTTGAATACTAAACCCGGGGTCACTTCTTTGCGAGCAGTTTCGCGATAATTTACGACTTTTGCCTGCCAGGCGAAAAACGAATTTTCCGTGTTTAGAGTCGCTTCCCTACATTCCGCTGGAAGATTCTTGGTAAGATCTATAATTTTTCTCAGTCTTTTTTGGTTTGGACCTACGCTGCCAAAAATATTTGTAAACCAGTTTCCCGTTTTACCTTCGGTTCCGGCGATTCGGTCAAACATTTTGGTAAACGCCTCGGGGTCGTATCCGGCGGCAGCCATCGAATAAACGCCAATTTCATCGGCTTCTACCTGCTTTGAATCAATATGCGAACTACTTTGTGAACTACGATTCTTGGCGGCATTCTCAATAAGCGCGTTGTATTTCTTACGAATATCGTCTTTATCGCCGACACGTGTTTCCCCCAAAACTTGCTTGAACAAACGCGTCAATTCAATGGCGCTATGCCGCACAACGGCATGTCCTAGTTCATGAGCAATTACACCTGCTAATTCGTCCTCGTTTTCAGAAATTGAGATTAATTTTCTTGTAACAAAAATATTACCACCGGCGGTGGTAAAGGCGTTCGCCATCGGCATATCCACAACTTGAAATTTATATGTAAGTCCGACATTCGGCATGTGTTTGGCGATTCGATCGCCAATTCGTTGAATGTATTCAGAAATCTGCGAATCATCCAACTTCGTTAATTCGCCTTCAAAAGATTCTAGAATAATTTCGCCTAGGTACATTTCCTGTTGTGGCTAAAAAATATTTTCAGCATTTGAATTTGCGACGATTTGTGGGGCATCACAAGCGTAAGAATAGCCGTAAGTTACAAAACAGAACGCGAGCAATATTATTGAGAATACTCTAAGCATTTTGAATCTCCAATGAATGGGTTTGACTTGAACAGTAAACTTCGAACCTAGGCACAAATAAAATTGACCCTATTTTTGTTTTAGGATAATACGTAAAAAAGCGTAACCGTAAATCCATAATGGAAAACAAGAACAGTTTACAACAAACTTCCATGTTCCAAAGAAAATTGTTGAACTCGCCTAAGAGTTGATTTGGCGTGCGTTAAATAAAGGAGTAAATGCAACTCTTGTTTTTCATTATTCAATTTACAATCAGTCTGCAGTTATTTTCAAGGTTAATTCGTTCAGTTGATTTTCGTCGATATCGCCGGGTGAATCCATCATTAAATCTTGCACTGATGCGGTTTTTGGAAATGCAATTACATCGCGGATATTTTCGGTATCTTGCAAAAGCATAACAATTCGTTCAACACCTGCCGCAAAGCCGCCGTGCGGCGGAGTTCCGTATTTTAGTGCTTCAAGAAAAAAGCCAAATCTGCTTTCTGCCTTTTCCGGCGTAAGACCTTGCGCCTTAAAGATTAGGCTTTGAATATCAGCACGATGTACGCGAATTGATCCGCTGCCGATTTCGTATCCGTTTATAACAACGTCATAGGCGCGCGCGCGAATTTTCCCAAGCAATTCGGTTTCGCCATCTTCAATGGCGCGCTTAAACAGCGGAACATCTTCATCCATCAAAGATGTGAAGGGGTGATGCATGGGGTCATAATTTTCGGTTTCTTCGTTGTGTTCAAACATCGGAAATTCGGTAACCCAAAGCGGCTTAAAAACTCCCTTTGGAATTAAATTTTCTTGCTTCGCGATTTCTTTTCTAAGTGCACCAAGCGATGCGGCAACAACGGATTTTTTTCCCGCAACAATTAAAACGGCATCGCCTACCGTTGCGCCGGATGTTTCCACAATGTCCGCGATTGTTTTTTCACCCAAAACCTTTAGCAGCGAAGATGTTGTTTCATCGCCGCATTTTATCCATGCAAGCGCACCTGCGCCGTAACGTTTTACAAATTCCTGATGCCCATCAAGCATTTTCCTAGAGTAATTTGCGCCACCCTTTACAACAATGCACTTTATCTCGCCGCCTGCGTCAAGCACCGTTCGAAACGGCGCAAAATCGGTTTCCGCAAGTGCTGATGAAATATCTTGCAGTTCCATTTCAAACCTTACATCGGGTTTATCTACGCCATATCGGCGCATTGCTTCCGCATAAGTCATTCGCGGAAAATGTTCAGGAAATTCCAAACCGCTCAATGAAAAAACTTCGCCCAACACACCTTCAAGCGTTCGGAAAACCATCTCTTCATTTGCAAAGCTCATTTCAATATCAAGCTGTGTAAATTCAGGCTGGCGATCTGCGCGCAAATCTTCATCCCTAAAACAACGCGCAATTTGATAATACTTATCAAGCCCTGCAATCATCGTTATCTGTTTCAAAATTTGCGGAGATTGCGGAAGCGCAAAAAATTTACCCTTGTGAATTCTGGAAGGCACCACAAAATCTCGTGCGCCTTCGGGCGTAGATTTAAGTAGAATCGGCGTTTCGATTTCCAAAAATCCCTTTGAATCCATAAAATCGCGCATTTTGCGTAAAACCTTTGCCCGCATTAATAGATTTTGCTGTAAGCTTTGCCTGCGTAAATCCAAATAGCGATATTTTAAGCGCGTATCTTCACTTGCGATATTTTGCGAGCCCGCTTTTTCTAGTTCAAAAGGTAGTGTTTTGGCTGAATTCAGAATCAAGAGCTTTGAAACCTGCACTTCAATTTCACCGGTTGGGAGCTTCGAATTAACAGTGCCTTCTTCACGTTCAACAACTTTCCCTTTTACCGCAACCACATATTCGCCGCGCACATTCTTCGCTTTTTCGTGCGCGTCTGCCGCATCTTCTTCGCTAACAACAACTTGCGTAAGCCCGTATCTATCGCGCAAATCAATAAACGTAAAAATTCCAAAATCACGTTTTTTTGCAGCCCAGCCCATCAAAACAACTTCTTCGCCAACGTGTTTTTTACGAAGCTCACCCAAAGTGTGCGTACGTTCAAGACTTCCTAATGAATCCAACATAAATTTTATATCAAACGCTTTTGCGTTCGCTTATGACTTTCTTAGAAAGTCCTTACTCCATAAAAAAAGCCTTCCGAACAAGCGAAAGGCTTTGAACAATTAAATATCGTTCAAGCCTAATTCAAGTTATAATTGTCGCTACTTCGAAAAACTTTCATCGAAAAATTAGAAATAAAACCGAGCAAAATAATATAGTATCGGTGCATTGAAAAGCAAACTATCCAACCTGTCGAGCAATCCGCCGTGTCCGGGAAGAATGCTCGCGGCATCTTTTGCCTTAGATCCGCGTTTCATCGCACTTTCAGTTAGATCACCCAAAACACTTACAACTGACATCACAGCTGCTAGCGGAATCGAAACCTGAAATGGCATTTCCGGAAAAAAGAAATATGTTGCAAGGGCTGCGAAAACAATTGCTGCAATAATTCCGCCAATCAAACCTTCCCAAGTTTTTCCGGGTGAAATTTTCGGCACTAATTTATGCTTTCCTAACGCTTTTCCGGCAAAATATGCGCCGGCATCAGCACCCATAATTACGAGGAAAAAATAGCCGAGCAGTTTTGTAGATAATGCGGGATGAGTTTCAAAACCCATTCGCATCGCAACCAAATAGCCGCCAAGAAATGCTACATAAAACACACCTAAAAGAGTTACGCCCGTGCCGGCAAGCATCTTTGAAAAATCTTTCGAAAACCGAAATGTTTGCGAAACCAGCAGAATTACAATAAACAGCGCGATTGAAAGATTCAGCAGATCAGGATTTCTTGCAGGTGCATCAAAAATAAACGAAACCATAAGTATTGCCGCCCCTAAATATCCAATTGATGCATCGCCCTTTAATTCAAGCTTCTTGGTTAGGGAAAAATACTCAAACAAGCCGGCGCCGATTGCCAAAACTGCTAGCGCGGCAAAAATCCACCGAACTTCGGGAATGTTCGGAAAGTAATAAGGCAAAATAATCGCGCCAATTAGAATCGGTAAACCTATTGCGGCTGTTAATAATCTGCTTTTCATAATCAATTTCTTCAGGAAAAACCGGTTTGCCGTAAACTCCGGCAGTGCAGACTGTTAGTCCGCCAAAACTTGCAACTACCCCCGGCACATGATAAAAAGCAATCAAGACGCTACTTGATTCTTCACACCGCCGTATCTGCGATCTCGATTTTGATATGCAATTATAGCTTTTAACAATTCCGCGCGTCTAAAATCAGGAAAAAGCGTTTCCGTTACATAAATTTCACTATAAGCTACTTGCCACAACAGAAAATTCGAAATACGCATTTCGCCGCTTGTTCGAATCAGCAAATCTAGTTCCGGCAAGCCGTTTGTGTACAAATTTTGTTCAATATCGGCTTCGCAAATGTCTTCGCCACGTTTTCCTTCATTTTCGAGTTTACGAAATGCGCTTCTGCAAGCATTTACAATTTCGGCGCGTCCGCCGTAATTAAGCGCAACATTTAGAATTGTTCCCGTATTATTTGCCGTTAGTGTTTCCGCGTTTCGAATTGATTCACGCACGCCTTCATTCAAACCTGCTATATCGCCAATCGCCTTAAATTTGATGTTATTTTCGTGAACTTCGCCGATTTCTGAACTGATATAGTATTTCAACATTTCCATCAATGCAGAAACCTCTTGTTTCGGACGACTCCAATTCTCGGTAGAAAATGCGTAAAGTGTCAACGCCGCAATTTCAAGCCGTGCGCAGGTATCTAAGATTGTACGCACTGATTCCGCGCCTTCTCTATGCCCGGCAATTCTCTCTTTGCCACGCGCCTGTGCCCAGCGTCCGTTTCCATCCATTATTATTGCGATATGTTGCGGCAAACGTAAATCGTCAATCACCTCAAGTATTTCATGCTCTTCGGAGCCTTCTTCAATTATTCCTACAAAACTTTCGCGCATAATTCGAATAATGAATGTTAAGCGCGATTTGGATATTCATCAAGCAGTGTTTTCGCACGCAACTTCAATAACGCTTTCTTAACTAATCTAAAGAATTAAATTTTACAGTCGGAACGAAAAAGGAACTTGATATTTATGCGGAAAACGGTAGCGGTTCTATTAGGTATATTGGTTTTTGCGCCTGTGTTTTATGCTCAGAAGCATGTTAAAGAAGGGTTCAAAAGTGCCGTGGTTTACCCGAAACCAACGCGTTAACGGCGCCGGCTTCGGATAAATCAGGTGTGTTGAGGTGGGGGTAGCTAAAAGCCAAACAAATATTGACCTTTACGGCTTGAATTGTTTTTGAATGTCCTTCGCCTCTTCGTTATCGGGGTCAAGCCTTAAGGCTGCCGCAATATCCTCCTCAGCCTTGCCCTTTTCGCCATTTTTCAGATAAAACTGTGCACGCATCAATTGATAAATTTGCCCATCGTTTCCGTTGGGAAACCGACGAATCAATTCGGATGAATCTTTAATCGCGTTTGGTAGCCCACCTTTCATTTCGGCGTAACTATAAGCGCGAAGAACCAGTGCTTGCGTATACTCGGGTCTTAATTTCAGAGCTTTTGAATAGCTGTTTATAGAAGCTTCGTATTCCTCAAAATCTTCATAGATTTGCCCAAGATAAAAATAAACTTCGGGTTCTTTTGAACCAAAATCCACGGCTTTGTTGAATGCCACAAATGCGGCGTTATCGTCATTTGCGTAAATTGCCGCTTTACCTTCCTTGTAATACTTTTCAGCAAGCTGTTCGTCTTCGCTATCTTCTGTATCGACTTCGCGGTAATCTTCCAAACCGGGAAAATCGTCCAGTCTATTGAGCGGCGAACGGAATCCAAATTCACTTAGAGCATTGTTTGCATTTAAATACTTCTTTTTGGTTGTTACGGTTTTTGATTTCACAAACATTTTTTGCACATCATCATACTTATAAAAATCTACCGTGTAACAATGTTCACCGAAGTGTGCCTCATCGGTGCCCCATATAAACGAATAAACAGCTAAACCATCGCCGTTTTCCTTACCGAGATTTCCGATAATTACCCCACCCTGAATCGGATTTTCAACCGACTTAGGCGTAATTATTCGAATCTTACCGTCAATTTCAGCAAAAAGAACCGTCCAAAACGAATGATCCGAACCGCCCGGATTTACGGCGACCAACTGAATTAACGGCTGCGGAAGCCCATCAACTTTCTCAAGTTTGCGAAACCGCGCAAATGAACTTAAGGGCGAATTGAAATCAAACGGTATATACACTTTTTCATTTTTCAGCTCAAATTCCGCAATTGTTTTATTTGAATTTTCGCTTGTAAACTTTATCTTTAAGGGTTTTTCGATGGTTTCGATTACCTCTATTTTTACGCTTCCATTTTTCGGAAATTCTATTGTTCCCGTTTGTGAAATCCGCGAATTTTCTTGTGAAAAGACGATTATCGAAACAAAAAGAATGATTAAACCTGAAAATATGAAGTGAAATTTATTGCTTTGCATTATTTTTCTCCCAACAAAAATTTCGGGGTTTGTTCTTTATTACCCGTTAACTTGAATCGCAATATTTTTTCAAGAAACGGGTCTGAAAAATGATTTAGACAAAAACTCTTCAAAAAAGAGGGTTCTGTATATTCTTTGCTTCAAAGTCAGAACCCTTAATAAAGCGGCGCAACCGCTATGGCAAAATTATTCAGACCCGTAAAAACATACTAATTGTCCTCATCGGTGTTTTCTTTAGTTTCCGTGCGGTCGCTTATTGTGAAAGCGGTAAGCGTATCCTTATTCAAATTGAATAACCGCCCCGTATGTTCATCGACCTCATAATCCGGCGATTTATCGTTAAAAACTATCTGCCGTTCGCCTTCACCGGTAAGCATATTAACGCCGATTAATCCCGAACCTGCGTCATCCCCGCCCTTGATGTTTGTTAGAACATAGTAAATATTTCCGGCTTGGTTTGAATCAGAATACTTGGTTCCGATGAACTTTTGGTAATTGCTAATTAGATTTAAGAACCTTTGGTTTTCATCAAAGGCGCTGTTGTAGTTACCGATTCGCATATGATTTGCCTCAAGCGATTGCGACATCG
>JBKEBT010000038.1:0-23303 GCA_047973305.1 Pyrinomonadaceae bacterium
GTAAAACGCTGCGTAAAATTCGCATCCGGATAAGGTGTAATCTTTTGCATTTCACTCATCCCGCGCAAATACCGCAACCGCAACGGCGTTATCGCTTCGGCAAACTCCATGTTTCGAACCTGTATATTTATGCGTTCGTTTCCTTGAGCTATAGCGAGTTTTGCCAAATCGCCCCATTTCGCAAGTATTTCTGATGGCTTCATCGAATAAATTGCAAAGATTTTCTCGGGCGTATCAAAATCGCCGGAATCAAGTAACTGCGCCATTAGTTTATCTGCACTTCCGGGGGCGGCTAAAATATTATCCGCCTCTGCAAAGCGTTGATTCTCCGGAAGTTGTTCCATTTGTGAAAACAAGAACCTCAACATACCGCGTTCAACAATAGGTTCACGATTGTTGTAAGCTGCTTCAATTTGTGCTTTGCCTTTTTCGGTTAAATCCGCACCGCTATTAGCGGAAGTTACGGCATTAATAAAACTTGTGTAAACAGGCGAATTTCCGTTACTTGGTACTGTGCGCAAAAGCCGATCCCGCGCGGGCGAAGAATTTGTTTTTTTCCAAATCGCTGAAATTTCGGAAAGCAAACCTCCGTATTCCGCGCGATGTGTTGGGGTTCCAACTGCCCAGGTTTGAAACTTAATCTCATCCGCCTTTCGTTTCGCTACTGCATCTCCGCGTCGCAAAGCTGTTGAACTGCCACCGTAAAGTTTTTGTCCGTTTCTAAGCTGCGCCACAAAACTCTGTAAACTAATTCGCTTATCTTCATTTTGCTCTCCAACTTTCTCTAAACCACCTATCCATGCTGTCAGATATTGATAAAGGAACGGAAAGTTTACTTCTTCTGCATAAGAAATCGATTGGCTTTCGCGATAGCGTGTAGTGCCACCCGGGTTTCCGAGCACAAAAACAAAATCATTTTCGTTTACGCCGTTTAGCGAAACCGTCAAAAATTTTCTTGGCTTAAACGGAACGTTGTTTGGCGAATACTGCGCCGAAGAACCATCCGGTGCTACATAAGCGCGCAAAAACGAAAAATCGCCCGTGTGTCGTGTCCATTCAAAATTATCGGGGTCGCCACCAAAATTTCCGATGCTTGCCGGTGGTGCATATACCATGCGAATGTCCCTAATTTGTTTATTTTCATATAAATAATAAAAATAACCATCGTTTACGGAACTTACTTGAACGGTATTTCCTTTTGCTGCTTTAGTTGATTCTTCAACTTCGATTTTAGTAGTGTTTGTAATAATTGCGGCTGCCAAGGCTTCACCCGTCAAGCCTTCCGTGCCAGCCATAACGCGCGAAGTAACATCTTCAACACGAATGGGAATACTTATCGAATAATCTTTTGCGGGAATTTCTTCCTTCATCGAGTGTGCCTTAAATCCTATATCCGCATAGTTTCGTTCTTTTGTGGATGCCGAAACTAGCGCATCGTAGCCACAATGATGATTAGTAAGAATCAAGCCTTGTGGCGAGACGAATTCGCCCGTACAGCCGGAATCAAGCCGAATTACCGCCTCTGAAATTCCCCCAACTGCCGGGTTGTAAATGTCATTTGGCTTGATTTTTAAGCCACGTTTAGCCAAATTCAAATCTTTAATCTTGTCCGGTGTGAACATTCCTTCGTCAAACCGGGGAAAGGCAAACACGGTTGACGAAAGGAAGACTCCAAGTGAAATCACAATCGTAAGAACTGGTGTAACAAATCTTTTCTTCATATTTAAGTAGTCCTCAAACGAAACTTTTAAACTGATTTTACCTAAACACCTCAAAAATGTCGCGAAGTGCTTTGGCAAAAAAAGCCGCCCGTTAAAGGCGGCAGAAATGTGCTTAATTTAAGGATTCGTTAAAATGGCAGATTGCGAATAATATCACCGAATGTTCCGCTTGTGCTGTTCGATCCGTTAAAGCGTATGTTGTATGCGCGCGCTAGTTCGTTCAGATCGCGTCGAATTCTTGACCAATCGCTTCGAATATTGCGGCTTACGCCTGAACGGGAAATTTCTCGGTCAAGTTGTTCGCCAATGTAGATTACTTCGCGTGCGTGATCATAACTTCGATTGTAATCGTTATTTTTGTCGTAGCTTTTTTCGAGCTTCTTTGTGGCATCGGCAAATTTATCCGAAAGTTTTTCTATTTCATTATATGAACCGGATCGCACGTTTCGTTTTTCGTCGTCGATTCTATTTTCAAACCGGTTGCCGCCATTTTTAAGGTTAACAATCGTTGAACGGAGATTTGGGTTATAAGTTCCGTATGTACCGTTTCGATTGCCGTTGCGATTTCCATTACCACGCCCATAAACATTTCCGTTACGGTTCCCATTTCCGTTGCCGTAAACGTTTCCGTTACGCGTGTTGTAGCTACCGCGCGAATCGTATCTGATTCCGTATGCTTGTGAGATTATGTTGAGTTCGCCTTCAACATCACGCCACGAATTCTGCAAAGTTGAATTGCGATAAGCCTGAGAATTTGCAAGTGCACGGCTCATCTGCGAACCAAGCGAAAGAACATTTTGCGCCTCATCACGGCTTCGGTTTAGGTCGCGCGTATCGCGATATTCGTTCTTGAGATTATCTGCAGCCTTCTTAAAATCCTTCGCCATATGGTTCAAATAATCCTCACGGTCAGTTCCATTGTAAACACTTCGGTCTAATTCATGATCCAAATTGCTTGCGAAGCTTTTGCTTTTATCGGACAAGCTCTTTACCGTGGTATCCAAATTGTAATAACCGCGATTTGAATATACGCCTCCGGTGTTTCTGTTACGCGAATTCCACTGTGCCGAGGTTACCAACGCCGAAGCAAACATCATTGCTCCTACGGAAATAATTGTTAACGTTTTTTTCTTGCGACCCATAATTTTGCTCCTTAAAACTTTCATTTTCGATTTCACAAAACGAAACCGAACGTTTAGTTTCCTAACTGCAATGATTGTGCCAGTTATAAAGATGCGTGCATAATTGTTGTAATAACAATAGTTACTGTTGTGTCGGTAGCGGTTGGTTAGATGCAAAAGCAACGCGATGGGTTAGCAGTAAACGATTTGGTGAAAAAAAAAACGAGCTGTAAAAGCCCGTTTTTTTGTATTCTTTTGTTAAATTTACTTAACTTCTAGTTCAAACGGCATCATCAACATTGTTTCGCCGTTCTTCATACGTTCAAACATTGCCGCCCTGCGCAATGAATTCCTTATTTGTGGTGGTATATTTTTTATTATCTTTGCTTCGGCTGCATCCATTTGCGAAGCCGCATGTGACGAGCCGAAATAAGCTTCAAAAAGGCTTACCGGCGGTGGAAACAAAACCAGTTTTACTTGATTTGATTCCGGGATTTTTGCGAGTTTCATTGCCTCCTTTATTGCAACATCAATTCCGCCGATTTCATCAACCAAGCCGTTTTCCTTTGCTTGTGTGCCGGTCCAAACGTGTCCTTGTCCGAGCGAGTTTACCTTTTCAACATCCATATTTCTGCCTTTCGCAACCTTCGGAACAAAATCCGTGAAATAAACTTGATTCGCCTGCTCTTGCATTTTTGCGCGTTCTTCATCAGTCCATTTCACGTCTTCACGAAATAAGCCCGCGTTTTTTCCGCGTTGAACGTTTTCGGTTGAGATGCCTACCCAATCATAAAAGCCCTTAAGAACGGGTTTGCCCAAAAACACTCCGATTGAGCCGGTAAGCGTGTTTGGTTCGGCAACGATTTTGTTAGCGTTGCAAGAAATATAATAGCCCCCGGAAGCAGCCAAATCCGCCATCGAAACTACCACAGGCTTTTTCGTCTTAGCCTGTTCAATTGCATTCCAAATAAGATCGGATGCAAGCGAAGAGCCGCCCGGGCTGTCAACCCGCAGAATGATTGCCTTAATCGAATCATCTTCGGCAGCATCATTTATTGATTCAACGATCGTATCAGAACCAGCAAATGATTCTCCCAAAGGCGATGAGCTTGAAGAGCCCATATTTATTGTTCCGGAAACATATACAACCGCGAGTCTTTCACCTTTGTTTAAGCCCAACGATTCCGGCGAAACGTTTTCATACTCTGCGCTTGTAACCTGCGGCAGCTTATCTTTTTCGTTAAACCCCAAACGCTTCTTGAATTCATTGTAAACCTGCTCTTTATAAATTGCGCCATCCGTCAAACCCGCATCTTGCGCCAGCTTGCCGTGAAAGGGTGCCGAATCAACAATTTCCTTTACTTCTTCGACAGATTTTTTTCGCGCTTCGGCAACTGCGTTTACGAACGAACCGTAGTATTGATCAACAATCGCGTTTAACACTTCACGCTGTTCATCGGACATATCCGTACGAGTGTATGAATCCGGTGCGTTCTTGTATTTTCCGATTTGAATAACTTCAGGTTCAATTCCAATTTTATCGAGTGAACCTTTGTAGAATGTTGCATTTGCGGAAAAACCGGTGGCGTATAAATCGCCTGCCGGCGGCATATAAATTTTTTCTGCGGCAGTTGCAATGTAATAATCCTTTGTCATTCCTAGCTCAAGATAGGCGTAAACGGGCTTGCCACCGGCGCGAACCTCTTTTATTGCGTTACGCAATTCTTGCGCTTTACCCCAGCCCATCTGCGGAAAATTAATATCCAACAAAACCCCGCCGATTCGTTTGTCGGCTTTTGCCTTTTTCAGTTGATTCAACAAATCCCGAAAAGAATCTGATTGGTTAATTCCAAGTGCCGAAGCCATTGAATCCTTCGGGGCATAATCCTCCAGCGCGCCTTCAACACGCAACACAAGTACACTGTTTTGCGGTATACTTTTCGCACGAAAAATTTCGGCTACTACCGCAACCCCGATTCCTAATAACAACACCAACACCACACAAACTGTTGCCGCAATTATCAAAGCTTTTGAAGTTTTTGACATAATTGATTCTTTTCGTGAGAATTTATTCTTAATAACCTTTATAACCTTTCGTTTTATACGCGTAAAATCACTTGCAAGTTCAATTTACTATGAAATTGGTGTTTCGAGAAATTTGTTGGCTATGAAGCCGTGCGACATTCAAAAACTTTCAAGATTCCCTTTGCGTAGATTGAAACGTTTTCAATACGAATTTGTGAATAACGAATCAAAGTTTCGGTATTCATACATATATTTTCGGAGAAAATTACAACTAGTGGGCGATTTACAACGTCAAATAGGAAACCAAGCAAACCGGAAGGGCGTACGTGTTCAATCAACAATATTGGGGAGTTTGGAGTTAATACGCGTGCTAATTCGTTTAGTGCATCGATTGGATTCTTGATCGAACAAAAGACCAACGTCGCAATTGCAACATCAAACGCATTTTCCGAAAATGGCAATTTGTGTGCGTCTGCCTGTACAAGTGTGGTAAATTCTGTTTTATCCGTTGCCTTTGAAAGCATTTCGAATGATAAATCTGTCGCAACAGAAAGTTTGGCGACATTGTGAAATTGAAAATTTACTCCAGTGCCTGCTCCGATTTCCAGCAACCTTGACCCGTTCGGAATCTTTGCAAATAGTTCAGTTCTCAGTTTTAGAAGAATTCGACGCTCAAGATGCAACATAAATCGATCGTATAAAGCCGGATAGATATTCATAACCATAAAAAGTTTTGATACGTAAAGATTTGTAAAGACAATTGTTTTCGAAACTAAATTATTGAAAACTAATTGCGATAAACATAGAATTCAAGAAGTTACAGATATTATTCAAATATATAGATTTTGGGGTTTATATGGCAAAGAGGGGAACAGTTCTAGTCTGCGATGACGAAGAAATTATGCGCGACGTTCTTGAAACGGTCCTCATAGGAGCCGGATATAAAGTAGATCTCGCAAAAACCGGAGAAGAAGCGATTCAGGCATACGAAAACACAAGTTTTGATGTGGTTTTGATGGATGTTTCGATGCCGGGTATGGGCGGCTTGACCGCACTTGAAAAAATTAATGAGCTAGATTCGGATGCGGTTGTACTCATGGTCACGGCGTTTGCAACTTTTGAAACGGCAATATCGGCGTGGGAAAAAGGTGCTTTTGGCTGTGTCCGAAAGCCGTTTAAGAATGATCAAATTCTGGCGCTTGTTGCAAAGGGAATGCGAAAGCGCAAAAACGATCAAGAGCGCGTAAACTTACGACAAATTATGGCGCGTTCCGTAAGCCGCGATTCAATCATAGGGAGATCTGAAAAGATGGAAGAAGTATTCCGTATGATTGAACGAATCGCGCCGGCGCGTTCCACGGTTTTGATAACCGGCGAAAGTGGCACGGGTAAAGAAGTAATTGCAAAGGCAATTCATCAATCAAGCACGCGTGTTGAAGAATCTTTTGTTGCAGTCAATTGCGCAAACATTCCTTCAGAATTACTTGAAAGCGAATTGTTTGGACACACCAAAGGCGCATTCACGGGAGCAGTAAATGCAAAAAAGGGTTTGTTTGAAGCGGCAGATGGAGGAACGATTTTTCTGGATGAAATCGGTGATCTACGACCTGAAACGCAAGTGCGGCTTCTGCGCGTAATTCAAGAACGCGAATTTACGCCACTGGGTGAAACAAAGCCGGTTTCGGTAGATGTAAGAATAATTGCAGCAACAAATGCGGATTTAAAAGAGGCTGTGAAGACCGGAACGTTTCGCGAAGATCTTTATTACAGACTTTCGGTTGTGCCGATAGAACTTCCGCCACTTCGTGAACGCAAAGAAGACATTCTTCCGCTTGCCCAACATTTTGTAGAAAAGTATAACGATGAAAACGGAAGGGAAATTTCCGGCGCAATTTCGCCCGAAGTCTTGGGTTTGCTTGAAGCATATTATTACCCGGGAAATGTTCGGGAACTCGAAAATATTATTGAGCGTGCCGTTGTAATTTCGCCAACAGATGAACTTACAAAGGATTCGCTTCGTCCCGAAGTGCTTAATCCGGATCACTCGATTCGTATGATTGCAGACAGCGACGGAAAATCGATAGGAATAGATATCGCAAATGGCGTAACTTTTTACAGCGAAGTCAAGAAGTTTGAAATTGATTTGATTCGGCGCGCGCTCGAACAAACCGGCGGGCATCAATCTCGTGCGGCACGGCTTTTAGGGTTAAACGCAACCACTTTGAATTCTAAAATCAAAAGCTACAAAATTGATGCAAGGTAGTTTGCAACACGTAGTTTATGAATTATTGGAAATGCCTGCATGCTGACAGGCATTTTTTGTTCGAAGATTATTTCTACCGTTACCGATGCAATTGTTCGTAAAGCGATAAGCAGTTACAATGCCGAAACGGCTTTGTTCTTCACAATATGCAGGATCTACTTTCCGCAAATTTCGAACCATCGATTGCGCCACTTGGCGCAGGAGATTTGGTTGACCGCGCTATTCGGTTTTATCGTGAAAACTTTTGGACGTTTGTTTTTATCGCGTCGCCACCGGTTTTAATAGGGCTTGTTGCTTTATTGGGGTGGACAATGCTTGCCCGCAATTTGTTTAACGTAAATGCACAATCGCCTGATGAGGAAATCGGGTATAGGATTTTTCTCTACATCGGCTCAATTGTAATCTATTTAATCCAAATAGTTGCAACACTTACGGTAATGGGCGGTGCATGTAGAAATTTTGTGAGACATCTTTTGTATGGCGAACCAATCGGGTTTAGGGCTACATATAAAAGCGTGAGAAATCGCTTTTGGGGGCTGATAAGTGCGTCATCTATTCTTACATCAATATTCGGATTCATTGGGGTTGTGGTTTTTTACTTGGTATTAATTGCTGTGGCAATCATGGTGATGTTAGCAGCTTATGTCCTTGAATCGCACATTTGGCTTGCTTCGCTTGTTTCGATTTTGGTTTCCCTGATAGCCTTCGCAGTCGGTTGGATTCTTTATTTTCTGGTCATATCGCGATTTATATATGTGCCACAGGTTATGCTTGTGGAAGGGCAAGGTGTTTTTTCTGCGATTTCAAGAAGTGTGACGCTTGCGGGAAACAATGTTTGGCGTGTTAGCGTTTTGGTGCTTTTTACAACGGTCGCAACTTGGTCTGCGCTTGCGATTTTGTATCTACCGATTGGTTGGATTGCTTGGGTGCGCGGAATTCCGTTGGTGCAGTTTCAAGGTGATTTTGTGCCGATTTGGTTTCAGATTGCCGGCAGCATTATTTCGCAAGTTAGCATTATTTTACTTGTGCCGGTTTGGATGATTGGGCTTTCGCTTTTATATATTGATGACCGTGTACGACGCGAAGGTTACGATATTGAGTTAATGGCAGCGGCAAATTTGGGTGATATCCCGGCGGTGCCGGATGATTTTCAAAATCCGTTGTTGCCTGCACTGTCTAATTCCAAAAAGATTCCAAAAAAGGAATTACCTAAGAACAGGGGAGAATCTTTAAGCATTCTTAAATGAAAACGTGGGCTCAAAAATCGTTTAAATCGGTAATTGCGATTGGTTTAATCGTGCTATGCGTTTCGTTTTCCGCATTTGGAGCCACACTCGAAGAATATGCCGCGCAAATAGCTGCATTGAAACATGACGTTAAGTTATTTATAGAAGCGCCACAAAGTGTTGATGCAACAGAGCTTAATGAAAAAGCCAAAAGATTTTTGCCTGTTAAGGAAAAAGTTACGTTTGAAAACTCAGAGATAGAAACGAATAATTCCGTGCTTTTGGATAGATTTTCAGCATTATCCACCGTCGGTGACGACGAAAAAGTTTCGATTGCCGTGGAAATCCAAGAGCGGCTAAATTCAATTGAATATTCAATTGAAATGCTTCAAAAGGAGGTGGTTCCGGCAAATAATATAAAGATTAAACGTGACTTGAATACAATTCTTTCTCGCGAAGAATACGCAAAACCGAATAATGAACGAGGATTCTTAATGTCACTTTGGGATAGGTTTTTGGAATGGTTAAAGAGCCTTTTTCCTGAATCAAAACCTTTACCAAGGTCGGAAATAGGATTCGGTTTTGGCAGATATGCAACGGCGGCACAATGGATTCTCTACACTCTTATTTTCGCTCTAATCGCATATTTGCTTTTCAAATTCTTACCCGTTCTTCGCAAGCGGTTTTTTACCTCAGACGGTAAGGGTGGCGAACGAATCATCCTTGGCGAAACAATCTCTTCAGATGCAACTTCCGTAACGCTATTTAGCGAAGCCGAAGCACTTGCCGCGGCGGGCGATTTACGCGGCGCGGTACGCAAAGGATATATCGCACTACTTTTCGAACTTGGTGAAAGAAGCGCGATAAAGATTGCTTGGAACAAAACAAATCGTGATTATTTAAGGGATTTGCGCAATAATCATAAGCTTTTGTCGCCCGTTCGTAGTTTAACTAACGAATATGAGCGGCATTGGTATGGCGACGAACCCGTAGCATTTGCCGATTGGGATAAATTTCGTGGGGAATACGATGAAGTAATTTCCGCGGCTGCACGCGGTTGAATATTAGGATGAAAGAACGATTCTTCGTTATTACAGGTGTTCTGGTGCTTGCGCTGATTTTGATCGGCTTAAATGCCGCCACATATGTACAGCGTAATCAAGAACTAGATAATGAAATTTTTCCGAACCGTTCAACGTTTAATTACGGTGCCACAGGCACACATGCTTTTTACGATCTTTTACAGCACACGGGGTTTAAAGTTGTAAGGTTTCAAGATCCGCTTGAAGAAATTGGCAGTTATGACCCTGAAAAGTTTGGCACAATTGTGTTGATGGGTTCACCAAAAATTCCGCGCACGGCAGCGGCATATAAAGCATTGCTAAATTGGGTTCGCTTTGGCGGGCGGGTTATATTGATTGACAGAGAGCCGGATTTTCAACTCTTGCAGCCCGGGAATTGCAAGCGATTTAAGGTTGAGGATTCTTTGGCGACAGAAAATACGTTCGACCAAGCAAATGTTGAATTCCGCGAAGTTGAAAACACCAACGAAAATAGTAGCGCGGAAGAAAATAACACCAATACATCAAGTAAAGAACTTTTGGAAGTGGTTTCGGCAGATCCATCCGATTCGGTCTCGATGATTGGCAATTCGCCTGCCGGTACGCCAATTCAACCATCCGTTTACACCGCCGGGGTATTTTCGGTACAGCCTTCAAAGTTCGCGTCATCCGCAATAATCACTGAATTTAACCCGAATTGTGACGCATATTATAGAGGTTTTTCGGAAGACCATCCTTTAGAAAAAGAAAGCGGCTTCAACAATAATTCAAATGCAAAATTTGATTACGGATACAACGATAATACGAATGCAGAGATAGATAATTCCAACTTTGAGAGCGTTCCGGAAGGCGATTCCGCGAACGTTTTAACAGAAGAAGAAATAGAAGATCAAGAAGTTGAAACGAATGTAGCCGAAACGGAAGAATATACCGAATCAGAAATTTCTTACTTTCCGATGGTGCAGATTTCTGATGGCAAAAAGAACTTGTTGATTACCACAAATCTCGGTTACGGCGAAATAGTTTGGCTAACGGATCCCTACATTGTTGCAAACGGAGGAATTACGCTTTTAGACAATAGCCGGCTTGCATACAATCTTGCGGGGGATCAACTTTTCCCCATAGCGTTTGATGAATACAGTTCTGGTTACGGTAAGAATGAAAATCTTGCGTTAGAGTATTTTAAGGGAACGCCGCTGATTCCGATTGTGCTTCAATTGTTGTTTTTTGTGGTTCTGATTTTTTATTCACAAAGCAAAAGGTTTGGTCGTCCCTTGCCGCTTGCGGAACCAAACAGGTTATCGAAGCTAGAATATGTAAGCGCAATGGCACAGTTACAGGAACGCGCGCGCGCTTATGATATCGCTACCGAAAATATCTACAAAGAATTCAAAAGAAGAAGCTCGAACATAATTGGCGTTGACCCCAATTCAATTTCAAATGATGAATTTGCCGGGCTGCTGGCGGAACGTTTAAATTGGAAGAAAGCCAAAGTAAGTGAAGTAATTGAAGGCTGCGAAGACATTATATACGGGTCTACGGCAAAGAGTTCAGATGTTGTAAGGCTGACGGCGCAGCTTCGTGAAATGGAAAAGCTTTTGGGAATCAATAGGCGCAAAAAGAAACAATAATGGAACTTTACCACCTGATTTTAATGATTGTTGTCTTCGCCGCCACCAGTGTAATTGGGGTGGTAACGGGAAGCAATTCACTAATTACGGTACCGATAATGTTTCAGTTCGGCGTCGCGCCAAAAGTTGCGCTGGCAACCAATATGTTCGGGCTAACATTTATGAATATCGGCGCAACCCTGCCATTTGTGCGAAGTGGGTCGTTACGAGTAGATAAACTAAAACCGTTGATAATAATAACGCTTGTCGGCTCTTCAATCGGCGCTTTACTTGTCGGATGGCTGAAAAGTGAGTGGATTCCGGTAATCGTGGTTGTTTCGATGGTGTTGGTTTCATTATTCATAATTTTTAACGGAACCGGAGCAAAATCCGCCGGGCGCTTTGATTCGCCAATCATCACATTCGCATTAACTTTCTTTTTGGGAATTTACGGCGGCGTTTACAGTGGTGGATACGTGACGATTTTGACGGCTGTTTTGGCAGCATTTTATGGCTTTACATTTACGGAAGCGATTGCAGGAACAAAATTGATAAATATATTTTCTTCGGGAATCGCAACAGTAATTTTTGCCGTTCAGGGGCTAATTGATTATAAACTCGGCGTTATTCTTGCCGCAACAATGTTTGTTTTTGCAAACTTAGGGGCGCGGATAGTAACAAGACTGAGTGATGTTTGGCTTCGCCGAATTTTTCTTTCGGCAGTTATATTGCTTGCGATCAAAACTCTGTTTGATTACACATTAAATTAGAAAGGGAGAAAATCGGCACAGTAATTGGCTTTGCCGTAAAAAGTATGTTGGCAAATACGCAACAAACCGCTGAATACATTAAAAACGAACTTGCAAAAGTTGTTGTAGGGCAAAACGAAGTCATAGAGCAAATGCTTATCGCTATTTTTGCCGAAGGACATGCACTTATTGAAGGTGTACCGGGAACGGCGAAGACTTTGATGGTGAAAACACTAGCAAGAATTTTGGGCGCGCGTTATTCGCGAATTCAGTTTACGCCTGATTTAATGCCTTCCGATATTACCGGAACCAACGTTTTTAATATGCAGAGCGCGGAATTTTCTTTGCGTCCGGGTCCAATATTCACAGATATTCTATTGGCAGATGAAATAAACCGCACGCCACCCAAAACGCAGGCTGCATTGCTTGAGGCAATGGAAGAACATCAAACAACAATTGATGGAAAGCGCTATCGGCTTTCTCCCGTGTTTTCTGTTTTGGCGACTGAAAACCCAATTGAATATGAAGGAACATATCCCTTGCCAGAAGCGCAACTGGATAGGTTTTTGTTGAAGATTCTTATTGATTATCCGAATGTTGATGAAGAGCTGCAAGTGATTACACGTTGGGATAATGGGTTCGATTCGCGCCACATCGATTTGATTTCAATTGAACCGCTAAGTGATAAAGAAGCTATTCAAAAATGTCGCGCAGAAATTAATCAAATGCGCACAGAGGAAGGAATTCGCAAATATATTGTGGAATTAGTGCATAAAACCCGAAACCACACCGCGATTCTTTATGGCGCCAGCCCGCGGGCTTCAGTTGGATTATTGATTTGTTCAAAGGCGCTTGCAGCAATTCGCGGAAGGGAATTCTGCACGCCGGATGACGTTCGCGATGTTGCGCCGGCAGTTTTGAGGCACCGAATTTCCTTACGTGCCGAAGCCGAACTTGACGGCGTTTCCGCAGATTCCGCAATTGCGGAAATAATTAAAGGCGTTGAAGTGCCGCGCTAATAATCCGCCAACCTTTTATGATTGCTCCGAAAGCCTTATAATTTTGGGTTTGGAGTTAAACGTATGAAGGTTGCAGTAGCAATGAGTGGCGGCGTAGATTCATCAACTGCCGCATCAATCTTAAAAGAACAAGGACACGAATTAATCGGCTTTACGATGCAATTGTGGAATCAAAGGAAGAATTCCACATGGGATGAAAATGGCGAACCACTGCCTTCACGCTGTTGTTCGCTGGATGATGTTTATGATGCCCGCCGGGTTGCGGAAAGCTTAGGATTTCCGTTTTATGTATTAAATCTTGAAAAGGAATTTGAATCTGCCGTTGTAGAACCATTTGTTTCCGCTTATTTAGACGGCGAAACGCCAATTCCTTGTGTCGCATGTAATTCACGCCTAAAGTTTGCATCGTTAGATAAAATGGCACTTTCCTTGGGATGTGAAAAAGTGGCAACCGGACATTTTGCACGCGTTGAATTTGATGAACCGGCGCGACGATATCGACTTTTTCGTGGGAAAAACCACTGGAAAGATCAAAGCTATTTTCTTTGGGAACTTACTCAGGCGCAACTTTCACGTGCATCCTTTCCGTTGGGAAACATGCTAAAAAGCGAAGTGCGCGAAATTGCACGCGGTGCAAAGCTTTATACCGCGGAAAAGCGGGAATCACAAGAAATCTGTTTTGTACCCGATGGAAATTACTCAGGTTTTATAGATAGGCACCTTGAACGCGAAAATCGAAGCGGTGAGATTCCACAAGGCGGCGAAATAGTAAATGCGCGTGGTGAAAAACTTGGAACGCACTCCGGAATTCATCGCTACACAATAGGGCAGCGTCGCGGTTTGGGAATCGCAAACGAAAAACCACTTTATGTTTTGAAAATTGAACGAGCCAAGAATCGAATTATCGCCGGCGAAAAGGAAGAGCTTGAATCAAGCGAATTTTTTGCAAAGGAAGTTAATTGGGTTGCGTTTGACACGCCAAACAAGCCGGTTCGCGCGTTTGTAAAAGTGCGCTATCGCCACGAACCGCAAGCCGCAACAATAGATGCCTTATCGGGTGCGCGTGTGCGTGTGGTTTTTGATGAACCACAAGCCGCAATCACTCCGGGGCAGGCAACCGTTTTCTACAATGGCGAAGAAGTTCTGGGTGGTGGCTGGATTGAAAAATAGACGCGTGTGCAAAAACTGCGAGCATACCAAATAAATTGTTACCAACGTTTATAAGAAAAAATGGATTTTGAAAAAGGCGGATTGAAAAAAAAGGAACTTCGAAAGCTGTATGCGGAAAAATATAAACGCCTTTCACGTGATGAAATCGAACGCCGTTCTAACGCTGTTACAGAAAATCTGTTTAAATATATCGATTTTTCAGGTATTGAATTTGTACACCTATTTTTATCAATCGAAGAGAAATCTGAAACGGATACAACGCCCATTATTGCAAAATTTCGTGGCGAATATCCCAATATTAAACTGGTTGTGCCACGCGTAAATGCAAAAAACGATAAACTTGAACACATTCAGCTTACTCTACAAACCGACCTCACAATTAGTTCGTGGGGAATTCCCGAACCTGAAGATGGCGAGCTTATTGACGAAGGAAGAATTGATGCGGTTTTGGTGCCAATGGTTTGTTTCGATGAAGGCGGCGAACGCGTTGGACACGGAAAGGGTTACTACGACAAATTTTTATCTAAGTGCAAAGCAGGTTGTAAAAAGATAGGAATTTCGATGTTCCCGCCGGTTGAACGGATTGAAGATATTCGTGAGTTTGATGTAAGGCTCGATTTTTGTGTTACGCCGGAAAAGGTCTGGAATTTTGTCGATGACAAGTCCGCGAACTAAGCCTTTTAATCGTAAAAAGGGCAGAAGCGAATCTGCCCGGGTTCTAAAAACTATCTCAATAAACCTTATTTGTTTTGTTCCGAAATCATCAAATCTCGTATTTCGGCAAGCAAATCTTCCGCACTGGGACCGGCTTCCGCTTCGAGATTCTTGAAGAATTTAACCGCCCATCTGGCAATTAGAAACACCACAAATGCGATAATTATAAACGAAATAGAATCCGTTATAAGTTGCCCGTATTGCAAAACCGCAACCCCCTTTGCTTTTGCCTCCGCACAACTCGCAATTGGTGAATTGGTAAGGTTGTAGCACATATCTGCGAAGTTAGTTCCGCCGGTTGCCAAACCTACAAGCGGCATCAAAATTCCTTCAACAAGATCATTTATAATCTTGCCGAAAGCCGCGCCGATAATTAAACCGATGGCAAGGTCAAGTACATTGCCTCTCTTAAGAAATTCTTGAAAGTCTTTCCACATCTTAATTTTTCCTCTGTATTGATTTAATGGGAACAAAAACCAACGATTCAGCAAGGATTACATTTTATTTTTCGCAAAAAAAACAACTTCTGAACCAACTGCATTGCAGAAGTATCTGCTAATAAAGTGTTTATCAACAACGAATACAGTATACAAAAAATAAGTTTTTATTAAAACCAAAACCTCAAAGCAACTCTAAATATGGGGTGCTATTGCATCACGAAATGTTTCGCAAAATTGAGGCGAACGATTTATATGATTCACGTATTTGCCAGTGATTAAGGGAAATTTTGCCGCGATTTTGCCGCCTGCTTCTGCAAACACTAACAATGTTTCATCCCGCGCGGATGCCGCATTGGACATTACCGTGCAAAACACATCTTCGATGTAAGATTCATCCAAGCCGTTAGTAACGGAATATTCGATGGCTTTAGCCACTAAGCGCCTATTCGCGCCCGCATTTACTTTGGAAAGGCTTGGAAGAATCGGCGTGATTAGCTCCGGATGATTCAAAAGTGCAACTCCAAGCACGCGTCGCGCAACTTCATCTTTTGCAGCTTCGGGATTTAATTTGTTCGCTAGCAACAATGCGGCTTCAAGCGATTCTTCAAAATGAGTTTTCATACGTAATTGAAGCAACGTGCCAATTGCTATGCCCGTTGCGTGTCCATCAATTTGTGCAATTTTCTTGCAGATTATGGGAAACGAATGTGGCGAGAGCAAAGCAAACAACTGTTTCATAGTTGCTTCTATAATTTCAGGTTTAAGATTCTGCTCCAGAAGATCGCGTCGCAACAAGGCGGCGAACCCGTAAAGATCGCCCTCTTCAAGAAAGATTTGAAACCTTTCAATCAATTGAATTTGTTTGCTTTCGAGATTGTTTATCAATTGTTCAGATTAAATAATTTACCTAACCGCCTTGCGGATGCCGGCTTTTACGCACCCTAGAGAATCAAAAAACTTTCAAAATCAAATAAGCGCATTCAAGCTTTTCGAGTTTCCAACTATGCAAAAAGTTTACTACTATTATCCTGCGGGGCAAAATAGACTGCAATTTAAAGAAATGCCAATTGGATTCCATTAACCTAATTTAGGCGAATCTAGTTGTTTTATGGTTGGCGCGGATGTAACAATCGGCGTAATTAACATATAATTAGCCACGGAACTGTTTAAAGTTTACTTGGAATTCGATTTTCGAACCTAATTCGTTTTGATAAAGATTTTACGTTAAAATGCGCACTAAGGAATAAAACGCAGGTATTTTATTGGCGGTGGATTTAATGCCGGTAAACATTATCGTCAAACCTAACATCCTAGCAAGCATTAATTTCGAATTCGTGACATAAACTCAAAATGTTTTAAGCTTCGATTTTGGAAATTAAGTTACGCAGATAGGTAAAAAAGGAGCATTTCTTGAATAAACTTGATGTATTTAAAGCGTGGGGCAGAATTTTGCAGGGCAAATATCCTTCGCTGTCTATTGAAATCACACGTGCATGCCCGCTTCGTTGTCCGGGTTGTTACGCATATGAACCGGGGCATCTTACCGAGGATGTTGGACCATTAAGAAATTTGGCGGATTTTCAAGGTGATGACCTTGTCGAAAAAGTGTTGGAAATAGTTCGTGAACAAAAGCCTCTACATCTTTCGATAGTTGGCGGAGAGCCCCTTGTGCGATTTCGCGAACTTGATATATTGTTGCCAAAGCTAAGCGCGATGGGCGTTGCAGTGCAACTTGTAACAAGCGCAGTTCGGAGAATTCCGGAAGAGTGGGCAAAGCTTCCCGGCTTATATGTCGTGGTTTCAATTGACGGGCTTCAGCCTGAGCACGATGCGCGTCGCAAACCTGCAACATATGAACGAATTTTGCAGAATATTAAGGGGCATTCCATAACAATTCATTGCACTATTACGTCTCAAACCGCTAAACGCGAAGGGTATTACAAAGAATTTATGGAGTTTTGGTCACCAAAGGATGAAATACGTCAGGTTTGGTTTAGTTTGTTTACGCCACAAATAGGTGCAACCGATGAGGAAATTCTTCAGCCGGAAGTTAAGAAAAGATTGCTTGATAATCTTGTGGAGCTTAACGAACAATATCCAAAACTAACACTTCCTAAACCGGTGATTGATGGCTACCGAAATCCGCCCGCTTCGCCGGATCAATGTATTTTTTCTAAAACCACGCTTAATTTAACTGCCGATCTTAAGAGTAAAGTAACGCCGTGCCAATTTGGCGGAAACCCGGATTGCACACAATGTGGCTGTATGGCGTCTGCGGGTTTATACGCAGTTGGCGAATATCGGCTATTTAATGTGCTCCCGCTTCGGTCAATTTACAATCTTTCGGATAAAATCGGAAATGCGGTTTCCGGTAAAAAGAAAAAAGGAAAAACGTATGAGCAGGATGACAGGACGGGTGGCGGAATTGATTTAGCCAACGCGAAATAGATAGAATTTTTAAAAGCCCCCTTAAAGCGAAGTTTCGGGGGTTTTTAAGTTTTCCAAACGTTGCTTAATTAAATTAATTTTGTAGCGGTTTATTTCGCCTAGCGTATTTTCCCTTTCCAAATTTTGCACTTCAACCAGCGATATTGTCAGATACTGTTTAGCGGCGGTGGAATCTGCGGAGTTACCGCTTACTTTTGCGATTGCGGCATAGGCTTCGCCGATTTTTCTGTTTGAATCGCTTCTCAACAAACGAATTTGAGTGTTTTCATTTACTTTTGACATCTTATCCACATAATCCATACCGCGTTTATATGTTCTTAGCGCCTCGCTCACGTCGCCTGCTTCCATAAAAATATTTCCCGTATTGTTAAACGTAAGGTGTGCCTGCGCAAGAAATTCGAAATTAGAAGGGTCTTTAAAGGTGATGTCCTTTAACAACTCGATAGATTTTTGGTTTGCAGCTATTGCATCTGACGAATTGTTTGCGGCATCGTGTGCAAAAGCAAGATATTGCAAACATTCAGCGATGTCACGTTTCGCTTCCGAATTACTTGGGTCGTTTTTGGCTTCGGTTTCGAATTCGGCACACGATTCCAAAATCATCTGAATTCCAACAGCACCTTTTCCGTTGCGCGCCAAGGCTGTTCCATAATTTATTCGCAATGCACTAATATAGCGTTTGTATCCTTGTTTTTCAGGAAATCTCTCCTTCAGTTCTTTGCCTATTTTCATAGCGCGTGCGTGAACGGTTTCGGCATCTAAGTAAAGTTTTGCAATTTCGGTTTTCGGCGCATTGGTTTCCTTCAAAATCTCGGCTTCATATTCTTCGGTTGTTCCTATTCTTTGAATAGCAATCAAAAGTAGGCGAAGCGATTCTTCATTTCTCGGGTTTTGTTTCAGAATTTCTTCAGCTTGTGTTTGCGATTGTCTGTAATTCTTAATTGCGTCAAGGTTTCCAAAATTGAACCTTCGCGCATCACCCAACGTCAGAAATGAACCGGCGCGCAAAAGCTTATTTTTTAAGTTGTTTGGTTCAATCGTGTTAAGGTGTGCGGTGGCTACTTGCAATTTATCGGCAGTCTCTTCGGCATTGTGAAAGCGAAATAGTCTAATATCCAAAAGCGCTTTTTGCTCCAAAACCAATATATAGTTTCGCTGATATTCTGCATTATTCGGGAATTTGTTCTGCAAACGTTGATAAATGGAAATGCTTTTATCATAATTTTTCAGTGCATCGCGTGATTTTCCAAGATTTGCGGAATAGACGGAACCTTGTACATCGCCGATTTTTGCATATGCTCGCGCAAGTTCATTTTGCAATTCTGGATTGTCTTCGGAATCTTTGGCGAGATTATCCAAATACTCCACTGCATCTCTGACGAGCATTTCGCGTACCGCAGTCGAACCCGGCAAGTTTTCGACCGCATCGTGATATTTAAAAACAACATTATTCGCCAGCTTTCGAACCTCCTCAAACCGTTTTTCGGCTCGGGCGCGTTCTTTGCGGGCAGTGGCTGTTTGATAAAGCGTTGCGACAAGCCCTACGAACAAAGCCATAAAGATTAGCGAAGTGGCAACTACGGCTGCGCGATTTCGTTTGATAAATTTTGAGGTGCGATAAGACAATGTGGCGGGTCTTGCAGAAACCGGCAAACCGCTTAAATAACGCCGTATATCTTCAGAAAAATTCGAAATTGTTTGGTATCTTCGCGCCGGTGATTTTTGAAGCGCCTTCAAAATTATGTTGTCCAAATCACCCTTTAAGATTTTCGAATCAAATGGCTTGTCCTTGTTTCTGGAGGTTTTAGCTTCAAATTCGTCCGAAACAATGGTTGTAAGACTGTCGATTTCCGTTTCCTTTGTCGTGCGTTCAAACGATATTACGGAACTGGGCTTTGGCGGATCGGTATCGCAAATCAATTTTATCGCCTCATCCGCGCGTAAACCACTGAAATCAAAAGGATTTCTGCCTGTTAAAAGTTCGTAAAGTATAACGCCTAAACTGTAAACATCACTTTGCACGCCTACGTTTTCGCCGGAAAGTTGTTCCGGTGAAGCGTAAGCCGGAGTCATCATGCGAAATTCGGTAACGGTTCCCGGTGCGTCAAACGTGTTTTCATTCGATAAAACTTTTGCGATGCCGAAATCTAATAACTTTACGGTATTATCTTTGTCAATTAGTATATTGTTCGGTTTAATATCGCGATGAGCGATGAAGTTTTGATGAGCATATTGAACTGCATCGCAAACCTGCAAAAAAATTCTGAGGCGTTCTTCTAAGCTTAAATTTTCTCGTTCGCAGTATTCGTCAATTTCCGTTCCTTCTATGAATTCCATCGCATAAAACGGCAATCCGTTTTCCGTTTTTCCGCCATCGATAAATCTAGCGATGTTTGGATGGCTGAGCGAAGCAAGAATTTTGCGTTCGTCTGAAAAGCGCGAAAGAATTATGTCGTAATCCATTCCGGTTTTGATAACTTTCAACGCAACTCTTTGGTTAAACTTTTCACGTATGGCTTCGAACACAATTCCCATTCCGCCGCGTCCGATTTCGCGGATAATTCTGAAATCGGCAATTTTGTTGGGTGGATTTTGGAAGGTTGATGCGCCAAGAACTTCAAAAGCGCCATCTTCAAGAAAACGCTCGTTGTTTGTGGCGCCATCGGCGGCAAGCATATTTTCAACCTCGGTGCGAAGTTCCTTATCGTTGCCGAATTTTTCATCAAGAAACTGCCTTCTTTGCATTTCAGGAAGCTCTACGGCTTTATTAAAAGCTTCTTTTACAATTTTCCAAGATTCTTTTTTCACAAGCGAATAAAAAGTTTCGAATTTATACGGATTGTTTTTGCGAAACAAGGATTATAAATTAGCTTTAAGCCAGGCTTTCGCCGTTCGCCACTCACGCTTTACGGTTGATTCGGAAATTTTCAGAATTTCCGCAGTTTCTTCTATCGTGAGCCCTCCGAAGAATCGCAGTTCAACAATTTTGGCTTGCTTTTCATCGAAAGCGGCAAGTTGTTTCAACGTTTCATCTAGCGCGATTACATCAAATTCTTTGTGCTCAGAATAAGAAACAGCTTCATCAAGTTCTACCAAGGTGGCACCCGCCCCACGTTTTTCCGCGTTTCTTTGAATAGCATAATTTACCAAAACTCTGCGCATCATTTCTGCGGCAATCGAAAAAAAATGAAGTCGGTTTTCCCAATCAACTTCGGTTTGTTCAAGCAAACGCATATAAGCTTCGTGAACCAACGCCGTTGCCTGTAACGTGTGGTTGCTGCGTTCCGAACGAAGTTTGCTTCGGGCGATTAGACGCAATTCGTTATAGACAATCGGAAGGAGTGCATCCAGTGAATCCCGATCGCCGGCTTGCGCCTTTATCAACAATTTTGTGACATTTCCGGTCATAGAAAATTACTCTATCAATTGCCCCAAATATATGTTTTCTGTTTTGAAAATTGAATTGACCCAATTTTATCAAATTTTTTGCGATAAAGACTAGGGAAGAAAATGTTTGTTAAAACACAATTTATGCAGGAGAAAAAAATGTTTGGGAAGGTAACGAAATTCTGGAGCTCGGTTTCATTGATTGCAGTGCTTTTATGCGCACAAATTTCGGTTTTCGCGTTTGACACGGTTTGGACGTTTAAGGGTGCAAAATGGTATTCGCTGCTTGAATCGGGAAATATAATGGCGGGAAACGATTCAACCGTAAATATGTTGGATGGTAACACAGGAAAAGTAATATGGACTCGAAACAATCTCGGTAAAATTCAGGAATCAGAATTTACCGAACTTGAAGGTACGCCACTTGTTTTAATATCAGATAATTCGGGTTGGGCACAGCGTAAAACAAAGCTTACTGCAATTGATTCTTTAACAGGTGAAACCGTTTGGGAAACTGAAAAAATGCTCGGGTTTACGGTAAATATCTCGCCACTTTATGAAAAAGATATGCTTATTTTTCTGACGATTAAAGACAACAGACAAAATAAAGACAAACCCGATATATTTGCGTTAAAAATGTCCACCGGTGAATTGCTTTGGCAAACCGAATATCCGGAAAAAGTAGATCTTTACGGAGTAGAAAAAAGGAAAAACTCGGGTGCGAAAGCGATGTTTTTGGGTTCAGGAGGTGGCAGATCCGATCGGTTTGACCTCAGCGGCGAAAATCCACCAATTTTTGACGGCAATTCAATGTTTATGACCTATGCCGGAATTCATCGTTACAACCTTTCCGACGGAAAACTTGTTTGGAAAACGCTTTATGATGTAACTGATGGTTCGCTAAAAAATACGAATGGTCAGGCAATTATTGATGGAGATACAATTTTTACGTCTGCCAACGGAATTATTCGCGCAATAGATAAATCCACAGGTGCGGAAAAATGGAAGACCAAGGATTTTGGTAAAGGCGGAATCGCTGAGATGCAGCTACTTGACGGCGTAATTTACGGCAGGTTGGGCGGACAGTTTTTTAGTGCAAAAAAGGGCGAATGGCTTGAAAAGGGTCCGGTGGGTGTTGTCGCGCTCAATAAAGCAAACGGTGAAACAAACTGGCTTTACAAAGATGCCGATGAATCAATTACAAATATGCTTGTTATACCGAGCGAAAATATTTTGTTGATTGCTGATAAGAAGAACCTAATAGGGTTGGATTTAACGAGCAAAGGAAAAGTTAAAGAGGCTTACAAAATTAAGCTGAAATTTAAGCGAAGCCTTGGCGCGGGAGATGTAGCGGGAAAAGCCACGGCGATTGCTTTTGGCGGAATCGGCGGTGCGTTTAAGAAGGGCGCAAAGCGTACGGATAATCCGGTTTCATTGGTGCGACAAGAAAACGGAACCGTTGTTGTGCGCGGAAAACAGCATTTGCTTGCTTTTAACCCGACAACAAAGGAAATTGCGTGGTCAACTAAATATGCCGCGCCGGGAATTAGCGGATGGCAAACGATTGTAATGACCGCATTAACCGTAACGGCGGCAGCGATGTCGCAATCGCTTGAGGCAAATCATATGCGAAACGGCAACTACAACAGCGCCTTTGATGAAAACCAAAGGTTTCTCAATCTAATTAGCAATTACCAAAAATTCATAGGTACCAAGTATTCTGATTCAAATCAAGCCGGAAATATTTACTATGTTCTAACAAACATCAAGGGCGGGGATGACTCAGGTTCGGGTTTAATTGGCGTTAATATGCTTACCGGTGAAGGCGAACGGCAGATAGTTTTTAACGATAAATCGCCGGATTATGAGGTCGATGAACATACGGGGCGGTTATTCAATTTGAATAAGGATACGCTAACCGCTTTCACAATAAGCGACCGCACGGAAACCAAAGAAAACACCGATGAGGACAATTAGTATGTTTTTACGAGTCTGAATAATTTTGCCATAGTGGTTGCGCCACTTGATTAAGGGTTCTGACATTAAAGCAAATAATATACAGAACCCTTTTTTTTTGAAGAGTTTTTGTCTAACTCATTTTTCGGACCCGTTTCTTGAAAAAAAATTGCGATTCAAGTTAACGCGTAATAAAGAACATACCCCGAAATTCTTGTTGGGAGAAAAATAATGCTAAGCAATAAATTTCAATTCATATTTTCAGGTTTAATCATTCTTTTTGTTTCGATAATCGTCTTTTCACAAGAAAATTCGCGGATTTCACAAACGGGAACAATAGAATTTCCGAAAAATGGAAGCGTAAAAATAGAGGTAATCGAAACCATCGAAAAA
>JBKEBT010000039.1:0-4140 GCA_047973305.1 Pyrinomonadaceae bacterium
AAATATCTTCCATTGTCGAAAGCTTAAACCCTGTGTAATTTGCCAAACCTTCTAAGGTTTCAAGCTCTAATTCTTTTTCAAGAAATACTTTGTATTTTGTTTGTCTTAATTTTCGGTACCTCAACGCATCTTCCAAATATTGCGATATTTCCGATTTCTTTTTCTTGTGATCAATCGCATCTAAACAATTTCGCAAAGCTTGAAATTCAAGACGAAGCCATTCTCTTGCGTCATAATTGTCTAGATATTTCCCCTCCAACCCCCTAAATAACTGGACACGGATTTATACTTTAAGTAGACGGTTTGTGAACAGATGAAAAAGCATAGAAAAAGATGGAGTGTGGAGGAGAAACTTGAAATTTTGAGTTTCTACGGTAGATGGGGAGCGGCTAAAGCAGCGAGGGAGTTTGAGGTATCGACGGCATCGATATTCAAGTGGAGGAAGGCGTTTGAAGAGCGTGGACAGGAAGGGCTCGAGAACAGACGTTTGGACGGGACGGGCTCGGCGGAGCTGAAAAAGCTGCGTCGAGAGAACGAGCAGTTGAAGAAGCTGGTGGCGGAAAAGGAACTGCGGCTGCGTATTCAGGAAGAGCTGTTAAAAAAAAGCCGCCAACGAGAGAGGAGCGGAAAATGATCGCAGCAGAATTCATCAAAGAGGGGCATCCGAAGCGTTTGGTGCTTGAAGCGGCGGGAGTTTCGAGAAGCAGTTTTTACTATCGTCCGGCAGGAGACAAAGGAGGAAGGGGACGCAGAAAAAGCACGCATACACGGACGAAAGACGGGCGTTTGGTATCGAACGAAAAAGTGTCGGCAGATATTGAAGAAGTATTGTCGAAGGAGTTTGTCGATTACGGCTATTTGAAGGTGACGCACTGGCTGAGGCAGGAGAAGGGATATCTTGTAAACCCAAAGAAAATATACCGTTTAATGGCGGAGGAAGGGCTTCTGAACAAGTTTGTTCCGCGCCGTCGCGGCAAAAGAAATTGGGTTAGAGACCTGTTGCCTAAGACGGTTGAGGCGTTTGATTATCTGGAGTTTGATATCAAATATGTGTATGTCGCCGGACAAACTAGAAACGCACTTGTGCTGACGGTTATCGACGTGCAAACGCGTTGGGTGTTGGGACAAATTGCGAAGTGGAGCATTTCGCAGCAGAGCGTTATCAACCTCTTTGACCAATTCTTTGAGGTGTATCCGCTGCCGAAAAGTTTCTACGTCAGAAACGACAACGGCTCACAGTTTGATGCGCATAAAGTGCAGAAGTATTTTGAGAAAAGAGACGTTGTGCAGGAGTTTTGCAAACCGGCGACACCGGAGCAAAACGCACACATCGAGTCTTATCACAGCATTCTGGAGACGGTCGTTTGTCAGCGATTCGAGTTTGAAACTCTCCCTGAACTCCGCGAAACCTTGAACAGATTTGTAAAATTCTATAACTTTAAGAGAATCCATTCAGGCGTCGGCTATCAGTCGCCATACAAATATCTGCTCGAAAAGGGCATTGACATGAAGGATTTCAAACTTAACAAAGCACTGGATTCATCCTCCTTAACCAACGGTTTTCCGCATAAAAAGGAGGCAGATTTTAGTTGACACTTTTGTCCAATATTTAGGGGGTTGGTCCACATTTATCACCTTTTCTCGTAAGTTTTAGTTGTAGGATTGTATTCGTAACCATACCTTTCAGCTAAACCCGGCACCCGATTGCCTGTGATGGTCAAATGGCAACGAAGTAATTACTTATTCTAATTCCTCCATTTGTTAATGATTTCAGTTCGTTTTTATATTCCAACAGAGTCTGGTAACCGATTGCGGAATGTTCCCGTTTTTATTAGACCACCACATTGAACAACCACTTTGCACTGCCTTCAACGCTTCTTCAAAATTAATTATCTCTTTCATGTTAATTCTCCTTTTCTTTGATTATAAGTTATAGAATTGACACAAAATTTTGAACGCTATTCTTTTGTAACTTTGTTCAAATTACAGTCATTTGCATCTTTCCTGTAGATGAAAAAAAGCTAGTCGCTTTGTGCTTGCTTAAATTATTAACTTTTATAATGAGTAGAGTTTCGCCAACCTTCAATCCAATTATCTGCAATCAAGTGATAAGTTGAATCATCAGTTTTTGACTTTAAAGTTTCAAGTCCTTCTGCAATTTGAGACAAAGTCATTCCTTTATGATTCATACTGTTTAACGTCAGCCAAACACTTGAAAGATTATCTTCTTGAACAAACCTGTCAAACAACGGTTTCTTCTCAGCATTTTTGTGCAGCCATTCAGGTATAATATCCAAATCATTTAAATATTCCTGTTTAGCGATTTCAAGGAAACAAGCCTTGTCTATAACTGAACTGTGAAATAATTTCTCAGACGAAGGATAATCCCCCTTATAATTTTTTAAATTGTCCAAGTAAGTTATGGGAGAGTCTTCCGAAAATACTTAAAGTTTATAATAATTATTCGGTTCGTTTCCATATTGTTCCGCAAAATCATCAATACTCTTTGGATCTTCATAACCAATTTTTTTTGCAAACTCCAAAATTTTACCATCCAAACCTTCAACAATCATATCCATGTCTAAAATCATCAAAGCAAAAAATTGTTCAGAGGTTCGCGCATATTCAAGCATATAACCCCATTCAGCAGAATACTGAACAAAAGTCTCGTCTCTTTTAACAAACCAATGTTTAAGATAGCCAAAATACATCGGACCGTATCCAAGAAACACAGGTACCAACGCAGGAGGATGGGGGTACCAAAAAATGTCAGGTGAGTTGAAATTATCATATACGTAGGGAATTTCTATCTCTCCCTCAGAAAGTTTTATTAGATTCTCATCTATGTTTAAATTATTAAGAATTTCAAAAATACTTATCAAAATTATTTATCGTAATTCTTAGTTTGGGATGAGACTAAGTAGATTCAGACAGATTTCTTAAAAAAGTCTTATTGAAACTTATGATATTGATTCATATGCTTTGGGAACAGCTTCACTTAAGTACCAATCCCAAAAATCTCTGTTTTGGTCGATATTAACCGGATTTTCTCCACCAAAGCCCGTGAAAGCAAGAAATGAATAAAAAGCTGTGTCCCACATATACGGGTCTTCGTCTAATTCGTCCTCCAAAACGTCGTGAAAAACTTCATCTCGAACAGCGACATAAACATTATTTACACTTGCATATCCGACGCTAACAGCCCGCATTTCACTTTCTGATTCTGTTTCTAGAGAATCAAAATATGACCACTCATTATAGGCTTTTTTTTCAGAAATATCTTTCTCTACTTCGTTGCCTATTGTTTTTCTAGCAATAGCAATTAGTTCGTTAATACTTTTGTCCTTTGGAAAAGCAATTTCCCAAATCGGCATAACCTTTTGAACACAACTTAATGCTAAATGAAAGCGTCTGACATGTGCGTCCCTATAGCCCACAGAATCTTTTTGAAAAGACCCAATATCAAGCCAAATTTTTTTGCGAAATTTATAAAGAAGTCGCCCTTCATCGTTTTCTGATAGTGCAGCTTTAGCTTCTTCAATTGTTTTTTCTAAATCCTTATTTATCATAATGTTTTATGGACCGCTTACCGTTCCGTCAGGGTAAAAAATTCTTGTACCATCAGGGTCAGTTACAATCTGAGGTCTCTCTTGATACCGGGCAAGTCTTGAAAAGAACCTTTGACAGTCTGCACACATGGGGCGAGATACTCCTATTGGCTCATTTGGTCTAGCAACTGCCAATTGTTTTTCGGCATGAGAAGCATAATATTTCCCCCTAAATCCTCCACGGGCAACTTGATCGTTAGCTCCCCCGTTCTTTAGTTCATGTCCTATTAACTCAGAGTAATCCCGCACATCTTCAGGAGAAACATCTCTGTAACCACTGGGACGCGGATTTTGCTTTCCTTTCCAACCACTTAGAGTTTTATCACCATCAGCGGCAACTGTTTTATTTTTAAAGTTTTCCGCTAGTTCTTCGATCGCACTAACCGCTCGAGAAAATGCACCTTGAGATTGCGCAACGTTATCAACTTTTCGTCCAATCCTTACAACTCCGCTTACACTATTTTTGATACGATTAAGAACCTGAGCCGAACGTGCAGAAATCTGAGCTAATCTTTCTGCTCCGACTACTGCT
>JBKEBT010000040.1:0-121058 GCA_047973305.1 Pyrinomonadaceae bacterium
TCGCATTGGTTCTTGAATTCCGCAATTCCTGCGTGGTCGGTTCAAAAGGCTGCCAAACTATTTCACGAACACTTAAAAGATCAAGAAAACTTGATTGAGAAAGGAAACCTTTCGGAAGCAGAAGCGGAAAGAGTTCGCTTTGAAAAGAAAATAGCGAAATTTGTGGGAGCGCCGTTGTTGGGTGCATATTCATTTGCTTCCGGTGCTGTAATGTTTTCGAATGTTTTGAACCCGAAAACTATAACAGGCGCGCCACTTTCATGGCTTATCGGCGGAAGTCCGATGCTTGAGGGCGTTTGGTTTTTCGGAAACGGTTTGGTTTGTTTCAAAACCGGGTACGATTTTTTTATGATCGCTCTTGATGACCACGAAGATGTTCAAAAAATAGTAAAAAACATCAAAGGATTAGTGCCGGAAAAGGCTGATTCATCTAGTTGAGTTTTACGGGAATTGGTGTAAACGAAAGAACAAAAATCAAAAGCGTAATAAATGCGATTATTAGGCGCCCATTGTTTAAGGGTGTTTCATCCAGCGGGCGAGGGTGTCCGACACGAAGCATTATCAAAAGTATTAACGCAAACAAAAAACCGCTCGGACTTCCATAAAAATACATTCCTAAAACCGAAAATGAAGCCATTGCAATAAAAGCGATTGTTCCGAACAATTTATGCGCTCGTTCCCCGAAAACCGCAAAAACAGCGTGTCCGCCATCCAGCTGACCCGATGGAATCAGATTTAGCGCAGTCACTAAAAATCCAAGCCAAGCGGCAGAATAAAACGGGTTCGGATAAGCCGGAACAGAAAGATCAATTCCGAAAACCGGCGCTAAAATATGGTTGAATAACGGGTCGGAAAAAGTTATATCAAAATCCCCTTGTTGCATCGGAATATTTGGTGCGTATTTGTAAGTCAAGAAAGACAAAACCGCAATCGGCACAACCACAACGAAACCGGCTATCGGACCCGCAACACCGATATCAAAAAGTGCTTGACGTGATGGAAAAGGTGAAATAATTCTAATAAACGCGCCTAAGGTGCCAGCCGGTCCTATCATTGGTGGCGTTGGAATAAAAAAAGGTAATGTGGCGTTCACACCGTATATTCTGCAAGCTATGTAGTGTCCCATTTCGTGAGCAGTAAGAATCAATAGAAACGAAACAGAAAATGTAACAGCATGCTGCGCAATAATCGCATTTGTAAAAAGTGCAATTGTTACATTTTTTATAAGTAGAACATACGCCAAAGGCAAAGCTGCCATCACTGTTGTGAAATCGGCATCCGGCGGAGCGTTGATAAACTCAAACGGGGAAATGTAACCGAAAGGACGGATTGCACCCGCAAGCGTGCACGTAAAAAACGTAAGCACAAGAATTGCTAGATGCTTAATCCATGTTTTTGTTTTTGGACGCATGCCACGCATGCGGGAAGGTGAAAAAACTATTTCAGGAGAAGACATCGCAAAATTAAAGCCGTAATTCGTAAGAAATCTGAAACTTACGATTCACGACCAAGTAAAAAATATACCGCGTTTAGTTTATTTCTTTCGCTTGTAGATTCTTTCCGGGCTTGAACCTAATTGTTTTTCCGGCAGGAATTGGCACTTCATCGCCGGTTCGCGGGTTTCTGCCTATTCCGCGTTTCCGTGGCTTAACAACAAAAACGCCAAATCCGCGGAGTTCAATTCGCTTTCCTTTAGCCAACGCATCTTTCATTGCATCAAACAAAGAATCCACCACTTGTTCGGCTTTCTGTTTCGGCACCCCTGTTTTGTCGGCAACTATGTTGACGATATCAAGTTTAATCATATTCCTTCCTTCTTACTTTGTCTAAATATAGGTTAATAGTTACTGAATTGATTGATATTAAAGGTTTTAGCAAAAGTATGTCAAGATTTTTCCGATGGCGTGTGAATAAATACATAATTAACAATTCTAATATATTCATTTTGTTTTTACGTTAATGTTGATTGTTCTTACACCCATATAAACAATTTTCCGCGCAAATGCGTTGGTTGTATCAGTAGAAATCAAAATAGACGCATATTTGTGGCGCAGAAAACTTTGAAACCTTGTATCCAGCCATTTTTGGGCGAAGCGCCAGTTGAAGAAATCTTAAACTTTTGTCTATTGGGATTACAAAATTCTTAAGCGCGTTTGACAATGATTAAACTGATGAAGTAACGTAACAATTCAACCAAGCATTGGTTGAATTTGAAAATTTTTACAACGTGGCGATTTAAGGCAACTTGCTCCACGTAAAAAACTGCTAAAGAGTCTCGGCGGAATTTTCCGACGATCTTAACGGGAAGAAGTTTTAGAAAAAAGTCTTCGTGCATTCTTTAGCACGAGGGCTTTTTTGTTTTGCCCGAAAAAAAGTTGCCGCAAAATTAAAAATTATTTGAGGTGATAAAAAAATGACACAAGATTATAAGTTCGACACAATTGCAATACACGGCGGACAAACCGCCGACTCGGCAACAAATTCAAGGGCAGTTCCGATTTACCAAACTTCAAGTTACGCATTTAACGATGCGGACCACGCCGCGCGACTTTTTGCGCTTCAAGAAGCCGGTAACATCTACACACGCTTAATGAACCCGACAACGGATGTGTTTGAACAACGCATCGCTGCACTTGAAGGTGGAATTGCCGCGCTTGCAACCGCTTCCGGACAAGCTGCGGAGACCCTAACCATACTTACGCTTGCCGCCGCCGGTGACGAAGTAATTTCCACAACATCGCTTTACGGCGGCACCTACAATCTTTTCAACCACACCCTTAAAAGATGCGGAATCAAGTTTCATTTTATCGAGAGCACTGATTTAGATGCGATTGAAGCTGCGATAAACGAAAACACGAAAGCGATTTATGCGGAATCGCTCGGAAATCCGAAGCTTGATGTGACAGATGTTGAAGCACTTGCGAACCTAGCGCACAAACACGGGTTGCCGTTAGTTATCGACAACACCACAACTTCACCTGCGTTGCTTCGTCCAATCGAATATGGAGCAGATATCGTTATTAATTCAGCAACGAAATTTATCGGTGGGCACGGAACTTCAATCGGCGGGGTAATTGTTGATTCGGGAAATTTTGATTGGACAAAAAGCGGAAGGTTTAATTCGTTTGCAGAACCCGACCCGACATATCACGGCATAGTTTTTACCGAAGTGTTTGGGAACGCCGCATTTATTGTAAAGGCACGGGTGCAAGGGCTGCGAGATACCGGTGCAGCGCTTTCGCCGTTTAATTCTTTCTTACTTTTGCAAGGGGCGGAAACCTTGCATTTGCGTATTGAACGCCATTCGGAAAACGCGCTAAGAGTTGCCAAATTTCTTGAAGGTCATGAACAAGTGGAATGGGTAAACTATCCGGGGCTAGAAACAAGCAATTACTATCCATTGACACAAAAATATCTTCCAAAGGGCGCCGGCGCGCTGGTAACATTTGGCATCAAGGGTGGTTACGAAGCGGGTAAGAAACTTATTAATTCCGTAAAGCTCTTTAGCCTTTTGGCAAATATCGGTGATGCAAAATCGCTGATTATTCATCCCGCATCCACAACGCATCAACAACTTACCGAAGAAGAGCAAATTTCAACAGGTGTTACGCCGGATTTGATAAGGCTTAGTGTCGGAATTGAAGATATTGCCGATATTCTTGGCGATCTTGAAGAAGCACTTAACCAAAGCACAAGAGATGAGCAGGTTTTGGGCGCGAACGGGTAACAATTTTCGGCGGCATTTTGGCGTTCTGCGTTAAGTTGTCGCCGAGATTATATTATTGAGAGTGAAAAATGTTTGAGACAAATCTCAAATTCAACGGAACATTCAGTTTGGAAAGCGGTTGTTCAATCAAAAATCTGAATCTTCGGATAAATATTTTTGGTGAATTGAATTCCGAACGTTCAAACGGCATTCTTGTATTTCATGCATTAACGGGAAGCGCGTGCGTGTCTGATTGGTGGGGCAGCGTTTTGGAACAAAGCCTGGATACAAACCGGCGGGCGGTAATTTGCGTAAATTATCCGGGTTCCTGTTACGGTTCAACCAGCGCACGCGAAATTTCATCGCAGCTTAACTCGGACAACCCTTCGATTCCGATTTTAACGGTTCGCGATATTGCACGCGCGAATAAACTAGCGCTTGACAGGCTTGGAATCACAAAGCTTGAAGTGGCAATGGGCGGTTCGGTAGGCGGAATGCTTGCGATGCAATTTGCAATCGAGTATCCGGAAATCGCCGAACAAATAATCGCAATTGGTGCGGCACCGCTTTCTGCACAGGGTTTGGCGCTAAACCATTTGCAGCGCGAAGCGATTTCTTCCGGAAATCTCAAACTTGCAAGAAAAATTGCGATGATTTCCTATAAGTCGCCCTTTTTGTTTCAAACCCGTTTTGGAAGAAAGCCGAATCGGAACGGTGAAAACCCGGCAGATGAATTTGATGCGAGATTCGATATTGCAGGCTATTTGGATTATCAAGGTGAGATTTTTGATGAACGCTTCGAACCGGAAAGCTACGAAATGATTTCAAAAGCTATGGATATTTTTGCCCCTACATCTCACGATTTTGCAAAAATAGAAGCAGATGTTTCACTTGTCGGAATTTCAAGCGATCAGCTTTTTCCGGCACAAGATATTCGTAATTTAAACGATACATTGCTCTCATTGGGTGTGAATTCCACCTATTTTGAAATGGACAGCGATGACGGGCACGATGCATTTTTAAGCGATACCGTCCGAATGAACAATGTTTTAAACGAAATCGGTCTTGACCGAACGCGCAAATGCGCGAGCACTGTTTGAGGAAAATGAAATGGAATATGGGCATGTCGAAAAGAAACTTCCGCATAATCTTTTGAGCGGAAAAACCGCTATTGTTACAGGGTCTTCAAGAGGAATCGGGCGCGCAACCGCACTTCGTTTGGCTGAAGGCGGTGCCAATGTTGCGGTGAATTACTTAAACAACAAAACGGCTGCGGTTGAAGTAGTGAATTTGATTGAAGAGCGTGGCGGATGCGCGATTGCAATCGGCGCTGATGTTGCTAAAGTTGAGGAAGCAAACGAACTTATTGAAAAGACCATAGAGGAATTTGGTTGGTTCGATATTTTGGTGGCTAATGCGGGAATCTGGGAGGGTTCTCCAATTGATGAGATGTCTGAAGATATTTGGAATCGAGTTTTGGGTGCAAATTTGAAGGGAACGTGGAGCGTTACACGCGCAGCATCTGAGCACTTTAAGAAGCAGCATCGTGGGAATATCGTTATTGTTTCTTCTACCGCGGGTCAACGTGGCGAAGCCGGCTTTTCTAATTATGCCGCTTCAAAGGGTGGGCAAATTTCATTTGCAAAGTCACTGTCAAATGAGCTGGCGCCAAACATTCGCGTAAACGCCGTGGCACCGGGATGGGTTGATACGGGTTTGAATGATTCAGTATTTTCGAATCCCGAATTTGTGAAAGATATTGTTTCGGCTATACCTTTAAAACGGGTCGCAACGGCGGATGACGTTGCATTATCGATCGCATTTCTAGCTTCAGATTGGTCACGCCACATCACGGGCGAAGTGTTAAATATAAACGGTGGTGCGGTTTTGTGTGGATGAAGGAGCCGAATAAAATGAGTTATTTAGATGAACTAGTCGGAAACACGCCACTTCTTGAGATAGTCTTTAATTTTCGAGGTAAACGGCAACGGGTGTTCGCAAAGGCTGAACACTTCAACCTTACGGGTAGCATAAAAGATCGAATGGCACTTCACATTCTTAAAGAAGGCTATCGAACCGGAAAACTAAAGAAGGGTGATTTGATTGCAGAGGCAACCAGTGGAAATACCGGAATTTCTTTTGCCGCAATCGGCAAGGCTTTTAGGCACGATGTTCGCATTTATATGCCCGATTGGATGAGCCGGGAGCGAATCGCACTTATCAAAAGTTTTGGGGCTGAAGTTAAATTAATAAGTAAAGAAGAAGGCGGATTTTTGGGTAGTATTGAACTTTGCGATAAGCTTGCGCAAGAGCGTGGTAAGGTTTTTTTGCCGCATCAATTTTCAAATACCGCAAATTGCGAGGCACATTTTCAAACAACCGGACCCGAATTGCACACCCAATTAAAACGCTTTGGGGTTAGTGCCGATGCGTTTGTTGCAGGTGTAGGAACGGGCGGAACAATAATGGGAACCGGAAAATATCTTCGTTTGAAAAATCCCGATGTAAAACTTTATCCGCTGGAACCGGCTGAATCGCCAACGCTTAGCACCGGCTATAAGGTCGGTTCACACCGGATTCAAGGAATTTCAGATGAATTTATTCCGGAAATTGTAAAACTTGAAGAACTAAACGAAGTTGTATCGGTTTGCGATGGAGATGCGATACTTGTTGCTAAAAAACTCGCCGCTGATTTGGGCTTGGCGGTTGGAATTTCTTCCGGTGCAAATTTTATCGGTGCACTGAAGGTTTTAGAGAAATTGGGAAATGATGCGGTGGTGGCAACCGTTTTTGCAGATAGCAACAAAAAGTATATAAGCACTGATTTGTTTGGAGATGAACCGATAAAAGAAGGATATTATGCGCCTGATGTGGAATTTGTTTCATACAAAACGCTTGGTCGTTTAAATCAAGAAGAACTAGCTGCTAGTTTATGAAGATTTTTCACGGAACCGAAAATGCGAATATTTCGCGTCCAACCGTTTTAACGCTCGGTGTGTTCGACGGGCTTCATTTAGGACATCAAGAGATAATGGAAACTGTTGTCGCGCGCGCAAAAGCAACCAATTCACACGCCACTGCAATTACGTTTGATCCGCATCCGCGCGCGGTTTTGCACCCTGAAAATGCTCCTCCTTTACTTCAAACGCTTGATCAACGTTTGGCGAATTTTGAGGTTTTGGGGATTGAACAAGCCATAGTTGTTCGGTTTAACCGTGAATTTGCTTCGCAAGATGCTGAAAAGTTTTTGCGTGAAATTGTTTTTGAAAGACTCAATGCAAAAGAGGTTTATTTGGGACACGGCTTTGCCTTCGGAAAAAATCGTGGTGGAAATATCACGTTGCTTCGTGGCATAAGCAACGAACTTGGTTTTAAAGCGGATGAAGTTGATGAAGTGCGTTTGCGTGGAACCAGAATATCTTCATCAAATATCAGAAAGTTGCTTGATGAAGGCAAAGTAAATTTGGTTCGAAGAATGCTCGGGCGCCCTTACGGCATCGAAGGCGTTGTTATTCGTGGCGACAGACGCGGGCACACCATCGGGTTTCCGACTGCCAACCTCAAGCCCAAAAATCGATTTATTCCAAAATACGGTGTTTATGCTACCGCAACGTTGATTGATGGAACTTGGCGCCGCAGTATTACAAATGTTGGCGTAAGACCAACTTTTAAGACTGATTCCGAGCCTTCCGTGGAAACTTTTGTGTTCGATTTTGACGATGAACTGTATGGTGATGTTCTGCGCATACGCTTTTTACACAGAATCAGAAGTGAACAAAAATTTTCAGGCATTGAGGAATTGAAGGCACAAATCGACAAAGATGCGGAAACCGCGCAAAGATATTTTTCTCACAGAGGCGTGCAAAATATGCTTGAAGTGGAATAAACTGTGCCTTTATTTTTATGAAATTTCTAAATCTTACACCGCTGATTCGTACAAAGTATGTTTCTGAAACTATAAAGTTTTATACTCAAGTACTTTGTTTTCAATGTTTGGCTTTCGATGAAGAAGCGCAGTGGGCTAGCCTTAAAAGAGACACAACGGAATTGATGGTGGCGGCACCAAATACACATGCAGAATTTCACGAACCAATATTTACGGGCTCGTTGTATTTTCAAATCGATGACGTCGAAGAGCTTTGGAATACGGTAAAAGATAAAGCCAAAATTTGTTATGAGCCGGATGTGTTTGATTGGAACATGAGAGAATTCGGCATATTTGATAATAACGGGTACCTTTTGCAATTTGGTGAAGAGATTGAATAATCTGCTTTTTTATACAAACAATTCCTTAAAATTTGCTTCAAAATGTTACCATTCAGTTGGTATCATTTGATGGAAGAATTGCAACAGAAACCGGCATTGACACAAGCTTCAACACCGCTAATTCCGGAAACCACCGGAAACGTAACAACAATAGTACCTTCAAATAAGCTTCCTGTATCTGCGTTTGTAACAAACGATCAACTTGTTGCTGAAGAACAAGTGTTGATTGATTCGGAAGATGGGGTTCAAAAGCGCTACGAAGGTTGGCGCGGATGGTTTAGGTTCGCAAAAGTTTCGCGTCTTATCGGAATGCTTTCGCTGTATCTCTATCTTGATCAATATGATGATGTACATAGGAAACAGCACCTAAAAACGCGTGATCATCGCCTTCACGTCGCAAGAAATCTTTCGTTTTTGGCTGTGTTGGGCGAAAAATTCTATGCGTTTCGACTTTGGTTTTTTAATAAGTTCATATTGATTCTTAAACGCATTTATTTGGGAAATGAACTAAATAAAGAACATAACCAAGAACGCCAAGCACTTTGGTTAAAAGAAAAAATAGTAGAACTAGGTCCAACATTCATTAAACTTGGACAATCAATGGGTACAAGACCCGATCTTCTTCCGCTTCCGTTTGTAAAAGAATTAGGCACACTGGTTGATGATGTACCGCCATTTCCGAATAATGTGGCATTTGCACGAATCGAAAAAGAACTCGGAATGAAAATCAACGAATTTTATGCCGAATTCGAAATTGAACCCGTTGCGGCTGCGAGCCTGGGGCAGGTTTATCGTGCGCGATTAAAATCTGGTGAAGAAGTTGCCGTAAAGGTGCAGCGTCCGAACCTTGAAAGCATAATTAAAGGCGATATCGAAATTCTTAGAAAAGTTACAAAGTTTGCAGAACGTTTTCCTTCACTTAATGAAAATGCGGATTGGGCGGGAATGTTAAAAGAATTCGATGAAACAATTCATGAAGAAATGGATTATTCTGCCGAAGGCAGAAACGCCGAACGGTTCCGGGAAAATTTTAAGAAGTGGCAAAATGTGCATGTGCCCGAGATTATTTGGGAAGCGACCACGTCAAAACTCATCACAATGGAGTTTATTTATGGCACAAAAGTAACCGACATCAACGGACTTCGTGCGCAAGAAATAGCGCCGGAAAACATAAATCGACTTCTGATTCGCACCTACCTTAAACAGCTTCTGGAAGACGGATTTTTTCACGCGGATCCGCACCCGGGAAATCTGCTTGTAATGGAAGATGGCACATTGGCATTCTTTGATTTTGGTATGGTCGGAAGAATCACGCCGAAGTTACAGGCAAAAATGATTGATGCGTTTTTTCATGTCGTTGGCAAAGACCCCGAAGGAATCGCGCAGGATTTGATAGATTTGGATTTTCTAAAACCGGGGGCGGATGAAAGCACGGTTCGTGACGTTGTAAGACGTATGTTTAAGTTTCATCTTGATTTGAAGCTGAAAGACGTAAATTTTAAGGAACTAACTTATGATCTTGCAGATGTAATCTATGATTATCCATTTCGCTTGCCGGCGAATTTTACTTATATAATGCGGGCGCTGATGACGCTTGAAGGCATAGGAATTGTAACCGATCCGGAATTCAACTTTTTCCTAACAGCTAAGCCATACGCAAAAGAATTTATGCTTCGGCGTGAAGGAAAAGATCTTCGCAAAATTTTTGTCGATAAACTTTTGGGTAAGGAAGATGGCGAGGGTATTGACTGGAATCGAACATGGAAACTAGCTAAGTTGGCGGCAAAAACAGTGCTCAAAGGGGGGAGTTAGGTTTGTTGCAAAAACAGACCCTCCAAGGTAGTTTTTCCCTATATTAGCTGCTGCGATAAGCACAAATTTGATATACGGAAAACGTAACCTTGGGTTCTTTTTGAAATGTAGTGAGTGCCACTTTTGAAATAGACAATTTTCACCGCGCTAATCTTACCCAATATTTTCAATAAATGTTAGAATTCATTCGAATTACGAATGGCAATTATCGCCCCTAAATATGAATCTGCAATTGAGGAAGGCATTGTAAGGTTACTTACGCGTGCGGAAAATTCGCGTGGACTTTCATTGCAGAATATTAAACCAAGAGTATTAGCTGCAACGGAAAAATATTTATTTATCGATGGAAAAGAACCGGAAAAAGGCGATGTAAGCGATTTTATTGATTCGCTTTATGCCGATGACCTCTGCTTGATTATAGCGTGTGAGCAAGGTTCTGAAGATGCTTGGGGAGCTCTTGTTCAACAATTTGATTCCACGGTAAAATCAGCCGCTTATAAATTTGCTAGGAACAAAGAAGATGCCGAAGACCTTGCCGGTTCTATTTGGGCGGAACTCTACGGGCTACGCACTGATTCTAAGGGAAACAAGAAATCGAAACTTTCTTATTATTCGGGAAAGGGAAGCCTTGGCGGTTGGCTTCGCGCAGTTACAAACCAATTGGCAATCGATCAATTTCGACAAATGCGGCGACTTGTGCAAACCGAAGATGACCGAGAATTTGAAAATCTCGCGCTCGATGCAAATGAACGTAACGGTTCGGACATATTGCGTGGCGTAGAAACACCCGAGGAAATTCTTTCCGATGATTCGACAAGTGCCGATTTCGTATCTGCAATTACAAAGGTTATAGACAAATTGTCCGATGACGATCGCCTTCTTATAAAGCTTTATTACTTCGACAATTTGAAGTTGAAGGAAATCGCCGAAATGTTTGGCTACCACGAAGCCACGGCAAGCAGAAAAATCGTGCGCGTACAAGATTCGATTCGCACGGAAATTGAAGTGGAATTGAAAAATCGCCACGGGTGGAGCAAATCTGAAGTTGAACGATATTTATCAGAAACCGCAGAAAAGACCGGAATGAACATTGAGGCACTGTTTTCACTGTTGTTGATGATTGTTTTGGTGCAAGAAATTCTGATGTAAATCGTTCAAATGTTGCGGTTGTTTTATCGCAAAAAAGTTTTTAGATAATGACGAATGAATTCGACAATGAGATAGATGCAATTTTGAAAAGCGCGGTAAAAGCCGGCGGTTTCGATACAAAGGTGTTTGAAAACCATCCGGATGCCGATGAAATTGCTGCCTATGCAGAGAATTCGGTCACGGGAAATCTAAGACATAAACTTACATCGCATTTTAGCGATTGTGACCGTTGCCGCACGATACTTTCAAATACGGTAAAGTTGAACACGGAACATAGCGAAAAGAATCCGCATGTGGCGCCGAAAACAAAAGCAGCTGAAACAGGTAAAAAGGGTGCATTACCTTGGTATAAATCAATTTTTTCAACAAAGAATTTGGTGTTTGGCTTAAGTGCTGCCGTACTTTTACTTGTTGGAGCGTTCGGATTTTTTGCGCTTCGCCAAACAACCAATCCGGAAACAGCTACGGTAAAGGATATGTCAACAGCGCCATCGGGTTCGAACGAAACTGCACAAAGTGCGGAAGCGAACAGTTCGGAGTTATCAAAAAGCTCCCCGGAAACCGAAAACGGCGACGTTTCAAATTCGGAAATTGCTCAGCTTGAGCCTTTACGGTCAAAGCAAATCACGCCTGAAAAGCCTATTTCAAAGAATCCACAAACAAACGGTTCAAGTGTGGCTGACAAAGGTGAAACAAAAGGCAAAGAAACAGTGTCTTCTTCCGAACCTACACCAAACGTTGACAATATTGCACCACCACCACCCGCTCCCAAAGGCAAAACAGAAAGTGCAGATATGGAAATATTTGAATCGGGCGTACCGCGAGATACACCGCGGCGACAACCCGGAAAACCGTCGGTCGTCGCAAAAAACAGGTCGCCGGTAACAAGGCAAACCGGCGGTTCGATTGATTCTGCCGAAGTTGCGGACGGTGCAGCGACAACGCGAACGGTTTCGGGAAAGAAATTTGAACGCAGAAACGGCGTTTGGTACGACAGTGCTTATAATGGTCAAAAAACGATAAACGTTAAACGCGGTAGCGATGAATATAAGCAGGCAGATGCTTCGGTAAAATCTGCGGGAGACGCTCTATCCGGAACGGTCGTGATTATCTCCGGTTCAAAGGCTTACCGTATAAATTAAACCCATTAAACTATTTGAAAAATAAGTTTATTAAATTCTTTTTCACTCTTAATTATAAGATTTCATAATTAAATGAATGGAAAAATATTACCAATAGTTGTTTACTTTGTTATTATAAAAATAACTCGTGCTTATTTCGCTAAGCATATTTTACATAATTCATGGGAAAGTAAGGCTATTGAACAATATGGAAACAAAAGAAATATATAAGGCACCGGAACACACCGATGAGCAAGAAAACGGAGACAACAAAAACGAACGAACAGAAATGATTGCGATGAAAGATTTGCTGGGGCTTTCATCCCAAAAAGACTTGATTGAAAAATTAACCAAAAAGAACATTTCCACTACAAAACTGAAAAAAATACTTCGGTATGAAGAAGAATTGAAACAATTGCAGGTTGAGCTTGTTAAGTTTCAACGCTGGGTACAGGAAACAAATCAAAGAGTAGCAATTATCTTTGAAGGACGTGATGCAGCCGGTAAAGGCGGTGCGATAAGAAGGTTTATCGAGCATCTAAACCCACGCGCTATGCGTGTTGTAGCCCTTCCCAAACCTACCGTGGAAGAAACCGGGCAATGGTATTTTCAGCGATACGTAAAACAATTACCGAACGCCGGAGAGATTGTTTTCTTCGATCGCAGCTGGTATAACCGCGCCGTTGTTGAACCAGTTATGGGGTTTTGCTCGGAGGCTCAATACAAGCAATTTTTGCTGCAGGTGCCGGAATTTGAACATATGCTTTACGAGGATGGCATTACGCTTATCAAATTCTGGTTTTCAATTTCAAAAGACGAACAACTCAAGCGATTTGAATCTCGCAAAGGAAATCCCTTAAAACAATGGAAACTAAGCCCAATTGATGCCGAAGCGCAAGACCTTTGGGATAAATATACTCATTTTAAAGAGGTGATGTTTAGCCGCACGCACACCACATTTAGCCCTTGGATGATTGTGCGGGCTAACACAAAAAAGACAGCACGCCTAGAAAGTATGAGATATGTACTTTCGCGCGGAGATTATGATGGTAAGGAAGATTCGGGCACTTCACTTATTCCGGATCCAAACGTTATACAAAGATTTCACCGTTCTGCCATCAATCTGGATTAGGTTTTGCAGAGCATAGTCTGACAAATTTTGCGAATTCTGTTATAAAAGCGTAACCCTTTTATTAAATTAGACTTCGCAAATTTTGAAAACTATGCTCTTCCTTACTCAGTCAGCCGCTGTTTACGGCATCGATGCTCTAATAGTGGATATTGAAGTAAACCTTCAACCGATTCAAAACGAAGCCGAATCGCAAGTTTCGGTAGTAATTGTCGGTTTGCCGGATACAGCCGTGCGTGAATCGCGCGAACGAATTCGCGCGGCAATCACAAACAGTTCATATTTTTTTCCGTTTCACAAAACTACGATAAATCTTGCACCTGCCGATGTAAGAAAAGAAGGCGCCAGCTTCGATTTGCCAATTGCGTTGGGAATCTTGGGCGCGAACGGTGATTTAGGCAACGCCGAAAATATGGCGGAAGTGCTATCAATAGGTGAACTTTCATTGGATGGAAGGGTTCGTCCCGTGCGAGGTGCGCTTTCAATCGCATTATGTGCCAAAGAAAATGGAATAAGAAATATATTGATTCCCGAAGCAAACGCCACCGAAGCCGCGGTGGTCCAAGACCTAAATGTATTTCCGATTAAGGATCTTCGGGAGGCGGCAGAAGTTTGCCAAGCAATAATGTTGGGCAAAACGCCGGAAACAAAGCCCCTGAAACTAAATGCGGAAGATCTAAACTTGGCAGAAAGTAGGTATTCAGTTGATTTTAATGAGGTTCGCGGACAGGCTACTGCAAAACGCGCACTCGAAATTGCATCCGCGGGTGGACACAATATTTTACTAATCGGACCCCCGGGTTCCGGTAAAACTATGCTGGCAAAGCGTTTGCCTACAATTTTACCGCCACTAGAATTTGGTGAATCCGTAGAAATCACAAAGATTCACTCGGTTGCCGGTTTAACCGGTAAGCGCGGTTTAATTACTGAACGCCCTTTTAAATCTACACATCATACCGTTTCGCAAGCCGGTTTAATTGGTGGCGGTTCGATTCCGAAACCCGGGGAGGTTTCACTTGCACATTTCGGTGTCTTGTTTCTTGATGAACTGCCTGAGTTTGATCGAAGCGCGCTTGAAGTGTTGCGACAACCGCTTGAAGATAAAGAAGTTACAATCTCACGAGCCGCGTTGAGTTTAACGTTTCCGGCTGATTTTACGCTGGTTGCCTCAATGAATCCGTGTCCCTGCGGCTTTTTTGGAAGTCAGCGTGAATGCAAGTGTTCACCTTTTCAAATTCAAAGATACGTAGGAAAAATTTCGGGTCCGCTGCTTGATAGAATAGATATCCATGTTGACGTTCCCGCAGTTGAATTTAAGGAATTACGCGGGCGCGGAACCCCCGAAGGCGACAGCTCAGCCGTTATTCGTGCAAGAGTTGTCGACGCACGAAGAATTCAGCTTGAAAGACTTAGAACCTACGGCGTGTTCTCAAATTCTGCGATGCAACCGAAACACGTTCGTGAATTTTGCACTCTCGATTCGCAAAGCGAGGTATTACTTGAACGTGCGATGCTAAAGCAAGGTTTAACAGCTCGTGCACACGATAGAATACTTAAGGTAGCGCGCACAATAGCCGATTTATCAAATTCAGAGGCAATTAAACCGGAGCACATAAGCGAAGCCATTACGTATCGTTCGCTTGATCGAAACTATTGGATGTAGAGTTTAATCTACATATATTTTCCAATCTTCGCGGGGTAGGCGGTTAAATGATTATGATTGGACAACAGCGCACAACTTTGCAATTATTAAATTCCCGAAGGTTAAATTGGGTTTTGTCTTGAAATGATCGCAGAAAATTTGATCGGCTTTGAGAGCATTCCACAAACGGTTCCACATTTTTGTTTGGAATCATTCGTACGTCATAAGAAGTTAGATGCGCTTAGTTATCGCGTTAAAGATGCTTGGGAAAGTATTTCCGGCGAAGCCGCGATTGAAAAAATTAAGCACCTCGCGCTTGGCTTTCGTTCTATGGGAATTGAGGCTGGCGATAAGATTGCGATTATTTCGGAAAATCGTCCGGAGTGGTCGCTTACAGATTTGGCTTTACTTTCCCTTCGTGCCGTGACAGTGCCGATTTATACCACACAAGCCGCAGAACAAATCAGATACATTCTTGAAGATTCAGATTCAAAGATGCTTGTTATCTCTGGCGAAAAGCTATGGAAGCATGCGGAAAAGGCAATTCAAAGTGTAGAAAGACTTGAAAAACTTATTTTCTTTGATATTGAAGGTATTCCCGAAGATGATTGGCGCGTGGTTTCATATGATTCGATTATCGAAAAAGGTAAAGAAGCGGAATATATAGATTCAAAATCCTTTGACGAACTAATAAGAGAATTAAATTCGGATGATTTGGCGACGATTATTTATACATCCGGTACGACCGGGGAACCAAAAGGCGTGATGCTGAATCATAAGGCATTTACCGATGATATTATTGCGATTTCAAAAGGGCTACCGATAAAAACCACTGATCGTTCAATATCCGTTCTACCTTTATCACATATCTTTGAGCGTACGGTTTTTTACGTTTTGTGCTGTAACGGCGTTGCAATTCATTATTGTGACGCATTTGACAAACTTGCGCCTTCGCTTGGTGAAGTGAACCCGACTATCATGACTGCCGTTCCAAGGCTTTTCGAGCAGGTTTATCACAAAATTGTGAAAAAAGGCAGAGCCGCCGGCGGTGCAAAAACGCGTTTGTTTAATTGGTCTTTGGAAGTTGGGCAGGATTATTGGGAAAAGAAGGAAACGCGCAAACCGATTTCTGTTTCGCTTCGGGCAAAACACGCAATTGCAAGCCGAATTGTGTTTTCAAAGTGGCGCGAAGGTGTTGGCGGAAGTTTGCGCTTTTTTGTTTCCGGGGGCGCGCCGCTTTCGAAAAAACTTTCTTATGCTTTTTGGGCTGCCGGTATACCGATTTTACAAGGCTACGGAATGACGGAGGGCTGCATTGTTTCTGCAAACCGACCTGACAACAACAAAGTAAATTCAATCGGGATTCCGTTCGACGGAATAGAAATGAAAATTGCGGAAAATGACGGTGAATTGCTTGTTCGCGGCACAAACGTGATGAGTGGTTATCTCAATAAGGATGAGGAAACCCGAAAAGTGTTAGATAAAGAAGGTTGGTACCACACGGGCGATGTTGGCTACAAGGATAAAGACGGTCATTTTTATATTACGGACCGAAAAAAAGATTTATTTAAGCTTTCAAACGGAAAATATATTGCACCGTTGCAACTTGAAAGCCTTCTGAAGCAAAGCCCTTTGATTGGACAACCGGTTGTAGTTGGTAGCGGGAGAAAACAAGTTGGTGCACTAATCGTTCCAGAATGGGAGGCGCTTCGTACAGAAATAGAACGTTCCGGAATTGACGCAAAGGGAACCCGCGAAGAATTGTGCGAAAATCCTTATGTAATTAAGCTCGTACAAAACGATGCAATTAAATATTCGAAAGAGGCAAATGATTACGAGCGAATAAAAAGGGTCTATCTTTTGCCAAACGAATTTTCGATAGATAAGGGCGAAATGACCCCGACGTTAAAAATTAAGCGTGGAATTATAGATGAAAAGTATGCTGACGCAATTGACCAGATATGCGGACGCTAATGCCGGCGGCTTAAGCCGTGCAATCTTTTAACTTACCTGATTCGTCTTCTAGAAGCTTGTCCAATATCTTTGATGTCTTACCATCGTTGCTCAATAGAACCTCCGCCAGTTCAAACAGATGTGTAGGGATTTCTGCCGTAGTAATCGGTTCTTCATTTTCCGGAAAATCTGTGTATAGTTCGAATTCAGCGGCGCAAAAATCGCAATCAGCCAGGTGAAGTAAAACAACGGCTGCTTCAGCTTCATCAAGCTTTTGTTGCGCAAGATTCAATAATGTTTGTGATTTCGGGCACGCGGGACTCTTACAAAAATTTACCATCTTTAAAAACTTCATATCAAAATCAGAATACGGGAATAGGTTTTCGCGTCAAAATTCGTCGCGTCACGAACGTATCAAATGTTCTTAATCAAGATAAATCAACAATACCTTGTGCCTTCCACAACTGCAAAAAAATAGTTACGTGAAGTTTTCTTGGTTATTTTAGCGTTATTCCTGTAACCCTACTAATACAAGCAGTTACACAAAAGGTTAAACATTGGCAAAAATACAAAAAACCTGTTGCTAATTCACGTTATTATTGATACACTCTTAAGTGTAGTCAGGTGAGATTAATTCTCACCGCTAGCTTACCAAGAATTAATTGCTTTGCTCGGCGGTTAATACGTTCCTCAACAATCGTTTGAAACAATTGAATAAGAAGTGCATATCTTTCCAAACGGGAATGGAAGATGTGTGTGTATCGAACGGATGTTAAGTACAAACAGGCAGAAAAAAACAAAATCGGAAGAGACAATATGAGTACAACAAAGCAGAAGGCTAAGGGATCTAAAGCCCTCTACAATCGGCGTTTGAATGTAGGGAAATGGAGGGATTGCCTTTTATCCTCAAATGTAAATCAAATTTGGAAAGATTTGCACCGAATAGTTTCATCGCATCCACTCGTCAGAGCATCAAAGAAAGCGGGATTTTTGGTTGAAGAAGGCAATTACAATGTGTATTCGGATATGACTCAAGAATTGTTCGTAGCACTTTTGAGTAAAGAGCGTTTTCAGCATTATCTTGATACAAATATGACGGATGCCGAAATAGAAGGCGAAATATCACAAATCGAATTAACCAATCTTCTGACGGCGCAGTTAAGAAAGCGTCATCCGGAATCCTATCGTCTTGCGCGGCGTGTATCTACGTTGATACAAACCAGCAAGGCGTTTAAACGTTTTGATAACATTGATAACCCGGGCATACACCGTCGCTTGGCAGACAGAATTTACGGACTTTCGCAATGGCACGATCGAAAAGAAAGACGCAATCAACAGGAACTGGAAGAACGCGTAAAGAATGTTTCGTTTCAGGCACGCGATACGCGTATGGTTGGCTGCACGGGAGATGCACAGGTTATTATAAGCAACACCGAACTTGAAAAATTGATTGTTAAAGTTTTCAAGGCGGTTGATTCGCCCGTAAATGTACGAAGTTTGCGCGGGTTGGTTATGAAGCGCCTGCCGATAATGGACATCTATCTTGTACCGATAACTGCACCATCGAGAAAAGACGATGAGTATTCGATGGATCTTGACCCAATGGATTTGCGCGAAAACCCGGAAGAAGAGGTGTTACGACAGGAAGCGGAATCCGAAGCGCGCAACTTTGTAGAAGCATTTCTTAAAAACCTGAAGCATTCAGTAAAAGGAAAGGCAAAGCAATACTCAAGAATGGTGAATGTATTGTGGCATTGTTACTTATCATCCGATGGCGGTACGCAGTTAGAAGTAGCTGATCGTCTCGGAGTTTCAGATTCATTGATTTCGGATTATCGAAAACGCATCGAAGCAAATTTGCAATCACTTTCGTTTAATGATGTTAATGAAGCTCGGCAATTTGAAAAGGTGCTAAAGAAAGAAGTAAAGAAACTGGTGCTGGATGACGAGAAAATTGTTGCCTAACTACTCATCAAAAAATAGTATCCAACATCCAAAATTTGCTAAAATGGGATAAGGCTTTCGCGTAAATCTTCCCCCGGACAAATGAAATTCGCGTGGTTTTAGCTCCAAGGAAGTAATCGAATAGTAATGCCCTCAGATAGATTAAAAAGAGAGGATTATAAGCCTCTGACACCATCAAGCCGTGCGGGATTCGCCGAAAATAAAAATAATGGTGGAGATGTACAACCAAAACACGGAACTTCCCGCGGCGTAGAATCTCACGTTAAGAAGGAAGTATTTGACGGTAATTCGCTGGTGAACCCACGAAAGAATAATCTAAAGAATCTGGATGTTCCAAAATCTGCATTTGATATACATGGAAACCGCATAGGTGCCGAAGTTGCCCCGAAAAAGCGGAAAGACGCGCCGAAGCCGGGAGAACCGAATACAACAAATCTTCACCAAGCAAACGCAAATCAGAATCCATTGGTTGATGACGTGAAGGCTTCGCCGCCTAATGACGAAATAAGCAGAAATTCGCTTAAACAAGCGAAGATGGCAGCGGCGCGGAAGCGGTTTGATAAAGATCAGCGCGCGCTTAATGAAGAGCACTGGCTCGTAAAACACGGGCACAATCTAACTTATTGGGGTGTATTTCTTTTCACGTTTATGACACTGGTTCGCCCGTATGAAACCATACCGGGCATGGGTTTTACAAAATCAATCACTTACTACGTTGCAATTGCAACGCTCGCGATTTACGTGCCAACGCAGTTTTCCACGGAAGGTAACTTAAGCGTTTTAACAACGGAAGTTAAATGTATTTTGGGTATTACGCTGTTGGGGCTTCTCACAATCGTGCTTGCAGCGGATAAAGGCTTGGCGTGGGAAACCTTTAACGATCCGTTCATAAAAGCCGTTCTAATATTTATCGTAATGGTAAATGTTGTGCGCACTCGTGCCCGCCTAAATGGCTTGATGGCGTTATCAATTTTCATTGCGGCATATTTGGCTATCGATGCATACGGAAAGTTTCAGCGCGGAGAATTTATGACGGGCACCGATGAAGCACGTGTTGCAATAGATATTGGCGGAATGTTTGGTAACCCGAACGATATGTCGCTTTATATGGTTACAATTTTTCCGCTCGCGCTTACTTTGGGACTTGCAACTAAAAATAAGTTTGTAAAAATTGTCTTGTTAATAGTTAGCGGAATGATGGTTTTTACCGTTCTTGTTACGCAATCTCGCGGGGGATTCCTTGGAATTTTGGCGGTTGGAGCCGTGCTTGCTTGGAAACTTGGCAGAAGCCACCGCGTTAACGTAACAATCTTATCGATTGTGGTGGCATTTTTGGTAATTTTAGTTGCACCCGGCAACACCGGAAAGCGGATACTTTCAATTTTTATACCTGGTTTGGATGCTTCGGGCTCAAGAAGCCAACGAAGCGATTTGCTGGAACGTTCAATTTTTGTTACTCTTCGCAACCCTTGGGGACTCGGAATGTCAAATTTTAAGTTCAAATCAATTCACGATTTGGAATCGCACAATGCCTATACGCAAATCTCTACGGAATTGGGCTTGCTCGGGCTTCTTCTTTATCTAATCTTTTTGATAAATCCTTTAAGGAAACTCGGTGCAATAGAACGAACCCTATTTGCTAAAGGCGAAGGCGGCTGGTTATACCTTTTATCAATTGGACTTCAAGCATCAATAATCGGCTATATGGTGTCAAGTTTCTTTGCTTCCGTGGCATATAACTGGTTTATGTATTACATAATTGCTTATGCGGTTTGTTTTAGACGCATCTATATGACGGAAAAAGGAGTCAAAGAAAACGAAAAGTTAGGACCCGGTTTTAGAGAATCTTTACGAATCGGAATAACCAAGGCAGAAGCGTAAGTGATTAAGTTTGCATACATATTCTTCGTAGGATCGATAATTTTTCTTGCATATACATATGCGGGGTATCCGCTTTTTGTGTATTTATATGGGAAGTTCTTTCCAAAGACAATTAAACGCAAGGAGTTCGTTCCCCTGGTTACGATATTAATAACGGCTTACAACGAAGAAGGTTCGATTGCGGAAAAAATTGAAAACACTTTAGAGTTGGATTATCCGAAAGAAAAACTAGAGATTTTGGTTGCTTCGGATGGGTCTGACGATAATACCGATGAAATTGTAAGAGGCTTTGCATCCCGCGGTGTTAAATTGTTTCATCAAACAGGAAGAAAGGGAAAAACCCATACGCAAAACAACGCTGTCGAACTTGCCACCGGCGAGATTATTATATTTTCAGATGCGACCACAACCTATTCTAAAGATGTTGTGCAAAAGCTGATACCGGCTTTTGCCGATGATGCGGTTGGTTGTGTTGCCGGAAGGCTGATTTATCGCGCAGACGGCGACAGTTCCGTAGGTAAAGGTGCGGCAACATATTGGGAATATGAAACCTTGATAAAACAAGCTGAAAGCAACGCTTGTTCGTTGATTGGTGTTTCAGGCTGCATGTATGCCGTGCGTAAAGGCGCCTATATACGTTTGTATGATGAGGCATGCTCCGATTTTATTATATGCACCGAATTGTATCGAAATGGGTTTAGAAGCGTTTTTGAGCCTTCAGCTGTTTGTTACGAAATAACAAACAATCACTCAAAAAATGAATTTCAAATGCGCGTTCGCGTAATTGTTCAAACATTTACAGACCTTTTCAATAATGCGGATATGCTGAATCCATTGAAATCAGGATTTTATTCCGTTGAATTAATTTCACATAAATTGTTTAGATATATGGTTCCATTTGCGCTGATTTTGTTCTGCTTCGCAAATTTGATCTTAATCGGAACGTCGGAATTTTTTCTGGTAACAATTCTCCTTCAAGTTGTATTCTATTTTATGGCGTTAGTAGGTTGGGTTCTAGAGCGAGCCGGAATACACATCAGCCTTCTATCGTTGCCTTTCTATTTCGTCATAGGAGCCCTCGCAAGCATCCTAGGATTTTTCAAATTTTTGACGGGCGCCCGCTACGCGTCATGGGAACCGATCAGGGAAAGTAGTTCCAAAACTGAATCAGAGGTATAAGCTCGATGGAAGAAATACGAATCGGGGAAAGCGTTAAGTCTTCGCCGAAAGTCAGCGTTATAACGCCGCTGTTTAAAGCCGCAAATCATATAGGGGAATCACTTGAATCTCTGTTTTCACAAACTTTTCAAGATTTTGAAGCTGTTTTGGTAAATGATGGTTCGCCCGATTCCGAAGAACTTGAAGAAGCCCTAAAACCGTTTGCAGACCGCATTATTTATATAAAGCAGCCGAACCAGGGTGCATCAGTAGCACGAAATACGGCGATTCGAAATGCAAATGGCGAAATTTTGGCTTTTCTCGATCATGACGATATTTGGTTTCCCGAGTATCTTGAATCGCAATTGCGTGCGCGGGAAGAAAAAAACTGCGATATGATTTATTGCAACGCAAAATTGTTTGGTACAAACAGCTTGCCCGGTAAAACATATATGGCGAAAGCCCCGTCAAACGGCGTTGTAAACAGTGTATCTTTGCTTGAGGGAAAGTGTAACCCAATTACGTCCGGCACTATGGTTTCAAGAAAGGCAGTTGTGGATGTCGGAATGTTTGACGAAACTCTGCCGCGAATTGGTTTTGAAGATTTTGATTTGTGGTTTCGACTGGCACGTGCCGGTACAAAAATCGACTATCAACAGAAGATACTTATCAAATATCGCGTTCATCATGACAGCCTTTCCGGCGAACCCATGAAAATTGCCGAACGTGATTTAGTTGTTGCTGAGCACTCACGGAAGGTTTATAAATTAACGCCTGATGAGGAACGCGCGTATTTTAAGCGATTTGAAGAAGCGAACGCGTTCTTGAATCTGTTAAAGGCGAAAGAAAAACTCTCTTCAAACGAATTTGTGGAATCTGTTGAATTATTTAAAAATGCGCAACGTTATTACAAAAGCAATAAACTTCGCATTATGATTCCAATGTTAATGCTTAACCCTGCGTTTTCACTTCGTCTTCTAAAATTATTGCGTCCGGGCGAATACAATATTGTCGTTTCAAACGGCAACAAAACCGATAAGGATACTCAATCCTGATTATCGCGCGCTTAGCTAACATAACAAATTATTGCTTTCCAAACACTATTTCTAAGATGCTGAACCTGTTGTTTATATTTGGAACCAGACCCGAAGCAATTAAGCTTGCACCGCTTATTTTAGAGTTTAAGAAGAATCCGGAGGTGTTTAATGTAAAGGTGTGCGTTACGGGGCAGCATCGGGAGATGCTTTATCAAGTACTTGATTTCTTTGAGATCAAACCGGATGTTGATCTTGCTTTGATGCAGAAAAATCAAAGTCTTTTTGAGATTACTTCGCGCATTTTAGCTGAATTAGAAGGCGTTCTAAATCAATTTGATCCTAATCTTGTATTCGTACAAGGTGATACAACTTCAGCATTTATTGGTTCGTTGGCAGCGTTTTATAAACAAAAAGTGGTTGTTCACGTTGAAGCCGGTTTAAGAAGCGGGGATCTTGGCTCGCCATTTCCGGAAGAAGCAAATCGCACTTTGACCGCGCAATTGGCAGGCATTCACTTCACGCCTACCAAGAAAGCCGGCGAAAATCTCGCACATGAAGGCATTGTAAAGAACGTTTTTCATGTCGGCAATACCGTAATCGATGCGCTCTTAATTGCAAATAAAAGAGTTTTGGTGATGAATGAAGTATATGAAGCAAAGTTTGCAAATATAGATTTTTCAAAGCGTTTAATTTTGATTACCGGACACAGGCGTGAGAGTTTTGGCGAGCCATTTAAGAATATGTGCAACGCAATTCGTACGCTTTCAGAGACCAATCGAGATTGCAATTTCGTTTATCCGGTACATTTTAACCCAAATGTTCGGAATTGCGTATTTGAAATTTTGAGTGGAATTGAAAATGTTTTCTTGATAGAACCGCTCGATTATCCTTCGTTGGTTTGGCTTTTAGGAAAATCATACTTGGTTTTGACGGATTCCGGCGGAATTCAAGAGGAAGCCCCCGCGCTCGGAAAGCCGGTTTTGGTAATGCGCGATGTAACGGAACGAATTGAAGGAATTGAAGCTGGAACCGCAAGATTGGTGGGAACAAATTCGGAAGAAATAATAAGTTCTGTAAAGAATTTGCTTAATTCTGCGCAAGAATATAATCGAATGTCTAAAGCCGTAAACCCCTATGGCGATGGGAAGTCATCGGAAAGAATCGTGCAATTTATTCGAGAATTAATATGAATTTTCAAACAATGGTTACTTTATTAGCTTGCGAAAGCAATGATTATTCGGATTGTGAAAAAGCTTCGGTGGCTCGAACGGAAACGAACATACAAAAATTTTTGGCTATGTCTTTCGGATTACTATAAAATAGATGGGAAGCTAACGGGTATAAAAGCCTGCATCAATTAGCCTAACCGGCAAAGCCGGGGCTCCAACCCCTTCAAATAAAATAACTTATGTCAGCGGAAAACAAAAATACGTCTTTAAAGGCGCAAAGCGCTTGGCTATTGTTTGCAAAAATAGCCGGCTTCGTTTTGTCTTTTTTGCTTCCGCTTGTGGTTGTTCGTGTCCTTGCAAAAAGCGAATATGGTGTTTATCAGCAAGCCTTTAGGGTTCTTGTGGTTGCGGTAGGCGTTTTACCAATCGGTATATCGATGAGTGCGTTTTATTATCTTTCAAGAGATGAAGCAAAACGCGCCTCAACAATTTTCAATATCCTAATTTTCAATTTTATCGTAGGTGGGTTGGCATTCGCGTTTCTCTTCTTATTTCCTCAATCGCTTGGAAATCTAATGACAAGTAACGAGATCGGAAAGCTCGCCCCGATTATCGGTTTCGCTATTTGGGTTTGGCTGTTTTCAACATTCCTGGAAGTTATTGCTGTTGCAAACAACGAATCTGTTCTTGCAACGGGCTTCATAATTTTTGCGCAATTTACAAAATCCACTTTTATGATTCTGGCAGTTTTGGTTTTCGGAACTGTTGAATCTTTAATTTGGGGCGCGATTGTTCAAGGCTTGTTACAAACCACCGTACTGATGGTATATGTAAACAAACGCTTTCCTCGGTTTTGGACTACTTTTAATACAAAGTTCTTTAAAGAACAATTGATTTATGCCGTACCGCTTGGAATTGCCGGAATTCTTTGGATGTTGCAAACCGAGGTTCACTATTTCTTTGTTTCACATCGCTTTTCGGATACCGAATATGCAATCTACGCTGCCGGTTGTTTTCAACTTCCGTTGGTAACAATGCTTGCTGAATCGGTTGTTTCGGTGCTTATTCCGAAGATGAGCGCACTTCAGTTGAAAGGCGATACGCGCGAAATGGTAAGAATCACTTTTCGTGCGATGCAAACGCTCGCACTGTTGTTCTTGCCGATTTATGTTTTTCTGTTTATTACGGCTGAACTCTTTATATCAACGCTGTTTACAAATCGTTTCGAATCAAGTGTTTCGATTTTTAGGGTTTTCTTAACGCTTTTGCCATTCCATATATTTATTTCAGATCCATTGTTTCGCGTATTTCAAAAAATGGGACGATATTTGGTGTTAGCTAGAATTGTATCAGGTGCGATTCTTGTCGCCTGGTTATTCTACGGAATAAAACATTACAGCCTTACCGGAATAATCGCAATTGTTGTTTTCGTGCGCATTACCGAGATGATTTTGGCAGAACTGTTTATCTTTTCACGAATCGGTGTGACTAAGTATGAATTAAAATCACTCTATAAAATTGTGCTGACAGGATTTGCCGCCCTTATTGCCGGGCTAATTATGTTTGGCGCCGCGAAATATGTTCAAGCGCCGGTTTATGAATTTGTATTGCATACCGTAGGTAATGTTTATCCACCGTTAAAAAATACGCTACGCGAATTTATAGCCGGTGTTTTTGCTCTTAGTGTTCTGGCGTTAATATACGGTATCGCTTACTTCGGGTTTGTTACCGCGTTTTCAGCGATGAATGAATCTGATAAGCGAACCATCACGAACCTTTTTAACAAAGTCTTAGGAAGATTTCTGAGCATACGTGGCTCTGAAGCGTAAATTATGTGCGGAATAACCGGATTTATAACAAAAACACCAGAAAGCGATGATCGCAGCTTTGCCTTGCTTGACGCAATGTGCAAAGAAATTAAGCATCGTGGACCCGATGAGCAGGGCACGGCGATTGAAGGGCGTGCAAAATTGGGTATGCGGCGACTTTCCATAATCGATTTAAAAACCGGTCAGCAGCCTATTTATTCAACAGATAAAAGTAAACTTATAGTTTTTAACGGTGAAATTTACAACTTCCGAGCTTTGAAAGTAGAACTCGAAACAAAAGGTAGTGCATTTCTTACAAATTCGGATACTGAAACAATCGTAAAGGGGTTCGAAGTGTACGGACGTGATATTGTGCAAAAGCTTCGCGGAATGTTTGCTTTTGCAATCTGGGATAAAACGGATGAAAGCCTGTTTATTGCACGCGACCGTGTCGGAAAAAAACCGCTCTTTTATGCGTTGGTTGATGGAGAATTTGTATTTGGTTCCGAACTAAAATGTTTAATAAAGCACGGAAAAATATCATCACAAGTGGATAATGCTGCGCTGGATGCCTATCTTACATTTGGTTATGTTCCTGAAGAATATTGCATTTTCAAAGGTGTGAATAAGCTTCCACCCGGACACTTTTTGATTTTCAAGAATGGGGAAATCAACGTTCAGCAATATTGGGATTTTCCGTACGCTGAAGAGCCGGAAGCAACCGATGAAAACGAACTAGTTGAAAAACTTCGTGCGGAATTGCGAGATGCTGTTGAAGCTCGTTTGATTTCGGAAGTACCACTTGGTGCATTTCTTTCCGGAGGTGTGGATTCCTCCGCAGTTGTTGGAATGATGACTCAAATTTTGGATAAACCCGTCAAAACTTTTTCGATAGGGTTTAATGAAGACAGCTTTAACGAGCTAAAATTTGCACGAATCGCAGCAGAACATTTCAACACGGAACATCACGAATTTATAGTTGAGCCGAACCTCGTTGAGATTGTAGAAGAGTTGGTTTGGCATTTTGATGAACCATTTGCGGATTCATCCGCATTGCCAACTTATATGGTTTCGAAGCTCGCACGCGAACACGTTACCGTTGTGCTTTCCGGCGATGGCGGAGATGAACTATTTGCCGGTTATACTCGTTACGAAATAGATAAGAGAAGAAGCGCGCTGGGTTTTCTTCCTAAAACATTGCGAAAGAACATCTTACGGTCAATTGGCGAAGCACTTCCGCACGGTGCACGTGGAAAGAATTATCTTTACAACGCCTCATTAGATTCAATCGCACGATACGTGGATAGCGTTTCGTATTTTGGCACAATGCGTAGGCGAGATTTATATAACAAAGATTATTTTGGGCGACTTAATGGCGCGTTTGACAGTGGCACTTTCGATTTTTGTAAAATTGCGAAATCGGTTTTTACCGGTGCCCCGCTTGATAACTTGTTATACCTTGACAGCAAAACATATCTGCCCGGCGATATTCTTACAAAAGTAGACCGAATGAGTATGGCGGTTTCATTGGAAGCACGCGTTCCTTTGCTCGATCAAAATTTGATTGATTTTGTGGTGCGCAAAATTCCGGCTTCGATGAAACTCAACGGTTACGAATCAAAATATATATTCAAGAAAGCGCTGAAGGGTATGTTGCCCGATGAAATTCTGTATCGTGAAAAACAAGGCTTTGGCGTACCCATCAATGAATGGATAAACGACCAATTACGCCAACGGATACACGAAACTTTGCTTGAAAATCGAACTCTTGAACGTGGGTACTTCAATAAAGCCTACATTAAAACGCTTTTGGATGAACATTCGAACAACAGAAGAGATCATTCACACGCGCTTTGGATTCTATGGATGCTTGAATTGTGGCATCGGAATTTTGTGGATAAGTTGCACTATTAGAAATCTTTAAACAGACACGGCATAATATGAAAACGAAAATTCGGAAAAAATTCAATAAACCGGATCATACAAAGTTTTATGGAAAAGGAGGTTGTTTAGGTGGGTAAAACCCCGGGTCGCAAAAGGGAATAATGCGGTCGAACAACAAAGTGTATAAATGTTATTTCGTTTACCTGATTCGCAAGAATTAACTTCAAATTCAGATACTTCGCTGTTTACAAAATTCCAGTGGAGTTTACCCTGGCTTGTTCGCTACCCCTTAAATCGTACAAAAACATTCCTTGGCAGAAATGCGTTTGCAAAAAAACGTATAATCATAACAATTGCCGATCACTTCGAACCCTCTTGGAGTCCGTCCGGGCTTTTGAGCGTTGACGATAGCCGTAGGGCACTCGAAAAGTATGCAAAACTGGCAGCGGAAACGGGAAATTCCTTGATTGGTGAAGATGGAACAAAATACCGACACACAAATTTCTATCCCGCCGAACAATATGACGTCGAAATTCTTGACGTAATGGCAAATATGCAAGCTGATGGCTTGGGCGAGGTTGAAATTCATCTGCATCACGGTGTTGAAAAACCCGATAATTCCGAAAATCTAAGAAGATCGCTTATCGAATTCCGTGACATTCTTGCCGAACGTCATAAATGCCTGTCACGTTTAGATGGCAAAGGAATTCCGCGCTACGCGTTTGTACACGGCAATTTGGCGCTTGCAAATTCTTGTGGCGGAAGATTTTGCGGTGTTGATGACGAACTTGAAATTCTTCAAGAAACCGGCTGCTATGCCGATATGACGATGCCATCAGCACCTGATCAATCTCAAGTACCGATGTTGAATTCAATATATGAATGTACAGGACCATTGAATCGGCAGCGTGCACATGATGTTGGAAAACCTCTTGAAAATTATGGAAGATTTCCTACATTGCCACTTATTTTTACTGGACCGCTGGTTTTAAATTGGACTCGACGCATTAAAGGCATTCCGGTTCCGCGTTTGGATGATGGCGCGCTTGTCGCAAACCAAACAATGGATCTTGCGCGCTTCAAGCGTTGGGAAAGTTCAAACATAAGTGTTTCGGGGCAGCCCGAATGGATGTTTATAAAACTGTATTGTCACGGTTTTTTTGTTGATGACCAAGCGGCAAGTATCGGCGAAGACGCTAAGCGGTTTTTTAGTGAAGTTATAGAATACGGAAAAAAGCAGGGAAATTTTACGGTACATTTTGCCTCGGCACGTGAAGCGGTGAATATGGTTTTTGCGGCAGTGGATGGCAAAAAGGGTAACCCTAATGATTTTAGAAATTATAGGTTGAAATCTATAATGTCCGAATAGGTTAAATTACCCCCGAACCCCAACCAAATATGATGAGTAACCCTCTCGAAAAAATGAAGAAGCTTAAAGGGCGAAGTTGGTCAGAACTTCGTGTGCGAGGCAAGCAAACAATTGCCGCATATTCGGAACAAATGGGCATCAGCGGTGGCTTGCCGACCGATGATAGTTTCAGAAAGCTTTTTACAAAGACATACCGTCAAAAAGGAATCGAATCACCGCAATTACTTCTTGAAGCCGCAATCGAAATTGGAAATGAACGGTTTTTTCCTTCGTTTCCGCTTGATGTTTCTGAAGAAGATTTGTTTATCGATACTTTCGGGCGTGCATCAGTTGAGTATTTCATCGCGCAAGCCAAAAAGATTGTAGAAGAAAAATTTGATCTTCTGGGCTTTAACAGCCTGGAATTTAAGGATCCGTTGGATTGGCATTACGAGCCAATTTCTGAAATTGATTCTCCAATGCAACATTGGAAACTATTTGATGAACTAGATGCAAACGAAAGTGGCGATAAGAAAATTATTTGGGAATTGAATCGCCAACAACATTTCTTTTCGCTTGGCGTGGCTTATTTGTATACGCATGATGAAGAATATGCATCTTGTTTTGCCAGACATTTAAAGGGTTGGATGGATCAAAACCCGCCGGGTTACGGTGTAAATTGGGTTAGCAGTTTAGAAGTTTCTTTTCGAGCGATGTCTTGGATTTGGGCGTTTCGTCTATTTGCCGGCTCGCAAACGCTTTCGCCGGGGCTTTTTCAAGAGGCATTGAAGTTTCTTTTTGTTCATGCATCGCATGTTGAACAATATCTTTCCACATACTACAGCCCGAACACGCACCTTACGGGCGAAGCTCTCGGTTTATACTATCTTGGAACGCAATTTCCGTTTTTTGAACGTGCGAAGGAATGGCGAAAAATCGGCAGAAAAATTCTTTTAGATGAACTAGACACGCAAATTTTTGATGACGGCGTGTATTTTGAACAATCCACGTGGTATCAGCGATACACATTGGATTTTTATTTGCATTTCTTTCTTTTGGCTGAAAGGAATGGTGATATGGTGCCGGATTCTGCGCGCGAAAAGCTTGAAAAATCGTTTGAATACTTGATGTATATCACGCGTCCTGATGGCACAACTCCTTTAATTGGCGATGACGATGGCGGAAGAATGTTACCGCGCACCAATTCTGATTCAAACGACTTTCGCGGATCGTTGGCGGTTGCGGCAGTTGTGTTTTCGCGTGGAGATTTCAAATATGTTGCAAAACTTCCTTCGCAAGAACTTTTTTGGTTGATGGGGAGTGACGGAATTGAAGAATTCAGGCGGCTTGAAGAGTTTTATCCGGAAAAGAATTCTCGTTATTTTAAGGATGGTGGTTACTTTGTAATGCGTGACGGTTGGTCACCAACCGATAACTATTTACTTTTTGATGCGGGTGAAGTTGGTTCATTTTCCGGCGGACACGGACACGCAGATGTTCTTTCATTTGAACTTGCCTCGGGCGGAAAAACGTTATTGGTGGATCCGGGAACTTACACGTATCATAAATCTGAAAATCTGCGTGAATCGTTTCGGTCGTCAAACGCGCATAATGTTTTAACAATCGATAGCCGTTCATCATCAGAATCTTCCGGAAAATTCAGTTGGTCGCAACGTGCGGAACCAAGCGTGCGAAGTTGGATTTCGCTAGATCGGTTTGACTATGTTGAGGGTTCACACGATGGATATATGCGTCTTGAAGACGATGCAGCTGCCCAATCTCGCAGCATTTTGTTCCTTAGAAACGAATACTGGATTATGCGTGATTTCATAAATACAATGGGTTCACACACTTACCAACAGAATATTCATTTCGCAAGTGGCACGAACCCTACAATCGTCAAACGAAGAGACGGCAGTGAATTTGTTTCGGAAGCGGATGCGCTTGGAAACGGATTGAGTCTTTTTGCCTACGGCGATAAAGGAAAATGGCATCAGCGCGAAGGCTGGGTTTCAACGCTTTTCGGTAGAAGAGAAACCGCACCCTTCTTTCAATTTATATCGCAGGGTAAGGGTCCGCAGGAATTCTTTACGTTTATGCTGCCGCGCGAACGTGGCTTCCACGAACCCGGTGTTATCGAAACTGATGTTCCAGGCGGCAGAGCGTTTGTTATAAACTTTAGCAGCTATCAAGATTTGTTTGTTTATTCTGACCCGGAAGATGAGATAGTACGCACGGAGATATTTGATACTAATTTTCGCTTTTGTTGGGCAAGATTAAGTGCAGGAGACGAATTGCCGGAAGAGTTTGTAATGTTGGATGGTACAAGCTTCTCACTCGATAATCGTGTAATTATTAACGAACCTGAACCGCTTCGTTTCGCCATTGCGCGTCGGTTTGGCAAGAAACTTTACGTTAGAACCAACAAAGGAATCTTTTCAGTGTCATTGCCAAGCAAAAGTGGTTCGAGTTCGTACATTGTAAAAACTCCTCCTTATTAAAGTTAATACTTTTCGTAAATTGGTTTTTACCAATCCTTGCAATACAATTTCCTCCGACTTTAAATGAAGAAAAACGTGCTTCAATTAGTAGGAAGTTTTAATCAAGGCGGCTCTGAACGCCAAGCGGTTCAGCTAATAGAACTTCTCAAGACCCAAACAGAACACGAAATTTTTGTGGCTACTTTGTCTAAAGAAGGCTCACTCTTAGATGAGGTTACCAAACTTGGAATTTCGGAGATTCCCGAATTTCGTTTGAATTCATTTTACGATCTGAATTTTCTAAAGCAAATTCGACGGTTTCGTAAATACCTGCGAACAAACAAGATAGATGTTATTCAAGCGCACGATTTTTATTCAAATGTATTTGGAATAATTGGTGGAAAGTTGGCTTCCACAAAAGTAAAAATTGCTGCCAAACGTGAAACCTCGGGTATGCGGACACTTTTACAGAAAAAAATTGAAGCAAGAATTTTTGGCGTTGCAGATAAAATCGTTGTAAATTCAGCCGCAGTAAATAACTATCTAACAAGTTGTAATATTTCGCCTGCAAAAATTGCGGTAATCTATAATGGATTAGACATTGGACGATTAGAGCCCAAAACCACAGATCGAAATTCGATATTATTGCAGCTTGGGCTACCGCAGGAAAACGACCTTACTTTTATCTCGCACGTAGCCAACCTTCGTCACGAGGTAAAAAATCAAGATATGGTTTTGCGGGCTGCTAAAGAAGTTATCCGCGAATTTCCTTCTGCGCATTTTGTGTTTGCGGGTGAAGGCGAACGAAAGAATTTATTAATTAACCTAGCGAAGGAACTTGGCATAACCGAAAACGTTCACTTTATCGGTGCATGTTCGCGGGTTCCCGAATTATTGGCTGCTTCTTATGCGTGTCTTTTGACATCTTTTGCGGAAGGTTTTTCAAATTCGATCTTAGAATATATGAATGCCGGAAAGCCGGTAATCGCAACCGCTGTGGGTGGCGCGCCGGAAGTTATCGAAAATGGTGTAAACGGTTTCTTGATTGGCTCTGACGATGATGGTGCGCTTGCGGAACGGCTAATAAAGTTGCTTTCCGATAGTTCTTTGGCTGAAAAATTGGGGTATGCGGGACAAAAGTTTGTGCGTGAAAAGTTTTCAACCACTCGACAGTTGCATGAAACATTACTACTTTTTAATTCCGTATGAAACGAAACCGTACAGATAAGAAAGTTCGTGTGTTGCTTGTGGCACCAACCAAACCGTTAGTTGGCGGACAATCAATTCAAGCGGAACGTTTGGAACGAGGATTCGAAGATGATTCGGAAGTTGAACTTGTTGTTCAATCAATGAATCCTAAATTTTTGCCTTTCTTACAGCGCGTAAGCGGAGTTCGAACAATTGTTACCTCCATAAAATATTGGTTTGATCTCTTAAGAAAAGTTCCCAAGTCAGATGTTGTACACACATTTTCCGCTTCATATTATTCCTTTATAATCTCGCCAACTCCGGCGGTTTTAATCGCAAATCTTTTTCAAAAGCCCGTAATTTTGCACTATCATTCGGGCGAAGCGGGTGATCATCTTAAACGTTGGAAGAAGAGTACTAGAACGGTTCTTAAACGCGTTAATAAAATTGTTGTTCCTTCAAGCTTTCTTGTAAAAGTGTTTAAAGACAACGAATTTTCTGCCGAAACAATTCCGAATGTAATTGAAACTTCGCAATTTAGCGACTCTGCTTCAAAACCGGAAGGCTTGGTTTTTTTGTCAAATCGCAATCTCGAACCACTATACAACGTGGAATGCACTATACGTGCATTTGCATTTATACAAAAAAGATTTCATGAGGCGGCGTTAGTATTAGCAGGATCCGGAAGCGAAAGTGCACATCTAAAAGATGTAGCTCAAAAGCTAAATCTTTCAAATGTGGCTTTTTGCGGAAGCGTTTCGCAAACAGAGATGGCAAAACTATTTCAAGGCGCGGATTTCTACCTGAATTCTTCAAATATTGACAATTTGCCGAATTCCATTATTGAAGCTTTTGCCGCAGGTGTACCGGTTATTTCAACAAATGCGGGCGGAATTCCTTATATTTTGGAAAACGAACGAACCGGTTTACTGGTTGATGTGGGCGATTGCAAAGGGTTGGCTGAAGCGGCTATACGACTTTGTGAAAATCCGGAATTTGCGAAAACGCTTGCGGACAACGCAAAACAAGAGGTTTCAAAGTATGTGTGGAAAGCGGTGCGCGAAGAATGGGTGAACGCATATCGTGCGGTTATTAAATAGAAAAGAGTTTTGCGCACAATTAAATCCCGCGACATTTTCGCAAATCTATACAATCGCCCTGCAACTATTGTAAAATAAGACCAGGGCGCGTGCTTTTTCCGCTTCATTTAAACTAAGTAAGATTGATTAGAGTTAAAAACCCCACCGGATATTTTTTCAATATCACAAAATTCTTAAATAACTATGTGTGGAATAAATGGAATCGCGTTTTCCCCAAGATCGGGAAAAGCTATTGATGAGAGCACTCTTAACCAAATGCGGGATGTTTTGGATCATCGCGGACCCGATTCATTTGGCAGCTATATCAACGAAAATATCGGCTTGGGACACAGAAGGCTTTCAATTGTCGATGTCGCGCACGGCATACAGCCGATGAGTTCCGAAGATGCCGAATTCACTATCGTTTTTAACGGTGAGATTTATAACCATATGGAATTGCGCAATGAACTATGCGCAAAGGGCTATAAGTTCAATACCACTTCGGATACCGAAACAATTCTTAAGCTTTATCGGGAATATGGGGATCAATGCGTAGAAAAACTACGCGGAATGTTCGCATTTGCGGTTTGGAATCAAAAGTCGCGAAAGTTGTTTATTGCACGTGACCGCGTAGGAATTAAGCCACTTTATTATGTGCATGACGCGGAGGGAAATTTATTCTTCGCATCGGAAATAAAGTCTTTATTGGTTGCAAACGCAGTAAAACCCGAATTGAATTTCAATATTTTGCCGGATCAATTGGCGAACCACGGAACCTCTTACGATGAGGTGCTTTATAACGGCGTGAAACGTCTAATGCCCGGACATTTTATGCGCTGGGAAAACGGCGAAGTTTCGATTACAAAATATTGGAATCTTGAATTCGAACCAAAAATTTCTCATTCGAATGAATCGGAATATGTCGATGAATGGATTGAAGAATTTAAGCGATCAGTTCGTTTACGGCTGATGGCGGATGTGCCTTTGGGAATGTTTTTATCCGGCGGAATCGATTCATCAGCAATTTGCGCGGTAATGTCCGTAATGGTTGATGAACCAATTAAGACTTTTTCCGTAGGTTTTAAGGAGCGTGAAGGAAACGAGTTCAAATATGGAAGGCAAGTTGCCGAAAAATTCGGCACCCAACATTTTGAAATCACAATAACGCCAACGCAGTTTTTTGCAGAATTGCCAAAGCTTATATGGCACGAAGATGAACCGCCGGGGTTTGTGGCATCAGTGCCGCTATATTTTGTCTCCAAACTTGCGCAAAAACATGTAAAAGTTGTGCTTACGGGCGAAGGAAGTGACGAAATTTTGGCGGGCTATTCGCGCTACCATAAAGTGTTAAAGCTTCTTGAATATGGAAAAAGGTATGAATCTTTCACGCCTAAAGTTGTTCGAAATACTGTGCGGTCGGGCGTGGGCGTGTTGCCAAGTGCTTTAAGCAGAAAGCTTAGTCGTACATTCTTAAGCCGTAATCTTGATGTAGAAAGCTTGTTTTTTGATAACTTCGCAATTTTTAATCGTGCAACACAAGATCGAATTTTAACTAAATCAACTAAAGACAAAATTCGAGATTTGGACCCATACACAAATCAAAAGAGGTGGTTTGATTCTGAAAACGCAAGCGAATTGCTAGATAAAGTTCTTTTTACGGATATGAAAACCTATATGCAGGAGCTTTTGATGAAGCAAGACCAAATGTCTATGGCTGCATCTATTGAAAGCCGCGTGCCATTTCTGGATCATAAGTTGGTTGAACTGACAGCGCGAATGCCCGTAAATATGAAGCTTCACGGTAAGGATACAAAATGGTTGCTGCGCAAGGCAATGCGCGGCGTTTTGCCTACCTCGATACTAAACCGTGAAAAGATGGGTTTTCCGGTTCCAATAAGAAGTTGGCTAAGAAAGGAATTCCGATATCTTGTTGATGACATCATACTTTCGGAACGCGCACTTAGTCGCGGTATTTTTGAGCCGGTTGAGATTCAAAGGCTCGTTAGGGAATTTTACCAAGGCGAAAATCATGAGCTGAAACTGTTTTTTCTGTTGAATTTTGAAATATGGCAGCGGAAATTTCTCGAAAATGATGAAGTTACGCTTTTAAAGTAAAAGGGTATGAAGGTAGTTTTATTTTCACGAGTTCCTCGTTGGTATTCGTTTAAGAACGAAAGGTTGGCGAGCGAATTGAACAATAGTGGCTTTGAGGTTTGCGGTGTGTTGGTTGAAACCACTTCAACAATTGGTTCGTTGCGTGAATGGGGCAACAAATTGGGTTGGGGAGTTTTTGCAAAAAAACTGCGTGCACGAATTTTCGGGTCAAGTGAAAATCGGCAAAAAACTTCCGATCAAGTGCCAGGGTTTACTCCTCAGGTTTATCATTTCAAATCGCACAATTCGCTCGAATGCGCTGCAAAAGTTAAGGAATTAGGTGCGGACGTAATAGTTTTGCGAGGTTGCGGCATATTGAAGCAGCAGGTTTTGGATTCGCCAAAACTTGGCGTGATAAACCCCCATTATGCGTTATTGCCGAATTTTCGCGGAATGGATGTCACGGAATGGTCTGTACTTTGCGGTGAAAAAGTTGCTGTTAGTGTGCACTCGGTAAATCTGGGAGTTGATACGGGTTCGGTCTTGCGTTCGGAACTTATTCTACCGCAACAAGGCGATACAGTCGGAAGTTTGCGCGACAAAAGCGCAAAACTTGCGGTAAAGCTTCTAAAAGAAGCGCTTATAGATATTCGGGAAGGTAAAGAATTTCCTGAAAACAAGATGAATGAAGGAGGTAAGCAGTATTTTAAGATGCATGATCGTCTCAGATCGCTTGCAAATCAAAGGCTGAACAATTTTGCCTGAAATGTTTTATGTTGAAGAAAATCGAAATTAATCGGTTGTTTCGCGCGGCTACGCGCAGTTTACATCCCACAAATGCAAAATCAATTGCAAAAGATATTTTTGGAATTCGCAATCATATCGGAGATTCTGAAACTCACCTGTATGGCACGCTTGAATGGATAAAGAATGCCCACGAACAAGCCGGAAACAAAGGCGTCGCCGGTGGATATTCTTTGATCGATGGCTGGTTACCACCGTACCCCGAAACTACCGGATATATTATCCCGACCCTTTTAGATTTTGCGGAAGTTTCCTCGGAAGATGATTGGCGTGAACGTGCGTTGAGAATGGCAGATTGGGAAATTGACGTGCAAATGGAAAATGGAGCGGTGCAGGCAGGACTTTACGAGCCCGGCAAGCCGCAGGTTGAAGCTGTGTTCAACACGGGACAAGTTGTGCGCGGTTGGTGCCGAATCTATTCAGATACTGAGTTTGAGCGATTTCGTGAAGCGGCAATTCGTGCCGGCAACTGGCTTTTGAAGTTTCAAGATGATGACGGAGCGTGGCGAATTTCAAGCGCCGAAACCGAAACAAAAGTACATGCCTACGACGTGCGAACTGCTTGGAGTCTTTTGGAATTGTATAAAATTACAGGTGCTGAAGAATACAAACGGGCGGCGATTTCCAATATCGAATGGACTCTGGAAAGGCAGACAAATAATGGCTGGTTTGAAAATAATTCCTTCTTTCGAACTGAAGAAAACTGGTCAAACCCTTTTACACATATGATTGCGTACGTGATGGAAGGTTTAATCGAATCATACAAGTTTCTTGGTACTCAAAAAATTCTTGATGCAACGGTAAAAACCGCTGAACGTCTTCTTAGAATCTTCGAAATAAAAAAATATATGCATGGCGATTTCGACAAAAATTGGAAGCCGACAACCAACTACAGTTGTCTTACGGGCGATGCGCAGATTGCAGGAGTTTGGTTGCAGATTTTTGAAATTACAAACGATGTACGCTTTCTTAACGGAGCGTTAAAACTAAGCGATTTTGTAAAATCAACGCAGAACTTAAAAGCCGTAAACAAAGGAATTCGCGGTGGCGTTAAGGGTTCGCAACCGTTGAATGGAAAATATACGCCGTTTGTTTTTCCGAATTGGGCTGCTAAGTTTCATGCCGATACACTTATGCGCGAAATTCGTGTAATGAAAGAAGTAGAGCAAAATGTACTTTCGGGCGCAAAGATTGGTAGCTGAAATTCTATTTAGATGAAAAATCAAAATAACAAATCTGCCGAAATGGTGCTAAAAGGAGAGAACATTTTGTGTTTTAGCCATGATTGGACCGGCGATCCACTTTCAAAAACGCATTTAATGCGGATTCTTGCGAAGGATAACCGTGTGCTTTGGGTAAACGCGATAGCAAATCGTATGCCTACCGCATCCGGCAAAGATGTAAAGCGCATATTTTCAAAGCTGAAGAAATTTACCGAGCCGGTTAAACAGGTTGAACCGAACATTTTTGTTCTAAACCCTTTGGCAATACCAACTTACGGAAGTGAGGTAGTTCGCGCATTTAATCAAAAATTTTTAAGAAGCCAGGTAAGAAAAGCAATGCGCGCGTTGGAGTTTTCAAATCCCGTAAATATGGTTTTTAATCCGGCAGCCGGGTTATTGGCTGGAAAGCTTGGCGAACGCGGAATTATTTACTATTGCGTTGATGATTACACCGAATTTACAGGTGTTGCGGCAGGGCTGAAAGAAATTGAAATAGATTTATTTAAGCGTGCGGATTTAGTAGTTGTTTCGGCGGAAAAACTTTTCGAAGACAAAAGGAAATATAACGAACGTACCTTTATAATCAGGCACGGTACTGATTGGAATCATTTTAGGAAGGCGCTTTCAGATGAAACCGTAATTCCGGAAGAGGTACAACGTTTACCACATCCGATTATTGGTTTTCACGGGTTACTTGCAGATTGGGTTGATTTTGAGCTTATTAAAAGGATTGCCGAAAGATTTAAAACCGGTTCGGTTGTGCTTGTTGGAAAAGTAGCCGTTGACGCCGAACAGAAGATAAAGACTCTAAACGGTGTAAAGAACATACACTTGCTCGGGCGAAAGCCTTACGAACAATTACCAGCCTACTGCAAAGCATTTGATGTGGCATTAAACCCTTTTGAAATCAATGATTTAACACTTGCGGCAAATCCTCTAAAGGTGCGTGAATATCTAGCAGCAGGTTTACAAGTGGTTTCGACTGATATTCCCGAAGTAAGAATATTGAAGTATTGCAGAATCGGAAAAACACACGAAGAATTTGTTTCCGAGGTTGAAGCAGCACTTGAAACGAACATCGAACGAACGAAAATCAGCGATTCAATTCGTGAAGAAAGTTGGGACGCAAAAGTTGATGAATTGCGTGTAATTCTGTTTGAAAACCTGGAAAATGGAAAAATTACGAGCAAATAAATTCAAGATATTTGTTGTATTTTTGGCAATAATTGGCGCATGGGTTTTTCTTGCGCAGTTTGTGGCAGAATTTTTAATAGTGAATGAACCGCTGAAGAAAGCCGATGCCCTTTACATTTTAGGTGGCTCTTCAGCTTATCAAGAGCGAAGTTTTAAGGCTGCCAAAGAATATAGAAACGGTGTAGCCGGAAAAATTTTTGTAGTGGACGACGGCGGACATTCAGGCTGGTCAAAAATAGAACAAACAAACCTGAAATACTCGGAACTTACACGACGGACATTGATTCGGCAAAAAGTAAATCCGGAAGATATTGAAGTTATAAAGCCTTATGGAAGTGGTACAATCTATGAAGCATTTGAATTTAAAGGTTTCGCAAAAAGCGAGAACATAAAATCGGTTCTCTTGGTAACATCCGAATTCCACTCAAGGCGTGCAATATGGACTTTTCAAAAGCACGTTCCGAATGTAACGTTTGGTGTGGTTTCCCCCGAAGAAGGTGATACCTCTCACATTTCAAGATTCTGGTGGCTATCAAGAAAGCAAACAAAAGATGTTTTGGGTGAATACGTGAAATTTGCTTATTATTGGGTATTTTATTAGACATAACCACAATAAAAGGCAGGTTAGTGAATGGAAGAGATTGTACCTTTGATGAAAGAATTACCGTCTAAACACGCGGCTGAAGTGGAAAAAGGCGAACGGTTTGAGTTTGGCAAAAATTGGTCGCAGTTTATAAGTCTGTTGGACGAAGAACGCATTTTGACGGCGGAAAATTCGCTAAAGGAAATGCTGGAAACAGAATCGCTTGCTGGCAAAACGTTTGTTGATGTTGGGTCGGGAAGCGGATTATTTTCCCTAGCTGCACGGCGTTTGGGAGCTAAAGTGCGTTCGTTTGATTATGATACCAGCTCATATTTGTGCACTACTACTTTGCGAAATCGATACTACAAAAACGATGACGATTGGATAACGGAGCAAGGCTCTGTGCTTGATAAGGATTATCTTAAGTCGCTGGGAAAGTTTGATTTAGTATATTCGTGGGGTGTTTTGCATCATACGGGCGATTTGTGGACGGCAATAAGAAATGTAGAAAATTTGGTTTCTGACGGCGGGAAAGTTTTTATTGCGCTATACAATGATACGGGTAGCCAAGCGGCGCGTTGGAAAACCATTAAGAAGACCTATTGCAGTTTGCCGCGAATTCTACAAGCTACTTTTGCGGCTGCGGTTACGGCGCCTGAAGAAGGCAAGCGATTCCTTTCGGGAGTTCTGCGGTTTGACCCATTGGTAAATTTCCGTATGTGGAAGGAATATAAAGAACTTCGCGGAATGAGCCGGTGGCACGATATAGTTGATTGGGTCGGCGGTTATCCGTATGAAGTTTCGGGACCCGATGAGGTTTTTGAATTCTTTAAGGCTCGGGGTTATAGGCTCACCAAGATGAAAGTTACGGGAGTTGGTTTGGGTTGCAACCAATTTGTATTTGAAAAGGAATGATGAAAAGACTAGAAAAACCGCGCTGGCAGGCGCACCATCAAAAACGATTATATCCCTACGTGTTGCTGGTTTTTTTGGGCTTGTTGTTGCCAATTTTAGCGGGTTCGGTCTATTTCTTTCGAGGTTACGTTCCAAGTGGCTTTAATCTTGGTTCACTTTTGCCGTTAAAACAGCCCGAAATAAGAGGAAACGAAATAGTTGTTCGAGCCGGTGCGGATTTTCAGGCTGCGTTAGACCGTGCCAAACCGGGCGATACTATTCTTTTGCAGGCTGGCGCGACATTTAGAGGGGATTTTAAGCTTCCCAAAAAATCCGGCTTTCAGTTTATTACAATCAGAAGTTCGGCTGCGGATGCTCAGTTGCCGCCCGCGGGACAAAGAATAGACCCTAAGCGTTATCAAGCCGTACTTCCAAAATTAAAGCCAAACGGCAAGGGTGAGCCAACAATTGCAACAACCGCCGGCGCGCATCATTACCGGTTTATTGGTGTTGAATTTCAAGCAACTGTTGAAGGACTTTACAATATCGTTCAGATTGGTAGCGGTGAAGAAACAAACGTAAACGACATTCCGCACCATTTAGAATTTGACCGCGTTTACATTCATGGCGATAAACAATACGGACAGCGCCGAGGCATTGCGGCAAACGGAAGGGATATTAGAATTGTAAACAGCTATATTTCGGATATTAAACGAATTGGCGAAGAAAGCCAGGCAATTGCGGTTTGGGCTACTGACGGACCAATTGAAATAGAAAATAATTATCTGGAAGCTGCTGCGATGAGCGTTTTGTTTGGCGGCGCCGGGGCACCCTTAAAACTTGTTCCAACAAACTGCATAGTTAAGAACAATTGGATGAATAAACCGCTCGAATGGCGAAACGAAGATTGGGTTGTAAAGAATATTTTTGAAATTAAGAATGGAAAGAATATTCGCGTAACAAACAATTTGATGACCAATAATTGGATAATGGGTCAGGAAGGGACGGCTGTTTTGTTTACAACGCGCGCAGATAATCCGAACGCGGAAGTAACAAACATTTTGTTTGAAAATAACATTATTCGTGGTACGGGGAGTGCCATAAATATCTGGGGTGGCGAAGGTAATGGCGGTCATGACCTTACGATTAAGAACAACATTTTTGCCGATTTGGGAGAAAAATGGGGCGGTGCCGGATTCTTTCTTAAAACATCGGGCTGGAAGGGTTTAACCGTTGAAAACAATACCGTAGAAAACACAGGAAACATTACACTGGCTTATGGCGAACCCGTGAGCGGATTTATATTCCGCAATAATATAGTTTCTCAAAACGAATACGGAATGTTTGGTGATGGAATTGGAAGTGGCATGTTAGCGCTAAAAACCTATTTTCCCGGCGCAGTTGTTACAAATAACATAATCATTGGTGGTTCCGCGGCGGATTACGGTAAATCAAATTTCTATCCGGCTTCCGCAAGACAATTGGGGCTTGATAAGAATTTGCAGTTTCAGCCCGGAAATGTTTATCTGACACGTGGATACGGCGGCAAACCTGTGGGTGCGGTCTTAGATGCCAAAACTGTAGGTGGAAATTAACAAAGTTAAATAGAACCTAACAATTCCACAAAATGTGGGTCGTTTCTAATCGGGTCAAGGGAAGTGTCCTTTTCAAACCAAGCTTTGTTTTCATTACCAAGTTTTATAGCACGTTCAAACCACTTAACGGCTGATTCTACATCACCTAACAGCGAATATGCACCGGTTGTCCAATAAGCTATGTCGTGGTCGGTTCTCGCAATATCTAACGCCCGCTCGGTCAATTGGGCACGCGCGTTCTTCTCATCACCTTGTTTAGCCAGATAAAGTGCATACATTGTGCGCACTCCATCCATTTCCGGATTGGTTTTTAGCACTTCTTCGATTATTTCAATCGCTTTTTCCACATCGCCATGATGAAAATAAGCCTTAGAACGGAAAAACTTAATCAAGGGATGATTTGGTTCCGCTTTTGCGCCTTTGTCCAATTCTGAAATCGCAAGTTCAAATTCACCTTGATAAATATAAATTCTTGCGCGGTTATAACTTGCAACGATAACCGCAGCGGGGTCTAGCCGTGAAAGTTTCTGGAAACTCAAAAGCGAATCTTCATATTTGCCATCAAGACGACGTATAACGCCACGCACAAAATAAATTGGCGGTTCGTTCGGATATTCGGCGTGCAGTTTATTAACTTCTTCGCGGGCACGTTCTTTTTCGTCACGAGCAAGGTAAATCATTACCATTAGCACGCGGGCTTCAATGATGTTTGGATCAAATCTCAACGCTTTGTTAAAAGCAGCTTCTGCAAGAGTGTAGTCATCCGCATCGCCAATCCCTTTAAAAACACGATTTGCAAAACACGCACCAAGTCCGCTATATGCAAGCCCGAATTCGTTATCGAGTTCGATGGCGCGTGTAAAGTTTTGAATTGCGGCTTCACAGTCTTCCGCAGAAACGGTTTGAAATATAAATCTTCCGAAGTTGTCTCTACCGCGCAAAAACTCTTCGTATGCTTCTGCGCTTTGCGTAGGACGTTTTGCGAGTTTCTCTTGCTCTTCATCAGATAATTCAACACGAAGACCATCCAAAATAGATTGTGCGATTGTATCCTGTACAGCAAGAATGTCTTCACCGGCGGCGTCTATTCTATCGCTCCATATTATTTCACCCGTGATTACATCAAGAAGCTGGGCAGTTACACGAATCCGATCCCCTGCTTTCAAAAAACTTGCGCTAAGCACGGCGTGTGCACGAAGCTCGCGTCCGACCGTACGCGGATCCACATCCTTTCCTTGATATTTTGCGATTACAGAACTTGGACGTACAACCAACGACCGAAAATGAGCCAGTTCCGTAATTACCGAATCAGCCAGTGCAAACTCATAAAAATCAGCCGCGGAATCCTTATTTACGTTCGTAAACGGAAGAATTGCGATTATTCGTTTTTCCTTTCCCGTAGTGGTTAAGGTAACATCGGGCGCATAAGTGGTGGAATATCCGGTTGAATTGTGCATTGAGGTTTGCGGATCGGTATTTCCTTTTCCCTTGAGCCAGTTCCATGCACGTTTCACGGCATTGTCGCTTTCCATATGCCTTGGCGAAAATGTTTCGCCCGGCACAACCGCATCACCCGTAATTTCTTTTAATACCAATTTTAGTTCATCTCGCATTTCACCGATTTTTTGGAAGCGATCCTTCGGATCTTTTGCAAGTGCCCGATCAACTATTTGCTGGAGTCGCGGATGAACCGGTTCGCCGCGCATTTCGTCCAGTGGAACGGGAGTGCCGTATAATACCTGGTGCCTTACATCTATAACCGTTTTGCCTTGAAACGCCCAAATACCTGTCAGCATTTCATACAAGAGAACCCCGGAAGAAAAAATATCGGCGCGATGATCAGTAGGATCTCCCTTAGCTTGTTCCGGCGCGGCGTACGTGGCGGTTCCGTATGGAATCCCAATTTCGGTAAGATCCATTTGAACGTCCGGTGCGTTTGGGTGTTCTTCTTGCAAAAGTTTCGCCAAGCCGAAGTCCAAAATCTTAACTTGTCCATCGCTGCGAACCATCACATTGCCGGCTTTTATATCGCGATGAATAATTTTCTTTGAATGTGCATATGCTAAAGCATCACACACCTGAATTTCAATCTTAATCGCCGAAGATTGTTCAAGCGGCTTGCCATCTACAAGTTCGCGCACGGTCTTACCTTCAACATATTGCATCGCAATATAAAAGGTGCCGCTATCCTCACCATAATCGTAAATTGTGCAGATGTTAGGGTGATCTAGCTGTGAAGCGAGTTTAGCTTCGCGCTCAAAACGGGCAAAATTTGCTTTTTTTGCGGTTAACTCAGGAGGAAGAACTTTAATTACAACAAGCCGATCCAGTTTTGTGTCGCGAGCCTTATACACCGTTCCCTGCCCGCCGGAACCAAGCTTTTCGAGAATTTTATAATGACTAATTTTCTCGCCAACCATAAGATGACATTTGGATTTTCAGACCGGATGAATAGATTTCACAAGAAACAAAACACTGCCGATGCAAAAGAAAAAACCGACAACCTGCCGGTTAGATTGAAATCGTTCAGCCACGGGGCGGATCGCCCCAGCCCGATTGAACATATTCGCCGCTTTTTACGATAACGGGAACAGTCAAATCGCCTCCGGTATAGTCCAACATTTCATCTCTACGGGCAACGTCGTTCTGCGCGTCGTATTCAATAAATTCGATTCCCTCAGAATTAAAGTGTTGGCGAGCTTTTTCACAATAAGGACAATCTGGTTTTGTGTAAATCACAAATGACATAGTCAATTACTCCCTGGTGTGAGATAGTTTAACAATTGCAACGTGAATATAAAAGCGGTTAGATAAACGATATGCAACAGGATGATCTTTTTGAACCTTTCGAAAAGTTGATTGAACTGAAAATTAACGGAAAATCATTTCAGGTGCCCGAGAATAATACGCTTTTGCGCTGTTTTCAATATATTTCGGTTGAATCGATTAGCTACGGCGATTTTTGTTGGAACGGCGATTGTTTGAATTGCCGTGTGTGGGTTAGAACTGGCGATAAAGAAAAAATGTTGATGTCTTGTCGTGCGATTGTTGAGGAGGGCATGGAGATAATCCGCATAAATGAAGAGGTTTTAATCAACCTGCCTCAGCAATAAATTACTTTCGCTTTCTCATAACTTCAATAAATTCAATAAAATGGTAAAAAGCATCGTGTGGACCCGGTGCGGCTTCCGGATGATATTGCACGCTGAAAACCGGCAACTTCTTATGTTTTATTCCGGCAACGGTGTTGTCATTTAGGTTGATATGGGAAACTTCGACATCGGCTGGAAGTGAAGCCGCATCCAACGCAAACCCATGATTGTGTGATGTGATTTCAATTTTACCGGTAGCAAGATTCTTGATAGGTTGATTTCCGCCGCGATGTCCAAACTTTAGCTTATAAGTTGTTCCGCCAAATGCCTGTCCAAGCAATTGATGCCCGAGACAAATTCCAAACAACGGAATTTCCGCATTGGCTAGCTTTTGAATTTCTTCTACAACACTTTGAAGTGTAGCCGGATCGCCGGGTCCGTTAGAAAGAAAAATTCCATCGGGGTTTAAGCGTAGAATCTCTTCAGCTGTTGTATTTGAAGGAACTACGGTTAGCCGGCAGCCAAGCTCCGAAAGGTTCCTAAGTGAATTTGTTTTTACGCCAAAATCCATACAAACAACGTGAAGCTTAGAATCACTGTCGCCATAGTTATAGGGCTCTTGGGTTGTTACCGCGGTGGCAAGTTCACGGTTCAGCATCGAAGGGGTTTGCAATACTTTTTCAAGAAGTGTGTGCGAATCAATTTCAATCGAAGAAATTGCTGCACGCATTGCGCCTTTTTCGCGAATATGCCGAACCAGCGCGCGCGTATCAATATGCTCAATTCCAACAATTCTATTTCTCTTAAGATATGAAGCCAAGGTTTCATCGCTTCGCCAGTTTGAAGCAATTCGGCTGTATTCGCGAACGATAAAACCTTCAACCCAAGGTCTTCGCGATTCGGTGTCTTCGTGGTTTATGCCATAATTCCCAATTAGTGGGTATGTCATACAAACCATTTGCCCTGCATAGCTCGGATCAGTAAGAATTTCCTGATAGCCGGTCATAGATGTATTAAAGACAACTTCGCCGAAGGCTTCGCCTTCAGCGCCAAACGAAAAACCACGAAACGTACGTCCGTCTTCCAAAACCAAAATTGCTGAAGCCTTTAAGTTCATAACAAAAAATCCAAGACTGCATTAGCTTAGATTTCTTTCCTAAAACAATCAAACTCAAATTTATGCTTGAATTAATAGTTATCCTTCGTCATTTAATTCCGGATCGTTGGCGGGGTCATCGATGCCTTTCGGCAACGTCTGAGGTTCGGGTGGGTCAATAATCACGGGTGTTCCCTTACCTATAAAGCCGAATTTCGCAGGATGCCACCAACGAAAAAATGCTTTGCCATAAATGTATTTTTCAGGAACCGTTCCCCATTCGCGCGAATCTGAAGAATCGATACGATTGTCGCCTAAAACAAAATAATGGTGTGGTTCTATTCTTGTTGTTCGAAAATCCTCCATTCGAGCGGAATTTTTGTCTACCAAGTAAGGTTCTGAAAGATATCTTCCGTCAATGTAAACACGATTGTCACGAATTTCAATCGATTCACCCGGCATTCCGATAATGCGTTTTACAAAACTCTTTGAAGGGTCATCCGGAAACCAAAATACGACGATATCGCCACGTTGCACATGTCCCCAACCAAATTTTTGAAAGCCGTAATAAACAAGTTTGTTTACGATAAGGCGTTCGCCGTTGTGGAGTTGGGGTGACATTGAACTACCTTCCACAACAACAGGCTGAGCAATAAAAATACCAAACAACATTAACGCCGCAATTATCAAGAAGACATCGCGAACAAGTCGTAAGCCCTCGCGCCAAAATGCCGCTCGACCCGGGTTTACAGGTTTGTAGATTTCAATCGTCGAATCATCGCTTGACGAAACAGTACCGAAATCTATGGGCTTGTTAGACTTATTGCTTTGCATAAGAGTTGATTTTCGATGGTTTTCGGGAGACAAAAGTTGGTACAAACCGTTGAGTTAAAACTATCGCTACAATAGAATTTTGTCAATTAGATTGAAGTTTGCGGAGGCTTATTTGATTCGATGAAAGTTCGCGATTTCTTTCGCGCGTGTTTGACTGAATTCGGCATAGGTAATTCAATGGATGTAAAACGAGGAAATTTGTAATGAACAACTTAATAAGATCAATGTTTCCGGTAGTAAGAGAAAATGTATATTTAAATTCGGCGGCTGTTGCACCAATGCCGACACCAACAGTAGCAGCTGTTTTACGTCAACTAAATGATGTTTCACTGAATGGCACAAAGAATTTTTCAAACTGGATCGAAACAAAGGAAAGTGCGCGTGAACTTGTTGCACAACTTTTAGGGGTAAGAGCCGAACAAATTGCGTTTATGCGTAATACCTCCGATGGAATTTCGTGTGCCGCAAATGGACTGACATGGAAAAGTTCGGACAATATCGTTACATTTGCAAATGAATTTCCTTCAAATTTTTACGCGTGGCGAAGAATTCGCGATAAGTTCGGGGTGGAACTTCGCACAGCGAATGAGGTTGACGGACGTGTTGATGAAGACGAACTTTGTTCGCTTATCGATGAAAACACAAAGGTAGTTTCGATAAGTGCGGTGCAGTTTTCCACGGGTTTTCGTGCAAATCTTGAACGAATTGGGGAAGCCGCGCACAAGGTAGGCGCATTGTTTTGCGTCGATTTTATTCAGGCGTTCGGTGCATTGGAATTGAACCTGACCAAGCTAAAAATTGATATTGCTGCAGGCGCAAGTCATAAATGGTTGTTGGCACCCGAAGGATGTGGGATTTTTTATTTGAGTGATAGGGCACAAAAGGTTGTTGAACCTACAATTGTAGGTTGGGTCAGCGTGGAAGATTCGTGGAATTTTGAAGACTACGAGCAACCATTCAAACAGAATGGCTTAGCATTTGAATCCGGAACCGGGAATGCCGCTTTATTTTACGGGCTTGAACAAAGCTTGCAAATCTTAAGTGATGTTGGAATTTGCGAAATAGAACAACATCTAGAGACCTTGACCGATTATTTTTGTGAACGGCTTCCGCGCGAGCGTTATAAGTTGATAAGTTCGCGGGCTTCGTCAGAAAAATCGCAAATCGTTTCAATCAGAAATTTGAAAGGCATTGATTCCGCCACGATTTTTAAATCATTGGAAACAAATAACATAATAGTTTCGCAGCGAGGCGAAAATTTGCGCATCGCGCCACATTTGTTTAACACAAAAGCGGATATTGATGCCCTTATAGCAAATCTTCCTTAATTTAATTTCTTGTAAAAACCGCCATCGGGAATTTCAGTTGTTAAGGAATCAAGATTAAGACGCGTCAACCCTCCGCCATCGGAAAAAGTTGTCCATTTTTGGCGTTCGCGTTGTCGGTAAGCGTAAAATAACAACCCGGCGATTATTCCCATCAAAAGTGCAAAAAGCAATCCCAAAAGAATTGCCAAAACCGTTGAGAAAAACAGATTTTTAGTTTGTATTACAAACCCGCGTTCTGCGCGTGATCGCGCGTATGGGTCTCCATTTAACCACTGAACCAGCTTTTGATATTTAACTCGGCTCAAAAGTTCATTTCCCGCCTCCGGGTTTGGAGGATCAAAGACAAACGCATTGTAATTGCCAATTCTTTTGTACACAAAATCCGGGGTGCCGTTTGTCGCGATATATGCCTTTATTTTATTGTCGGCTTCAACGGAAGCTTGTGGCGTACCGAATTCAATTATAAGCAGAGTTCCGTTTGGATACGATGCTGATGCAGCTTCAGCATCGTCTGTCATTTCAAAACTGTTTAGTGCTTCACGATTTCCTATATTTTGGGTTACGGCTTCTTTGTTTCGCGAATATTTTGCTTCGCCTTTGACATTTTGATAGTCGGGCAGGTTTAGAAGAATTACCGGAACACCTGTTTTTTCACTGACCTCAAGAGAATCCGAATACTTTGTAGATTGCTCTTGGGCGCCCGTAAACACTGCGCCAAACAAAATAATGGCGGATAACAAAAGAACTTGTTGGGAATAATATTGCATTAAAACGATATTTTTTTTCTTAGGGCAAAGTTTAGCACGCAAGAAATCAAAAGCGAATAAACCAAACCGTAGATCTTTTGCTTTTTCGTGCTTCGAAAGATATATTCCAATTTGTGTGTCAAATGCGCAGATGCTACACCGTTTGGTTTAAAGCTAAATTATGATGCTAATTAATCGAAATTGTATGCTAATAAAATGATCGCCCTAACTTGTTATTAAATAAGAACTTATGTAAACCTCTCGGGGGCGTTTCACGGTGTGGCACGAAAATTGTTATCAGAAATAGCGAGGGGGAATAAAAATCATGGCAACAACTGAAACATTAGAATATCCGGTAATTCAAAATACGTTAGAGGAAACCAAAGCGAAACGAGTTACCAAAACTGACGCAATTGATGTATCCCAAATGGATGATTATTCGCTTGCTCAGGCATCCTCCAAAGGAAATATGGTGGCATTTGAAGAAGTGTACAATCGTCATCATCGAAGAGTTTATGCAATATGTTTGCGAATGCTCAAGAATTCAAATGAAGCAGAAGATTTGACGCAAGACGTATTCATACAGCTACATCGCAAAATAGGAAGTTTTCGTGGAGATTCCGCATTTACAACATGGTTACACCGTCTTACGGTAAATCAAGTGCTTATGCACTTTAGAAAGAGAACGGTTAAGTTTGAAAAAACAACGGAAGAAGGCGAAACACCGGTGCAAATAGTGCGCGGCTCTGAAAATCCTGAGAGTATGCCGGTAGTAGATAGAATCGCACTTCAAAATGCGATTAAGATGCTTCCCGATGGATATCGAAACGTATTTGTTCTGCACGACATCGAAGGCTTTGAACACGAAGAAGTAGCGCGAATTCTAGGTTGCTCTGTTGGAACGAGCAAATCGCAATTGCACAAGGCGCGTCTAAAACTCCGTAAGCTTTTGAAGAGACAAGCACCACCAAAGTTGTTTGTACGCCACTAATTAGAAGTAATACAAAAAAAAGGCTATGTTCTGAAGAGCAAGCCTTTTTTATTTTGTTCGAAAGTAGTTTGTGTTTTAGTATTCAATCAATTTAATATCCCGTTTTTCCAATTCTTCCACAAAAAGGTTAGGGTTAATCGCAAATTCTTGTGGAGTTGCGCCACGTAGGTTTGTATTGCCGTTTGCCATCATCTGCGCAATTATTGAAGCCGGAAACGCAGTGGTCCTCATCATTGCACTCAAGCCGTTTTTATTGTCAAAACGGTCGATAATATCTATTGTGTGCGCTACATTGTTTCCCGCCTGAATACCTGAAAACTGTAGCCTGACCAATACAACATCGGGTTCATCGGCTGGAAGGCTATGTGTTAGAAGTGCAGCAAATAGTTCACGAGGTTTTATTGTAACTTTGTTTAAATCGATGGGTTCAGATGAGCAAAGCCCGATATCTATCATTGTTTTGAACTTTTCGCAGTGTCCTGCAAAACGAATTGTTTTGTAATCTAAATCAGAAACCTTACCTTTCAGGGATTCAGGAAGAGTAGAAGTTCCGCCGGAGGTTTGAAATGCTTCAAGCGCGGGGAAACCATCAAACGAAAGGGCTTCAGTTTCTGTCATTGAATTCACTTCCGTAATCTTGCCATCCCGTATTACCCGCGCTTTTTCTATATATTCATTTATTAACCCTTCAACCGAAAACACAAGCTGATAATCTAACGGTGGTTTAGGATTTTGCGGTAAACCACCCACACGTATTTTTACGCTGTTTACGGAATCAAACTTTTGTACGCCATACATTGCAAGCACGGAAACCATTCCGGGTGCCAAGCCACAATCCGGAATAATGTTAATTCCGGCGGCTTTAGCTTGTTCATCAAGCGCAAGTTGTTTATCTACAACATAATTGTTTCCGCCTAGGTCACAGAAATTTGTTTGTGTTTCGATTGCAATCTTCGAAAGTTCAAAATTCAGCCAATAATTTACACAAGAGATTGCAGTATCGTGCGCTTCTATTAGGGAATAGGCAGCTTCATAATCTGATACATCAAGTGTAATTGTATATAAACGTTCATCGATGAATCTGTTTCGAAACACTTCCAAACAAACTTCATCTTTATCGGCAACGGTAACGCGCTCAATTCCAACTGAATTGTTCAGCAGGTCATAAACCGCGCCGAACCCCATTCTTCCGGCTCCCAAAACTAACACTCTCATAATTTGTGTGCTCGATTATAAGGCTAATGTTTAAATCACTTTACCAGTCATCATATTCCTCAGGCTCTTGCTCTGCTATAACCTTGGCTGCATAGTTCCAAACTTTTTCTTTCCAAATTCGAATTGAGCTTGTAAGTTGCAATGCGGCTTGTGGATGTGAAACATTTCGTTCGACCCGCAAAACTTCGGCACCAACTTCAACCTCTTCCTTTCTCTCGGTTACGATTAAGGAAACCTTGGCACCAACGCCGGGAAGTGAACGTGGCAAGAAAACGAGTGCACCGTTTGGTCCAACATTTTCGGTTAAGCCTTCTTCAACCACGTTTTGTCCGCTATCATTTTTCCATTCTACGCGGATTGGAAAGGAAACCAGATATCTTTCGCCTAAACGGCGTTCGCTTGTAGTCAATTTTTAATCTCCTAAAATAGATAATTTGCCATTGTATTTGATGTTCATAAATGCCAACTAAGCAAATAGTTACAAGTGAAATTTATAAGAGAATGAAGGGAAAGTGTCAAAAGCAAAGTCAAATTGACCTCGTTTTTATTCTTTACAGTGAGAATATATTGTGTTAGCGTAAAAAGCTATTTGATAATCCAATAAAGGAAAAGGAGTAAATTAGTACTCGAATCTTTAGGTGTCCAAAGTAAGTATTGGACAAAGACAACCTGATTTAGCGATAAAAGAGTGTTGAAAAACACTTTTTTGCTTATTAGGGTAAAAATGATGAAAAGGAGCACTTTATGAAAAACGTAGCTAAAGGAGCTTTGGTTGTATGTACGATTATGATTGGATTGGTTCTGATTGAATCGACGATTACGGCAAAGTCTTCGCAGGCAAAGTATTCTAAAGGGAACATCCAAACAGGGAATTTAGAAACACAATATTACAAACAAACTATTCAAGAAGTTGGCAAGAAGGTGGTTAATACCCAAAAAGTTGAAGCAATACCGATTGATGTAAATGTTGATTCGGGAGAAGCCGGCGCGGAAGCAGGAAAGCGATTTCGTGCAACAGCTTATTGCTTGCGTGGCAGAACAGCTACGGGTTCAAAGGTGCGACGAGGTATAGTTGCAGCCGACCCTAGAATTTTAGGACTTGGTACAAGAATTCATATGACAGGCGGATCTTATACCGGTCATTATTTGGTCGCTGATACAGGCGGAAAGATTAAGGGAAGAGTTTTAGATATTTGGGTTCCCAGTTGTGCGGAAGCGCGCCGTTGGGGAAGCAGATCTGTTACGGTTAAGGTTGTAAATAAAAAACGAGCTTAATTAGATTGTTAATTGAAAAAAGGCTGCCAACCGGCAGCCTTTTTTCGTTGCTCCGTAATTGAACTAATCGGTAGTTAAACTAATAAGATAACCGGCGGTAACCGTTACCAAACAACCGAACAGGTTAAACCACAAAAATGCAATATCAGTAAAGTTACTCACCACACCGATAAAAATCATTCCAATAATTAAACCCCAAAAAGCTCCGCGGGCACGGGCGCGTTTTACGGCAAATGCCAAAACAAAAACGCCAAGCACAGAACCATAAAAATACGAACCGAATTTGTTTACTACTTCAATAAGCGAACCCAAGTTGGTTGCATAGATAGCTACAAGACAGGCAAACCCGCCCCAGAAAATAGTAATCAATTTTCCGAACCTAACATATTCAGCATCCGTTCCGTCCTTATTAAAGTGCCTTCGGTAAAAATCAATCGTAGAATCGGTTGCAAGCGCATTCAATTCTGCTGAAATACTTGACATCGCAGCCGCAAAAATTGCCGCAATCAGTAAGCCAACCACACCCATCGGCATTTGCGAAAGTATAAATGTAGGGAATACATAGTTCACATCGGAATAGCTGCTGTTTCCCATACTTTCACCGGCAAGCTTCTTTGCATCCTTCCGCGTTTTTGCAAACTCATCGTTTGTACGCTCATATTCAAGCCGTTTTGCGTCCGTATCAGCCTCATTTGAGTTGTGCAGTGAATTCACGTAAGCAATTGCGGCATCCGCACGCTGCTTATGAACTTCCTCATATTTTTCCTCCAAACGGTTGTATTCCGTGCTGTGCGTGGATTGCGCTTTTTGTGTCGCAAGCGGATCAAAAATCATGGGCGGCGTTGAAAATTGATAAAATACGAATACCATTACGCCGATTAACAAAATCATCGCCTGCATGGGAATTTTCAAATACGCGGACATCAAAAGCGAGGTTCTACCTTCATCAACAGATTTCGCGGTCAAAAACCTTTGAACCTGACTTTGATCACACCCGAAATATGAAAGAAAAAGAAAGAGCGCCGCAAAAAGTCCCGTCCAAATCGTGTATTTCTCTTTCAAATCAAAGGAAGTGTCTATGGTTGTCAGCCTACCGGCAGAGCCTGCAAGATGTAACCCGTCAAATACAGAAACGCTCGAAGGAAAACTTGAAACTATTAAAAGCAAACAAACTCCCAAACCGAAAAAGATCAAAATCATTTGCTTAACATCTGTCCACGTAACCGCTTGCACGCCGCCAAACATCGTGTAAACGGTTGTTGTTGCGCCAATTGCAAAAATCGTGATGATTTCATTCCAGCCAAGCACAATCGAAAGAATTACGGCAGGCGCTGCGATTACAACTCCAAGCGCGAGTCCGCGAGACATCAAAAAGCACATGCTTGTAATTGTTCGTGTTTTTAGGTCAAACCGGTTTTCAAGATATTGATAAGCTGTATAAACACGCGCGCGATGAAAAAACGGAACCGCAGTCACGCAAAGAATTATCATCGCAAACGGAAGTGCATAATAGGTTTGAACGAATTTCATTCCGTCGTCATATCCTTGTCCGGTTGTTCCGACAAGCGTGATTGCGGAAGCCTGGGTAGCCATTACTGATAGTCCAACAGCCCACCAAGGTAAGCCCCTGCCAGCAAGAAAAAAGCCCTCCAAGTTATCGCTCTTTTTTGTTAAGCGAATGCCATCCCAAACCACATAAACCAAGTAACCCGCCACTATAATCCAATCAAGCCATCTCATAGTTTGTTAAGAAGAAAAATAAAATGAAAAGAATCCCAGTGATGTAATTGTTAATACAGCACAAACAACAACACCCAAATAAACCATTCGCCAATTTACCGTTGATTTTTCTTCATCATTTTCGTCTGAAGATTCTAGTTCTAATTCGTCCATAAATAGTCTCCAATACACGGTCTAAAATCCGAGACAGGCAGAATTTTGCCCGAAATTCGAAAGCACTAAACCTTTTAAAGCACAAAAAGCTTGCGCAAATTTAACAACGTTGTTGAATTATACGTCTTCAATGAAGACGTTTCGAATCAAAAACCTCAAGAACATATGCGCTTTGGTATTTTCTTCGCAGCCGAATCAAGAAAAGCCCGCATGGCGAAGTTTAACGCATAGGCTGGTAAAATTTCGTCGATACTTTAGTGTTTTACGGTTTGGATATTAAAAAGGTTGCCGTTTAAGATAAATTTATGAACATTGAACAATTTCGCGTTGTTGAAGATTCCGCGCTTGATTTAGCTGAATATCCCACCGATTTTATCGGCGAATACAAAAATAAACACGATGCAAAAGCTGCCCTAAAGCAGAACAAGAAGCGCCTTGATGCTCTTGAACAAGTGCTTTACGCAGACGATAAATATTCCGTGCTTTTGTTGTTTCAAGCGATGGATGCGGCTGGAAAGGATGGAACGATACGGCATGTAATGAGCGGAATAAATCCGCAGGGCTGCCAAGTTTATTCGTTTAAGCAACCTTCTAAAGAAGAGCTTGACCACGATTTTCTCTGGCGTTGTTCAAAAGCACTACCCGAACGCGGGCGCATTGGCATCTTTAATCGTTCCTATTACGAGGATGTGTTGGTTGTGCGGGTTCACCCGGAAATACTTGAATCAAGTCCCTTGCCTGATGAAATCAAGAACGACCCGCAAATTTGGCAGAAACGATTTGAGCAAATCAGAAATTTTGAAAAGCAACTATGTGAAAACGGTACAAAGATAGTGAAATTCTTCCTGCATGTTTCAAAAACAGAACAAAAACAAAGATTTCTCGCTCGAATAAACACGCCCGAAAAAAACTGGAAGTTCGCCTCGACCGATGTTAAAGAACGTGGTTTTTGGGATGATTACCAAAAGGCGTACAGAGACGCGTTGCAGGCTACTAGCACGCCCGATGCGCCCTGGTATGTAATTCCGGCAGATAAAAAATGGTTTATGAGGCTCGCAGTGGCGGAAATTGTTGCGCAAACAATGGAATCACTTGATTTGAAATATCCGAAGCCAACCCAAAACCATTTGGATGAGCTTGCGGAGGCGGCACAAATCCTTGAAGCCGAAAGTTAGACCGGACTCAAAATCGTAATTTCCGAGCGGTCACGCGCATCATCCAAAAAGGCTTCGAGTTCGCGTTCTACGGTTCTTTCAGTAAGCGATTTTCGAATCTGGGGTTCAACTTCGTCAAAAGGGGGAAGCAAGCGTTCCGGGTTATTTTTGCGAAACTCGGGTGTGTAAGTTTCTATGTAGTATCTTTTTTCCTCTTCCGGCGTAATAACCACAAATGAACGAAATCGGAAATCCACATATTTTTCAATTGCGACCCGTTCCTCAATCATGCTTCGAAAGTTGTCATCATCTGCTGATTTAAATCCGACACTATTCAAACGTGCGGCAAATTCTGCCGCAGAAGGAAATTGATTTACAATTCGCTTAATTTCGGCGTTAATTTCTTCATCGGTTGGCTCTTCACGCGGCAAACGTTGTGCTTCCAGCGCTATTAATCTTTGGCTGATTACTAATTGCAATGCTCTATTCAAGTCTGCCGAACTTGGCGGATTCAGGGGAACATTCGGAACCAACGCAAGTTGCCAAACTAAATCCGAATAAGTGATTAGTTCATTACGTATGCCATCGCTTACTGTCGCAACCGTCTTATCAACCGTCTCTTGTCCGTTTGCAAACATCGCAAAGAATCCGATTACGGCAAGAACAAAAATGGCAAAAATTGCTTGTTTCCTACTATTTAGTTTTCTATTTTTCATCCGTGCGAAAACTTTGATAAAAATGCAAAAAAAACGATTATTAAACAATGTTATTTTTGACAAAACTGTTTAAAACCACGATAATAATCACGAGGTAATTGTATTTCCCGCAAAGGGATAAATTTCCCTTTACCTCAGATGACAAATGCCTTCAAGGGTTTGTCATCTGTCCAAAAGTTCAACCAAATGATACCTCAAGAATTTAGCTCTGTGTATTCGGAAGCAAATTTGTTGCCCCAAGCGAATTCCACAGATAATATCAAATTTTTGGCTGAGATAGGCAAGAGCCTTCTCGGCGCAGTTCATCCAACGAAAGTTGCTACCTCGATTGCATCAGGTGCAATGCGACAACTTCGGGCAAGTAGGTGTGCATTTTCCGTAAAATTGGATGAAGGCGGGCTGATTCTTCGTGCCTTTGAGCAAGACGGAACCGGTTGCGAAGCAAGTTTCAGCAAACTCGAATTTCAAAAATGGCTCGGTTTTTTGCCAACTCAGGTTGGGTTTATATCAAGCGGACGCAAGCTGTTCATAAACAAAACAGAAAGGCGCGAATTTATTTCGCCAATAAGAATTGACAACAAGGTTTGCGGCGCAATCGTGCTTGGCTATGATTTTGATAACTGCACATTTTCCGATCTTGAAATTCAAACAACACTGGAAGCTTTGGCGCAAATGGCTGCACTGAGTTTAAGTTTAGCGGCACATTTTACGCGAAAGATGAGCAACAGCATCAAAGCGGCAAGGGAGGAACACCGAAAGTTTACTGAGAATGTGCTTGATGCACTTCCGATTTCGCTTTACGTTATTGACAAAGATTTCAAGATTGTAATTTGGAACCAGCATCGCGAACTTGGAAATCAAGGCGAAGCGCGAGATTGTGTACTAGGCAAAAATGTACTTGAGGTTCTTTCAAACAAACCCACAAAAACTCTGCGAAAGGAATTTGAGAGAGTTTTTCGTACAGGAAAACTTGAGCGGGTTGAACATCAAACGACCGATGAAAATGGCGTGACAAAATATTGGATAATCAGCAAAGTGCCGATGCTGAATTCAGCAGGTATATGTACCCACGTTATTACAATTGGTGAAGATGTAACCGCACGCGTTGATGCAATTCACGCGGCAAGCCGTGCTGAAAAGCTCGCCGCGGTTGGCAGGTTGGCAGCGGGTGTCGTGCACGAAATAAACAACCCAATCGCAACAATAAGCGCGTGCGCGGAAGCACTTGAAACACGGGTGGCAGAAGGTGCCTATGACAGTTCGGCAGATATCGATGACCTTCGCGAATACTTAGGTTTGATTCGTGATGAATCATTTCGCTGCAAATCGATTACTAACGGATTGCTCGATTTCAGCAGATGTAGAAACGGAAGCCGCTTTCCCACTGTAGTTTCGGAGTTGGTTGAGTCTTCCGTTTTGCTTTTAAAACATCAAAAGCGAAGTTACGGCGTTGAATTTGAGGTTGAAATCGAAGATTCACTTCCGCTGATTCACGCGGATGTCGGGCAAATTCAGCAGGCGATTATCGCACTTTCAACCAATGCGATTGATGCGATGCCTAGTGGCGGAACTGTAACATTCCGAGCGTATTCGGAAAATCGGCAAGTCGTAATAGAAATTTCTGATACGGGTACCGGAATTGAACCCAAAGATCTCTCCAAGATTTTTGAGCCTTTTTTTACAACAAAAGATTTTGGCAGGGGTACCGGGTTGGGTTTAGCCGTTACTTACGGAATTGTTACCGATCACAACGGGAAATTGAGCGTTCGTTCCAAACTGGGCGAGGGTTCAACATTTTTGATGTACCTACCAATCGAAACCGAATAGGTCTATTTCACCGAAATTAGATTAGGCATTTTAGGCGCTACAAACTTATGGCGAAAATTTTAGTAGTTGACGACGAGAGAAACCTGCGAATTGTGGTTCAAAAAGAAATGGGACGGCAAGGGCACGTGGTTGAAACGGCTTCCAATGGTGTCGAAGCATGGAGAAAGCTCGAAGAACAAGATTTCGATGTAATGCTTTGTGACATTAATATGCCACATCTGGATGGCATGGAGCTACTGCGTCGTTTGAATAACGAATCGGAGAATCCACCGGAGGTTATTATGCTTACCGGGCACGCCTCAGTTGAATCAGCGATTTCAGCAATGAAATTGGGCGCGTACGATTATCTGACAAAGCCGTACAGAATTACGGAGCTCGCTGCCTTGGTTGAACAGGCTTATGATAAGCGTATGTTGCGAGTAGATTACCAGCGGCTTAAAGCGCAGGTGCAGCGTAAGACGGATAAATTACCGGAAATTGTCGCTGAATCTGTCCAAATGAAGGAAATTCTAAGGCTTGTGCAACGCGTTGCCAATTCAGACACTTCGGTTTTGATTACCGGTGAATCAGGTACAGGAAAAGAGTTAATTGCGCAGGCAATACACCGTTTGAGCACACGAAAAAAGGAATCGTTCATAGATTTGAATTGTGCCGCACTTCAAGACACGCTCTTAGAAAGCGAACTTTTCGGCTACGAAGCAGGTGCATTTTCGGGGGCGTCTTCCAAAAAATTGGGTTTGTTTGAAATTGCAGATCAAGGCACCTTGTTTTTGGATGAAATTATGGAAATGCCCTCGCAACTTCAATCAAAATTGCTTCGTGCGCTCGAAACAAGGTCCTTTTTCAGAGTTGGCGGAATCAAAAAGGTTTCGGTTAATGCACGCTTTGTGTCCGCTACCAACCGCAATCCGCGGATTGCGGTTGACGATGGAAGCTTCCGGGCGGATTTGCTTTATCGAATCAACGGTTTTGAAATTAATATACCGCCGTTGCGCGAACGTATAGACGATATTGAACCACTTGCGGTTCACCTACTTAGGAAGATTGCAGGAAATGAAGCACCAATACTAACCGATGAAGCAATTGACCTTCTTCGTGCCTATAGATGGATGGGGAATGTAAGGCAACTTAGAAATTGTTTGGAGCGAGCTGTTTTGCTTACAGATAATGGCAAAATCACGCGACGTGAATTGCCGCCGGAAGTGGTGCAGAACACGGTGGAAACGTTTGTAAACGTGAATTTTACACCACATGGTGCAGATGACAGATTTCAAAACAAGATTCCCGGAAACTTGAAAGATATTGAACGCGAGCAAATCTTACGGGCTTTGGAGAAAACGGGTTGGCATCGCGGTAAAACCGCCGAAATTTTGGGTATTTCACCTTCTACACTATACAGACGCCTGCGCGATTATAATCTTCTATCAAACTAGAGAATTTCGATTAACATCTACCGAACAACCAAGAAATTATTGCGATAAATATAACGAGTTGTATTACAACCGACAGCGGTTTCGATTTTTTGGCGGAACCGCCGTTTGTTGTGGAATTTGTGCGAACTAAGTTGTTTGCTAAATCTGAAATCTTTGAAAAATCAAGCGGTGGCGTTTGCCGGTTCGAAGAACTTGCAATGTTTTTAAGTTGCGGCTGTGTTTGGTTGAAACGGTCCTGTTTTAATAATTCTCCGCGGTGGATTGCTTCTGACGGAATAATAATTTTTGCTTTACAAAACGGGCAGTTTTGGAAATACGGATCGCCATAACTAAATGAGATTTCTGTTTTACAAGCCGGGCATTGAAATTGAACACTCATATTAAAAAGACGATAGGCTTACTGCCAAATATGCAAAATTAAGGCACACACGAAACTAAGTGCGTAGTTGAAATCTACATACTTTTTGCCGAAAATAGTTTGGCAACCAATACTTAGATTTCTATTCTAACAAACTCGTAGAGGTAACAATATGAAAAAGTTTTATATAACGGCAATTTTAACTGTAGTGGTGTTTTCGATAACCGGCGTTGCACAAAGCAATTCGAAAAAAGCAGTTGAACTTGCAAAGGTGCGCGAAGCAGAGGTTAAGGCAACATTTGATCGGTTGATTGAAGGAATTAACCAGGTTGATGTAGAAAAAGTAATGAGCGTTTACAATAACGATGATAAAACCCTGTTTTTCAATTATAACGGCACCGCAACAATCGGCTGGAAGAATATGTATGAAAACCGCAAGGCTTCTTATGCTGATCGAAAAAATGTCTCGCTTGAAGTTACGGGATTAAGGATAGAAATATTGAGCCCCACAAGCGCCTACGCATCCTGTAAGTGGAAGCAAACACAGGAATATAAAGGAGAATTAGAGCAATCAAGCGGGCGTATGACACTTGTGTTTAAGAAATTTGGAAAGGATTGGAAGGTTATTCATCTTCATACTTCGCCTGATTCATTCCCAAGCGAAGTGGTAATACCGGCTTCGGAAAAAGTTTCGACCGCAAACTAAGTTATTTTTCGAATATAATTTGTGCTGTGGCGTGTTCCGTAGTGTGGGCGATTGAAACGTGAATGTTTTCGACGCCCATTTTTTTTAACAGCAATTCTGCCTCACCGGTAACATCAATTTCGGGCGCACCGAATTCATCATTGGTAATTTCGATATCGTGCCACGTAATTTTCCCACGCCATCCGGTTCTTAAAGCCTTCAAGAAGGCTTCTTTTGCGGCAAACCTGCCTGCAAAAGATTGGGCGGCGCCAGCACCTTTAGATTCGCAATACGAGATTTCCGCCGAAGTAAAAACACGGTCAACAAAACGCGGAGTTCTTTTTATCGTTTCACGTATGCGATAAACTTCAATAATGTCTGTACCAATTGAAACAATCATCGATGATAACGAAATTGCGGCAAATGCCGGATTTGTTTGGCGTGAAAAGAATGGCGTAAAACTGCTTGTTTGTAAAGAGTTAGACGTGTATGGATTTGTAAATGGTTTTTCTACAAGGCTGGGAGGTGTTTCACCATTTCGGGAAGGCGATCTAAATCTTGCCGGTTTTGACGAAGATTTAACTGAAAATATATTTGAAAACCGCAAAAGATTTTTAGCACACTTTCCCGATTTCCGTTTAGCGACAGTTTGGCAGGTGCACGGCGATGACGTAAAGCTGGTTGATTCGCAACAGACAGCGGAAGTTTCTGAAGATAAATTTGACGCATTAGTTTCGAACCTAAAAGGCACGCTTCTTGGCGTAAAAACCGCAGATTGCGTTCCGGTGTTGCTCGGTGACCCAAAAATACGAGCCTTTGCCGCAATTCACGCCGGTTGGCGTGGCACGCTTGCATCAATAGTTCCAAAAGCAATAGAACTTATGTCCAAAACCTATGGTTCGAAGCCAAATGACATGATTGTCGCAATAGGACCCGCGGCAAGTGCGGAACATTATGAAGTGGGTCAAGATGTTATAGATTTATTTTCACAAGAGTTTTCTTACACGAAAGAACTGTTTAAGAAATCAAGAGACGGACACGCATTTATCGATTTACATTTTGCAAATCGACGGCAATTGATAGACAAAGGCGTGAATGAATCAAAAATTTCTACGGCACCTTATTGCACTATGAAACGAACCGATTTGTTTTTTTCTTACCGCAAAGAAAAGCAGCTTTACGGAAAAACAGGGCGCTTGTTATCCGTAATCGGCTCCCGCTAATAATAGAGCAGATATGCTCCCCAAATTGTTTCGAGACAATCTTTACATCGAATTAATTACCTTTATTTTTTCGTTAACGTTTGATAAAATAAACATTGTTAAAACCCCCATAAAATATATTGATCTAATAACACTGACTCACTAAACTAACGGATTATTATGGAAGGCTATCGTTGTATTACCTTGCTAATCAAGGAGATTTTATCGGTTCTAAACTACAAAAGCAGTAAAGTGTTTTTGCCGGTTCTGTTGTCGATGAGCATTACAGGAAGTATTACAGCGCAATACCCCGGCGGAGTTTCATCAGGCAATTTGGCTTATTGGCTTAAGGCAGATAACGGAACTAGCTGCACTGCTAACGGTTGTAGCATTTCGGCGTGGAGCGATCTTAGCGGAAACGGAAAAACAGCATCCCAATCAGTGTTATCAAATCAGCCGGTTTTTCAATCAAGCTTTTACAACTTTAATCCCGGTGTAGCCTTTGACGGTGCAACCGGAGGCTTCGGAGATTTTCTAACTTCTCCCTCTGTACTTGGTACGCAAACAATCTCAAATGCAAATGTTTTTATCGTTTCTTCTTTAACCGGAATTACAAATAATTTTGTGTTTGAAGAGACCGCAAGCCCCACTAGGTTTAGTTCACATATTCCATGGGGTAGTTCGAATGTATATTGGGATGTCGGCTCTTCCACCGGTGTATATAGGCTTTACACTCCGTGGGGCGCAAGTGTTGCTACCCCATATTTATGGAGTCTTCTTTACAGCACAACGCAGACAGCAACAACCATCAGTGGTGATAAGCAAAACATCATAAGAGACAGCGAAGTTATTGCATTCGATGCGTCAGCAGCAACCTTTACCGGATTAAATAACCCATTTACACTTGGCGAAAGTTCGAGCTCAACTGTTCATAACCCCTATTACGGCACTATCGGTGAGATTGCCATCTTTTTCGGAGCCCTTTCAGCCCAAGACCGCCAAAAGATTGAAACCTACTTGGCATTAAAATACGGACTTACGCTCAACAGGGCGGGGGTTTATGCACAATATAAATCATCCGGTGGCGCAACCGTGTTTACGGATACCGGCAATTACTGGAATAAAATTGCAGGCATCGGAAAAGATTCGCTTTCAAGTTTGGACCAAAGAATATCTCAATCTGCAATGGGTTCATTACTTAGGGTTTCAACTTCGACGGATTTGACTTCGCTAAACTCTTCACCTGCGAGACCGGCACTTGGCGAAGGACAATTTCTTACATGGGGTGAAAAGCTAGGATCAACAAATATTGTAAACCAGAGTTTCTTAGGGGTTGCGAATACTCGCTTGGATACAATATGGAAATTCAACAATACGGGAACTGTGGGAAATGTGAACGTCGCGATTCCAAACGCGGTTGGTTTGATTGCGAATTCATCGTATATGATCATAAGCACAGATGAAACCTTCGATAATTCGGATACTCTAATTCCGGTTGTTGATAACGGTTCGTTTTTTACGGCAACGGCAACAATCCCAAATAATTCTTACGTGACGTTTGTTTCTAAACTTGTACCAGATATCTCTCTATTAAAATCCTGCGTTCAACCAGCAAATTGCAATACCGCACCCCAACTTCCTAATACCGATCTAAAATATTCTATTGCATTTACCAACGGAGGAAATGCAGCTGCTTCTAACCTCATAGTATATGATTCTGTACCCGCGAATACCGATTTCAAACTCGGATCTGCGATTGTACCTCCTAACACTACCGGTTTAACGTTTACAATTGAGTATTCAAATGATTTCACTTCGGCTAATCCCGGTGCCGCCACTTGGACATATACTCCAACAAGCGCTGCGGGTGGCGCCTCAGCCGGTTACGATAGGAATGTGCGTGCCGTTCGATGGGTTTCATCCGGAGGAACATTATCAAATATCTCGCCTAATAATTCGGGAAGCTTTCAATTTTCGGTTAAAATTCGATGACAACACAAGCCTATTCGATCAAAAAACAAATAGGCTTAAAACTGATTCAAAGATTTGTATCTAAAGTTGTATGAAGCTTATTTTATACTTGCAGTAATATTCAACGTTTCAGTTTTTGGCGCATAGCACACTTCCTCGGTGCATGCTTGATAACGAACGCGTGCCTTTAATGTCACAGTTTTACCACGGTAATTTTTGGGAACTGAAACTTTAAACCTAATAACGGTGCGCCCTTCGTAAACACTAATCGGATCATTCGAAAATTCGAACTTTCGCATTCTTCCGGTTGGATATGTAATTCCGTAAGTTCGAACGCCACTGCCGGAAACCGTAACGGCTGTGGCAACCGCGTATTTGCTTCGCGGGTTATTGGAATTTACGTGCAAACCTTTTGGGATATTCAAAACCACATATCCATAACTAACACGCCCTTTTCTTGGTGTGTTTAACGAACCGCTTACACTTTGCGCGTTTGTTTGTGCAACAAAAAGCAAGCCAACAATCATAAACATTGCCGATAAAACAATTTTTCTCATAATTAAAATCTTAATTTTACCTTCTGAATTTTACGATGCAGTTATTTTTCATTAGGTTTAATAGGGATTGTTACTTCACCACAAAACTATTCATCATTGCACGCACACTATTTTCGTAAGCATCAAAATGATGTGCCAAAAACGTAGTGCGTAGTTCGTAAGTTTTGCCGTTGGCTTCAATTATTCTGCGTAAAACCTTATAAGTTACGCCATCATCAGCTTTTTCGCTCTGAATTAACCTTCCTGTTTGACCGGCTGGAAGTTCGCCGATGTCTGATTCCGATTCAATCTGCTCATTTCTTCCCACATTAGAAACAATTTTTTTTAACTCAAAACCATCGGTTATTCGTAAACGAACGCGGGCACGCCATATATTTCTGGTTGAACGTTCACCGTATTCTTTTGAATATGCTTCAAAAGGGAAATCCGCCGGGTCGCGAAGCGGATAAAGAAAGCCCTTGGCTTTTACGATCTTAAAATCATCTTTCTCTACCGGTTCTTCGTCGTATGCAGCCGAGGCGGCGCGTTTGATTCTTGTGGAAACATACGCCATTACGGCAACCAAAATTATTCCGAAGATAAGAATTTCCATAACCTACAGATACTAAGCCGATGCAAAAATGCCTTCACCCCTTGCGCTTAATTGACCGCAAGCCGCAAAAATATCGCGTCCGCGCGGAGTGCGAACGTAAGCGGAAACGCCCCTATCTTCAAGTGTTTTCTTAAACCGTAAAACCGTTTCTTCAGAAGGCGCTTCGTAATCCAAACCTTCAGCCGAATTATGCGCAATCAAATTCACCTTGGTACGCTGAAAATTGTTGTCATGCAAAAGATTTGCTAGTTCCAGCGCATGTACAACTGAATCGTTTACGCCGTTTATCAAAACATATTCAAATGTAAATCTTTCACCGCGTTTTAACGAACGTTCAAACACCTTTGCCGCTTTAAGTAATTCTGAAAGGTTCCAGCGGGCATTTATAGGCATAAGCTTTTCACGCAACACATCGTTTGGCGCGGAAAGTGAAATTGCTAAATGCGGACGAACTTCAAGTTTTGCGAATTCATAGATTTTCGGAACAATTCCCACGGTGGAAACCGTAATGCGATTTGACACAATAAACAATCCATCTTCGGCACGCATTATTTCAAATGCTTTTAGTAGATTTTCGTAGTTCATAAACGGTTCACCGGCACCCATCGCAACTAAATTTGTACCGTGCGGAGTTTCGTTGCCAACGCCATAAACATCATTTAAAACCGCAATGATTTGTTCAAGAATTTCGCCGGCAGTTAAATTGCGCAACAATCCGAGTTTCGCGGTAAGGCAAAAATCACATTTAAGCGCGCATCCTGATTGTGACGAAAAACAAATTGTATCGCGTTTTTCCGTGGGTAAATACACGGTTTCCACCGGATATCCATCCTTGGTTCTGAAAAGGTATCTCCGCGTGCCGTCTTCAGAATCATATCTTGTTTCCAGTTTCAAAGCTCTTGTATGTGTTTGATTTTTAAGGATATTGCGAAACGCCTTTGGGAGATTTGTCATCAAATCCAAATCGTCTTGGCGCGTTCCGTAAAGCATTGAAAATAGCTGGTTTGCACGATATTTTGGCTCATCAAATTTTGCAATAAGTTCGATGAGTTCTTCCTTTCTTAACCCCAATAAATGGGTATTTACTTCTTCTTGAATAATTCACCGCCTGTAAGCCATCTGCCGCGTGCAAAAATTGCATCAGCAGTGTTTTTTTGTACCGTATTTTCAACGTTCCAATCCAATTTTCGCGATTTTTTGTAAAACAATAATCCACCGCGGCTACCGGCTCGCACGGGTCCGTCAGAAGAAATTACGTAATAACCTGAAGCGTCAAATTCTGTAAGTCCGCGTGCGCCGCTAAGATTGCCAACCCTTCTTACAAACGTAGGCGGAAGCGTAATTTCTTCACGTCGCCTTTCCCTGTTTACGCCAATGTCTTCAACCGTAATCTTCAAATCTTTTGATTCTGTTTCTGTCGGTTTTGCCGGTTCATCTATATAGTCATCATTTACATCGTCTTCAATTTCTTGTTTCGGCGCACCGTAAGAAATAACCGAAGCATTTCTAAAAATGTAGTTATAAAGTTTGCCACCCGTGTTTTCAGGAAGAGTTTTGTAGATGCTCGGATCGGCATTTTGTTGCGTGCAGTTAGCCACAGATTCAAGCGCGGTTAAAAGAATAACAAAATTCATTTTTACCAAGTAATTTTCGTCTTTTTCGTGCAAACCGCCGGTTTCGACCAAAATAACCGGTGTTCCAAGATCCGAAAAAGTATCGCCGAAAGCGCTTTCAGTATACGTATCGTCATATCTACCGACATTTCCCGGAATAAATTTTTCTAGTGCTTTAACCATTAGCGAACAGATGCGTTCATTCCGAAGCTGAGCTTCTGAAACAGGCGTTTCGGGATTGGCTTTTACCGCCAATATTGAAATCGAAGCCTGATTCTTTGCGTTGCCAGCGGCTGTTAGTTCTTGTTGATTGTGTAGATTAAAACCAATTTCCGGCATAAATTCGTTTCGTAGCTTCATCAAAAGATTTGCTTCCGGCGTGCGCAAATTTCTGGCATCTCTGTTTATATCTATACCTTGCAAATTTCTACGTTGATATAAATCGGCTCCATCCGGATTTAGCATAGGAACGATACGTAGCGTTACCGAATCATAAAGTTTTTGTACCCAAGAAAGTTTTGTGCGGTTTTGCTGTAAAAACGCGAGCATATCGATTACCGCGGAAGTTGCAGTTGGTTCATCGCCATGCATTTGCGACCACATAAACACGCGCGTTTTTCCTTTTCCCCATTCGGCTTGGTAAATAGATTGACGATTTAGACTTTCGCCAACCTGCTGTACATCAACGCCCAACGCTTTGAGCTTTTCGATATATACAACCAAATCTTTATGGCGCACGTTTGAAGGAAATTTGTTGGTTATGTGCGAATTTTCCCAAATTGCTGCTAATTCTTCCGGTGTTTGCGCATTTGTCATAAGCGTCAGCGAAGCAAGAAAAATAGAAACTATTGCAAATTTTTTAAGTATTTGTATCAGCATTTTTTCAAAACAGAATTTATTTGAACTTCATAATCTGCCGAAAGATTCAGTTCGTTCATCCATTTGATTTGTTCGTTCATCAATCTCGGCAAAAACTCTACGTCCTTTAACGCGTATGCAACCAATTCATCAGTCCAAATTCGATTCCAACGCTTTCCGAATTTTTTTCGTTGTGATTTATCAAGATCAACGGCAAAATAACGATAAAGCGTTTCAGCTAATGAAACTGATTGGTTTGCGCCACGCGTTAAAACCCTTTCGGCAAGCATTGTGTCAAATACATTGCGAACTTCAAACCCGGCATTTGATAAGAATGCCAAATCAAACCGCGAGTTGTGAAAAATTTTTGTTATCGTTTGATCCAAAAGCAGGTTTTCTAAAATACCGAGCGAAACATTTTCGGATGTAGGCACAAGCACATTAAAACTACCATCGGAAAATTGAACCGAAAACAATTCGGATGTTTTTGGATCAAGCCCGCCGGTTTCAGTGTCACAACCAATTTGGTTTGCTTTAGAAAGTCGCTTGAAAGCTATAGCTCTTTCTTCGTCACTTCTGACAATTAGAAACTCCACTATTTTGATTGTAAATCACGTTTGGTATAACTTAAAAATACGTAACACACACCTTCCATTTTGAAAACTTATGATATTAGAATTAAACGAAGTTGAAGCGCGAATTGTCGGTTGCTTGATTGAAAAAGAATTGACAACCCCGGAATATTATCCGCTAACGCTCAATGCACTTGTGAATGCTTGCAATCAAAAATCGAATCGTAATCCCGTTGTAAATTATGATGAACAAACGGTTGAAGCTTCGCTGGATGCACTATTAAAGCGCGATATTGTTTATCTTTTTTATGGCGCGGGTAGCCGAACCAAGAAATATAAGCATCTTCTGCCAAATTTGCTTGAGCTGGATGAAGCTGAAACTGCTTTGTTATGCGTGTTGTTGCTTCGTGGGGCACAGACACACGGTGAGATTAATCAACGAACCGGCAGAATGTATGAATTTGACGGCTTAGACGAAATAGATAAAACGATTACGGCTCTAGAAAAACGGGAAGAACCTTTGGTTGTTACCTTGCCTCGCCAGCCCGGTCAAAAGGAAGGGCGTGTAATGCATTTGCTTTCGGGTGAAATTGATTTTGAAAATTTTGATTTTTCCCAACCTTCCGGGCGTGTGAATGGCGCAAATGCGGAACTTGAAAACCGCATCGCCGCGCTTGAAGCGAGCGTTACAAGCCTAAAAGAAGAATTTGCGGAATTTAAAAAACAGTTTGAATAAATTCATACCGTTACGGAATTTCCCCACACCCTCAAACCAGCCAAACAGGACGGAATGTGGGGATTTGAAATTTAAATCGTTGAAATATCAATCACAAAACGGTAGCGTACGTCTCCTTTTTCCATACGTTCAAACGCTGTTTTGATGTCTTTGATGTCAATCAATTCAATATCGGAAACAATATCGTGTTCGGCGCAAAAATCCAGCATTTCCTGCGTTTCTGCAATTCCGCCAATCGATGAACCGCCAACGCTTTTTCTTCCGCCAACTATGCTAAACGGTGGAAATTGAATCGGTTCAGAAGGCAAACCGACCAATATGTGAGTTCCGTTTGTTTTAAGCAGAGAAAGGTAAAGAGCAAAATCGTGCGGCGCGCTTACCGTATCTAAAATATAATCAAAACTCCCGCGCGCTTGTGATACTTGTGCCTCATCGGTGGTTACCACGAAATGATGTGCGCCAAGTTTCTTTGCGTCTTCTTCTTTATATGCTGAAGTGCTTAGCACGGTTACATCGGCGCCAAACGCCACGCCGAATTTAACCGCCATATGTCCCAAACCGCCTAATCCCACAACCGCCAACTTATCGCCTTTACCAACGTTCCAATGTCGCAATGGAGAATAAGTTGTGATTCCGGCACACAGAAGCGGTGCCGAAGCAGCGAGATCGAGCTTATCGGAAAGTTTCAAAACAAAATCTTCGTTTACAACAATTGTGTTTGAATATCCGCCGTAAGTTTCTGTTTCGCCATCTTGTTCCAAACTGTTGTAGGTTAGCGTTGAACCGTTCTGGCAATATTGCTCGAAGCCTTGATTGCAGTTTTCACAATTGCGACAGCTGTCAACCATGCAACCCACCGCAGCTAAATCACCCGGTTTGAATCTTGAAACATTATTTCCAACTTTTATAACCCTCCCAACAATTTCATGTCCCGGAACCATTGGGAACCGCCCCGGAAACCAATCATTTCGAACTTGATGTAAATCGGAATGGCATACACCGCAAAACGAAACGTCAAATTGAACATCGTTCGCACCCACCTCACGGCGTGTAAAATTCCATTCCTTTAATTCAACTCCCGGCTCCATCGCCGCGAATCCCTTTGCGTTTGAGTTTTCCATTATTTGTTTCCTTTATTTTAATTTATTCGCTTACGCTTTTATTCGTTCCACGCAATTTTACTTTGTAAGCGCATAATTATTTTATCTTTGCCTAGTATTTCAATTGTTGAAATCATTGAAGGTCCCACCGCCTGCCCCGTAAGTAAAACGCGTGCCGCATTTAACACGATGCCCATTTTTGTACTCTTTTCTTCGCAAAAGTTCTTTACTGTTGCCTGAATGGGGTCATGAGACCAATCACTTACTGATTCGAAATTCTTTGCTAATTCAGGCAGCAATTGTTCCATTTCCGGGTGCTTCTTAAGATTCTTCTCAATTGCTTGTTTATCGAAATCGAAATCTTCGCTAAAAAAGGCGCGACCTTGCTCGCTGAAATCATTAAGGGTATAGAATCGTTCGCGAATCAAATCAAGAACTGCATCAAACCAAGCGGTTTCATCTCCATCATATTCTTCACGCCAAAGCTTTGCATTGCGCAGTTCTTCACGAACGTAGGGCTTTAGTTTATCAAGCGGTAGGTTGCGAATATATTCCGCGTTCATCCAAAGTGCCTTGTCATCAGTCCAGCGTTTAGGATTATTAACGTCAAAGTTAAATGAAGCATTTGCACGGTTTATACCGTCTAGCGAAAATCGCGCAATCAGTTCTTCAAGGCTCATAATCTCTTCCTCATCTTTTGGCGACCACCCCAAAAGTGCCAAGAAATTTCTGAAAGCTTCGGGAAGAAACCCACGAGTGCGATAAAGATCCATCGACACTATTTCACCGTGTGACCGCTTTGAAAGTTTCTTTCCACCCGGTGCAAGGATTAGGGGAAGATGTGCAAAAGCCGGCGGGTTTTCACCAAGTGCTTCATAAATCAATATCTGTTTATGTGTGTTTGTAAGATGATCTTGTCCGCGAATTATATGGGTAATTTTCATCTCAAGGTCATCGCAAACAACTGCCAGATTATATAACGGGTGCCCATCCGAACGGAGAAGAACCAAATCTTCAATTTCGGTGTAGTCACGTTCCTGCTCACCGTAAACGGCATCAACAAAAGAAGTTTTTCCGCTTTCAGGCACCTTCAACCTAATTGCAAACGGTTCACCATCGGCAGCTTTTTGATCCGAGATTTCTTTTGAAAGATTTCGATAAACATTATCTCGTAAATTTTTCTCGGTGCCCTGCTCACGCGCTCTACGCGCAATTTCTTCTTTTATGTTTTTGTCGGAAACATTTTCCTTTGGTGTAAAATCTCTGTAAGCCTTACCGTTATCAAGAAGTCTTAATGCGGTCGCACGGTGCTTATCCGCATTGTTTGATTGAAAAATTATTGCTTCATCCGGTGCAAAGCCAAGCCAAGCCAAGCCATCTAGAATTGACCACGTAGATTCTTCGCTAGAACGTTCAATATCTGTGTCTTCCACTCGCACAAGGAACTTACCGCCTGTGTGTCTGGCAAATAAGTAATTAAAAAGGGCGGTTCTGGCTGAACCTATGTGTAAATAACCCGTTGGGCTCGGAGCAAAACGTACTCTTGTTGTCATAAAATTTCTCTAAGTTGTGCCGTGAAATTCTTTCATATATTCGGCAATCAATCTTTCGTTTTCGTGGTCGCTTTGTTCAAACGCCTCGATAACATTTTCGGCGGTTTTTCCGGGTTTATTTTGATTCAATTTCGATTTCGCTTGCAATTCCATAACTTCGATTTCAAAAGCAACAACACCTTTGGCTAAATTTGATTTTAATTCTAAAGGAATTTCGCGCCACATTGTTTGAAAATATTCTAGATCGAAAATTTCCAACTGCTTTTCAATTAAGGCAAGGTTTTCTGCTTCATCAAAAATCTTCACCGTTCCATAAGCGTGAACTGCAACATAGTTCCAAGTAGGAACATTTTGGGGTTCAAGGTATAGAATAGGGGAAATGTAAGCGTGCGGACCACGGAAAATAACCAAAACCACTTTATCAAACTGTTTCCACTGTTCATTTGCCTTAGCGAGGTGTCCTGAAATGATGATTTTCGTGTCGCGCTTTTCAACGATAAACGGAATGTGTGTAGCAAACGGAAGCTCATTTTTCGCTGAAATTACAGTCGCAAAATTAAATTCACGCATAAAGGCGAGAATTTTAGTTTCATCTTTTTCTGCAAAAAATTCCGGAATATACATCAAAAACACAAAAAGCTATCAAAATATTTGATAGCCATTCAATAAAATACTGGCGGAGACGACAGGATTCGAACCTGTGAAGGGCTATAAAACCCTTAACGATTTAGCAAACCGCCGCTTTCAGCCACTCAGCCACGTCTCCAAATAACAATACGCCAAACACTTAAATAGTTAGGTTTTACGCAAAAATTATTCTAGCCCGTAGGTAAACTTTGTCAAGCTACAAGGCATCAAACAGTCCATAAAATCCATATTTTAGCTTGACATAGTTGATATTGGTAAAGAAAATAGGCTGTTATGCGAAACTGCCCTTGTTGGGTGAAAAGGCTCGAAGGTTCTCCCCCGAAACTTGTTAGAGGTTTTTCAATTATTATGCCAAACTTTAGACGTTCAAAATTAACTCTTGCATTTTGCGCCGCATTATTCGCGAGTTTCGCGTTTGTAAGCGATTCAAATGCCGGAGCTGTTCCGGAAGCGGAGCAGCAAACTGCATCAAGATTTGGGATTATAAAAGGGGCGGTTAGTGACATTCAAGGAAAACCAATTGCGAATGCAACGGTTTCCGTTTTTCGCGTTGGAACTGCGAAATTGCTAAAGCAGGTATCAGCCGGAAAGGACGGCAAATTTTTTGCAAAAATCGTTCCCGGCACATATACGATTCTTGCTATCGCGCAAGGCTTTAATCCAATAACGCTTAAACAGGTTAAGGTAAACCGCTCTTCCGAATTGGTTTACGGTTTTGAACTGGAAAGATCCGGCAACGGAAAAACATTGCCCGAAAAGCGAGCCGACCGAAATTCTTCAAAATGGCGAATACGTGCTGCAACTCGTCGCTCAATTTATCAAAACACCGAAGGTGGTGACAATACTGTTGCTGCGGTGAATGCGGAAGAAGAAAATGAAAACGAATTGGTTGACACTTACGAACCATTTCAAGACGACAAAAAACCAAGAAATAAGTCAATAGTTGAAACCTATGTGGCGAATGGAAACGGCGGAAATTTTGTTGGAACAAATTTCGCTACTGTCCAATCGCTTGGAAACGATTCGGAAATTATTTATGCCGGACAAATCGGAACCGGCAAAGAAGCCCCTAAAAGGTTTGAAGCTACATTGAATTACAGACCCAGTGACGATCATCTTTTGAATGTGCGGGGTTCGATTGTGGGTGTGGGTCGAATCAAAAATGCTGAAAATCGTTACCTCACACAAACTTCGATTCAAGCGCTTGATAGATGGCGTGTACGCGAGGGAATAATTGTGGTTCTGGGCGTTGATTATTCGAAGTTTATGGGTGCCGGCGGAGATCATTCGTTTTCACCACGTTTGGGCTTTCAATTCGATGTAGATGCGAAAACACGGGTTAGATCTTCTTTTACAACGCAAAACGAACCAAGAACGTGGCAGCGCGCCTTAGAGCTGGAAGGCACACAGGTGCTTTTTAGAGATCCGGTGGCGGTTGAAGATGTTGCGGTAAGAGACGGCAAACCGCTGATGAATAAAAATCGGCGCTTAGAATTTGGAATCGAAAGGGTTTTGGATAATCGTTCAAGTGTTGAAGCGAACGTGTTTTTTGATTCGGTTATAGGGCGTGGAATTGGGCTTGCAAATCTTCCGTTTAATTCATTGAATTCCGGACAGTTTGGCGATCTTGTTGCGACGCAGCATGGAAAAACGCAGGGCGTACGGGTCGTTTTTGCACGAAGGTTAAATAATGTTTTTAGTACATCTGTCGGATATTCTTTTGGAAAAGGGCAAAAGCTTTCTGAAGGTATAATCAACTCACCTTCAAGTGCTTTTGAGAACCAGTTTTTCCAAACCCTTTTTGCTGAAGTTTCAGCAAATTTTTCTACCGGAACAAGTGTTAAGACAATTTATCGTTTGTCATCAAAAGCTACCATTTTTGCAATCGACCCGTTTCAAGGAAGGCTCGCAATATATGATCCCGGTTTGAGCATCTTGATTTCGCAGGAACTTCCTGTATGGGGATTGCCAATTGATGCTGAAGCTGTAATTGATGCCAAGAATATTATGGATCAGGGAAATAGCATTGCGCTTCAAGAGGGCACGCTTCTTATTAATTCGCAGCGCAGAATGATTCGTGGCGGAATTTTGGTAAGATTCTAAAAATTTTAAGTTTAGGCAGGGTCGCATTAAACGCATTGCGCAGATAATTTCATGTATCTTATCTGATCCGGGAAGGCGTAAATTGCGACTTTTTTTGTACGAAATTTTGGATGATGCTTGTAAATCTGGATACCGAAACCATAATCATCTGGCAAACCCCTTATAAAACCTTTAGTTTGCGGGAATTTTCCCAAAATAGAACACTTTTCGATTTGGAACGTGTTTTGCCTCAAGAAAAAATGTATTTCTGACGTAGCGTTTGATGAAAGGAAAGGTGCTTACAAGTTGGAGCTTGATTTGGTTGCTCGCGACGGTGATTTTTGTCGCAGTCGGCGCACTTAACCTTTTACAACGTTCTTACAGCCAGATGCCACCTACCGCAGGCGTTTCTTGGGTAAAAAAATCAGACGGAATTTATGTTGAGAAGATTGAACCCGGGCTGGCTGCCGGAAGAGCCGGGTTAGCCGTTGGCGATAAGTTTATCGGAATAGGTTTTGACGATAAACATATGGAAGAAAACGTACGCGTTCAAGATTTTTATATGTATCTTGAGCAAGCCGGTGTTGGCGGAAGTTTAACAATTCTTTATCGAAGACCTTCATATAAATTCGCAGACAATTTTTATTTTGCCGATTTGCAAAATATAGATGCCGCGCCGCGCTGGACACCCGATGTTTTGATGCTGACCATTGTCGGGTTTATTTGGCTGGCAGTAGGTGTATTTGTATTGATGAAGCAAGGCAGCCGCTCGCCGTTTGTCCTGCATTTTGCCACAATTTGTTTGGCGGCGTTTGTATTTCTTACGTATCGCGCAGTGGGCACGGGGGAAGATTTCGATCTTGCGATTTTTCTTTTGGATAATATGGCGTTTGCATTTTTTGTGCCGCTCTTTGTCCATTTTTGTTTGCGCTACCCCGTAAGATCTGCTGTCTTCAATCAGCATCGTTATAAAACGTATCTTTTGTACCTACCTGCCGCATTAATTTCATTTGCATGGCTTTTTGTGGGGCTTGCCGAATTTATTGTACCTAGCGGAATTTTTACAAATTGGGTCGCACCTGCTTTTGATTTTTTCAATGTGGTAGACACGTTAGACCTTGTTAGCACATACCATTTTGTTATCGGCATTGTTATGGGTGCCGGCGTGCTGATTTGGAGATTTGCAAAGAATAAGAAAGCGATTGTTCGGCAACGCCTAAAATGGGCGATGTGGGGCACAATTGTGGCGGTTGTTCCGGTTGCGGTATTTCAGTTTGCCAAATTGTTTTTTAATATTCCGGAAGACATATTTACATCTGCACTACGAATTTTACCACTCGCGTTGATTCCATTGAGCTTTGGACATTCTGTTGTTCGATATCGTTTGATGGATGTTGATGTCGTAGTAAGGCGCGCATTCGTCTATGCCCTGACAACAATTGCGATTGCTTCAATAATCGGTGTTATTGCACTTGCGTTGATGCTTCTTGCCATCGGCAAAAATATTTCATCGCCTGAGTTCGGGTTTTTTACACCGGAAATCGTGCTTCGCGGATTGATTGCGATCGTGGCGATGGCTGCAATTGTTTTGCTTTCTGAACCGCTCAAAAATTACCTTCAAGAACGAACTGAAAGATTTTTCTACGGCGAAAAATATGATATGCGTCGCGGGTTGCTTGATTTTGGATTAACGCTTTCGACAACAACCGCACTTGAACCGTTGCTTGTTTCCTTGATCGCTCGCCTTCAACAAGTGCTTGATATTGAAAAGGTTGCGATTTTTCTGGAAGATCAATCTGCGGAATCCGGCTTTCGCATTGCAAAATCGGTTGGAATCAGCAGCGATTATGAAATCCGCAATGATTTCAAGCAGATGATTAGAAAGTATTCAGCGAAAAAAGGCGTAGTTCGTGTTGACGAAATTTTTGCCGGCGATGTTGAAAAAGATGATGAAGGCAGCTTAAATGAAACAAATACAGGTGTGCAACGGTTTGAGTTGCACTATTTTGTTCCGTGCACGGTACGCGGAAAAATGGTTGCCGTTATAGGCTTGGGAAGAACAACGAATGGTGCCTTGCTTTCTTCCGAAGACCTTTCCATTTTGCAGGCAGCTTCAGGTTATATTGCGATCGCAATTGAAAACAGCCGACTTTATCAAGAACAATTTGAGCGCACGGAAGAACTTTCATTATTGAAAGAATTTAACGAATCGATTGTTGAATCCGTAAACGTTGGTTTAATTGCGGTTGATGAAAACGGGAAAATAACCCGCTGCAATTCATCATTTGAAGATATTCTCGGCTATTCGCGCGAAGAAGCCTTGGGAAGCGGTATACGCGAAATGTTTGATGAAGCATTTGCAAAACGCATAGATAGCATTTTAGGCGAAGATCGTTGGCATCTTACGGAAATTAGAAATGCCTACAAGGTAAACACATCCGCTAGAAATGGAACCAATCTAACGCTAAATGTTTCAATTGCGCCATTGCAAACCGTAATGAGCGTTCAAAAAGGTGCAATTGTTTTGCTTGAAAATGTTACACAGCGCGTTAAATTTGAAGAGAATTTGCAACAGAGCGAAAAGCTTTCAAGTATAGGGCTACTTGCTGCGGGCGTTGCACACGAGGTAAACACGCCGCTTACGGGTGTTTCAAGCTATACGCAAATGCTTTTGGGAATGATTCCGGAGACCGATCCAAAACATGCATTACTTGAGAAAGTTCAAAAGCAAACCGATCGTGCAAGCGATATTGTAGGGAACCTGCTCAACTTTTCACGTGTTGGAAGTTCCTCCGAATTTGATGATGTCGACGTAAATATGCTGTTGGATAGCACGCTTCAACTGCTAGAAGTTCAGTTCAGAAAATCGAATATCGAAGTGGAGAGAAACTATTCTGATGCGCAACCGCTTGTTTATGGCAGCGCGGGTAAACTTCAACAGGTGTTTACCAACTTATTGCTAAATTCGCGCGATGCAATTATAAACGGCGGGTCGATTGTTTTAACCAGCAGACTGGATGATGAAGAAGTTATTATTGAAGTTGCGGATACAGGTGTAGGAATCGAAGCGGATAATTTAACGCGGATATTTGACCCGTTCTTTACCACAAAACCGGTCGGCAGCGGAACGGGCTTGGGAATGGCTGTAAGCTACGGAATAGTTCAGGAACACAAGGGCACTATTTCTGCATCAAGCAAGTTGGGAAAGGGTACAACGTTTCGCATCGTGCTTCCGATTGCACAGAAGGATCAAAAACGCGTAGCTAGTTAAAACTGCAATTTTGTGTATTGAAACAGAAGCAAACAGTTTACTTCAAGAAATCAATTCAAGGATTTTTTAAGAGCCTGAATAAACAAATTAATAGATTCCTGTTAGAATCTTCATATAGGGTAAAAGCAGACGGTTTGCATTTGACCGTGATTGAAAACCGTCATCGCCTCTGAGATCACAGTTTGTTGTTCGAAAATTTAGCCGAAACCCGTTTTCGAAACGCGTTCATCGCCGAATTATCGAAGTTGTTGTTTTTGAAAATAAGGGACTCGCCCCATGACATATTCTCCTGAAAATTTAGCGTTCCAACAAATGTTAAGTTGGTTGGACGACGACAAAAGCGTTGCCGCTGCCAGATATGAGGCGATTCGCGTACGTTTGGTTCGGGCGTTTAAGTATCGCGGTTGTTTTGATGGTGAATCCCTTGCCGATAAAGTTTTTGACCGTGTAATGAATAAATCAAGGGAATTTTTTGAAACCTACCAAGGGGCGCCGGAACCGTATTTTTACGCCGTTGCGCGTAATGTGGTGATGGAAGAACTTCGAAAGCCACACCCGGAATCATTACCCAAAGAAATTACGGCTGACGGTGAAAGCGAGAAAAATGATGCGGAATTACATATTTGCTTGGATCGATGTTTGAATATGCTGGATGATGAAAGTCGGCAATTCATTCTTGAATACTATAATGGAGACGGTGCAGAAAAAATCGAGCAAAGGCGAACGTTGGCTAACAAAATGGGAACCGATGTCAACAGCATTCGCGTACGCGCTTTCCGCCTACGCGCAAAACTGCAGAAATGCGTTAAAGATAACTTTCCAAATTCAAATTAACCAAAAAACACGTCGCTTTCTAATAATCTCACAGTAAGTTTCTTTACTTTTCAATAATCCGTTCGATGTCAAAATCAAGTCGAATAGTAAATGGCGAAAGTTTGCGTTTATTGTTAAAATCACACTTCGAAAATGTCCGAGCTTATCAATAAAACACCACCGACGGTTATGAAATTCGGCGGAACTTCGGTGAAAGATGCCGAAGCGTTTTCACGCGTGGCAAAAATTGTGCGGGCGCAAACGGAATTTTTGCCGATCGTGGTTACATCTGCGATGTCCGGAATGACAGATGCCTTGCTCGATGCGTTTGAAACCGCAAAAGACGGTAGTTTTGATGAAGCGATTTTAGGATTGGATGAACAATTTGAACGACATAAAGCGGTTTCGAATTCTCTGCTATCTGGAGCTCAAGTGTCAAAATTTTGTAAGGAACTTGCATTGGCTAAGGAAGATTTATCTTCCCTATTAATGCGCGTTGAGCGCAGAAGCCTGCCGCTTCAAATTCTAAAAGATGCGATTGTTTCCTTTGGTGAGCAACTTTCTTCAATGTTGCTTAATGAAGTATTCCGCGCCAACGAAATGAATTCAAGGCATATTGATGCGCGCCGGTTGATTGTTACGGATGATGAATACGGCGCAGCAAAACCGTTTTGGGAAGAAACCGAAGAATTTGTAAATCTTGAACTCGCCGAAATAATTGCGAAACGCGAAATACCGGTGATGGGCGGGTTTATTGCCGCAAACCGTAGCGGTGAAACCACTACGCTTGGTCGTGGCGGCTCTGACTATTCCGCGGCGTTGGTTGGCGCGGCGTTGAAGGCGCGTGAAATTCAGATTTGGACTGATGTAACGGGGGTTTTGACGTGCGACCCACGAATTTGTGCCGATGCACGAACGGTAAATGTGCTTTCATATAATGAAGCGGCGGAGCTTGCCTATTTTGGCGCAAAGGTACTTCATCCTAAAACGATTCAGCCCGCGGTTGACTATGGCATTCCCGTTCGTGTGTGTAATTCGCACGCACCTGATGAGCGGGGAACAATGGTTCTTGCGAACAGCGAATCATCAGAAAACTCAATTAAATCAATCGCGCATAAAACAGGCATAACAATCTTGAGAATAACTTCTGCCCGCATGCTTGGAAGTTATGGATTTATGTCTGCACTTTTTCAAGTGTTTGAACGCTACAGAACCGTTATTGACGTAATTTCCACTTCTGAGGTTTCAGTTGCTCTGACACTTGATAATACCGAATCGATAGAAAAAATTGTCTCCGAATTGCAAAGATTGGGAGAGGTTGAGGTAGAAAGCGGCTTCGCGGTAATTTGTATTGTTGGTAACGGCTTACGCGAATCTAGTGGATTTGCTTCCAAGATTTTTTCTACAATCGCAAATACAAACATCGCGCTGATTTCACATGGCGCTTCCGACGTAAACCTTACATTTGTTGTTGAAGCTTCATCGGTTGAAAATGTAATTTCAGCTCTCCACAAGGAATTTTTTCAGCCGGTTGAAGCAAGGTAATTTTCCGCTTCATTTAACGCTTCTTGAACCCGAATTGGTGCCGTGCCACCAACGGAAATCTTTCTCGCGATTGCATTTGAAATTTTAAGTGCATCAAACACATCGGCATCAAACAGGGTAGAAATAGCTTGGAATTCCTCAAGACTCAATGCGCTCAATTCACAATCTTTTTCGATTGCTGCTAGCACAGCCTTTCCGGCAATTTCGTGTGCATCACGAAATGGTATTCCCTTTGAAACGAGATAATCCGCAAGTTCGGTCGCGTTCATAAATCCGCACGATGCATCATTTTGCATATTTTGAAGATTTAGAGAAATGTTTCGAACAACAATAGATGCAATTGCCAATGAATCTAGTGTGGATTTGAACGAATCAAAAACGACTTCTTTGTCTTCCTGCATATCTTTGTTGTATGCAAGCGGAAGCCCCTTCATAACCGAAAGAAGCGAAAACAAATTGCCAAATACTCTACCGGATTTTCCGCGTACAAGTTCAAGCGAATCCGGATTCTTTTTCTGTGGCATCAAACTCGAACCCGTGGAAACTTTGTCGGAAAGTTCAAAAAAGCCGAATTCGCTTGTGCAATAAAGAATTACATCTTCAGCAAAGCGCGAAAGATGCATCATAATTAGCGAATTGTTGGAAGCAAATTCGATGCAAAAATCGCGGTCGGAAACCGCATCAATGCTGTTTCGTGAAACCGCTTCAAAGCCAAGCTCGCTCGCAAGGGCTTCCCTATCAACCTCAAAAGATGTTCCGGCTAACGCGCCCGAGCCAAGAGGAAGAATGTTTACGCGCCCCAACGCTTGCTGTAGGCGTTCCAAATCACGTCTAAACATCTCAAAATATGCAAGACACCAGTGGGCAAAAACAATTGGCTGTGCCTTTTGAAGATGGGTAAAACCGGGCATTATAGCGGTTTTGTTTTTTGCTGCCAACGCAAAAAGTTCTTGCAGCAAATCGTGCAATTCCGAAATCAATTCATTTGTAGCTTCTCTAACCCAAATTCTAAACGCAGTTGCCACTTGGTCATTTCTGCTTCTGCCGGTGTGAATCTTTTTGCCGAGTTCACCAACTTTTTCCACAAGTTTTGCTTCAATAAAAGAATGAATGTCTTCTGCGTTTGAACCCGTGAAAAAGTCATCGCCGGCTTCTTTCACTTCGATAAGAAGTGAATTCAATGCTTCTAAAATTCTATTTGATTCATCATTTGAAAGAACTTCGGCGCGAAATAATCCTGTAGTTTGCGCAATTGAACCGCGAATATCCGCCGCAAAAAGTGCATTATCAAAAGCCAACGAACGGTTAAATTCGTAAAATCTTTCATCCGAGGCACTCGTAAATCTACCGCCCCAAAGTTTCTTTTCGTTTGTCATTTGACAGTTACCCGAATCCTAATTTAATGTATGCATATATGCAGTAAATATGTAAGTTACTGCATATATCATTGCAAATGGATACAAAAAAATCAAAGCGCCAACAAAACATTATAGAACTAATAACGGCGAAAAAGATTTCTACGCAGGAGGAACTAAATCAACTTTTGGAAGCGCGTGGGATTCTTGTAAACCAATCAAGCATTTCACGCGATTTGGTTGAACTCGGGTTGATAAAAATCGATGGAATCTATTCGCTTCCCGAAATTGTTGATGAAGATGACTTTTTTGGCAAACTTGATATTCAACCCGCGGGCGAAAATCTTTTGGTTCTAAAGTGCAACCCGGGCTTGGCGGGAGCGATAGCGTTAAAGATTGATGATGCGGAAATCGAAAATATCGTGGGAACAATCGCGGGCGACGATACAATCTTTATCGCGGTAAAAAATGCAAAAGCGCAAACCCTTGCGTTAAAAGATATTTGGACTATCTTCGGAACGTAATTTAAATGGAAAAGAACATAAAAAAAATAGTTTTGGCTTATTCGGGCGGGCTTGATACATCTGCGATGCTCTTGTGGTTAAAGGATACATTCGAATGCGAAGTTATTTGTTACACGGCGGATGTAGGGCAGGGCGAAGAACTCGAAGGATTGGAGGAAAAGGCTTTAAATACCGGCGCTAGTAAACTCTACACTGAAGATTTGCGCGAGGAATTCGTAAAGGATTTTGTATGGACAGCGGTAAAAGCTAACGCGCTTTACGAAGGCGTATATCTTCTCGGCACATCGCTTGCGCGCCCGGTAATTGCCAAGCGCCAAATCGAAATCGCGCGGCGAGAGGGTGCGGATGCCGTTGCACACGGAGCGACCGGGAAAGGCAATGATCAGGTACGATTTGAACTAACTTATTACGCATTACAGCCCGATATAAAGGTGGTTGCGCCTTGGCGGCACTGGGATTTTAAAGGACGTGCAGATCTGATGAGATATTGTGCGGAAAAGAAGATCGATGTAACGGCGACCGCAGAAAAGCCATATTCGATGGATAGAAATTTAATGCACGTTTCATATGAAGGCGGAATATTAGAAGATCCATGGGCGGCACCGCCGGACGATATTTTTCTGATGACCAAATCTCCCGAAACCGCTTTTGATAAAGCCGCTGAAATTACAATCGAATTTGAAAAGGGTGAGCCGGTTGCGATTGATGGCGTAAAATATGGCGCGGTTGATATGCTTGCAAAGCTAAACCATCTCGGTGGAATTCACGGAATTGGACGTGTCGATTTAGTTGAAAATCGTTTCGTTGGAATGAAATCGCGTGGAGTTTATGAAACTCCCGGCGTTACGATTCTACACGCCGCACACCGTGCGCTGGAATCCATAACAATGGATCGTGAAGTTATGCGTTTACGAGATTCGTTGGGTGTAAAGTTTGCTGAATCAGTATATTACGGGTTTTGGTTTGCGCCGGAATTTGAAATATTGCGAAATATGGTGAATCAAACTCAGGAAACGGTTTCCGGCGAAGTTCGTCTGAAATTGTATAAGGGCAACGTAATTGTTTTGGGAAGGCGTTCAACCAACTCCCTTTACAAAGAACGCGTAGTTACGTTTGAAGATGATGCGGGCGCATACAATCAACTTGATGCGGAAGGTTTCATAAAACTTCAAGCACTTCGTTTGCGATTGCAGAAAATGGATTAAACTTAAATTTTATGAAGAAGATAAGAGCGGCAATTTTTGGTGGCTCAGGTTATGGTGGCGCAGAGCTTATTCGAATACTGCTATTGCATAAGAATGTCGAGCTTGGGCTCGTAACCGCAAATAGACACGCCGGAACCAAAATTACGGATTTGCACAAGAATCTTTCGGGGTTTACAAATCAAAATTTTCAAGAAATGCCAAAAAATCTAAATGATTTAGCGGAATACGATGTTGTGTTTTTTGCACTGCCGCACGGGCAAGCACTAAATATTATTCCTAACATTCCGGAAACGCCAAAAATAATTGATCTTTCCGGCGATTTTAGAATAGATGATCTCGAAACCTTCAAAAGATTTTATAAATTCGAACACACGGCGCCCGATATTCAACGTGAATTTGTTTACGGGTTGACGGAAACCAACAGAGCTTTGATTGGTGATTCTTCCAGAATCGCAAACCCCGGTTGCTTTGCAACGGCTACCTTGCTTGCTCTTGCGCCCTTGGTTGCAAACAATCTACTTTCGGGCGATGTGGTTGTGGACGCAAAAACAGGCTCGAGTGGGTCGGGTATAACTCCGGCGGCTAACACGCACCACCCCCAGCGTATGAATTCATTCTACGCGTATAAACCATTTACACATCAGCACATGCCGGAAATCAGCCAACATCTGAAATCGGTCGGTGAATTTGAAAATGAATTTATATTTATGACGCACAGCCTTCCCGTTACACGCGGAATTTTTGCATCTTGTTATGTGAATTTGAACGATGAATTTTCAACTGAACTTCTGGAAGATACTTATCGGCAATTTTATCGGGATTCACCGTTTATACGCATCGTAAAGAATTCGCCAGATATTAATTGGGTTAAAACCACTAATTTCTGTGATATTGCCGTAAATACTGATAAAAATCATGCGGTTATATTTTCTGCGATTGACAATCTCGTAAAGGGCGCTGCCGGACAAGCTGTTCAAAATATGAACATAATGTTCGAACTTGCTGAAGATGAGGGCTTAAGAATTCCGGGCACAAATCCTTGAGCATAAACAGATATGGGAATCAGATTTGCAACAGAGAACGACGCCGAATTAGTTGCGCCATTTGCACGCGAAATATTTGACGCGACATTTTCTGGACATCCGAAAAATTCGCCGGCAGATATGAAAGTATATATGGATAAAGCCTTTGCGGTTGAAACAATTCGCGAAGAACTTGCTGACTGTAATGCAATTTGGTTCTTATATGAGCAAAACGATGAAGTAGCGGGCTATGTAAAATTGCGTTTAGGTACGGAAGAAGAGTGTATAGTTGCCGAAAACCCGATTGAGTTGTGCAGGCTTTATGCAGGTACGGCGTTTCAAGGAACGGGAATCGGGCGTGCTTTGTTGTTGCGCGCTTTTGAAGAAGCTGCCGCTATTGGTGCCGATATAATGTGGCTTGGCGTTTGGGAATATAACCACAAGGCACAAGAGTTTTATGAAAAGTTCGGATTTGAACGAAGTGGGCAACACACCTTTCTTTTGGGAAGTGACCCACAAATCGATTTAATATTTTCGCGTCGAATTGGTTAAAGCAATGAATTTTGGAGAAATTGAACAACTTGAAGAAATGTTTCAGGTAGAAACATATGCAAAAATGAATATCGCGCTTGAGCGCGGAAGCGGTGTTTGGGTTACAACTAATGATGGCATTCGCTATCTTGATTTGTACGGGGGACACGCCGTTTGCGCCACGGGACATTCACATCCGCACATTGTAAAAGCAATAAACACGCAGCTTGAACGAATAATGTTTTATTCGAACATCGTTTATTCGGAAGTTCGTGCGCGAGCGGCTGAAAAACTGGTTTCAGTTTCGCCTTCTTCAATTGAAAAGGTCTTCTTTTGCAATTCAGGAACCGAAGCAAACGAAAATGCAATGCGAATGGCAAGGTTTAAGACCGGACGCGAAAAAATTGTGTCATTTTCAGGTGGATTTCATGGGCGGACGGCTGATGCAATTTCGGCAACATTCTTGGCAACATATCGCGAAATCGGAAAACCAAACGTACCCGCTCACTTCGAAGCAGAATTCGGAGATATTGAGACTTTAGCGAAGGTTATAGACAAAAACACGGCGGGCGTAATAATTGAACCGATTCAATCGATGGCGGGCGTTCGAGAAGCAGACCCGGAATTCTTCATCGCACTTCGTGAATTATGCAATAGAGTTGGCGCGGTGTTGATATTTGACGAGGTGCAGACAGGAATTGGTCGCACCGGAGAATGGTTTTATAGTGCCTCAAACTTTGCCGGTGGAGTTCACGCCGACATTATAACCGTCGCAAAATCCTTGGGAAGTGGAGTTCCCGTCGGAGCCTGCTTGGTAAACGATGAAGTTGCCGCAAGCACCAAACTAAATGCCTTGGGCACAACTTTTGGCGGTGGAATGATTGCGATGGCGGCGGTGCTTGCAACGCTTGAAGCAATTGAATCTGAAAATATGATTGCAAATGCTAAAGCGGTGGAAGTTTTCTTACGTGAAAAAATCGGACACAAGAAATCAGTTCGGGCAGTGCGCGGAAAAGGGTGCTTACTGGGAATCGAATTTCATCCTGAAGTCGCTTTGGCTAAAGATGTACATGCAAATCTACTTGATAAGCGAATAATTACAGGTACTTCCGGCGATCCGAACATTCTAAGGCTTCTTCCTCCGCTATGTGTTTCAACTGAGAATATTCAAAACTTCTTAGTCAATATTGAATAATTCGAAAACAAAAAATTTAAGAGCCACATTTTTCTGCTTTACATTTTACGATATATCGCGATATACTGTGACCTATCGAGAAAAGACTATGTTCGAACTCGAAATTTAATCAATTAGTTGAGGTACTAAAATGTATACAAGACATAAGAATGCGCGAGGCGCGGGACACCCAAGAGGGCGTGGACCCGGTTTCGGGCACAGAGAATTTGGTCACGGCGGGTTTCGCGGAGATCCAATGAGAATGCGCAAAGGCAAAATAAAATTCATTTTGCTGGGTGTTTTAAAAGACGGACCCCGACACGGCTACGACATAATCAAACAACTTGAAGCCGATGGTGGATACAAACCTTCGCCCGGTTCGGTTTATCCGACTTTGCAAATGCTTGAGGAAGGTGACTTCGTTAGTAGTGAAGAAATTGAAGGCAAGAAGGTTTATTCAATTACCGATGACGGTTTAGAACTGTTGAAAACAAAGGGAGAAGCGGAAATGCGTATTCCGCAGAAAATGAAAGATGCGTTTGAAGTTAGAAATTCGATGCACAAATTGGGCGTTGCCGCGCGAAATGCGGTAAGGGAAGGCGACCAAGAAACGACTAAGAAAATTGGCGAAATCTTAGATAAAGCCAGAAAAGAAATCTATTCGATTTTAGCGGAAGATTAATTTTCGTTTAACTATGTTGCGGCGCGGGAAACCGGAAAGACACGCGCCAAAGTTATGATTTAACGTTGGGATGCACGGATAATATCTGCAAACACGCCGGCAGCGGTAACATCCGCACCGGCGCCTGCACCTTTTACCACAAGTGGCAGTTCGGCGTATCGGTCAGTGTAGAACAACACAGCATTATCCTTTCCGGAAAGATTTGCAAAATTATGTTCCACACCGATTTCTTCGAGCCCCACCGAAGCCTTTCCGTTTACAAATGAAGCGATATATTTAAGCGTTAGCCCTTTTTCTTGCGCGCTCTTAAGTAAATCAAGAAAATATGATTCATTTTGTTCCATCTCCACAAAAAAATCATCCACGTTGCCTTTGAGACAAGCTTCAGGCAGAAATGCACGAATTTCAATATCGTTCATCTCAAGGTTATAACCGGATTCGCGGGCTAAAATTAAAATTTTTCGTGCAACGTCGGAACCACTTAAATCCAACCTCGGATCCGGTTCCGTGTAACCTTCATCTTTAGCTTGTTTTACGACGGAAGAAAAGGAACGCGAACCATCGTAATTATTGAAAACAAAATTTAGCGTGCCACTTAAAACGGCTTCGATTCGATTAATGCGGTCACCACTTCGCATAAGATCGGTAATTGTATGAATAATCGGCAACCCGGCGCCAACATTGGTTTCAAAATTAAAGTTAACGTTGCGTTTGCGCGCCAAATCTTTCAAGCCCTGATAGCGTTCAAATTCAGAAGATGCGGCTATTTTGTTGCAGGCAACAATCGAAATATTTCTATCAAGCAATTTTTCGTAATCTTTAACCACTTCGGCATTTGCGGTCGCATCCACAAAAATAGAATTACGCATATTTTTTTCAATTATTATCGATGCCAGTTCATTTCGTTCATTCCCGTTTTCCAAAAGTGTTTTCCAATCAGATAAATCCAATTCTTCATCCGAAACCACCTGCTTTCTGCTGTTTGCGATTCCCATAACGCGCATATTCATACGCGCCTTTTCCGCCACATAGCCTTTTTGTTTTTTGATTTGTTCAAGTAAACGGCTACCTACCGTGCCGACCCCAACGATAAACAAATTTATTTGTTTTAAGCCGTCGGAAAAAAATTCTTCGTGCAGAGTGTTAACCGCCTTTTTTACATCTTCGGTTTTGATAATTGTTGAAATGTTTCGTTCCGAAGAACCTTGCGCAATAGCGGTTATATTTATTCCGTTTGCTCCAAGGGTTGCAAACATTCTTCCCGCAACTCCTGTATGATGTCGCATTTTATCGCCGACAAGTGCAAGAATCGAATATCCCGTTTCTACGCGTAAAGGGTCGATCAAACCGCGTTCAATTTCAAACTTAAATTCGGAATTTACGGCATCACTTGCAACTGCGCCAAATTCTTCGTTAATCGCGACACAAATTGAGTGCTCGGATGAGCTTTGTGTAATCAAAATAACGTTTATTTCAGAGCGTGAAAGTGAATCAAAAAGCCGTTTTGAATAGCCCGGAATTCCGATCATTCCGCTACCTTCCAAATTCAAGATTGCAATGTTTGCAATACTCGTAATTCCGCGAATTATTCCTTTTTGTTCAGTATTTTCACCTTCTATTATGGTGCCCGCGTGCACTGGCTCGAACGTGTTTTTAATCAGAATTCGAATACCCTTCTTCATCACAGGCAAAATGGTTGGCGGGTAAATTACCTTGGCGCCGAAGTGTGAAAGCTCCATCGCTTCACGATAAGTAATTCGCGAAATATGCTGGATATTTTGAACAAGTCGGGGATCCGCCGTGTTAATTCCGCTTACATCAGTCCAAATTTCCAATACTTCTGCATCAGCGGCAGCCGCAAGAATAGCCGCGGTATAATCAGACCCGCCGCGCCCCAATGTGGTGGTGTTGTCGTCTTTATCCGAAGCAATAAAACCGGGCAAAATATAAAGTGTTGCTGCTTCAGTCTTAAGAAACTTGTTAATGTTTTTGTTAGTTTCGTCAAAATTTACGGCAGCGAAGCCAAAATTGGAATCGGTTTTTATGAGCTCGCGCGTATCTTTTAAGACGTTGGGTACACCGATTGAAGAGAATTTTTCGCTTATGATTTGTGCTGAAAGCAACTCGCCCGTGCTTACAATGCTGTCGGAAATTCTTGGGGAAAGCTCACGAAGCAAAAAAACTCCTTCGCATTTTAACCTTAATTCGGTAAATTTTTCGTTTAAGAATTGGTCTAACCGTTCCCTAGCATTTGCTTCAAAAAGTTCCTCGATTACTTCTTCATAGTGCCGTTTAAGATTCGAAATCTTTTCTTCAAACCCTTGGTCTCCCGCCTGAGCCGTTTTTGCAATTTCGATTAATGCATCGGTTGTTCCTTTCATAGCCGAAAGCACTACCACGCATTTATTGTTTCCGCTTGATTCGGTTATTATTTGAATAACCCGCTTGATATTTGCTGTTGAACCAACGGATGACCCGCCAAATTTCAAGACCTTCATAAATTTCTAATCATTTGCCTTTGAAAGCAAGAGTTTCCGGTATGCGGAATAATCCGCATTCATTTCAATCTTGTTAGCTTCTTTATTTAAGAGTTCATTCGCCGCATTTGGTGCGGGAATTTCAACACCCAATATTTCGGATACCACATCAAACTTTGCCGGATGTGCAGTTTCCAAGAAATATCCGCATTCGGCATCTACAGTTTTCAAATAATCTTCAAGTGCGCAATAGCCTACCGCGCCGTGTGGATCAAGAATATAACCGCTTTCCGCATAGACGCGCTTAATTGTTTCAATCGTTCTTTCATCGGAAATACTTTCGGAAACCAGGAACTCAGAAAGATTTGGGAGGTTGTTTGCGAAAATCTCCAAAATGCGCACAAAGTTTGAGGGCTTTCCGATATCCATCGCATTTGAAAGTGTCGGCACAGCATTCTTTTCCTTCATTTCGCCAGATTTTAGAAACTGCGGAATAACATCATTAGCATTTGTTGCGGCAATAAATTGTTTGCACGGTAAGCCTGCGCGATTTGCCAAAATTCCCGCGCAGACATTACCGAAGTTACCACTCGGAACGCAAATAACAGGCGGTATTTGCTTTTCAGTTAGCTCTTGGTATGCAAAAAAGTAATAAAATTGCTGGGGTAGCCAGCGAGCGACATTTATAGAATTTGCCGAAGTTAAGTTTGCCGCTTTTCTAAGTGTTTCATCGGCGAGAGCGTTTTTTGCCATTGCTTGGCATTCATCAAAATTTGCGTCAACTTCAACTGCAGTGACGTTATTGCCAAGGGTAGTAATTTGTAATTCTTGTAAACGCGAAACTCTGCCCTTTGGATATAAAATTACCACTTCAACGGAATTCAAACCGTAGAATCCATTTGCAACTGCCCCGCCGGTATCTCCCGAAGTTGCCACAATTACAATTGTTTTTTTTGCAGAATCTTTCGAAAAGTATTGCAAGCAAAGGCTCATAAACCGTGCGCCAATATCCTTAAACGCAAAGGTGGGTCCGTGAAAAAGTTCGAGCGTTGAAATGCTATCGTTGATTTTTACCAATGGAAATTCAATCCCAACGGTTTCAGCACAAATTTGATATAGCGATGAATCATCTATTTCTTCGCCTATATAAGGTTTAATTACGTCAAATGCGATTTCAGCCTTCGATTTTTCTTTAAGTGATTCAACAAAGTTCGTTGGTAAAGCCGGAATTTGTGATGGAAAATACAAGCCGCGGTCATTTGGTTGTCCGTTGAAAAGTGCTTTGCGAAAACTTACCGGGGCGCTCTTTTTGCTGGTGCTAAAGTAATGCATCTGCTTAAATAAACACGAAAAATAATTTTGTAATGATAAACTTTTAATCAGGGATTACAAGCCGTTAAAATCAAAATTTATGAAAACTGTAAAAGTATTAGCATCAGCGACAGTTGCAAATGTAGTTTGCGGATTCGATTGTTTGGGTTTTGCACTCGAATACCCCTACGATGAAATTACGGTTTCCTTGCTTGAAACTCCCGAAGTGCGCATTTTCCACAAAGACGCTTTTGGGTTAAGCACGGATGCAAAAAAAAACGTTGCGGGTGTAGCCCTAGATGCCGTGATATCAGCGGTACAAAACGAATGCGGATTTGAAATCGAAATAAAGAAGGGAATACTACCCGGTAGCGGAATTGGATCAAGTGCCGCCAGCGCAGTTGGTGCGGTTGTAGCCGCAAACGAACTTTTAGACCAACGGTTTTCGTTACTGGAGCAAACTGAATTTGCGCTTGCCGGGGAATTCATAGCGTCGAATTCGCGGCACGCCGATAATGTTGCACCCTGTCTTTATGGAGGGTTTACGCTTGTTCGTTCTGTTTCGCCGTTAGATGTTGTCAATGTTCAACATCCGAACCTATTCGCCACGGTAATACATCCTCAAATCGAGATAAAAACTTCGGAAGCCCGTGAAATGCTTCCAAACGTAATTGAGCTAAATGCGGCGGCAAAAGGTTGGGCAAATGTAGGAGCATTGGTTGCGGGCTTAAACACAGGCGATTATGAGCTGATTGCGCGAAGTTTGGAAGATAAAATTATAGAACCGGTAAGAAGTCGTTTAATTCCGCATTTTTATGAATTAAAATATGCAGCGTTGGAAGCCGGTGCGCTTGGTGGCGGAATTTCCGGTTCGGGACCCTCGGTGTTTATGCTTTCAAAAAATAACGAGGAAGCCCGTGAAGTTGAAGCTGCGATGAGTGCTGTATTTGAGCCTACCGGAATCGAATTCAACACTTACGTTTCCGCAATTGGTCAAAATGGCGTAAAGCTGGCAAGTTAGACTATGGAAGAAACTGTTTATTTGTTTGATATTGATAACACACTTTTGGATAACGACAGCGTAACGCGTGACTTGCGCACGTTTTTGCAGGCTGAAGTTGGAAAAAAACGTGCTGACGGTTACTGGAAAATCTTCGAAGAACTCCGACACAAACTTGGCTATGCCGATTATTTGGGCGCGTTGCAAGAATATCGTTTGAAGCACCCGTATGATTCGCATCTTCTGATCTTATCGACCTATTTGGTTAATTATCCGTTTGCGAACCGTCTGATTCCGCAATCTTTGGATGTGGTAAAAAAGGCACGCAGTTATGGAACAGCAGTTGTTCTTACCGATGGCGATGTTGTTTTTCAGCCCAGAAAAGTAGAACGCTCCGGTTTGTTTGAGGCATTTGCCGGAAATATCTTGATTTATATACACAAAGAGCAAGAATTGGCGGATATTGAGCGTCGGTATCCGGCGCGGCATTATGTGCTGGTGGATGATAAAATCCGAATTCTTACCGCTGTAAAACGTTCGTGGGGCGAGCGTGTAACCACTGTTTTTGTAAGGCAGGGGCATTACGCTTTTGATGAAACCGAAGTTGGAAAGTATCCGCCTGCCGATTTTGCCGTAAACGAAATTCGAGAATTGTTGGATTTAGATTTTAATAATTTTGCAGCGCAAGAGTGAAATAAAAATGAGCAATTTTTTGACAACGGCGAGTTTTACGCGAGATGAACTTTACGCGCTGATTAACAACGCCCTTGAATTTAAGTTTCAGGCGCGAGATGTAAGACCTTTGAATGGGAAATCAGTTGCGCTTGTGTTTTTTAATCCAAGTTTGCGTACGAGGGCATCAATGCAGGTTGCCATTTACGATTTGGGCGGAAATGCCGTTCTGCTTGAACCCGGAAGTACGAGTTGGACTCTTGAGCACCGTGAAAACATAATTATGGATGGCGCAAAGACAGAACACCTAAAAGAATTCGTACAGGTTCTTGAACGATATGTTTCCGCGATTGGTGTACGCACCTTTGCCGCACTTGAAAATTGGGAAGAAGAACGTGGCGACCCGATTCTTTCTGCTTTTGAACGATTTGCCGTAAAGCCGATAATTAATCTTGAATCCGCGATGCATCATCCGTGTCAAGCCATGGCGGATATGATGACTATAAATGAGCACTTTGGCAAAGAAAAGCGAACGGTTTTATTGACGTGGGCTTGGCATCCAAAAGCATTGCCAATGGCGGTTCCGAATTCTTTTGCGCTCGCAACTGCTCAGTTTGGGCATAACCTTCGAATTGCACATCCGCCCGGTTTTGAATTGGATGAAGTACTGATTGATGCGGTGAGGTTTCAAGCAGCACAAAATGGAGGAAGCGTAGAGATTTTTGACGACCCTATCGCGGCATATGAGGGAGCGGACGTGGTTTATGCAAAAAGTTGGGGTAGCAAGGGTTTTTACGGCGATATGGAAGGCGAGGCAGCATTAAGAAGCGGGTATAGAAATAATTGGATTGTTGACGAGAAAAAAATGGCACGCACAAAAAACGGTAAATTTATGCACTGTTTACCTGTTCGTCGGAATGTAATTGTTACGGATGCAGTTATTGATTCCGCAAATTCGTTGGTAATTGATGAAGCTGAAAATCGCTTGCACATTCAAAAGGCAATTCTGGAAAAAATAGTATGACACCGAACAAATTTGAGCTTTTGAGAGAAGCATTGCCCTATATTCAGCGTTTTAAGAATAAAATCTTCGTAGTAAAACTTTCGGGTAAGATTACTGAGGACAAAGAAAATTTGGCTGCGCTTTCAGAAGAAATAGCCCTATTAAACCAGGTTGGCATAAAGATTTGCGTAATACATGGCGGCGGAAAGCAGCTTACCGAACTGGCGCAAAAACTTGGTGTAACGCAAACAATTGTGGGCGGCAGACGGGTGACTGATGATGAAACCCTTGAACTCGCCAAGATGATTTTTGCGGGAAAAATAAACACGGATATTCTCGCTTCGTTCAGAAAGCGCGGAATTCACGCGGTGGGGCTTTCGGGAATTGATGGAAACATTATTAACGCCAAAAAACGCTTGCCACAAGAGGTAAGGGATGTGGCGGAAGGCTCTTCCGTAATGGTTGATTTTGGCAATGTTGGCGAAATCATAGAAATAAACACCGAACTATTGAGTTTACTTTTAGATGCTCATTATCTGCCCGTTGTTTCATCGCTTGGGGCTGATTCAAATGGAGATGTTTTCAATATCAATGCAGATACCATTGCCGCGGAAGTTGCCGCAAGGTTAAATGCGGAAAAGTTGATTGTGCTTTCGGATGTAAACGGTATTTATCTAGATTCGAGTAATGCCGAATCAAAAATATCAGTGCTTACAAAAGAAGATGCACAAGAACTTATTGAAAGTGGAAAGGCGACAGGCGGAATGATTCCGAAGCTCGAGAGTTTTTTGCGACTTTTGGAAAGCGGTGTAAATTCGATTCACGTGATAAACGGAAACCTACGTAATTCATTGCTGATGGAAGTGTTTACGGATACCGGCACGGGCACTATGATTGTTGAAACCAAAAAGGGGACAAGTTGAATTTATTTGAACTAACAAAAGAATTGATGCAAATTCCATCTGTTTCCGGTGCTGAACAAGAAGTTGGAATTTTCTTGGAAGCCCATTTGCGCGGGCTTGGCTATATTGTTGAAACACAGGAACTTGAAAACGGGCGGAAAAACGTAATCGCAGCGGCATCCGAAAACCCGGAAATCTTTTTATCCACTCACATGGATACCGTTCCGCCTTTTATTCCGCCCACTGAGGACGAATTTAAGATTTATGGGCGTGGTGCGTGTGATGCGAAGGGAATTATCGCAGCACAGATAACCGCTGCGGAAAAAATTCGTGCAAGCGGTTTTCAAAACATCGGTTTGCTGTATACGATTGATGAGGAAGAATCCGGCGCGGGAGCGCGCTTGGCGAACAAACATCGGTACGCATCAAAATGTAGATATCTGATAAATGGTGAACCAACGGATAACGATCTTGCTATCGGTTCAAAAGGCTCGCTTAGAATCAGGCTTTCAACCCTGGGTAAGGCTGCCCATTCTGCGTATCCTGAAATGGGCGATTCCGCCATCGAAAAACTGTTATCGATATTGAATGATGTTCTGCGAACGAAACTTCCGAAAGATGAATTCTTTGGTGAAACCACGTTAAATATCGGCACAATTAACGGCGGGTTAAAAACAAATGTGGTTGCGCCAAGTGCTGAAGCAGGGTTGCACATCAGAATGGTTGGCAAACTAAAGCCCGTTATTGAGGCTTTGGAACGCGCGGTTGATGAACGCGGCTTACTTGAAACACTTTCGGTGAGCTTGCCGGTAAAAATGCTTCCGGTAGAAGGTTTCACACAAAAGGTAGTGCGGTTTACTACGGACATCCCGTATCTCACAAATTGGGGAACGCCGCTGTTGATTGGACCCGGGTCAATTCTTGATGCACATACGGCGAATGAATTTGTATTAAAGGCAGACTTGTCACAAGCCGTTTCGCTTTACGAGCAACTTTTTACGGAGCTAAATAAAAACCTGACAAAGGCAAGGTAAAATCAACAGTCTTGGCTTACGGGCGTTAAAAAAGAAACTGGTTAAACGGTTAACATGAAAATTGCACTTATCGGTTACGGAGTAATGGGAAAGCTTGTTGAGACAGCTGCGCAACGTCGTGGATATGAGATTTGCGCGCAAATCGATACGAATGTTGATTTAGATGCACAGGGCTTTGCCGAAAGAATTGTTGAAGCCGATGCCGCAATTGATTTTTCGCACGCATCCGCAGTTGCAAGAAGTGTTGAAGCGTGCTGTCTCGCGCGTGTACCTTTGATTGAAGGAACAACCGGTTGGAATTCGCAGCTTGATGAAATTGAACAAGTTGTAACACAACACCGAGGCACGCTTGTTTACGCCGCCAATTTTTCAATTGGCGTAAATCTCTTTTATCGAATCGCCGAATTTGCCGCGGAGCTTTTTTCAAAGTTTGATGAATACGAAGCATTTATCGAAGAACGCCATCACAGCAGAAAAGTAGATGCGCCTTCCGGAACAGCGCTTAAGATCAAGGAAATTGTTGCAGTGCACAATTTTGAAGATGTTTCGGTTTCCGCAACGCGTGCGGGAAATATTCCGGGCTCACATCTTTTGGGCTTTGACGGCGTTACCGATCAGGTTGTGCTTCAACACACTGCGCGTTCACGTGAAGGCTTTGCATTGGGTGCGGTTACCGCGGCGGAATGGGCAATCGGCAAGAATGGTGTGTTTGAATGGACACAAGTAATAGATGAAATTTTAGGTTAATTTGCCACCACATAAAAAAGCTTTACGGGCACGCAACCCATAAAGCCTTAATCTATAAAATAAATTTGTTGTTAAATGGATTTAGAACATTCCCTGTGTTCGCAATGACACAAATAATCGAAAATACCGTCATTTTCAGCTGTTTCGCACTCAGGGCTGCAATAATCTCCTTCTTCCTTTACTTCCGTACAATCACATTGTTTATTTGCACAATGAATTACTTCATCAGCCATGTTCTTAAAACCTCCCAATATTAGAAATATTTTGCCTAAATTGTAGCAATGTGCAAATTGTAACTGATTGCCACAATTAAATTCAATATTATTTTCAGTGGTGCGTCAGAAGGAATAAAATTGTGCGGAAAAAGAAAAAATCACCCCGAAATGAAGTGATTTTTGCGAATAAAATTTTGTGCGGAATTCAACTTTCTAGAACCCGGCGGCGTTGGCTTCTTCTTCCGAATCTTCCTCATCAACTTCAAACTTGAATGGTACAGAAGCTTCCGTGTCCTCTGTTTCTTCTACTTTTGATGAAGAATAAGCAGAACTTTGAATATCAGCGGGCTTGGTTGTTTCAAGTGCCTCTAATGCTTCAACCATGCTACATTTGCCTTCAAGCACGGCGCCATCTTCAATAATTAGCCGTGGTGCTTTTACATCACCTACAACTCGCGCTGAACGCCCCAACGTAAGCTTATCACTTGCTACAATGTCACCATTTACAGCGCCGTTTATTACAGCAACGGCAACTGAAATACCTGCATCAACCTGACCCGTAGAGCCAATTATTAAAGTTCCTTCTTCAGAACTTACATGTCCTTTCAAGTGTCCGTCAACACGTAACATTGATGAAAACGTAGTTTCGCCGGTTAAAACCGTGCCGTTACCCACGAATCCGCTCAATCTACCTTCTTTTATGTCGCGTGCCATTAATTCACTTTCTGAAAACGCCGCTGCGTTTGTTTCTGTTTGAAATGAAACCGCGGGGTTGTAATTGTCTTCGGTTCCTGTTTCGGTTATCTCGTTCGATTTCGAACTCTTACCCATTCTGATCATAAATACTAGCCTCCAAGAAAAGAACAGCGATCTAAACGACCGCAATGAATGCGAAAATGCTTATAACTAATTACAGGTTTATTACGTTGTAAATTCTACAACAAAAATTATCCTTGTAACCAATTTTCTTTTTCTTGGGGGAATCAAAATCCGGCTTGATTTACCTCAAGCTCACGCGCACTTCCGTTATTCTTTGATAATTGATTATCAAAACGTCTGCCGGAAATGTCAAGAATTTTCTTGAATTCATAAAATTCCGCTCAAATTAAAACACCGTAGATAGGTGCTTAACGTGTGAATTCTTCTTATAGAACTTGAGGCAAAGCAATCAAAAGCTGAGTCTAATTCCGAACTTCATTTCGCGAGCATTCCGGGTAGCATATGGTTCACGAAAATTTGGTGCGGATTCAATTCCGTTATATTTTGTAAATGTAGTTGTGTTCAGAAGGTTTTTAATTCTAAGAAAGAATTTTACTCCAAAAGTTGAGTTTGGATCCTTGGACATAAAGATTGTTCCTTGTTCAGCCGCCGAGATTGACACTATTGAAAGCCCCTCGGATTCTTTCTTACGTTTTAAGAACGAAACGACGAAACTTGCCGCGAAATCCACTCGATTTTCGAACATTCCGCGTTCACCATGTCTTGGAACTCCAAAACTCCGATCTGTAAATGAATAGTCGCTGTTTTCATCTAGCCCGGTAACAATGGAATAAGGTAATGGCGACCCAAGAAAATGAAAGATTGAGAATTGCGAGTTTTTCGAAGGCATCCGGCTTATGGAAGAATACAAATTAAGGCGTTGATCAAAATCTGAATATCCCCAATCCCTCTTTAAGTTAGAGCTGTCGCTCGGTAGTTGAAGCATTTCGTCAGAATCTGATAGCGTTTTACTAAGCCGGTAATTAACCCGAAACAAAATCTGCTTTGCAATTTTGCCGGCAAAACCAAGCTCTAACCTATTATTTAAAGTTGTTGCAGACGATTCCACAAGGTGTAAATTTTCGGTTTGCATATCGGAAACGGAGCTACGCGGTTCTTTTATTCTGGTTCGAAATATATGCGTTCCTTTCTGAAAAGTATAGTTTGCGCGTAACTGAAAGTTGCCTTTTGCATATTCGAACCCACTTGAACCGCTTATAAATTGCGGTGTTTGTGCGTTTGGGTCAAAAACAAACAGACTTCTTGTAGGAACACCGATACCAAACGAACTAACAACAGTATTTTGCCGATTTTTAAGCTGCACTAATTGGTCAGCATCAAGCCACCCATAAAAGAGCCCAAAACCAAATCTAAAGATAATGTTTTTGCTCCTAAATGGAGTAAATACAAGACCTAACCGCGGTGCAACATTATTATAGTCTTCGATTTTATTTTGAACCTCGTATCGAACCCCGGCACTTATTCCCAAATTATTTGAAAGTTTCCGATTGCCTTGAAAATGACCTATTGTAGAGTTTCAAAATTTATTTAACATCAAGTTGAGATAAGTGAAATCTCTTGGGGCGCCGATGCGTTAAGCAAACACCTTTCCATTTCTTACTAGATAATTCGTAGGGAAAGCTTGCAAACTAAGCTGCCAAAAAATGCATTGACCTTCTGTGTTGCCATAAATGCCATCACGAAAACAGAAAATGTGATAAGTGAAAGTATAAGTTTATTTCTCATGGTTTTGACCTCCATTTTTGCTTATGTAATGTTTTAATTGAGCAATTGATTGGTGAGCATTGTAAAAAAACAGCTTCTTTGCAACTAGGATAATGCAAGATATGACGCACACATTTTGGCAACTAATACCAGATTTGCTAAGACGTCTCATAATATGAGAAGCTAACGGTTTGATTTTAACGGCTGAATTCAAACTGTGTTTGTAGAAACAAAAACAAAAACAAGGCTCCTAAAAAAGATGGGGAAGGCAATCGCCGATTTTTCAATGATTGAAAACGGTGACCGCGTAATGGTGTGTCTTTCGGGTGGAAAAGACAGCTTTACAATGCTAGATCTCTTACTGGACGTGCAAAAACGCTCACCAGTTTCGTTTGAATTGTTTGCGGTAAATCTCGATCAAAAGCAGCCGGGTTTTCCCGAAGAAGTTTTGCCGGAATTCTTAGAGAGTGCGGGCGTAGAATACAAAATCGTACAAGAAGACACCTACTCGGTTGTAAAAGAAAAGATTCCTGAAGGAAAGACGTTTTGTTCGCTTTGTTCCAGGTTGCGACGCGGCATTTTGTATTCGACCGCAGTTGAAGAAAAATGTACAAAAATCGCTTTGGGGCATCATGCGGATGACATTATCAACACATTTTTGCTGAATTTGTTTTATATCGGTCAATTAAAAGCTATGCCGCCGATTCTTCGTTCCGATGATGGAAGAAATACGGTTATACGACCTCTTGCCTATTGCCAGGAATCCGAAATTGAAAGTTATGCGATGGAGCGCGTTTTTCCGATAATTCCGTGCAACTTATGTGGTTCGCAGCCAAATATGAAGCGCGATAAGATGAAGAATTTGGTAAAAGCGCTTTCAGAAGAAATTCCGAATGTGCGTAGTTCAATTATGACCGCATTGACAAATGTTACGGCTTCTCACTTGCTTGACGCCGACCTTTACGATTTCAAGAACTTTGAACCGCTTGTTAAAAAGATTCCGGAAGGTTATGGAAGTGTTGAACGCGAATTGGATGCGGTTTTTGATCATTCGGAAGGGAATTCCGGCAGCGCGAATCTTGTTTCAATCCGTTAGCGTATCCAAACCGGTTTTCAATCATTTTGCTTTAAAATTTGAGGGTATTCATAACTAGTGTGAATACCCTTTCCTAGTTTTAGCAAGAAACTTCGCTTATTCTTTGCCCATTGCATTTGAAGCTTTTTCGAGCATACGCGACGCAAATTCGCGTCCACCAAGTCCGAAAGCAATCGCGAACGCAACTGCCAACGCGCCCAACAGCAATGTAAATGCACGAATTACGATTTCATCTGCAATACCGATTCGGTTAAGTGCCATCGCACCTGCAAAAAAGATAATTGCGAAACGCGCAACCGAGGCAAGTAAACCAGCGTTTGTGATGCCGCTTTCTTTAATCAATTTGGCAACGATGTTCGCGGCATACATACCGATTGCAAGCACAACCACGCCGGCTAAAATGTTTAATCCTATTACGGTAATTTCGTTGATTGTGTCTGCCAAAAGCGCAAATTTAAGAACGCCGGAAGCCTGAATTGCGCCAAGAAGAATGATTGCCAAAAACGCCAAATAACCGACAAAACTCGAAGCTGATTTCGCTCCTTCAGTTGGAAGTTTTGTAAGCCCGATTGCGTTCGGAACCTTGTTGAAGCCGATACCTGTCAAAACATCCGTTACAATTCCGCGAACAATTTTCGCGATTATAAAAGCGATAATCAGAATCAACACGGCACCGAAAATGTTCGGAATCGCACCTATTATTTCATCTACAACGCGTTGAATTGGCTCAGAAATCGCTTGAATTTTAAGTGCACCAAGTGAAGCACTTAAAACCGCAATCAGAATCAATGCATAGATTATTGTTCCGATTAAACCTGAAACACCGCCCTTTGCGAAATCGGTTTTAACATCATGTTTCTGAATAAAGTTATCTAATCCGATGTTTGAAAGAAAACTGGTAACAAGTTCACGAACAATGTTCGCAACCAACATACCCAACACGAAAATCAGAACGGCGCCAAGAACGTTAGGCAAATAGACCAAAACGCTTGAAAGCATTTGCTGAATAGGCTCAAGAATTCCCGTAATTCCTAAAACGCTTAGAATTGCGGGAATGAAGCACAGAAAGACAATCCAATAAACGACGTCTGAGATAGTGGAAACCATTCTGGTGCCGGAATCGCCGCCGCCGGAGTTTAATTTCTCATCGGCGCCAACCGCTTTTAATCCACGTTTTGTAATTCCTCTTAGTAGGCTCGCCACAATCCAAGCCAGTATTAATAACAAAAGTGCGCCCACAACTTTTGGCGCGTAATTGACCAAATTCTGTACTGTTCCATCTAATGCCGGATATCCGGTGATGCTCATTCCCCCGGACCCTTCCGATTGAAACATCGCAAGTATTAATTTCATCTTTTTTTCTCCTGTATTGTCGTTACAATAAACACAATCATCAGGTTCTGTCGAACACAGAACCAAACAATAACTAAAGGCTAAGGGGGACAATTTTGAATTCGTTGTGAGTTTAACACGTAGATGAATTCGTTTCCATTTTGTTTTGCAGTTTAAGAATCCGATATTACGGGCAGTTCGAAACCTCTGAGATTTCCGATTACAGCGTTTAATGCGGTCTTTACCTGAGCCACTTCGTCATTCGTATTGTATCTGCCCAGAGAAAACCGAATGGCGCCCATTGCTTTTGTAAACGGAATATTCATTGCCGCCAAAACATCGGAACTAGTTCCGGTTTCGTTACATGCGGAACCGGTTGAAGCACAAATATCGTAATCATTTAAGCCGGCTAAAATCATCTCACCGTTTAGATTTTCAAACGAAATATTTGTTGTGTTTGGAATCCTGTTTTGTTGGTTGCCATTTAGAAAAGTTCGCGGAATTGTGCTGAGAATGAAATCCTCCAAATCATCCCGCATCGCTTCAATTTCATTGATGCGCGGAAACGCGACGGCTAGTTCGGCAGCGCAGCCAAGGGCAACAATTTGATGAACGGCTTCGGTTCCGGCACGGTGTCCGTGTTCTTGTCCGCCTCCGATTTTTAAACTCGGCAATTCAACACCGTTACGTATATACAATGCGCCAATTCCCTTTGGAGCGTGAAATTTGTGTCCGGAAACGGAAAATAAATCAATTGATGATGAGTTTAACGTAACCGGAACTTTGCCGACAGCGTTTACGCCGTCTACGTGAAAAATTGCATTTGAACGCGCTTTTACAATTTCGCAAGCTTGTTCTACCGGAAACAAAACGCCGGTTTCGTTGTTTGCAAGCATTATGGAAACCAGAGCGGTTTCATCATTTATCGAATCATGAAGTTGTTGGAGATCAAGCGCACCAAATTCGTCAACATCGAGCCATGTAACTTGAAAGCCATTTAATTCAAGTTTTTGACAAACTTTTTTTACCGCTTCGTGTTCAACGCGTGTGGTTATTATGTGATTTTTATCTCGTGATGCTTCTAGGGTACCGAAGATTGCCCAGTTGTCACTTTCAGTTCCGCCTGATGTGAACACAATTTCTTTCGCATCTGATGCCCCGATTAATTCTGCGACACTTTGACGCGCTTGTTCTAAAAATTTTCGCATTTCTCTACCGAATTCGTACGCCGAAGATGGATTTCCGAATTTGTTTCGCAAAAATGGCGACATTTTGTCAAAAGCTTCCGGGGCAACTTGCGTGGTTGCGTTGTTATCGAAATAAATCATATTCGATATGTTATTTAACTATAGAATTTACGCAAATTGTTTGCCTCGGTATTTGCGATTTTTAGCCGACAAACTAAAATAAAAAGTTCGTGGAAATGATTCTAAAAATAACTGAGGCGGGAGGAAGAACCTGGGAACTGCCGCTTGTTAGCGGGCAAGATTATTCCATTGGTCGCGCGCGTGAAAATGATGTACAGCTCAACGATCGGCGTGTGTCACGAAGGCACGCGACAATACGTTCTGAAGCTCAGGGCTTTGTTTTGGTCGATGGATATTTTGAAAACGGTTCCATACATCGCAGCGCGAATAAGGTATATGTAAACGAAATCGAAACGGCTGAGCAACGATTAAAGCCGGGAGATGAAATTTCTATTGGTACAAGCGTATTGTTGTTTGTTCCGCGAAATGAGGGAAAGAATGCCGAGTTAAACGCATTTGAACTAGAACAAGAAGTTGTTCTTGAGCGTCCTTCAACTGCGCCAATAATACAAACCGGCATAACGGAAGTTGAAAAACAGCTCGCTTACGATGATAAACCGCTCGGTAAAACTCAATTTATAATTTCGGCGCGAGATATTATCGAAAAAAGCGCCGGAACAACGACGAAGGATTTCATTGATTCTGATTCACTTCGGAATATCACATCAGACGAAATAAAAGAACTTCAACGAAAGGCGCAAATTCTTGAAATGCTTTATGAAATGGGCAAATCGCTTGGCAGTGTCTTTGATTTTAAGGATATTTTTCAAAAAGCAACCGACTTGATTTTTCGTGTAACTCCGGCTGAGCGGGTTGTGGCTCTGCTTGCCGATGAAACGGTTGACGGTAAGATTTTAGATTACAGCCTTTACCCGATTGCGGCACGGGTTCGGCAATCTGATCATTTCAAAGTTCTTGAAGATTTAACTATTAGCCGCACAATCACGCAAAAGGTGATGAGGGAAAAGGTTGCGTTGCTTTCGCAAGATGCCAGAGAAGATGCGCAATTTTCCGGATCCGAATCAATTGTTGCGCAAGGAGTGCGTTCAACAATCTGTGCACCGCTTGTAACAGAATCAAATGTTCACGGCGTAGTTTATGCGGATCGTTTGGATCCTTTTTCGGTTTTCACACAAGATGATCTCGAACTAATTAGCACCGTAGCCGCACAAACTGCGTTAACAGTTGAAACGGTAAAGGCGCATAAAAGATTGGCGCGTGAAGAAGTAGCGCGTGCGAATTACAGCAGATTTTTGCCCGAATATGTTGTAAAGGAATTATTGGAACGCCCCGATTCATTTAGGCTTGGTGGCGTAAACCAAACAATTACCGTACTTTTTGCAGACATTCGTGGCTTTACAGGGTTTTCGGAAGAACAAAATCCTGAGCGCGTCGTAACACTACTGAACCATTATTTTACCGCGATGTCCGACATAATTTTTAGCCACGGCGGAACGCTTGATAAGTATATTGGTGACGGGTTAATGGCGATTTTTGGTGCGCCAACAGTTTCACCAAATGATGCCGACAATGCCGTAAAAGCCGCGATCGAAATGCAAAGGAGTTTGAAAACGCTAAACAAGCAATTGATTCGTGAAGGCTATCACGAAATTGCAATAGGAATTGGCTTACATACCGGAATTGCCACCGTTGGATATATCGGCTCCGAAAAGCGTTCGGAATATACTGCGATTGGTGATACCGTAAACTTGGCATCCAGGCTTGAATCAAATGCTGTCGGCGGGCAGATATTAATTTCGGAATCAACTGGAAAGGCTTGCAACGAATCGTTTCAGATAAGAAAGTGTGAGCCGATTGTTGTAAAAAATCGGGTTGAGCCCGTTTCGCTATTTGAGGTAAAATGGGAATGATGTAATATAGTTTGGCTTCATAATTACACGTCTTATTCCCCAAGATTTTAGATTGTTCTTTTGAGGAAGCTGATAAAACCTTTGCAATCATACTTATGATGGGATTTTCTTCATTAAAGAAACTCGTTACCGATTCGATGGCAATCGATATGGGAACCGCAAACACTATAATTGCGGTGAAAGGACGCGACGTGGTTTTTGACGAACCTTCGCTCGTTGCCGTAAATGAGCTTACTGAAGAGGTAATTGCGTACGGAAAAGAAGCTTATGAAATGTGGGGTCGGGAAGGTCGTGAGATTGTTGTGAAACGCCCTTTAAATGCCGGCGTGGTTGCAGATTTTGAATTTACAAAGAAAATGCTTTCGCATTTTGTGAAAAAAGCCAGAACCGGGTCTTCACAAGTTGCGCGACAGGCTGTGATGAGCATGATTTCAGATGTTACCCATGTTGAGCAACGTGCATTATTGAACGCAGCTGAAGAAGCATCAATCGGTAAAGTTTATATGATGGAAGAAGGGTTGGCAGCCGCATTTGGAGCTGATGTTGCCCCTAACGACCGTCGCGCTTCCGCAGTTGTGGATATGGGTGCGGGCACAACAAATATCGCAGTAGTTGCAAAAGGCTCAATTGCGCATTCGCGCTCTGAAAGAATTGGCAGCGACGAAATAAATACAGCATTAATTACGCATTTAAGAAGAAACCGCGGATTGCAAATCGGCGCGGAAACTGCCGAATCAATCAAACGTGATTTTGCCTCGGCACTTCCGCCGGAAGATCCTGAAGTGGAAATTTTGGTACGTGGCAGGGATTTGCAATCAGGAAGCCCGAGCGCTGTTAAACTTACAGCGGGCGAACTTTATCCGATTACGGAAAATGTCATAAACCGTGTGGCGCGTGTAATCGCTGATACTTTAACAGAGTTAAGACCCGAGGTTGCTGCGGATATTTACGATCGTGGCGTTATTCTTGCAGGTGGTGGCGCGTTGCTTAACGGAATTGATCAATTTCTACGAGAGTTTATCAATCTTTCCGTAATTGTTCCGGATGAACCACGTTACGCAACCGTCCGAGGCTTGGTTAAGATGTTTGACGAGCCGGAATTGCTTGAGCGTGTTTCGCGCAATGAACTGCACATTCTACAAAATGCCGAAATTCCTTTTGAGGCTTAGTTTTTTTCATTTGGGTTAATGCTTGCTTCGGCTGCTTGATGCTATGACCCGGTTTTCGAAATTCTTCAGTAAAAAACTACTTGTAACCCGTATAAAATCGATACCTGTTTTTATTGATTATCGCTGGTTTTTTGTAGTTGCGATTTTGGTTTGGATTACCGCCGCAACATTTCCTGATTCGATTACGCCAATCCCGGCGGTAAAAATCGCACTTTCGTTTATTGCAATTATTGTTTTCTTTGTTTGTATTTTCCTGCACGAGCTAGCACACGCTTACGTTGCCAGAAAACAGGGTTTGCAGGTTGTGGAAATTCTTCTGCATCCGTTTGGCGGAATAGCCCGTCTGCGACACGAGCCCGATAACCCAAAAGATGAATTTAAGATAGCCATTGCGGGTCCGATTGCAAGTTTGTTGATTGCCGCAATGTTTTTGGTTTTTACCGGTCTTTCTACGCTCAGCGGCATGCAACTTTTAACTCCGCTGTTTTTTGCGCTTTTCTTGCTAAATTTTTTGCTTGGTGTGTTTAATCTTTTTCCCGGGTACCCGCTTGATGGCGGTCGTGTGCTAAGGGCTATACTTTGGCGACGCGGCAAAAACTTTAACGATGCAACAATTATAACCGGCAAATTTGGACAGGTAATAGCGGTTGTTTTGATTTTTTTTGGCATCGTTTCAATCTTTTTACGCTACGGATTGTTTACGGGGATCTGGACAATTGTGGTTGGTATTTATCTATTTGATTCCGCACGCAAGATAATTTCCCGCATAAATCGATTTGAGCATCAAAAGATAGAAGAAATTATGGAAATGCCAGTCGCTATAAATCCGGAGAAAACAGTTATGGAATTTGTAGATACAACACTTTCAATTTTTCCGTATGAGGTTTTCGCTGTTTCGCAACAAGACGAACTCTATGGGTTTTTGCACCTGCGTGACTTAAAGAATGATTTTCCACGTGAAGTATGGCACACAACGTTGGTGCAAGACGCGATGCGACCAATAAGCGAAGGCGATTTTGTGGAAAGTGATGCAGAAGCCGCCTTTGCGCTTGCGCTTTTAAATCAAAACAAAAACGGCGTTCTCGGCGTTATTGACAATGAAGGAAAGCTCTTGGGAATTCTTCGTAAAGGAAAAATAAGATTTAGGAAATAGACCGCAAAATTTCATCATCAGGTGTGTCAAATTTTGTGGAATGTTAACTTTAGAAATGCTATCTATGATATTCTATTAGTTGAAGTTAGCCGTCCGCTTCCTTTAATGCATCCAAACAATTACAACTCGAACGAATTCGGATAAAGAACGGTGGATAAATAAGATAAATGATTTTTTTCGGTAGCATATTTGAAATAGGCACGTTGCGAACCTTTGTAGATATCGCCGTTGTTTTTGCTATCGTTTATGTGCTTTTAAAGTTACTTCGTGGCACAAGAGCCGTTCCGATGGTTGCCGGAATGGGCTTAGTGGCTTTTCTATATTGGCTTTCTATTTCGCAAGAACTTCCCACGCTCGAATTTGTTTTACGCGAAGCAATATTCTACATCGGAATCTTGATTATTGTTCTTTTTCAATCCGAAATAAGGCAAGCACTTATCTATTTCGGTAACCGTATTCGTTTCCCGTTGATGTTGCGGCAGCGTAAACCCAGTGGCGGTACAATTTACGATGAATTAGTGCTCGCCATGACGACACTTTCATCAAGCCGTACGGGAGCTTTGATAATTTTGGAACGCTCCGTTGGTTTGCGTAATTTTATTGATGCGGGCGTTCAGCTTGATGCAAACATAAACTACGATTTATTGGTAACTATCTTTAACCCTTCAACTCCGCTTCATGACGGTGCAGTTATTATCAGAAATGACCGTGTAGCAGCAGCATCTTGCTTTTTGCCACTTACAAAAAATCCGAATATTTCCAGGGAACTTGGCACTAGACACCGTGCAGCAATTGGCGTAACCGAAGGGTCTGACGCAATTGCTTTGGTGGTTTCGGAAGAAACGGGTTTGATTTCATTTATCGAAAATGGAACTCTGCAAAGACATCTTGATGCAATTCGTTTACGAAAGCTGCTTTATGAAGCTTTGGGAATCACAAATCCTGAAACAGCAGAAGTTTCAAATTCTGAAAAAAATCTTTCGGAAAAGAAAATCAGAGGCGAAACGGAAAAGGAGGTTGCGCTTAGTTAATGTTCAATCTTCAATTTCCAAAAGAAACAATAATCGAAAAAGAAAAACGCAAAGCTTTCGTTTCCCATTGGTTCAAGCGAATTTTTATAGATGATTGGGTATTGAAATTAACAGCGCTTGTTATTACGATGGCACTTTGGCTTGGTGTCAGCGGTCTGCAAACTACTGAACGCGTTAGACTTCGCCCTGTTTATCTAAATGCGCGAGTGCCGGATCAATTTGAAATAACAAATTCAATTGTTCAAGATGTTGAGCTACAGGTTGTAGGCGAAAAGCGAAAAGTTGAACGTTTGGATCCGCGTGATTATGTTGTTTCGCTTGATTTGGCAAATATCTCCGAAGGTGAACGAACGGTGCGATTAACACCCGATAATGTTTCGATTGATCTTCCGCCGGGTGTGAAGATAGAGCGGATAAATCCAGATCGCTTAGTGTTGAAAGTTGAACGAATTCTGGAGCGTGACGTGCCCGTAAAGGTTGATGTTCATGGTAAGACAATGAAAGGATACGAGGTTTATGGCGAAAAATCGGCACCTGAGAAAATAAAGATTCGGGGTCCAAAAAGTTTGGTTGGTTCAATTAATTCTGTAACTACCGAAGCGGTAAGCGTTGAAAATCGGAACGCGGATTTTTTCGTGCCGGGTGTTGCGATTAAAGGTGTAAATCCGAAAGTCACACTTTTGACAAGTTATGTCGATATAACCTGCATAGTTAACAAGACACGTATCGAAAGGCTTTTTGTCGTAACGTATGACACGGGCGAGCGAAAAGGAAAGGCGAGCGTTGTACTCTACGGTCCGGCGGATTTGCTGGAGGATTTAAACGCGGAAAGCATAGAAGTTTCAGAAATTGTTGATGAAAACGGCAATAAAAAATTAAAGGTTGAACTGCCGAAAGGAACTGAAGATAAGGTTGAAGTTCGTAGTGTTAAGTATCGTGAGTAAGATTTAGTGTTTTTTTAGCTTTGTCGGTCGTGCATATGCGCGGCTTTTTCTTTGTAGCACATCAAAACTTGCGTAAACTAAAAAATTATATGAAAACGATTGTATTAATTGTCGCTTTGTCTATAAATTTTGTTTCGTCGAATTTCGCGCAAGCTCGCGCTGATTCGATCAAGACGGAAGATTTGGTAAAAATTGTAAGTGCTGAAGACGCTCTTCGGTTTGATGCTGTGTTGAAACAATTTTTCAATTCAAAAAACTCAGCCATTCAAGCACGCGCGGCACTGGCAGCTGGCAGAATTGGCGATGTTGCGGCGATAGAATTCCTACTTCCGCTTTTGGAAAATAAATCGACAAAAGTGGCTGAAACAGCAGTTTTTGCACTTGGCGAAATTGAATCGGACAAAGCAGCAGATGCAATAATCGCGATTCTTGCAGATAAGGCTTCTCCGTTGCGGGCGCGTGCAATTGAGGCGGCGGGAAAAATCGCTGCGGCAAACCAAGGGAGCGAATTTGCAAAGCCTTTGGGCAACGCAATTAAAAGCGCGCTTCAAACCGAAACATTAAAACCAACCGTCGCGGACTACAATTTGATTTTATTCGGCGTTACCGCCGCACTTCGAGCAAAACCCGATGGTGTCTTGGAATTAATAACACCGTTTTTAAAGCACTCCGACCCGCGTGTTAAGGCGGATACGCTAAATGCGCTTGCACGTTTACGTGCAAAAGGTGTCGCCGAGGACGCACGAAAATTGTTGACGGATTCAGACGCGGAAGTACGTGCGAATGCTGCGCGACTTCTAGGCTTTAGTGACGACAAAACCGATTCTTTGCGAATTCTAGAACTTGCATTAAACGATAAGGATTTGCGGGTTCGCATAAGTGCGATTCGCGCACTCGCGTCTTCGGAACCCACGGATATTGCCGAAAAGCTGGTAACTCGTGCAAATACACTGTTTAGTGAAATGAAAACGAGCGGCGATGCAAACGATTCAAGAAAGAATGAGGTGCTTACAATCTTCACCACGCTTGGAACAATGCTAAAAGGTTCTAATTCATCTTCCGCTATTGAACTTCTTAATACATTTCGAAAATTTGATCGGTTTAGTTCGCCTGAAAGTGAAGTCGCACTGGCGCAAATTATGCCTAATGAATATCTAACGAAGAATTTTAATCAAATGCCCGAAGGTTTTCCGCGAACCGTTAATGCATTAAACGCGGTGTTTCAAGGAGCATTATCAATAAAGGAATTAGGCAAAAACGCGCAGGTTTATTTGGACATACGTGCAATGCTGCACCCGGAAACGCCCGAGGAATTTTCAGAAGATGAATGGGTGCGCGTGCTGCCTGCATTGCTTGAGGTGTTTTCTAAGTTTGATTCGGAAAATTATTCTGATGAATTTGATGGAGTGCTTGCGGAGTATCTGAACCACAAAGATGTATTTGTGCGAGCAGCTGTTGCGGGTTTGATTGCTTCACGCGAATATTCACCGGAGCGCGCAGCCGAATTTGCAAAGAAACTTGAAAGCAGTTTTGCAAAGGCATTAAATGAGGATAAACGATACGATGATGCACAGCTTGCGCTGCTGGATGCAATTGTAAAAATAGAAAAAGAAGCATCGCTTCCTTCGTTAAATCTTGCGCTAAATCATTATTCGATTCTTGTTAGAACGCATGCGGCGTTTTTGATCAAAGAAAACGGATGGGAAGGAAGTTTTCCAAATCTTAAGTCGCGGGTTGGAACCGTCACAAAATATGATTCTCAAAATGGTTCTAAACTCGGACAAGTAACAGAAAGTGAACGAGATTATCGGCGTGCGGTCACAAGAAAAAATGGAAGCGTTAAGGCTGTGGTTACAACGCAAAAGGGCGATTTCACGATCGAATTTTACCCCGAAGATGCACCGTTAACGGTAGATAATTTTATAAGTTTGGCAAAAAGTGGATATTTTAATGGATTGGATATTCATCGTGTTGTTCCAAATTTTGTGGTTCAAGATGGTGATCCGCGTGGCGACGGGAACGGGGGACCGGGGTGGCAAATCAGATGTGAGATAAATATGTTGCCATATAAACGTGGAACGGTAGGGATGGCTCTTTCCGGCAAAGATACCGGCGGTTCGCAGTGGTTTGTAACGCATGCTCCGCAGCCGCATCTTGATGGAGGCTATACCGTTTTTGGATTTATGAACGAACGAGATATGAAAATCGTAGATAAACTTGTGCGTGGCGATAAAATTCGTTCAGTTGAAATTAAAAACAAATAGTTTTCCCCTGAAAAACGTTTTAGAAAACCGACAAAACATGCAGGAAATAGAAGAGTTTGAAACATTTGATTCGCAAATAGGCGAAGTTGTTACGAGTGAAAAACAAAAGCAAATCGAGCTTGATCAATCACTAGAAACGCTTTCGTATTATCTTGACGGGTTTTTGCGCGTTCCGGGAACGGGTTGGCGTTTTGGTTTGGATTCAATGGTTGGGCTGATTCCAAATTTCGGTGACATTTCCACGGCATTGGTTTCGTTTTACATACTTGTTGCCGGCGTGAAATATGGAGTTCCAAAAATTACTTTGCTCCGAATGGCATTTAATATAGGTTTTGATTATATGGTTGGTGTAATCCCGGTAATTGGTGATGGGTTTGATTTTATCTGGAAATCAAACAAACAAAATATCGAATTAATAAGAAAACGTGGCGCCGGACGCGGCAAGGACACTACCGGCGATTGGATTTTTGTTTTTGTCGTTATTGCACTGCTAATTTTTATTTTGGTAGGTTCGGTTTTTGTAAGTGTTTTGATTCTGGGCTTGTTTTTTAGCGGAATCTACAAGTTGTTTTCAAGCTAAAAAGATGGGAGATGATTGCACCACCTCCCATTTTGTATTAGGCTTTTGCGCCGGTTGCCTCAGGAAACATTCTGTCAAGTGCCGTTCTTAGAACTCCTACGCCGTATTCCCCGGCGGCTCTAGATTTCAACTTTCCGTCTTTATCAAACAGAAAGTAGACCGGTACCCACCCTTGTTCATTTTGAAATGCATCTTTTAGAAGATGTTTGTTATCAACCGCGCAAACGTCATCAATTCCAAGCGAATTTAATGTGTCACGAACACTTTCAATATCGGAATCTGCCTCGTATCGCGGCATATGAATCGCAACCGTTTGTAAACCAAGCGGCTTATATTTTGATTCAAGTTCCTGAAGCTGCGGCATATTTTGCTTGCAAATGCCGCAGGAAACTGCCCAGAAATAAACCAAAACGGGTTGATCGGGTTTTAATTCCGCATCTTCAAGAGTGCCGTTGAGCCATTCGGTTGCGCCGTCAAACTTCGGTAGCGTATCGCCGATTTTCATACTCATTTATCACACCTCAAAATTATAAAGTTTCTTCGCCCGGCTTCCATTCTGCCGCGCACAAACCACCGGTTTGCAGACCTTGAATTACGCGCAACGTTTCATCAACCGAACGACCAATGTTCAGATCGTGTACCACTTCATACTTAAGAACACCTTCCGGATCAATCACGAAAAGTCCGCGAAGTGCAATACCCTTGTCTTCAATCAAAATTCCGTATTTTCTTGAAACTTCTCCGGTATTATCCGAAGCCAACGGAAATTTCAATCCTTCAATCCCGCCTTTGTCGCGTGCTGTGTGAATCCAAGCACGATGCGAATAAACTGAATCTGTCGAAACACCGATAACTTCAGCGCCAATGCCTTCAAATTCTTCCAATCTGTCTGAAAAAGCGGTTAATTCCGTTGGACATACAAATGTAAAATCAAGCGGATAGAAAATAAGAACGGTCCATTTGCCTTTATAATCTTCAAGCTTGACGTTTTCAGCCAATGTTTCGATATTTTTTGTAGAAGCCATATCAAAACCGGGTGCCGGTTCGCCTACTTTTGCTTTTTTGTTAATTTCGTTTTCAATTGCCGGTGCTGCTGCTGACATATTTATTATTACTCTCCTTTTATTATCAATGTGTTATTTACACTCAGGACATAATCCGCGTAAAGTTAACTCAATTGATTCAGGCTGAAATTTTGAACGTTTTGCCGCCAATTTAACCAGCTCTTCCGGAATATCCAGTTCTAAATCAATAAGTTTTCCGCACTTGTTGCAAATTGCGTGGTCGTGACGAGATGTCATTCCGTCAAACCGGCTTGCGCCGCTTCCGAAACTAATTTCCGCTATATGTCCGCTTTCCTTTAAATACCGAAGCGAATTATAGACCGTTGCAAAAGATATTCCGGGAAGGCTACTCTTAGCCTTTTCAAATACCTCATTTGCCGTCAAATGATCTTTTGAATCGTGAATTACTTCCAACACAACTTTGCGTTGCTTTGTTAACCCAAGTTCATCTATTTCTTTTTGCGAATAAACCATGTCTCTAAGTTAGATTTAGAATAATTCTAATTAAAGTTTTTGTCAACCGTAGAAAACTAATTTTCTACAATTGCGGTAAGTTTGCAGTTATTACATTGCACCTCACCCGTTGCACGATTTAACCATGTCGCCGGAAACGGAATCGCACTGTTTGGTTCGTTTGATTCGGCTTCGCCTTCGCGCAAAAGACGTGAAGAAAAGACGGAACCCGAGGCTGAATATTTCTTACTGCATGCTGTGCAATACCATCCAAAGCCTTCGTTCTTAAATAATTCGCACATAAAAAACGGCGCAGACTTTTTTTCTTCGCCCCAGTAAAATTAAATTTTGTTATGAACGGCGTCCGCGTTCATAAGCCTTATCGGTGGTAGAAACAAGTGTTACCGGAACCGTTAGTTTCTTGCCGTTTCTGTACAGCGTAACGTTTACGCTATCGCCCATTTTCTTTTTTTCCAAGAATCTATAAAGGTCATCCATAGAATTAAGCTCAACGCCATCAGCCTCTAAAATTATGTCGCCTAGCATGTATCCCTGTTGATCTCTGCTTAAGCCGTGAATACCCGCTTTATCAAGGGTTCCGCCCGGGACAGTGTTTACAACTAAAATTCCGTTTCGAATGGGTAGGTTGTAACCGCGATCTACAAATTCCGCAACGGGGCGCAAATCTGCACCAAACTTTGGTCTCCGAACTTCGCCAAATTTGATTAATTGTGGAACCACGGATTTTGCCGTGTTTATGGGAATCGCAAACCCAACGCCTACCGAACCACCTGCAGGCGAAAGAATTTGCGAATTGATGCCGATCATTCTTCCGTATTTATCAAGCAACGGTCCACCCGAATTTCCGGGGTTAATAGAAGCATCGGTCTGAATTGCCGCATCAATCGGGCGCCCGTTTCTTGCGCGAATCGGACGTTGCAAACCGGAAATTACGCCGGTTGTTAATGTTCGGTCCAACCCAAAAGGGTTGCCGATTGCAAGAACCTTTTGCCCCACTTCCAAATGACTCGAATCTCCCAGAGGTACAACAGTCAAACCTCCTGCCGGTGGTGTTACCTGAATTACCGCCAGATCCGTATCCGGATCACCGCCGACAATTTTCGCAGGATAAATCTTGTCTCCGCCAAAACTAACGGTTAATTTTGATGCGCCTTCAATAACGTGATAATTCGTTAAAATGTGCCCTTCGTTGTCTATAACAGATCCCGAACCGTTTCCGCTTTCTTGTTCAAATTCACGACCGAAAAAATCTTCCACGCGCGAACTTGTTGTTATAAAAGCAACACCGGGAGAAATGCCTTTATACACTTCAATGCTGTTGCGTTCATCAGAAACAGATTCCGGATTAGAAATTCCTTTAACCGGTGCTTCACTAAAAGCAATGTTTCTGGATGTTTGAAAGGCTGCGGTGATGCCCTCAAGGTTCATTACGGCGAGCACAATTCCGGCAGCTATTACGGCAGATCCCAAACACAAAAACAACATCTGCCTGCGGGTTATATTAAATGAAGAATTGCTCATTAAATTGCTCCTTAAAACAAATCTGATGCAAACAGCAATAAGATGCGTTGTAGAGTTTTACGCGCTTCGTAATGGTTTTGTTCCTGCTTAGCAAATTCTTCAATCGCCAATGACATACTCGTTCACATACTTTCGAAGTTTATCGCGGTTGTTTTTCATGTATTCGAATTGATCTTCCGCGATTCCCTCATCGGGTTTGACGAGCAATATATACGCTTCAAGAAGCCCTTCTTCGTCCAACTTATTTAATATCAATAAATCGTCAGCGACGTCTTCCTTTTTGTCGCGCATTTCTCTTACGACCTTTGCAGTGTTATGAAGTGCCTCTGTCTCCTCACGAAGGGTGTGACGATATCCTTTTTCATTTGGAAATTCCTTCTTAAATTTCTCGTTACGCCAGGTGGCACGTGTAGCCATATAAGCCAGCCACGCCGCCGAACCGGGGCTGCGAGGGTCCGGAGAAAACGTTGAATTGCCTTCGCTATCCATTTTGAATTCGGGGATATTTATTACGGGATGTCCCAAACGTCTTCCGGTAACTTCACCCCAATCAGACAAACCGGATACCGCAAGTCGATCGTATGGTGCGATTATGAACGCTTCTACGTATCGTGGCAGCGCCTCATCGTATTTCTTCTGATGCATTAATGGTGTTGCCGAATAACGGTAAGCGGTTTCCTTGTTCGGGTCTATCTGAATCGCCTTTTTATAAGCACTCTCCGCATTTTCAAAATCGTTTTTCTTAAAATATGCGTCTCCCATAAAAAGCGCCGCGGAATACATTTTGGGGTCTAGCGCCAAGGATTTCTTGTAGTGAACTATCGCTTCATCAAAGTTGCCTTGTGAAAAGTAAGTTTCGGCTTCTGACAATTCCTTTTCCGCTTCGGTAGCAGGTTTATTCGAACCCTCAAACGCGCCGTCTTTAAACATCTGCAGGAACGATTCCGATATGCTGTTTGAAAAACCAAGTTTTTTTGCTCTTAAAAATGAATCGTATGCAAGCATTATATACTTTACTTTTTCCGAATCGGGTTGATTTTGCTGCGCCATAGCTAAGGCTGTAATTCCCAAATAATAGAAATTTTCGCCGTTTTCAACCTCTTGTTTCGTAATCTGTTGGTACAGCGGAAACGCCTCAACGTATTTTCCGGCATCAACAAGTTTTTTTGCTTTTAGAGTTAATTCATCATTTTTGGAATTTGATGATGTAGCTGTGCCTTGTGCAAATGCCCCGCCTACGCAGATGGCAATAACAAGTGCAACCATTATTTGAGTTTTACGTATCATTAGTTAGCTCCCAATTTTCAGAATAGGAATTAATCGGTTAAACAAATGTTTCAAACACTTCGTTTGAAAACAACAATCCTTTTTTGGTAAGGGCTAACCGATTGTCGCGTATCGCCACTAAATCAAGCGAAAAAAGTGAATCAAGTTCCGATTTTTTTGATTGTATCAAATCAAAACCAAACCTTTCACGAAATTCGTTCAGATTAACGCCCTGTATTAAACGAAGATTAAGAAACGCGAACTCGCCTGAAAGTTGCTTTTCAGACAAAGAGTATTCCTCGGAAACTATCATTTCGTGCTTTTGCGAATTTGCGATATATGTTTTCAGATTACGCGTATTTCCCCATCTGCGGGACACGCCATCGAATGAATGTGCGCCGATGCCGAACCCGAAAACCGGCGCACACAGCCAATATTTCAGATTGTGTCGGGATTCGAAACCGGGTTTAGCAAAATTCGAAATTTCGTATTGTTCAAAACCGTTTACGGATAACCGTCGGAGCATTGTTTCATACATTTCGGCGGCTAGATCCTCATTTGGCTGCGGTTGACGCTTTGTGCGAATTTGTTCGGCAAGCGGAGTTTGCGGATGAATATCAAGCAGGTAAAGTGAGATGTGTTCAGGATTTAATATCATTGCATTATCCAAATTGTGATTCCAATCTTCAAGCGTTTGGTGCGGCAAACCACCGATTAAATCGAACGAAACATTGTTAAAATCTGCTTCTTGCAGCAAGGCAAACGTTTCAAGCGCATCTTTTGTATTGTGCCCGCGTGCCAGCATCTTGAGCGCATTATCGTCAAAAGTTTGTACGCCAAAACTTGCGCGATTTATGCCAAGATTTCTAAATTCGCGCAATTTCTCAAGAGAAACCGTTTTCGGATTCATTTCAACGGTAAATTCCGGATTTTCTACGATTGCGAAGTTTTGTTTGATTTTGCCGACAATTTTTTCCAGTTGTTCGGCTGTAAGCAGTGAAGGGGTTCCGCCACCAAAATAAATTGTGTCAAACAAGGCATCGCGTCCTGCAGAAGAAGTCGAAATCTCGGCACAAAGTGCTTCGATATAATGCGTGACAATATCTTCGTTCGTATAAACTTCAGTCGCAAAATCGCAATAAGAACAACGCGATCTACAAAAGGGAATGTGTATGTAAATGCCCGCATTCATAAGCCTTGTCGCAACATAACACGAAAAAGTAATATAAAAAAGAGGCAAAAGGACCGGTATGCGGGTAGCCGTTCGCGGCAAAAGCCATTGTAACCGGCGTCCACTAATTGTTGTATCCAAAAGTATTATCAGCTAAATGGAAGCATGAGTAACAATTGGCGGAGGAAGAAGAAAGTGAATAAAATATTTTTTGTTTTATTTTTTGCATTGTTTTCGGTCGGAGCGTTTGCACAGAAACCGGAGTTCAAGGATTTTGCGGCGAAAGTTGAAAAGGTAAAAGCAAAATCGGTAAATTTCAAGAACAATAAATCAGCGCATAGTTTCCGAACGCGTTTACGCGAAAGTTTCGCGGAAGGAGTAAACTTTGGTGGCAGGTATATTGTTTCAGTATGGGGTTGTGGCACGGATTGTTTACAAGCCGGAATAATTGATGGAAGAACCGGGAACGTTTATTTTCCGGAACCATTGCAAGGTGCATCATTTGGGTTAGGTGAGCTTTCCGAAACGGATAAAGATACGTTCGAGTTTAAACCCAACAGTCGCCTTTTTATCGTGAATGGATATTCCGGTACAGACGATAAACGGGAAGAATACGGAATTTGGTATTACGAATGGACTGGAAAAACGCTAAAGCTGATTAAGTTTGAAAAGAAGAAGACCACAGGCGATTCCTAGAGGTTGAGACACTAACTGCCAGCCAAAAAGAATAAGACGCGATGTTTACCCTTTTAGGTTACCATCGCGTCAATACGTTTTAGTTGATTAACTAAACAGCCAAGAATTGTTCAAGCGAACTTTCCCAAGTTTCTTGAAGAGATGCGACAGAATCCGAAACTTCCAAATTTCCGTTTACGGTTATTTCTAAAAGGGTTCCTTTAACTTTTCCGATTACTTCAAACGGAAAATCACTCGCGATAGTCTTAACCTTTTGAAGGTTTTCCGGTGCAAATGTGACGATTATTCGCGAAGGTGATTCTGAAAACAGCTGCGTTGCAGTGTCTAATGAAGGGTTTTCGAGCAAAATTTCAGCTCCGTTTGGCTGGTTGTTTAAAGAAGAAAAGCACTGTTCTGCAATCGCAACCGCCAAGCCGCCTTCGGCACAATCGTGCGCAGAATTTATCAATTCTTCCTCGATTAAACGTAGGCACAAATCTTGAACTTTCTTTTCGAAAGCCAAATCCAATTTTGGAACTTCACCACTTTCTATAAGTTCTTTTGTGGAAATTCCCAAAACCGCTTGAGCAAATTCGCTTACGGTAAGATCATTTTTTGTGGTACCCAAAAGTGCTATTAGATCACCATCATTCTTGAAACCCCGCGTTACAATATTTTTGGAATTTTCAACCAACCCGACCATTCCTATAGTTGGAGTTGGAAGCACGCCGTCTCCATCGGTTTCATTGTAAAATGAAACATTGCCCGAAATTACAGGAGTTTCAAAAACTTCGCAGGCTTCTTTTATTCCGTCAATGGTTTTTGAAAATGCCCACATAATTTGAGAGCGTTCAGGTGAAGCAAAATTCAAGCAGTTTGTTACCGCAATCGGTTTGCCACCAACACAAACGTTATTTCTGGCGGCTTCTGCCACGCTTAATTTTGCGCCTTCTTTTGGGTCAACGGCACAAAATCTTCCGTTGCCATCCAAACACATTGAAACGGCACGGCGAGTCTCTTTTATTCGTAAAACAGCCGCATCTGCGCCCGGTAAAACCGCCGAATTTGTACGCACCATATGATCATATTGTTGAAATACAAAATGCTTTGAGCAAATATTCGCGGCGGCAAGCAGTTTCTTCAACGCTTCGGTTTGATTTGAAATGGCTTCAACGCGCTTATTAAACTCCGTTAAGAAGGTTTGGTTATTTGTATTAAGATTTTTCGGAGATTCCATCACGCGCGTATATCGCGGTGCTTCTTCCGTTAGCTTATCAACCGGAAGATCTGCGACCAATTCGCCATCGTGGTAGATTTTCAAACGGTTTCCTTCAACAACCTCTCCGATTACGACGGCGTCAAGATCCCATTTGTTAAATATCTCAACCAATTCTTTTTCACGCCCCGCACGCGCCACTATCAGCATACGCTCTTGCGATTCGCTTAAAAGCATTTCATACGCCGTCATACCTGTTTCCCGTTGCGGCACATTATCTAAATAAAGTTCGAGCCCGTTTCCGGCGCGGTCAGCCATCTCAACGGAAGATGACGTAAGTCCGGCGGCACCCATGTCTTGTATACCTTCAATTGCACCTGAACGCATTGCTTCAAGGCAGGCTTCAAGCAAAAGTTTCTCTAAAAACGGATCCCCTACTTGAACAGTCGGGCGTTTTTCAAGCGCTTCGTCATCAAATTCCGCAGATGCCATTGTTGCACCGTGAATTCCATCACGTCCGGTTTTCGCGCCTACATACATTACAGGGTTTCCTACACCGGAAGCCTTGCCGAAGAAGATTTGATCTTTCCGCACAATTCCGAGTGCAAAGGCGTTTACAAGCGGATTCAAGTTATATGCTTCATCAAAACTAACTTCGCCACCTATGGTTGGCACGCCGAAACAGTTTCCGTAGTGCCCTATGCCTTCTACAACGCCTCTAAGAATCGATTGATTTCGTCGTGCAATCTTTTCCGTTGTTGCACCACTTGCTTCCGTTTCCACGTTTGATGCAAGCGGACCAAATCGCAAAGAATTCATTGCCGCAATCGGTCTTGCCCCCATGGTAAAAACATCACGCAAAATACCGCCTACGCCGGTTGCCGCGCCTTGAAAAGGTTCGATGAAACTGGGGTGGTTGTGCGATTCAACCTTAAACGCAACGCACCAATTATCGCCGATATCCACGACACCGGCATTTTCGCCCGGCGGCACGATTACGCGTTCGCCTTCAGTAGGCAAGCGCTTTAAATGAACGCGCGACGATTTATAGGAACAATGTTCTGACCACATAACGCTGAACACACCAAGCTCGGTAAAATTGGGTTTACGTCCCAATATTTCAATTATTCGAGCGTATTCATCAGGCTTAATTCCGTGCTCTTCCACCAGTTCCGGGGTAATTTCGGTCTGCGTTTTCATACTTAATTCCTTAAATGAAAAAAGAGAGTTTATGCTGTGACGTGAAAGAATTCAAATCAATGCCAAATTGGATGTATTGGGTAAATGCGTTCGTAAAATTAACTGTTGTTAGACCCCCTTTTTGATTGCGAATCGTAACAAAACAAATAAATCAATTATTTATTTGTTTCAGGTTTCTTAAACGTAATTTCTGCATCCGGGTCGCATTCTTCTATTTTCTTTTTCTTTGTTTTTGCCGGTAAAAGCTTGTCAAATTCGTTGCGAAGAACTGCAGGCGAAAATCTTCCGAGCTTAATATACACAAGTTTTCCATTCGTATCATAAAGTGCGGAAAAGGGAAGACCGCCTTTCCATTCTTCTGAAATCGAATTAATAACTGTATTTTCATCAGAGGTGTACAACAAAAATGTCGGAAAATCCGCGTTCATTTCAACAAGAAACTTCGGAACTTCCCTTGCTTTTTCAATTGGGTCATCAAGTGAGATTGTTCTAAAATCAATTTTCCCTGCATATTCTTTGCCTAGTTTTACGATGTCGGGAAACTCTTCCCTGCATGGGGCGCACCAAGTAGCCCAAAAGTTTATGAATAACGGATTTTGGTTAGGCTTTAGCACATCTTTTATCGTGCTCTCATCAATCTGAGTGACAAGGGGTTTCGGCGTAGTTGTTTCAGGCTGCTTTGTGTTTGTTTGTCCGGAAGCGCACGCGAACGTTGTTAGCAGCACAAGAAAACAACCAATTAATTTACGTAAATCTTCTACCATCAAATACAAATTTCTAATTCTTAACACGTTTAATTGTACAGCCAAACGCGCGGGTCACCTGCTGCGTAATTGGTTTTTCAGCGAGTGCTTCTTCCAAGGCATCAGTTAAATATAATTTTGTAATGTTCTTGCCACTACGGTCGTTATCAATTGCACCGTGATATTGCAGCGAATCATCAGCATCAAAATAATAAACTTCCGGCGTAAAGCTTGCGCTTAGCTTATCCGCAAAAACATTTTCTTTATCTATCAAAACCGGAAACGAATAATTTTCCGAAGAATGCTGCATAACCCATTCTGCGGATTCGGTATTATTAGAATAGATGCCGATAAGGGATATACCTTTTTCCTTATATGCGTTGGCAAGCGCCTCAATGCGTTGATTGTACATTTTTACTACCGGGCATTGTGCTGATAGGAAAACAACCAGCGTGCCGTTTTTTCCTTTCAATTCTTTATAGTCGCGCATTTCCCCGGAAGGGTTCGGCATAGAAAACCCTTCCAACTTAGAACCAATGGGAAAATCATCGAACCATTTCGCACCGGAAAATAACAACCCGCCAACTAATAGCAACAAAAAAATCAAGAATCCTTTCATATCCGCACCTGTAAATAAGTTAGATACAAATTTAGCAGTGTGGTCTTGTAATTGACAAGATAAAAGTGCAACAGAAGCATAGCAATAGGTTCGTTCGCGGAATTCA
>JBKEBT010000041.1:0-2122 GCA_047973305.1 Pyrinomonadaceae bacterium
AGGGAATTAACAACAACCGTTCGATTTCGCATTGATTCGATTTGAGCCATCGAAAAATGCTCGCGTGTTTCTGATTCTGCCGGATAGATAATGTGTTCGTAAATCTCATCCGTAAAGCAAAGCACGTCGAATTCCACACAAAGCGCGGCGATATATTCGAGTTCTTCCCGCGCGAAAACTTTTCCCGTGGGGTGGTTTGGAGTACAGATAATAATTGCTTTGGTATTGTGGTTAAACGCAGCGCGAAGTTTAACGTGGTCAAATTTCCATCCGCTATTTGTAGATTCCAGCGGAACATAAACAGGCTTGGCATCTGAAAGAATCGCATCAGGGGCGTAATTTTCGTAAAAAGGTTCAAACAAAATCACTTCTTCGCAGGCATCAACACAGGCAAGCATCGTGGCAATCATACCTTCCGTGGAGCCACAAGTTACGGTAATTTCTGTTTGCGGATTAACTTCGAACCCCAAAAAGTTGTATGTTTTTTCCGCGACAGCCTCACGAAAATCTTGTGTGCCCCAAGTTACCGCGTATTGATTGTAATCTTCCTCGATGGCTTCCTGCGCCTTACGTTTAATATCAGAAGGTGCGGCGAAATCCGGAAAGCCCTGTCCCAAATTTGTGGCGTTGTATAAAATCGCTTCACGTGTCATTTCGCGAATGACCGATTCGGTAAAACTTAGGGCTTTTTGTGAAACACGAGTTTTTCTCTTAATTATTCCCATTCGATTGTGCTGGTCGGTTTTGATGAAATATCGTAAACCACTCGATTTATGCCGCGAACTTCCGATGTGATACGAGAAGAAACTTTTGCGAGGAATTCGTGCGGAAGCCGCGCCCAATCAGCCGTCATACCATCAATCGAAGTAATCGCCCGCAACGCGACCGCCTGTTCATAGGTTCTGAAATCTCCCATCACGCCGACGGAATGTATTGGTAAAAGCACCGAAAACGCCTGCCAAGTTTCGGTGTATTGCCCGGCGGAACGAAGTTCATTGATAAAAATACGGTCAACTTTTTGCAGCAGTTTGACCTTTTCTTCGGTAATTTCACCTAGAATTCTTACGCCCAATCCGGGTCCAGGGAATGGATGACGCATTAAAATCTCATCCGGAATTTCGAGGTCACCGCCTATTCTTCGAACCTCGTCTTTAAACAATTCGCGGAGCGGTTCAATCAACTTCAGCGCCATTTTTTCCGGCAAGCCGCCAACATTGTGGTGAGACTTTATCGTAACGCTCGAACCGTGCAAATTTACGGATTCAATTACATCGGGATAAAGCGTACCTTGAACAAGAAAATCAACATCGCCAATTTTTTTTGCTTCTTCTTCAAATACTTCTATAAATTCTTTGCCAATAATTTTGCGTTTTCGTTCCGGGTCGCTTTCGCCTTTTAGTGCGTTGTAAAATCGTTCACCGGCATCAACGCCAATAACGTTCAATTTTAATTTTGATTTGTATAAAGCAAGCGTTTCTTCAAATTCACGGTAGCGCAACAATCCGTTATTTACGAAGATACAAGTTTGTCTATCGCCTATTGCACGATGTACAAGCGCAGCGGCTACGGTTGAATCAACACCGCCGGAAAGTCCGCAAACAACCTTACTTGTATCGCCAACCTTTTCCCGAATTTTTTCAACTTCTTCTTCGATGAATTTTTCCGGAGACCAATCTCCCTTGCAACCGCAAATATCAAAAAGAAAATTCCGAATAATTTCAGCGCCGCGCGGGGTGTGAGAAACTTCCGGGTGAAACTGTACACCGTAAATATTGCGAGCGGGGTTTTCAATAGCAGTAATTACAGAACCCGTTGTTGCGGTCTTTGTAAAGCCGTTTGGCAGTTCCGTAACGTGATCACCGTGGCTCATCCAAACATCTAATTTTTCCGGCAAATCCTTAAAAATCGCTGTTTTGCCACTAAGCCGTTTCATTTCGGCGCGTCCGTATTCATGTTCATTTGCCGGTTCGATTTTTCCGCCCAAATCAGTTGCGATCAGCTGCATACCGTAACAAATTCCAAAAATTGGCATTGTCAGCCTTCTGAAAAAAGCTTCGTCAACGCGCGGCGCACCCACATCGGTTACGCTTGAAGGTCCGCCGGAAATAATTATTCCTTTAGG
>JBKEBT010000042.1:0-52826 GCA_047973305.1 Pyrinomonadaceae bacterium
CATCAAATGGTGCAGCAGTATATAAATTACTATCGTGGACGCGGTCGCAGAACGAAGGAAGTTGGTTTATATCGTTCGGGAATGTTTAAGTCGATGATTCGAAGACTCTATCGTGAAGAAGGAATTCCGGAAAACATCGCATGGCTTGCACAGGTTGAAAGTGCTTGGAAGCCAACGGCGCATAGTTGGGCGGCTGCCGCAGGTTTGTGGCAATTTATTCCGGGTACGGGGTCACGTTACGGGTTGCGACGCACGGCGCACGTTGATGAACGTCAAAGTTTTGAACAAGCAACACGCGCTTCTGCAAAATACTTGAAGTTTCTTGCAAACCGGTATGGTGGAAACTGGGAGCTTGCCATGGCTGGTTACAACTGTGGCGAAGGTAATGTAGATCGGGCAATTCGTCGTGCCGGAGCAGCAAATTATTGGGCGGCATATCCGTATTTGCCGCGTGAAACACGCAACTATGTACCGAATATTCTTGCGGTAATAATTATCGCCAACAATCCGAACCGCTATGGTTTTGGACACGTACGCCCGAAACGCCCGCTAAATTACGATCGCGTACGAGTGCCTTCTTCCACAAATTTATCAATGCTGGCACAGGCAACCGATACGGATGTAAATTATTTGAGATACCTTAATCCTGAATTGCGTACAAATAGCACTCCGCCGGAGCCATATGTTGTACGAATTCCGCGTGGCAAGGCAAAGAGTGTCGTCGCAATGTTCAGAAAAATTCGTGGCGCCGGGGCAAATGTTGCCCAACTTGCAAAATCACCAGAAGGTGAATCGTGGGAAAATATTTCACGTCGAACAGGTGTAAGCGTTTCGGAACTTCGAAAAGCAAATCCGGGAATGGTTAAGCCGACGGGAAGAGTAATAGTTCCGTTGCCGCCGGGAGTGGTTGCCACCTCTTATTCGCGTCCCGTGAATGCCACACGAATCAAGATAAAGGTCGTAAAGGCTGTTGCGGGTGATACCGTTGCAATTTTGGCAAAACGCTATAACGCAAACGCGGGCGAAGTTGCCAAATTTAACGGCTTGCGAGCAACATCAAAATTAGAAGCGGGGAGAGAAATAAAGCTTCCGCCAGCCAAATAATTGTGTGAAATTTTAAGTTTCGGCTGCCCGATTTACGGCAGCCTTTTTTATTTTGAAAGCGGAAAAAGAATCGGACGACTTGGGCTGGCATCAGCCATAAATGCAGTTATTTGAAGATTTAGTAGATAAAATCCATCAGGAACTTCATTCGGAATAAACGCCAATTCTGTTACCGAATTGTTGATTCTGGCATCCGGAGTTTTTTCAAAGCCTTCTTTTGGCAAGTTCCAAAAGATTCTATGGTTTTTCAACCTGCCGCCATCGTTCATACAATCAATTGAGGGAAGATCGCAAACCAGATGTCGGAAATTCTGTTGAACAAGCAGTTCAATAGCTTGTGATGTAAAAGCAGGAGTTGTTTCAGGATTATATTGCCGCGTAAGTTTTTCAATTTCGTTTGGTAAGGTGCGGATCACAACGGCATCCGAAATATCGGTGTTTGGCGCGGATGTAAGCGCCGCATCAAGCAAATTTGAAGTAATCATTTTCCTTTGAGGTTCTTTCGCTTCCTCAGTTTCCACCGAAACCAATGTGCAGGGGATTAGAACATCGGTTAGCGTTTCAATTAAATAGCTTCTTTCATTTAAGATATGTCCAATCGATTCGGTATGCGTTCCGTTGCAATGCGGAATAAGCCTGTATTCTTCAAAATTGCAACTGCCTCCATTTCGCGTATCGCCTAATATGTTTCCATACGCGCAGGGGCTTGCGGTGGCGTTTTCGACACCGAAAGCGTTTGGTTGGGCGCCGTAAAAATCAATAGGAATTGATAAATCAAAAAAGTTTGAAGAATCAAAGTTAAAGGTTTCGTTTTCGGTTATAAATGATAACTGCACAAATCTATTTTGATTTGATTGGACTGCGAATTCAAGCTTTTAGTCGTTCAAAAGATTTCGAAGAATTCGCTTGTTGAGGTTTTCTGAATGCGCTCATCGTTTGCGTTTTCCTTCTTTTCCTTATTTAGTTGATCAAAAATTGACCGTTGTCGCGTAAAATCAATTAGAAATTTGTTTCGATTTTTCACCAATTCGCGATAACCCTCATGTTTCGTCATAAAACTTTCAATCGCTTTACGCATTTTTGCGTCAATTTCGTTTTCGCTAAGGGCTTCCCAAGAATCATCCCAAACTCTTGGAAGTCTTGAAAGATCTTCTTCTTTGGATGTTTCCTGCGCTAATTTGCCCATCGCGATAAAAGAATTGTATTCAAGGTCGGCTTCTGCAATCGGTATGTTTTTATCCCATATCTGATAAAAATCATATATATGGCGAAGTTCATGAACCGCCCAAAGGAAGAACCCGTCGTCGTCTAAATTTTCCACGCGCAAAAATAAACCCGCATTAAACCCCCTGCTTTCACCATTTACAAAAGGACGCGATGCAAGTGTCACATATTCGGGCATTTCTTTTGGCATAATCTTAATAACTACGCGTTCTCTCAAGAACACACCCCAAATTGAGTGCAGTTCATCGCTTAACTTCGGACTCCATTTTGTCGCATTTAAGTCATCGGACAACCTTTGGATGACCTGACAAAAAAGTACTCGGTAATTTGCAGAAATTTCCGGAGAAAAGCGGGCACCGTCCAGATTGCTATAACGGCAATCGATGTTATCGTCAATTTTTGTTGGATTTGCAAAAACTTTTATTCGTAAGACGATGTTTTGTTCATCTTGGGTGATTCGTTGCCTTTCGAACACCGATTCATTGTGAAATGGTTTACGGTTCAACGCTGAATCGCTGTACCCAAGCACAAAAAGCGGAAAAAGGAAAAATATATTTGTTAACGCAAGTTTGCCGAAGAAGCTTTTTAACATAAAAATTCAACTACCTATTAAGTTAAAAGTTTTTCGTCGGGGAAATTCAAGTCGGTTAAGACTTATAAGATTGGGCACAATCTCATATTAGTAATAATAACTTTAAACAGATTGAAAAACAATAAATAATGTTTTGTTTACCGGATGGAGGTTTGATGACCCGCCGTTTGGCGGGCTGTGTTTTCCAAATGAATCTTCAAAGGTCACACGCAAATCGCGGATTCCGTGTGGTTACAACGGCGGTCACACCTAATATGTTTCGCAAAACTGCCAAAATTTCATGAGAAGAAATATCAATTGAGCCAATCCGAATCTTAATCCGTTTCAGGAACAGCCGCCGGAACTTTATCCGATGAATAGCTCGGATTTAATTCGTTAACACGAAGCATTGCGGCTGTGCGCGTTTCAACACCAAGCTTAATGTATATGTGTTCAACGTGTTTCTGAACCGTTCTTGTGCTTATTTCGAGCAGCATACCAATTTCCGGGTTTGTTTTTCCTTTTGAAATTAAAAACAAAACCTCAGCTTCACGATTTGTTAAGCCTAATGTCATAAGTGTATCAGCATGAATCTGTACAACTTCACGCAACATCAGAGTTTTGGTTTTTGCATTGCTATCAATAATCAAACGAATTCGCAGTTCATTTCCGTTACGTTCGCGCAAAAGGGGGTCGTGTGTCATTTCAATTCCGTCAGAATCTTCATTGAATTGATAACGCTTAATCCAGTTCGCGAGCTTAATCGGTAAATTGTTTTCGTTTTTTTCCGAATCGGGAAAATATCTTTCAATTAACAAAAAAGATAAACCTGTTGATTTAAGAATTTTATTCTGTTTTGAAAATACAATGACCCCTTGGTGCCAAATTTCGAGAACACTTTCAAGCCATCGCTCTTTTGCGTGTGAGGTTCGATCAAAGTAAATCGTTGACAAAGTAAGATTATACTTTTGCCCAAGTAAGTTGTGTTCCGCGTGTGACGGCGTGTACGAATTCACTACCGAAGAGAAGTTACAAACCTTAAAAGGTTTAATATTGGTTTTCATTTTTTGGACCCTCTAACTACTAATACTACAGAGAAAAATATCCCCAATAAATCGAGTAATTTCGAATTACGATAATACTAACCTTTTTATTCTAGGTAAATATATACGTAATTAGGCGTATTTTCAAATTTTTTCCAGCCCGTTATAGTCCAACCATTCTTTCGCAGTCGCATTTGAAAGCGAACTTCTTGTGAGAGTTCCTGAGGAAATCCGCTTTTCATATTTCCCGGATTTCCTCCGTTCAATGCGATAAGACATAGGCGTTTTTGTTCATTTGACTTATTCCGTCGAACAAAGCAAGCGGCGGAGAAGGGGGAATTAATGAGTTTTAGACCGGCAGCAAGAAGTAAAGATTTGATAATCAGGCGATTCGAAGATGAAACGGTGATTTACGACATATCTACCCAAAACGCGCTCTACCTAAATGAAACATCAGCGCACATTTGGGAATTATGTGACGGAAAACGGAGCGTGGAAGAAATACGACGCGAATTATGGACGCACTACGATACGGCGGTTTCCACAGAATATGTTTCGTTGACGTTATATCAATTGCAAAAGGATAAATTGCTGAAGGATTCGGTTGAGATGGAGCGTTTTGTAAAAAAATATTCGGGAAGAACCGCAATTAGGCTGCTAAAGGTTAGAACATTGATGGCTTTGCCGAGAATTACATCAGTAATCGCACCCACAGCGCTTGCGGCTTCTTGTTTGGCAGTACCGCCGGTTATTGGCGCCCAAAAACCTGCCTAACTTGTTATTTATCCGCCCAAATCGGGCGATTGACCAAAGGTATTCGGTTGGACGAGACAAAAGGTAGAGTAAACCAAATACCAGATTGGCGAAGAGCCAAAATCCACCTTAAGAAGGTAACGAAAGGGAGAACATTATGGAATTTAAACCAAAGGCGAGGCACCAAGACATTGTAGTTCAGGAAATCGGTGAAGAGACAATGGTTTACGACTTGCTGACGCATAAGGCAAAGTGTCTGAATAAAACCTCGGCGGCAGTTTGGAAATTGTGTAACGGAAAGCGTGACATTCGCGCCATCACGATGGTCTTAAGTGCGAATCTCAAAATTAACGTTGAACAAAATCTAGTGTTGCTGGCATTGGCTCAGCTCAACAACGAGGATTTGGTAGTAGGCGAAGAAACTAGCCGGACGCTTTCACCATTTCAATCAGGTAGTACCCGCCGGGAACTAATAAAGAAAGCGGGGCTTGCTGCCGTAATCGGGCTGCCATTAATAAGCAGCGTTGTTGCTCCGAATGCGGCAAGTGCTGCTTCCTTTCAAGAGTGTACGGGCAACAGCGGAGATGCGATAAATTGTGTATGCCAACACGGCATAAGTTCTTGCCAAGGCGTTTGCGACGATCAACTTGCCATTTTCTGCAGCGCCAACAACCGCCAAGTTCAAACGTGCAACAACAGCATGATGAACTGCCAAAATGGCGATTATTGTACCTCAATCGGAGTTCCAGCTGGGCAAAAGTGTTGCCTGCTCGTACCATTCACGGTCTCACACTGCGGACCACCAGTTTAAATAATACGGAGGAAAACTAATGAGTTTCGAAATCACAAACTTTGTACTTTTACTTATCGGCGCAGTGGCAGCGTATTTAATCGGTTTCGGTTTTGGACGTCGCTCCGCCTATAAAGATGTTGAAGAAAATCTCGGTGTTCCGATTGCTAAGAAGTTCACCGAACGACGTTTGGTTGCGAAAAGTCTTGTAATTCAGATGTTCAAGTAGCTGAAATTGCATTCGATTTCAGAATTAAGGAGAAGAAAATGTTCAAACGATTGATGTATAAAAGAATGATATTCCAAAACCTCTTAACCTTGGCTTTATGCGCAATTGCGTTCACAATTTCAGGGTTGGGACAGACACAAACTTCTGCAGAATTAGCCGTTACCGGGGCGGTTACCGTTAATGGCGAACGAGCAGTAAATGCTTCAAGCATAGTGTCAAATTCACAGATAACTACCGGTTCAAATTCAAACGCGGTCATTAGTTTGGGTCCAAAGGGCAAACTTGAAGTTACACCGAATTCAGATGTCACACTTCGTTTTACCGATACAAACTTCGTTATGATTTTGCGAGACGGAAAAGTGCGCGTGATGAATAATGCCGGAACAGGCGCAACGGTCACCACCAAATCCGCTACGGTGGTTGCAGATACCGGGCAATCAAACAGCTTTGTCGTAAGTCTCGGTTGTGAGGAGGACGAAAAATGTCGCGAAACATTTGTGGAAGTCTTTAGTGGCTTAGTTACAATGAATGTGGAAAACCGCGAGCCACAACAGTTGCCAGCGGGCACTAGTGCAGCATCCGGTAATAATTGTAGTGCCGTTTGTAAGCGGGCAAGTCCCGTGCTACCGATCGCATTGTCTCCGGGTATAAATCCGGGATTGATTGCCCTTGTTCTTGGAGGAATCGGAGCCGCAGTGGTCACGGCGGTGGTAGTAGGCGGTGGCGGTGGCGGAGGTGACAACACGCCCGGCGGAACAACTCCTGTTGTAAGTCCCATCTCTTAAGCTGAAAGCCTAAGGTTGATCTGACGCCCTGAGCTGACCGGCATTGCCCGGTCAGTCAGATCATAAATTTTATATTATTCGCGTTCTGTTCACTATTTGGCAGCCATGCAGAATAGTTCTACTAAATATTGAAAGTTTCAAAAATTGAGGTTTGTACTTAAACTTTCCGCTGTTTGCCCCCTAAAAGGAACCGGAACCGATGCCAAGCCTTTCGCGAGCGTTTCGTTTGCAAGATTTTCGGATGAAAAGTGACCGAAGTTTAAATCCTTCGTCAACCAAAAGTACCGAAAATCTTCATTCGGAGCGTTATTAAAAGCGGTTTTAGTGGAAAACTGAAATCCAAACCCTGCCTCAATCTGAACTTTCTTCAAAAAGCTAATCGAATTATTTTTGCCTTTTGGCTTTAATGTACGCCAATCAACAACCAAACTACGTTTATTAGGTTCGAGCTTGTTCACAAAATGTTTTTGCTTTGTATTGGTGTTTTCCTTTGACTGGAATCGATAAAATAGCTCACCGGCGTTTTTGTTGTCCGGTTTACGTGACGGTAATTCGTAAACAAATTCGGAAGAATTTTTGAGATTCATCGGCGCATCAAATTTCGACGCTTCATTATTGTTTTTGGTTTCTATCGACACTCTATTTTTGTCTAATTTTGCAAGATCATTTTGAGTTTGATCAAACAAGGCGCGTTGGCGCGCAAAGCTAATTAAGTAACGATCGGGGTTCTTAATTCGATCCTTGTAAAACGGGTGTTTAAGCAAAAACTTTGAAACCGCCTTGTACATATCGGCTTCAATCTGTTGTTCATTGTGTCTAGACCACGAATCCTTCCAAACCTTTGGAAGCCGCGAAAATTTCTCTTTGGCAGATGTTTCGCGCGCGATTCTTCCCATAATCAAAAATCCTCGCATTTCCATTTCGCCTTCCGAAAGCCGTTTACCGCTTTCCCAAAGCTCATAAAAATCGTAAATGTGGCGAAGTTCGTGCATTGCCATAAGGAAGAAGAGTTTTGTATGAGAGTATTCCGGGCGAACGTAAACGGTTGCGTTGAAATCAAGCCCCTCCCCACGCGTAAATGGCTCTGATGCCAATGCAAAGTAACCTGGCATATCATTACGAACGGGGCGAAGTTTAATATTCTTAGTTAAGAAAACACGCCAAATATTTTGAAGCTCGTTTCTAAGTTCTGGCGACCAATTGGTTCTGTTCAGTTCTTTTGAAACTTCGTCAATTGCGTTGCAAAAGCTTACCTTTTGCATATCACTCATTCCTTGGGCAAATCGGTTTTCATCCAAATTGTTTGTGCTACAGCCGTTGCCAAAGCGCATTACCGCCGGATTTGCGAACCGCATTACGGCATTTGCAATTGCATTTTGGGCTTCAAGTGATTGTTTTGCCACATCTGTTTTATTTGTTTCAGTTGGCTTGAATTCGGCGATTTTGTTTGCGGATTTAGCGTAAATAGTTGAACTTGAACAAGTTACTAACATCACTGAGAGAGTGAGCGCAATTCTAATGTGCTTTTTCATCGGGACCTCACTTCGGCAGCCGCTTTATCTGCGTGAGACTTACGGCTTTGATCGTCCGCATCGCTACGGAGTCACCTTTTCGGTTGTTGAACCTCTTTATTGCGATAAAATATCGCAGTTACAATTATATACTATAAAGAATGAAAAACACTAGTAAACAATGTTAAAACAAGCGACGTAACGTAAGGTTTTTAAGACAGTGAGGTCTATTTAAAAAGAGTTGAATGGCGCGAGAGTAATTAATTGGCATCGTTTAGCCACGTCTCATATGCGTCAAAATTGCTTTCGCGTTCAAGAAAATTTTCGACTAAAGTTTTAGCCGGAAGCGAACCGCCGGCTTCGAGAATTTTCCGGCGATAGTCAAAAGAAATTGCCGGCTCTAAGAGATTTTTCGGGTCAAAGGCACTGAATAAATCTTTAGCGAGCACAAGCGACCACATATACGTGTAATAAATTGCTGAATAACCGGTCAGGTGCCCGAAAGAATCTTGGAAATGCGTTTTCTCAGCGAATGGAAACGGCGAATATTTATCTGCAATTTCTTTTACCATTTTGTCTGCGTCAATCTCTTCCGGGGCTCTGTCATGCAGGCTTAGCGAAAGCCGCGCGAATTCCATTTGCCGCAAAACGAATAAACCCTTGCCAAAGCGTGATGCGCGGTTCATTTGTTCTACAAGTTCGGTAGGAATTGGCTGATTTGTTTCGAAATGTACGGCAAAGGATTGCAATACAATTGCATTTCGCGCCCATTCTTCAAGCATTTGTGAAGGCGCTTCAACAAAATCCCATTCAGTGGATATTCCGCCAATTCCTGCCCATTGCTGATTTGCTGCGAAAAGCGTGTGTAGTAAATGTCCGAATTCGTGGAAAAATGTTTGCACTTCCGTTTGTTCCATTAAACCCGGATTATCCGCTGTGGTTTCCGGGAAGTTGCAAACCAAAGCCGCTTGCGGAATTTGCGTGTTTCTAACCCCGATTTCGATTTCAAATTGCGCAGCATGGCTGTATTTATTTTCACGCGGGTGCATATCCAGATAAAATCTGCCCGCGGTTTCGCCATTATCGAGCATATCCCAACATTCAACCTTCGGATGCCAACACTTTAAATCTTTGCGGAGCTTGAATTCCACTCCAAAAAGTTTTGCGGCAACATCCAACACGCCTTGTTTTACGCGGTTATAAGGATAAAAGGGACGCACGCTTTGAGAATCAAAATTATACGATTCCTTTTCGACGAGCCCTTGATAATACGAAGATTCCCACCGAAAAACTTGTTCGGCACCGGATTCATCCCCTTTCTTTCGAAGAAGTAACTGATCATATTCGGCATATGCCTTTTCCGAGGCAACCGCAACAATTTTCGAGATAAAATCGGATGCGTTTTGGGCGTTGCCAATCATTTTATCTGCGGTAATGTAATCTGCGTAGTTTTTAAAACCTAGCAAATTCGCGAGCTCAAAACGTTTTGTACACAGATTTTTAAGCACGGCGTCGTTAATTGGATACGCCCGATTGTTCATCGCGTAATACATATCTTTACGAAGCTGCGAATTTTTTGCGTACGAAAAAACCGGAATCGAATCGGTATAATTTGTTGTCAGCGTTATATTTCCGGCTTCATCTGCCGGGTGCGAATCGATAAAATCTTTCGGCAAGCCCGAAAGCGTTTCAGCATCATCAACGATTATTGTTCGCTTATCTTCACGTATATTACGTGCAAACTGCTGTTCGATTGTTACAAGTTCTTCGTTAAGTTGCTTGATGCGTTCGCGCGTCTCATCATCCTTGTCAACGCCGGAAAGTCTGAATTTGTTTAGTGTTTTTGTAACATAATGTTTTGTTGCATCATCTTCCGCGGAAATATCCATCGCTGAAAGCGCATCGTAAACTTTGCGGTTTAGCGAAAGTGCATTTAACTCTTTCGAAATCTTTTGCGAAAGCACCTCGCACCGGGTTCGAAAATCGGCATCGGGATGAACGTTTTCCATTAAATGTGCTTGAGCGCCGGCGGAACCCAAAAGCAAACCTATCTCGTCGTAAACGGTTAAGGTGTTTTCAACCGTGTGGTGTTCTTCGGTTTTCACTAGCCGATTCAGTAGTTCCAAGGCTTTGTTAATGCGGAGTTCCTGTAATTCGGAAAATGATTCCAAACTTGTTTCCGGTGTCCAAAACAACTGCTCTTCCAACGTTTTTGTAAATGACATATCCTAAAGTTACGGCGGTTAAATTTTGTATTTTGTTAAATAAAATGAGTTTTATCAAAAACTTCGTTAAGGTTCAACCGGTTGAATTTATCTTCATTTTCACAGAGTTTCATAAGTAGTGCATCTTGCGCGTTACCGCGTCGCATTGCTTCGGAATATGGAATATCTTCTCGAAAAGTGACAAGGGAATACTTTGAAAAATATCCGGGAAATTCTTGTTCAAGTCGCATTTCAAGCGCGCGTTTTCGTTGAAAAACCGGGTCGGTAACGGCATCGCGCATTTCATAAAAATTTTCGACCGCCATATCCGCAATTGCGTCCGCGTTTATCTTTCGCGCATTCGAAAACGCGGAAAATACCTGCTGCCAGTTTGTTTCGTGTCGATCAATTAGTTCGTTAAGAATTCTGCAATCTTCAAAGGAAGCGTTCATACCCTGACCGTAAAACGGAACTACGGCGTGCGCGGCATCGCCCAAAAGCAAAGCTTTCCCGTCCAAATGCCAAGGGTAACATTTTATTGTTCCAAGGTTTCCGGTCGGGTTTTCGGCAAATTCCTTCGCAAGTTCCGGCATTAGCGCAAGGGCATCAGGAAAGTTTGCCTCAAAAAAGGATGTTACAGAATCTTTAGTGCCATCGCCGTATTCGCCGTTTGCAATCGCTTCAAAACTGTTTTCGCCGGCGAAAGAAAGAAATAGCGTAACCGTAAAACTGCCATCAAAGTTTGGCAGTGCAATCATCATAAATTGATGGCGCGCCCAAATATGCAATGCATTTTTTTCAATCAAAAATTCGCTTTCGCCGGTATGTTCTATTGAGGAAGGATCACCCGTAAATTCACTGCGTGGCGCGATTGAAAGTTCTTTATAGCCATGCTTTAGCCACGCTTGGGAAAAATTGAAGCGCTCGATTCCATGGTTCATCAAAAACGCGCGACGCACAGCAGAACCGGCGCCATCTGTTGCAATTACGGTATCGCCTTTTGCCAAAAATTCCTCGCCACTAATCGTGTCTTTTATTAATGCACCGCCGGTTTCGCAATTAAAATCGATGCATTTTTTGTTGAAGTGAAAGCGCGAACGCTCGAATTTATCAGCTTCATTTATTAATGCGATATTTAAACCGCCACGCGAAATCGAATTGATAAACTCACCTTCGCGTCCGGAGTATGGCAACAATTTTTGTTCGCCGCTTTCCGCGTGAATCATACGTCCATACATCGGAACGGCTTCTTCTAGCATAAAATCTGCAAGCCCTACTTCTTTTAGCGCACGAATTCCGCGATTTGAAAGTGCCAAGTTTATTGAACGTCCGGCAGAAATTTGTTCGCTACGCATATCCGCACGCGCTTCATAAACATCGGTTTCGATGCCGCGTTTCGCAAGATAGGTTGAAAGTAACGAGCCTGCAAGCCCCGCACCGATTATTATTACCTTGTCATTTCCCATAGCAAACCCTTTCGAATAAGCAAAAATCAAACGCCTGAAACAGATTAATCTAAGAGCAAGCGTTTCAAGATTTCGGCAAACTTCCAAACATCTTCAAACGAATTATACAGCGGTACCGGCGCAACACGAATTACATCCGGCTCACGCCAATCTGAAATTACACCATTTTTTGTAAGTTCATCAAACAGAGATTTATCCGAATTTAATACGCGAATTGAAAGCTGGCATCCACGTTCAGCGGCGTTTGAAGGCGTGATTACTTCGATTCGTTCCGACCCGATTTTATTAAGCAGAAACTCAAGATAACCTGTGAGCCGAATGGATTTTGCCCGTAGATTTTCCAATCCGGCGCGTTCGAAGATTTCGAGTGACGCCCGTAAAGCCGCCATCTGAAAAATAGGTGGGTTTGAAAGTTGCCAGCCTTCGGCACCCGCCATAGGTTGAAATTTGTCCGGCATTAAAAAGCGCGTTTCTTTTTCGTGACCCCACCAGCCGGCGAAACGCGGTAAATCAAAATCATTTGCGTGGCGTTCATTCAAATAAACGCCGGCGATTCCGCCCGGACCCGAATTAAGATATTTATAAGAACACCATGCGGCAAAATCCACATTCCATTCGTGCAGCTTCAACAACAAATTTCCCGCTGCGTGCGCCAAATCAAATCCCACGGTTATGCCATGTTTGTGTCCCGCTTCCGTTATGGCGCGCATATCAAAAGCTTGCCCGGTGAAATAATTAACGCCGCCGAGTAATATTAACGATAGAGTTTCAGCGTTTTCCTCAATGGTGTTTACTATATCCGCCGTACGAAGAGTTGCTTCCGAAGAACGCGGTGCGAGTTCAATTAGGGCATCTGCGAAACATTCTTGTGCTAAAATTCCGGCTGCTTTTTGATGAAATTCAATCTGCGATTGCACCGCATATTTGTCTGAAGGAAACGCATCTGCCTCAATCATTATTTTATATCGCGAAGAATTCGGACGATAAAAAGAAACCATAAGTAAATGAAGATTCACCGTAAGCGAATTCATTACAACTACTTCTGAGGGTTTCGCGCCGACAAGCTTTGCACTTTGCGAGGTTAAGAGTTCATGGTAAGGCATCCAAGGGTTTTGCGCGTTGAAGTGTCCTTCAACCCCGTGCAATGCCCAGTCATCCAATTCCTGCATTATAAAATCTTGCGTCGTTCGGGGCTGTAAACCCAACGAATTGCCTGTAAAATAGAGATATTCAGCACCGGAATCTTGCTTAGGAATGAAGAATTCATCGCGAAAAGTTTTAAGCACATCATCGCGGTCACATTTTACGGCAAAGTCGTAAGTTTCGTGAAATTCCATATATTCGCAATTATAGTTGATGGCGCCGATTACGAAAAACTTGCGCGGGTAGCTAATTTCGCGAGGCTGCGCTGACGCAATTTTTGCGCATGCGGTATATTTAATTTGTGAAAGAAAACAGTAGCATTTACGGTCCGGTTAATTCTTGGCGTTTAGGTGTTTCGCTAGGTGTAGATGTGATTTTAATCGATTCAATTTGTTCGTTTGAATGTATTTATTGCCAGCTCGGAAAAATTAACAGAGTCGAAACAAATCGTGAAGTATTTGTTAAAACATCGAAAATTATTTCCGATTTAGAAAAGTTTGATTGGCAAAATGCGGATGTAATCACGTTTTCCGGAAGTGGGGAACCGACCTTAGCATTAAACTTAGGCGAAGCAATTGATGCGATAAAAGAAAAAACGGGCAAAGAAATAATTGTTTTAACAAATTCTACGCTGTTATTTGAAAAAGAAGTACGCGATGAAATATCAAAAGCAAACAGAATATTTTGTAAGCTTGATGGTTGGAATTCGAATGTGATTCATCGAATCGATCGCCCCACAAACGGCATCACCTTTGACAAGATTATTTCCGGCATTGCACAACTTCGCAAAGAATTTACGGGAATTTTGGCGATTCAAACGATGGTTATGCGCAAATGGAATGATGACGAAACAAAGCGGTTTGCCGAAATAATCAATCGAATTTCGCCTGATGAGGTTCAACTAAATATTCCAACCCGTCCGATTCCTACCGAATATGCAATCGAAACACGTGGGAATTTGAAATCATTTACCGGGAAATATCATAAACTAAAAACAATTGACGACGAAGCGCTGGAAGAAGTTGCTACACGGCTGGCAGCGTTAACAAACGCGGAAATTGTTACGCATTAAATTATGCATAAAATTGATTTTGATTTAATTGAAATGACGCTCGATGTGATGAAATACGCAATTGGGCAGCTTACCGAAACCGATCCCTCGATAGGATATCCGAAAACAGAAAAGGAATTGACTGAATTGGTAGGCAGAACAATCACCGAAAAGGGAATTGGCGGAGAAAACGCGTTTGAAATCTTTCGAAACGTTTTGATGAAGGCGAGCATTTCCATAGATCATCCGCGCCATCTTGCATTTGTTCCGGCAGCACCGACAAGGGCGGCGGTAATGTTTGATCTAGTGACCTCAGCGGCTAGCGTACATGGCGCGTTTTGGCTAGAAGGCGCAGGCTGTATTTTTGCGGAAAATCAAGCAATGAGCTGGCTTGTGGAATTGACCGGTATGCCAAAAGGCGCGTTCGGCGTATTTACTTCGGGCGGAACTGCCGCGAATCTTTCCGCAATTGTTACCGCGCGTGAAGCGTGGCGCGCCGCAACCCCAGAAAACAAAACCAAACGCGGGATAATAATCGCATCTGCCGCGGCGCATTCTTCAATCAAGGCGATGGCGAAAGTTATAGATGCGGATGTTCTTCTTGTGCCGACGGAAAATCGACTTGAGCGGATTGATCTTCAGCGAATGATTGACGGTTTAGCGGCGCGGGAAAGAAACTCTTTATTTGCAATTATAGGCACGGCGGGCACGACAAACGCCGGAATAATTGATGATCTTGAAGGAATTGCGGATGTTTGTGCGAAGGAAAATATTTGGTTTCATGCGGATGCGGCATATGGTGGCGGTGCGCTTGCTTCGCGCAAAGCACGTTCGCTTTTTTCGGGAATTGAAGCTGCAAACAGCGTAACAATCGATCCGCATAAATGGCTCTTTTCGCCCTATGATTGCGGCGCGGTTATATATCGTAATCCGGCGCAGGCTAAAGCCGCGCATTCACAAGAGGGAAGTTATCTCGATATCTTCTCCGATGAAACTGCATACGGGTTCAACCCGGCAGATTATCAAATTCAGCTAACGCGCCGTGTGCGTGGACTTCCGCTTTGGTTTTCGCTTGCGATGCACGGCACAGAACGTTATGAGGAAGCGATTGACCGCGGAATTGAACTTGCAAACATTGCGGGCGAATATATAACCGAGCTTGAATATACGGAACTTTGTCGTGAACCAAGCCTTTCATGTGTTCTTTTTCGCAGAAAAGGTTGGGAGCCCGAAGATTATAAAAATTGGACTTACGAAAATCATAAATCGGGCTATGCGTTGGTTGCGCCCACTAAAATCAGACACGGAAGCGAATTTGAAACGGTTGCGCGCTTTTGCTTTATAAACCCCGATACAACGGAAGATGACATCCGCGGAATCTTGGCTACCATGAAATAGCCTTCGAAGCAGGTTTTAATCGGCGGGGTTTTGCGTTGCATTGCCTTCTATTTGCGTTAGAATTTCAATTCTTTCGCTTTCGGATGTTATTCGATCGAGTTCAGGGTAAAGAAACCGTTCTTCGCGTATGTCGTGGTGTTCGATCAGCTTTTTATAAAACGCTTCACGTTCGATAAGCCAAAGCAGTGTTAAATCGGGATCCGGATTATCAACTAAATTTTTTGTGTGCTCAAGAAACAAATCTATATGGTTACGCAACTTTTCATGTTCATCCAAAAACATCTTGGTTTTACCGGTTGGGTCAATGTTTCCACGCGAATCGTATATTGGAATTAAGATCGTTTCTTCGTCATTCATATGTTTTTCCAATCGATTTTTGTAATCGCACAAGCTGTTGTGCGCGGCTGCAAATTCACGTCTAACCAGCTGTGTTTGATGTAATGCAAACAATTCGTCAAGTTCTTTATGAACCAAAACCAAGTTACTTAAATTATTCATTCAAAACTTTCCCTATCGCGGTTTAACCAAGCAAGCGCGGCACCGTGAAACAAGGTGGCTTTTTCTTGGTCGGTAAAATTCATTGATTCAATCAAGCTACCCGGTTCAAGTTCGCCAAGCGGAAACGGATAATCAGTGCCGAGTGCTACTTGGGAAACGCCTGCTAAATCTACCAAATATTTTAACATTTCGGCATCGTGAACAAGCGAATCAAAATAGATTTTTGAAGCATATTCACGCGGGTTTATTTGGTTATCAATGGCGCAAAGATCGGGGCGAACATTAAAGCCGTGTTCAATTCTGCCAATCGTTGCCGGGAAGGCACCGCCACCGTGTGCAAATGCAATTCTAAGCTTCGAAAACTTCTCTAGCGTGCCGGAAAAAATCAGTGAACAAATCGCGCGTGAAGTTTCGGCGGGCATTCCCACCAGCCATGGCAGCCAATATTCAGGCATCACTTCTGTGCCAATCATTTCCCAAGGATGCACAAAAACCGCCATCTCAAGTTCTTCACACGCGGCAAAAAATTCTTGAAACTCTGCATCCCCCAAGTTTTTTTGATTTACGTTTGAGCCAATTTCAACACCTGCATGTCCCAATTCTTTTGCACGCAATAGTTCGGCAACAGCATATTTTGGTGATTGCATCGGAACTGTAGCCAAGCCGATAAAGCGTTTGGGAAAGGCATCGCAAATTGCTGCAATTCCATCGTTTAGCACGCGTGAAACTTGCGCACAATCTTCTGCTTTTGCCCAATATGCAAACATCACCGGAACCGTTGAAAGAACCTGAACGTCAATATCAAATGAATCGGCTTCGGAAATTCTTGTTTCCGGTGACCAGCAGTTTGCATTGATCTCACGAAAAAAATGTCCGTCATCGCGCGTCATTTTGGCGCACCCTTGGGAATGATGTTCGAGTTTAATAAAACCACCGTAGCCAAATTCTTCCTTCCAGTTTGGAATATGTTCCGGAAGGATGTGTGTGTGGATATCGATTTTTAGCATTGCTAAAGTTTAGCAAAATCATTTCGGTGCAAAAAGCTAAAGATTTCTAATCGGGCGGTGTAAATATCGTATATACTATTTTCGTAGCATATAAAAAAAGGGTTTATTTAAAAGGTTATTGTTTTAGCAACTGTTTTTACGATGTAGCTGTGTAAATTTCACGTATACCCCTTTTCACGTGTCGCAAGATGACACACAACTTTCGTTCTAAGAATGGTTAGGTTTTACAAGTTATTTGACTTGGAACAAGGGAGAAGAAATTTAAATGAGAATCAATTCTATTATTAAGATATTTTTTACAATCGGTTTTGTGGCTTTATTTGGTTTTAGCGCATTTGCGCAAAGAATCGGCACGAAAAATTTGGTGGTTGCAGACAAGACCGCAACTTGCTCGGCAGGCGCGGGTACAAAACAGTGTCTTTTGGTTTCGGAAGACAACGGCACATCATGGCAATACTTTTACAATGATATTTCGGGATTCCGATTTAGGGAAAACTACACGCAAAAAATTTTGGTCGGCACTTTATCTATTCCGAATCCGGCAGCAGATGCTTCCAGCTTACGCTATCGGTTAATCAGAACAGAGAGCGTTGAGCAAACAAACGGAAAAACGGCGGAAGCCGCTTTAGATAGCATGAAGCCGGCAGAAACCACAACAAGTTCAACTCTTGCCGGAACCAATTGGAAACTTGCCCTAATGAATGGAAACGCAACGGTTTACGGCGAATCAACTTTGAGCTTTAGCGATGACGGAAAGGCGTTTTCAGCAACTATTTGCAACACGATGAACGGAACCGTAACGGAATCAGCAAACGGAGGAATTTTGCTTTCTGCTAGAACGATGACGCGAAAGGCTTGCCCCGGAATAGTTGCACAGTTTGAAACACAGTTTAGAAATGCAATTTCTTCCGTAACGCGTTACCAAATTGATGGCAATTCACTAAATCTGTATTCCGGACCCGAACTCGTTATGAAGTTTAACTCGGAAGATGGCAATGCGACGATGCCGAATGATGCAGCCCCAAATGCGTCGATTGAAAATACAAAATGGGCGCTAGATGAATTAAACGAAATCATAATAAAACCGGGTTCGCAGATTCCGTTTATTTATTTAGACAGCTCCAAAGGTACAATTTCCGGGTCAACGGGTTGTAACAACTTTAACGGATCTTACACATTGGATGCCGAACTTTTAAGAACCGGCGTTCTTGCAATGACGCGAAAAGCTTGCATTGATTCGCATATCAATTCGGTGGAAAGCGTGATGATGCGCATCTTGGAAAAGAACGTAAGGTATGAAGTTGATGGTTCTAATCTTCTGCTTTTTAATGACGGACGCGTGGTTGCGAAATTTTCGAAAATGACACGTTAAGGTTCAATCAAGAAAGAATTCGGCGCGCAAGGTAAAACTTGGGCGCCCTTTTTCTGTGTTGAAGTAGTTGAAAACAAGGCTCCAACCGCCACGGTATCATCTATTCCCACTGTTCCCCAAAAGTTACAATGAACGCCCTATTTACAACCTTATTGAATTAAGTCTTTCGCGGTTGCGCAAGTTTCAATCACGGGTTTTCGATTTCATATATCACTTAATAACTACAAAACTTCTAACTTGAGACGAGCGGTGGCTCCATGATTACGCCGCATTTTTTGCAGGTTCTTAATTCTTGATTTCCGTAGAAGCGTGCAAACACGTGTTGAAACTGCGTTGTGATATCTTCTAATTGAAAGTATTCCTCGTAGAGTTTCGCGTTGCAATTCTCGCAAAACCATAAAAGCCCGTCTAGTTCGCCGGCACGTCTTTGTCGCTCTATAACTAAACCAACCGTATTTTTGCCCCGAATCGGGTTGTGCGGAACGCGCGAAGGAAGCAAAAAGATCTCCCCTTCCTTTATCGGCACATCAACTGCATTTCCGTCTTCTTGAATCTTTACGGAAATATCGCCTTCCAACTGATAAAAAAATTCTTCGCCTTCATCGTAATGATAATCTTTGCGTGAGTTGGGTCCGCCCACCACCATTACAATAAACTCGGCATCTTCGTAAACAAGTTTATTTCCGACAGGCGGTTTCAAAAAGTGCCGATTCTTTTCAATCCATCCCTTAAAATCAAACGGTCTTCGTATAGCCATTTTTTAATTGTAACCCAAAAACGCATTTCAATTGTAGATACCCACAGCGAGAAACACATTCTTTTACAAGGCGCGTTTAACAAATATATCGTTAAACATTGTTGACATTTCTTTTGTGACCTGATTATACTTATGTCAGCGGTTGTCACCTCAGGCATCGCCCTTATAATCTACAGCCGGTAATCCGGATGCGTCCTGCAGCGGATTAAAACAGTGTCAAATCGGGCACATTCCACAATAAACCCAAATCATTTGAGATTCTCTCGATTTAATAAAACACAATGAAAAGAAATATAGGCTTTTTTTGTTTAGTCCAGGCGTTTTTATTTCTTCAGTTTGTACCCGTGCGCGGTCTTGCGGGCACGGACAATTTGGCTGAAATTTCTGCGGAAGGAAGCGTACAAGTTAACGGCGAAACCGTACAGAACACGCAAACAATTACTTCCGGAAGTGTCATAACAACGGGTGATAAAGCGACCGCGACGATTACGTATCCGAACCGCTTCAAGTTGGTTCTATATAGCGGTTCGAAATTCATGGTTGATTTCGACAATACAACAGTTACGGGATATTTGGGTTCGGGCGCCCTTCGGGTACAATCGGAAGAAAATATCGGCGTAGCCATTAACACTTCAAATGCGAAAGTAAATTTACCTGATAGTTTGCGGCATCATTTTCTCGTGGAAATGCCTTGTCGTGACGAAGATTTCGATTATGTCGAGAATCAAGACACGCCTATCGATGAAATTGGATGCACGACAACCTACGTAGAATCATTAACCGGAAAAGTTGATGTACACAATAAGGCGAAAAATACCAATGAAATGGCAGTTGCAGACACAGATGAACAGATAAAAGAGGTTGTTAATTCTTGCACTGAGGTTTGTGCGCCCGAATTTGTAAACATCGCTTTGACGCCAACTAACGGTTTGGGCAATGTATTTTACGTCGCATTGGCTGCGGTGGCGGGTTCAGCTCTTGTTGCCGCATTTTTGCCGGGTTCCAGCGATGAAAATTCGATAACAAAGCCGGGAACTATCGTAAGCCCAATTTTCTAACCAACTAATTTCCTGTGAGATTTATCGGTTTACCGGCACGCGAATTTTGCTCAGAATAATCGAAACCCAAAAGATTCGCCAACGTAGCGGCAATCTGATTTTGATAAATTGTAGGGGCATTCTTCCATTCGCCACGCAAGGATGAATCAGGTGAAGCAAATATTGCCCAAATATTTCGGGCTTCGGGAACATCCTTTCCGTGGTCGCTCCAGGTTTTATACGACGAGCCGCGCCCGTGGTCAACAGTTACCACGAGCGTGGTTTTGTTTTTGTATTGTGCATCGTGCCGCAAGAAATTCCAAAGTTCGCGTAATTGTGCATCGTTTCGGTTCAGCGCATCCGCCATTTTGTCGTAATGTTCGCCGTGAGCCCAATCATCGGTTTCGCCAAGACTTATATATAAAACGCGCGGTTTATATTTCTTAAGGTGCGCCATTGCCAAGTTGAACGTGTAAAAATCGTGCCGTACGTTGTCCCATTCCGTTGGTGTCAAAAATTGTGTGTCACTGAAATAAGTGATTTTATTGTCCGGATTCGCGTAACGTTTGTAGCCCGCATTGATTACAAACGCGTCCGGATCCGAAGAAACTACTTCGTTTATCGCGTCCCACGAGCCGAACGCGGCAACTTGATTCGAATTCAAACGCATCTTTTTTTGTAGAAATTGCAGCACTGACGGGTACGGGTTTTGGACGCGGTTGTTGCTGTAGATAACGTCATCATGAGCTTCGCCCGTCAAAATTTCCGAATAACCGGGAAACGAAAACAACATATTATTTGTGGTTTCCATTTTGCTTCCAAGCGCTGCATTGCCCGCGATAGAACCATACTTTAGCAACAATTCCTTCCAAACAAATGGCATCAAACGCTCACGCCTAAGTGCAGAGGTCTGCGCAGAATACTTTGCAAACGCGGCTTTCTTTGTCGCGTTCTTATCCATAAAGCTGAATAGTTCCGTATTGAACCCATCAAAAACTTCCTCGGTTCTAACCCCGTCAATAGTTACCAGAACCACGTTTTCGGTTTGATTTTTTGCGGATGCCTGAAGAGCAAGAACCGCGATTAATATCGTTAGAATTATTCTGTTTATATTCATCTTACAAGTTTGGCAATTGCCTTAACCGTGCGAAGGTTACGTGCCGTGATTGCCTTCCCGATGTGCTTTTCCATAAAACCTTTGCCAACCAAACTTTTTATAACGCCTTCTTTCAAATGGCAATAAATTTCTTGATCAGAGACGGCGTATTCTTCTGAACTGCTAGCATTTGCCGTTAACAGCTGCGCAAAACCAACCGGAATTCTTTCCTTTGCAAAAATTAAATGAAACTTACTTTCATCCGGTTCTTCACCCGCAAATGGATTTTCGGCAATCACGGATTCTATTTGGTAGATGCTTCGCGCAATAACGTGCACTTCAAAAAAACTTTCGCGTATTAATTCAAAAATTGCCGTTTCGACCGCGGAATTGTTTTCCAAATTGGTTTCAAGCACAACATTTCCGCTTTGTATATATGTTTGTACGTTCTCAAAGCCGGCATTTTCAAGCAATTTTCGCAATTCTTTCATCGGCAACTTTTTGTTGCCACCAACATTTATTCCACGTAAAAGAACCGCATAGTACATAAGATATGATTTGTAACCTCCGATAAAAACAAATATTTAAAAGCTTGCGATAACCTTTAATTCTATAGCTATCGGGGTTGGAAGTGCGTTTACCTCCACCGTTGTACGGCATGGCAAATTTTCTTTGAAATATTCTGCATAAACTCGATTGAAAATAGCAAAATCACGCCTCATATTCGTAAGAAAAACGGTTATATCAATAATATTCTCTGTGGCGCTACCCGCCGATTCCAGAATTTTTCGCACATTGTCAAAAACCGAACGACACTGAATTTCAATATCATACGAAACAATATTTCCGGCATTATCAAGTTTCACGCCGGGAATTTCTTTTGTGCCGCGTTCGCGCGGACCAACACCCGAAAGAAACAGCAGATTGCCGATTCGTCTTGCATGCGGATATGCGCCTACTGGCTCGGGCGCCTCATCAGAAATAATAATGGTTTTATCCATGGGATTATTGTACTTGTCTAAAGTCGTGGACCAACACCTAACCCTGCTTTTTCGGACAACGCAATTTTCCCCGCGATATTTTTGCTTCCCGCAAACGGGTCGTTTTTGATCAGAACGTTTCCATCCAAATCGCAATAATCCAAAAGCGGTGTAAGTTGGGCGGCGGCTGAAATTCCGATTGATGTTTCAATCATACAACCAACCATTGTTTTCATATTTAGGGATTTTGCCGTGGCAATCATTCGAAGTGCCTCACGCAAACCGGCGGATTTCGTCAATTTTATGTTTATTCCGTCAAATGCTTGTGCAAGCGCGGGTATATCCGCTGCGAAATGAACGCTTTCATCTGCAATCAACGGCAAGTTTGAGTGTTGACGCAGAAATTTCAAATCGTCGGTTTGTGATGCGGGCATTGGTTGTTCGATAAAGATTACGTTTTGCTCGGTGAGCCATTTCACCGATTCAATTGCGCGATTGCGTGTTTTCCATCCTTCGTTAGCGTCCACATATAGTGGTTTATCGGTTTCTGCGCGAACTGCCTCGATGATTTCTTTGTCGTTTTCGCCTCCGAGCTTAATTTTTAAGATCGGATACTCTTCGGCTTCGCGAATTTTTGCTCGTATAATTTCGGGAGTATCAATAGCAATCGTGAATGAGCTAAGTGGCGCTTTTTGTGCATCAAGCCCCCACAATTTCCAAAGTGGAACGTCGAGATTTTTGCCAATCCAATCGTGCAAAGCCAAATCTATCGCGCACTTTGCGGCGTTATTTCCGGGCGCAACGGAGTTTGTATATTCGAGAATCTTTTCAGTTTCAAATGGCGAGGAGAATCCTGAAAAATCGAGCTTGTTGAAGAACTGTTCAACCGTTTCGATTGATTCACCGTAACGTGCATTTGGCGAAGCTTCACCAAACGCGATTATTCCGTCACATTCAAGTTTAAGCACCAAAACAGGTACAAACTCGCGGGCGCTTCGTGCAATACGAAAAGTGTGTTTCAACTGTAAATCGAAGCGTTCCCAGCTTAATTTCATGGTACGTAATTCTCTTTGATTTTTGGCAGATTAATAATGCGTTAAGCAACTTGCGCGAAATTGTATCGCCATTGAAAGGCAAACAAATATAAAGTTTCAATTGATGAATAAATCAAGCCGAAAACTTTTGAAAGGAAATGTTGGTAAAATACCGAAAAAGCAAATCAGTTTTGTAGATGCATTCATGTAAAGCGAAATGCCTTTTGTTGAAAACTTCTGCAAAAGAATTGCTTATTTTCTTTCGCCATCATAAACAGCCGCAGCGCATTCAATAAACAAGTTCAAATAGTAATCTCTAACTTCATCAGCGCTAAGCGAACGATTTTCTCTTTCTGCGATGAACTTCATAAGTTCAAGTGCAACTTCTTCACCGGTTTCGATTCTGATCGGTTGTGTTTCTTCACTCATAGTTCACACAGTTTAACCTATTTTAGCGAAATTATCGCGAAGTTATTTTTACACAAACGCTTTTTTCTTCGGTAAAAAATCTAAGTGCCTCGAAGCCGCCTTCACGCCCCATTCCCGAATCTTTTACACCGCCAAAAGGGGTTCGCAAATCTCTCAAAAGCCAAGTGTTTATCCAAACAATTCCGCTTTCAAGTTTTTCCGCAACGCGGTGTGCGCGACTTACATTTTCCGTCCAAACCGTGGCTGATAAACCGTAACGTGTTGAATTAGCATAGTTCAAGACTTCTTCTTCAGTCTCGAAAGGTTGAACTGAAACAACTGGACCAAAAATTTCCTCTTGGTTTGTACGGCAATCAAACGGTAATTTTGTAAATATGGTAGGTGAAAGAAAATAGCCGTTCTTGCAGCGCCCTTCTAGTATTATTCTTTCGCCACCCGTTAAAATCTCGCCTCCTTCAGATTTTCCAAGTTCGATATATGAAAGAATCTTTTCCATATGTTGCTTTGAAACCACCGCGCCGACGGTTGTATCCGGTGAAAGCGGATCGCCAACCTTTAGAGCATTTACGCGAGCTGTAAAATCCGCAATAAATTTCGGATAAATCGAATTTTCAACAAAAATTCGTGAGCCGCATAAACAAATCTGACCTTGATTTGCAAAAGAAGAACGTACCGTAGTTTCAAGCATTTTTTCATAATCGCAATCCGCAAATATGATGGTTGGATTTTTACCGCCAAGTTCAAGTGAAAGCTTCTTGAATTTCGGGGCGGCTTCGCGCGCAATCCATTCACCGGTTTTTGTTCCGCCTGTAAAAGAAATCGCCTTTATTTCATTGTGGCGAACAATTGCGGCACCTGCGCTTTGTCCGAGTCCGTGAACGATGTTCAAAACACCCTTTGGTAAACCCGCTTCAATGCAGAGCTTTGACAAAAGGTATGAAGTCATCGGGGTAATTTCTGTGGGTTTTGCGACAACACAATTTCCCGCGGCAAGCGCGGGTGCGATTTTCCAAGTAAAAAGATATAGTGGCAGATTCCAAGGGCTTATGCAGCCGACTACGCCGATTGGCTGATGCAAAGTGTAATTAATCGCCTCGCTTGCTGTTTGATATGATTCCGATGCAAAGTGCATAGCTGCTGTCGCGTAAAACTTAAAATTTAAGGCAGCGCGCGGAATATCAACCGTTTGCGCAAGTGTTTTCGGCTTACCGTTATCAATGCTTTCAGCTTCAGCCAATAAATCTAAATCTCTTTCAATAAGTTTAGATATCGCGATAAGAATGTCGTGGCGCTGTTCAGGAGTTTTTGCCGCCCATTCAGGAAATGCTTTCTTTGCCGCTTCTACGGCGTTTGCAACATCAGCTTCGTCCGAATTCGGAATCAAGGAATAAACATCGCCGGTTGCCGGGTTGTAATTATTGAGATATTCGCCGGAAACCGGTGAAACGAGCTCGCCGTTTATGTAATTTAGAAGCTTCGGAAGTTGTTTGGTTTCCATAGATTTACGCCTTTACATCGCGCCAGTTTTCGCCAACGCCAACATCCGCGATCAACGGAACATCCAAAGTTGCAGCCGCTTCCATCTCGCGTACCAAAAGCGTTTTCACTACATTGATTTCCGCTTCCGGCACTTCCAAAAGCAGTTCATCGTGAACCTGCATAAGCATTCGCGCACTCAAGCGTTCGTTTCGAAGTGCGCGTTCTACATTTATCATTGCGATTTTTACGATGTCGCTTGCGGTTCCTTGAATCGGCATATTGATTGCTTCACGTTCGGCACGTGTGCGGACGACAAAATTCTTGTCGTTTATCGAATGCAGATAACGCCTTCTGCCAAAAATGGTGGTCACGTAACCTTTTTCACGGGCTTCCACCGGCGTTCGATCCATATAAGCCTTTATTCCACTATAAGTTTTATAGTAATTTTCGATTACTTCCTTTGCCTCGGTTCGTGAAATTCCAACGCGCTGCGATAGTCCGAACGCTTCAACCGCATACGCTATTCCAAAATTTACGATTTTTGCAAGCCGCCTTTTTTCTTTCAATTCTTTATCGGTTTTAGCGCCGAAAATTAGTTCTGCGGTACGCGAATGAATGTCTTCATTGTTTTTGAAGGCTTCTAACATAACTTTATCTTGCGTGATGTGGGCAAGAATTCGCAGCTCCAGCTGAGAATAATCGGCAGAAACAAACTTACAACCGTTTGCCGGAATAAATGCTTTGCGAATTTCGCGACCTAATTCGGTTCTAACCGGAATATTCTGAAGGTTCGGATCGGTGGAACTCAAACGCCCTGTTGCGGCAACCGTTTGATTAAGAATGCCGTGAATTCTGCCATCATTTGCTACAAGCTGCGGAAGTGAATCTGCGTAGGTTGATTTTAACTTATCAAATTCGCGATATTCTATTATAAGATTGGCGATTTCGTATGTTTCGCCGATTTCCTGAAGCGCATCTCGCGAAGTGGAAATCTTTCCCGTAGGCGTTTTGTATTTGGTTTCGATGTTTAAATCGGTCAAAACTTCCGCAACCTGTTTCGGAGAATTAATGTTAAATTCACGCCCGCCAAGTTCAAAGATACGTTTGGAAAGCCCCTCCAAATTCTTCGCAAGGTGCACGGAAACGGTCTTTAAATCATCACTTTTTAACTTTATTCCCGCCATTTCGATATCAAAAAGAATCGGCACCAGCGGTAGTTCGATTTCATCAAACACCATTGTAAGTTCATCTTCATCTATCTTTTCGCGGGACATAGCCGCAAGTTGAAGAACAAAATCTGCGCGTTCACATGTCTGATACGCTTCATCATTCCATTCATCCGGTGCGTTCGGGGCAAATTCCTGATTTATGTCTTGCTGTGCAAGCGCACGCAGTTCCAAATTTCGCCTGCTTGTGTCAATTAAATACGCTGCGATTAAGATGTCGTTGGTAACTTTCGCGGGAGTTATTCCCATTTTGGCTAATGCGCCCAGGTTACGTTTTTCGTCGTAAACCACCTTGCTTAGGTAAACATTTGAAAGTAAATCGTTTACGGTTCTAATTGCGATGGTTTTATCGTCCGTAAAATTTTCGAAATCAATATAGTGCGCAATTCCTTTTCGTGTGGAAATTGCGATGCCGAGCGGTGCCTCTTTATAAAAGGCTGATTTATCTTGCGGCGAATTTGAATCGTTTACATCAAAACTCCAAGTCTCAAGCTCCCACAAATGTCGCACCAGCGTTTCCAATTCCGTTTGAGTTTTTACCTGCGTATAGCAGCGTTCAAGATTTGTTTCGCCTTCGTTGGAAACATCCGCAAAAAGCGGGGCGCTATCGGCGAATTCCCGAGTCAAGGTGTTAAATTCAAGTTCACGAAAAAGTTCATATGCCTTTGTTCTATCGGGCTCGCGGGTTTTAAGTAAATCTAAATCAAGCGCGATTGGAACATCGGTCATAACCGTTGCAAGATCAAGCGACAGCCGAATCAATTCCTGATTGTTTTGCAGACTTTCACGATATGTTTTGCGCTTTACTTCATCAGCGCGTTCGATTGCGCCTTCTGCGGAGCCGAATTGGTTTATCAAATCAACCGCGCCTTTTGTGCCGATACCGGGCGCACCGGGGATGTTGTCAACCGAATCACCCATCAACCCTAGATAATCGATTATTTTATCAGCCGGAAGTTTAAACTTCTTCAGCACCCATTCTTCGTCACACCATTCAATCGGTGGAACGGGAACTTTGCGACGAATATTTTGTGCATTTTGGCGCATGCAAACTATGTAAGGGTCATGTACAAGCTGGCATAAATCCTTATCGTTGGAAACTATTACGGCTTCCAGCCCTTGGGCTTCGCATTGTTTTGCAAAAGTGCCGATTATGTCATCGGCTTCGTAGCCGTCTTTTTTGATAATCGGTATATTCAGCACCTCACAAACCCTTTGAATATACGGCAACTGAGCTGCAAGTTCTTGTGGCATTTCTTCGCGATTTGCTTTATATTCCGCGAAGTTTTCGTGTCTGAAAGTTGGTTTCGATGTGTCAAAAATTGCGGCGACATAATCGGGAGATTCATCCGCAATCAACTTCCGCAATATGTTCGTGAACACAAAAATCGCCTGTGTTTCTTCTCCCTTGCTATTGCGCAAAGGTTCTTGATTTCTTCCCAACGGCGCATAAAATGCACGAAAAATATGGGACATAGAATCAATTAAGAAGACACGTTTTCTGTTTTGCTTGCTCATTATTTAATATCGGGTTCGTTTCTTTTCTATCGCAAACGGATTTCAAGCGTGAAATATATTTGCGTATTACGTCAAAAATGTTTTTCTGCATAATAGTGAAACGCGGCTGTATAAACAAGGTGTTATTAAATTACCGCTGCGCAATGTATTTTCGTTTGACAGTAAAATAGTCCTAAGCTATCCTAACTGTTCGTTTTGAGCGATTGAAACGTTTTGAAAGTTTGAAATTTTATTTCCGTTGGCGGAAAACGCCAGCCGAAAATCTTGCGACCCGTTCGTCTAGGGGTCTAGGACACCGCCCTTTCACGGCGGCAACACGGGTTCAAATCCCGTACGGGTCGCCAATAATCTTAGTTTTATGATTCGCTTCTAAAAAGAGCGATTTTTTTATTTTAAACATAAAATTCAGAAAAATACTCGGGAACTTATGAGGGCGGATTGTCATCGAAAGGTGGATATGAAAACAATTTTCGGAAAACTATTGCCGGTGGCAGCATTTATCGTAATGTTTTTTTCGGCAAATCAAGCACAAACAAAACCCATTGAAAAGGTTATTGTTCTTCCGTTTGAAAATATTTCGGACGAAGCAAATTTTAATTGGGTTGGTGAAAGCATTGCTGATTCGTTATCAAATCTTTTGAACGACCCGGCATTTAATCTGAGCGTAATTTCCAATCAGGAAAGAAAAATAGTTCAGCAAAAATCGGGTGTTCCAAGCGCTGCGCTTCCGTCACTTGCATCCTCTATAAGAATTGCACGTAAGGCAAATGCGAATCTTTTGGTGTTGGGAACATACAACATCACGCCGGAAAAGAATGATGTTGCCGCAAGCATTACTGTAAGAGCCAGGATAATTAAGGTAAATGAAGGCACGTTTTTCAGCGAAAAAGTGGAAGGCGGAAAAAGCATTAATCGGGAAATTGTAATCACAGATGCGATTTCGGAGCTCCAGAAAATTCAAGGGCAAATTGCATTTCAAATTTTATATCTGCGCGATAATGCTTTGCCTTTGAGCCGCGACGATTTTGTAGACCGGGCGAACAAGGTGCCGGCGCGTGCGTTTGAGGCTTATATCAAAGGGCTAATCGCGCCCGATTCGGATAAAGACACAAAAATTGCCTATTTTACAAACGCACTTCGAATTTATTCCGATGAGAAAGAAGGCGAACTGTATCAAGATGCTGCCGTTGAACTTGGTTTTCTTTATATGGATCAAAACGATTCCACTGATGCGCTTAGCTACTTTGCGCGAATTCCGCAAAATAGCCCGTTGTTTCCCGAATCTGCATTTTATTCAGGATTGATTCATTGGCGACAAGGGACTTACGAACAGGCGCTTTCGGTTATGGAATCTCTTCCGAAAGATTATCCGTTTACGTTTATTTTTAACACGCTTGGCGCCATCTCAACGGAAGCTTCGAGAAGCGAGAAAAATTCTGAAACGGCTGCAAATTATCTAGTTGAAGGGCTTGAATATCTTACCGAAGCAAAAAATTCTTCCGCGCAGGATTCTAACGTTTTGTTTAATTATTCGTTGGCGTTGTTCTTGAAGGGAGACTATGCGGGGGCGGCGAAAAATTTACGCGTATTTCTGACAAAAAACGATCAAGATGGCGAGGCATATTTCTTGCTTTCAAAAGCTTTGGAAAAGTTGGGTGAAGCCAATGCTTCAGATATTGACAATCAGGCAAGAAAGTATTTGACCGCAAATAATCGATATGCGAATTTGGAAAATCAATGGAAAGCCGGGAATTACGAAGGCTTGGCGTTACGCGTAAACATTCCCACACGTCGTTCATTTGTCAGCACGGTGTTATCAAATGATAGCGGTGTCGCACCGGTTTCCGGCAGTGCCGATGAGATAGGTGAGTTGTTGAAGCGCGCCAAAACGCTTTACGACGAAGGAAATGACGATGCCGCATTGGAAATCGGCAGGCGTATTTTGGTAAGTGAACCGACGAGCGCAGAAAATTATTTGTTGCTTGGCAAAATTCATCTTCGTCGAGGTGATACGGAACAAGCGATAAGTTCTCTAAAGGCTGCGAGTTTCTGGAATAACCGTTTGGTTGAGCCCCATATTCTTTTGGGAAAAATTTATATCCAGAAAAAAGATTGCCAGCAAGCAAAAACATATCTTGATACCGCAGTTTCCGTGGATGCGGAAAACCCCGAAACAAAGGCTTTGGCAAGACTAGTTGAACGTTGTAGCAAATAGTGTAACTTTTTGGGATATTTTCGGCGGTTTTTAGAAAGTCTTTTTGAATTTTAGGTATTTACGTTAAATACCGCACCGTCGCTAAACTATTGAAAACTAACAGGTTAAACGGTTTTTTTAATGATCGGCTGTTAAACAATAGTTTTGGCACGCAAGATGCTTATTACAATGTTGGCTAGCTTGATTAACTAATCAAGACCCCGCCGCCAACACTTCTCCAAACGTGGTATGCCACCGCGTTTGACCACCTTCCGAGCGTTCCTTCAGTTGTCCTTCCTATATGAGCCCGGCAATAGCCGGGCTCTCCTTCTTTTAAATCCCGTAAAACCAACGTTTAACAGCTTCTTTCGATTTCGTTCCGTGTTTTATTGCCGTTCAAGCAATCTAACGCGGTTTTCTTCATTTTGACGACTTTGTATTTCAAAAAGACATAGGCTGACAAAATTCGTCACCTTTCGTTGACAAAATTTGCAAAAAGTAGCGGTTTGCGTCTTTCATTTTGACCAGTTCATTCAGTTTGAACGGTTCTTAACAAATTCTTAATTTGTTAGAATAAAACGGTGACGAGGACGCGTAAAAGATCTTTATTTTTGCCGGATTGGCGAAGTTTGGCATCGGCAATAATGTCAGCATTTATTGTCGTGTTTGCTTTTCCTGACACTGATATGTGGTATTTGGCTTGGTTTGGGTTAATTCCGCTTCTTTATTCATTATTTCGTTCGCGAAATTCGTTGTTTGCGAGCTTTTTACTCGGGTGGCTTTGGGGCACGCTATTTTTTGCAACAACGTGCAGTTGGCTTACGTTTGCGCCGATTACGTACGCAGGGTTTCCGGTTTTCCTTGCATATTTTCTTCTCGCGATTGCTGCCGGAATAGCTTCAATCGCAATCGGCGTATTTGCGGCAATTCAAGCCTTTATGTTTCGTAAATTTGGTGCAAAGGCTGTTTTTGTAGCACCTTTTGTTTGGACGGCGCTTGATTTTGTACGTTTGTGGACTACGGGTAACAACTGGAATGCGATTGGGTATTCGCAAGCATTTAATGGCTTGATAGGCTTGTCAAAATATGGTGGCGTGTTTTTGGTAACGTTTGTGGTTTTATTTTTTAACGCGAGCGCGTTTTTCTATATTTATAAGATTCTGGAATCAAGCAATACGAAAACCGATGAAAACGGCGCGAATAATGAAAAAAGATACGTGGTCGCATTTTTGCCCGTGGTATTTGCATTTCTAATCGGCGCCTTACTTGTTGCGTATCTGTTTAGACCAAGTTCAAAAAATCCGTTTTCGGGAATCGATTCAAATACTTTTGTTGTTGCCGTGCAGCCAAATGTTCCGATGAGCGGATTATCATCGTGGCGGTGGGACGAATTACGCGAAAAACAAACAAAACAAGCTAGGGAAAACCTCATAACACCGAATTTTGGCGGCATAGCAAAAATTGAGGCAGAACACGAAACTTCCGGTACGGATGTAAATTTGCGCGCTTCCGGATATGAAAATAAGCTTCGCAGGAATTTTGCATCCGGCACCCGGCTTGTGGTTTTGCCTGAATCACCGATGAATTTTCAATATGATTTGGATGCGGAGTTTCGCACGTTTATAAACGAATTCGCGAAGCGCAACAATGTTTCGGTGTTATTTAATTCTGCCGAACCGGATCGCATGCGCGAAAACGGCTTTTACAATTCGGCGGTTTTGATAAATAACCAAGGCAAAAAGCTATTTCAATATAACAAGATTTTTCTGCTGCCGTTTGGTGAATTTGTGCCTCTTCCCGAGTTTCTTGCGCAGTATGTTCCCACAATGGTCGGACACTTTACCCGCGGTACGGAATATAACGTTTTACGAATTGGAGATGTGGATGCCGGTTTGATGATTTGTTTTGAATCACATTTTGGTTCGCTTTCAAGAGAATTTGCACGAAAAGGTGCGGATGTTTTAATCGAAATGACAAACGATGGTTATTTGGGACCCACGCCCGTTCTACGCCAGCATCTGGCAAGCGCGGTCTTCCGTGCCGTCGAAACAAACCGACCGGTTTTACGCGTTACCAATGTCGGCATTACCACTTACATTTCCGAAAAAGGCGAAATACTAGATGCGGCACCGGTTTACCGAACTGCGGAACGCGTTTGGGCTGTGCGCAAATCTGACAAGGCTGAAACTGTTTATGTAAGGTTTGGGGAATGGGTGCCCGTTGTTTGTTTGATTGTGACTTTAGCGTTAATATTGTTCGGTATTTTTCGAAATCGCACGCAAATCCGCACCGCGGAATAAAGTTAAATAAGACAGGTCAAACAATGCGGAAATTTCTAAAAGAATGTTCCGTAGGTTCCACAAAAACGATAAAAATACTATTTTCAAAATTGGTTTCCGATATAAAAAATGGATATAGCAGAAATACAATCCAAATATGATGAGCTAAATGAAAGGGTTTCCCAACTCGGGAGGTTTCTTTGACGCGCCCACAAAGCAAAAACGACTAAAAGAATTAGAACTTCAAATTGCAGAACCCGATTTTTGGAACGATCAGGATGTTGCGCAAAAGGTGGTTCAAAAACGCAGCCGAATCGAAAAAGCTTTGAATAAGCAAAGTGATTTTGAAACAAAAATTTCGGATGCAGAAGTGCTTTTGGAATTTGCGGAAGATGACGAAACTTCAAGAATCGAACTTTCAGAATTAATTACACAGCTTGAAAAAGATGTGGAAGATGCAGAAACTCAAAGTTTGCTTTCAGGCGAAAACGACGCAAACAACGCGATTTGTTCGGTGCAGGCGGGCGCAGGCGGAACCGATGCGCAGGATTGGGCGCAGATGCTTGTGCGTATGTATATTCGCTGGGCGGAAAAACGCGGCTTTAGTATAGAAATATTGGATGAACAAGCGGGTAGTGAAGCAGGCTTAAAAAGTGCAACCTTTCGTGTAATCGGCGATTATGCTTACGGGCTTTTAGCAGGGGAAGCAGGTGTACACCGGCTGGTTAGAATCTCACCATTTAACTCAGGCGGCAGCCGCGAAACATCTTTTGCTTCGCTTTTCGTATCTCCCGAAATTGATGATGACATCGAAATTGAAATAAACGACAAAGATTTACGCGTTGATACGTATCGTTCATCGGGTGCGGGCGGGCAGCACGTAAACGTAACGGATTCAGCAGTTAGGATTACCCATTTACCAACGGGAATTGTAGTTACGTGCCAAAACCAACGTTCGCAAATTCAAAACAGACAAGTTGCAATGCAGGTTTTACGCTCGCGTTTATATGAACTCGAAATGGAAAAGCGCCGCGCCGAAACAGCAGAAATTGAAGGACAAAAGCAAGATATTTCTTTTGGTTCGCAAATTAGAAATTACGTCTTGCATCCCTATCGCTTGGCAAAGGATACACGAACAAAGTTTGAAGAAACTGATGTTGATGCCGTTCTTGATGGCAGCCTTGATGAATTCATAAAGGCGTTTTTGCTTTACAAAAAGGATTCGAAGCAAACGGGCAACGCTTCCTGACGGGTGCGTTTCTATCGAGGCTTACAGTGTCAGAAACAGATAGCCGATTTTTCAATACTTATATGATGTTGGTATTATTTACCGTAGTTTAGAGACGTTTATGGCAACGGGAGCACGAAAGAAATCAAAAATTGACCGTTCGTTGTACAACGAAATTGCTGCGATTGGTTTGGTAGCACTCGGGTTGCTAATGCTTTTGTGTCTGTTAACACGCAGTGCTACGGATTCGTCTCCAAACACAAGTTCTTCATTCCCAACGGAAAATATGGTCGGTATTGCCGGTGCATGGATTGCAGATTTATTGATGCAGGCTGTCGGCAATATGGCGTATGTAATACCGTTCTTGCTGTTTTTTCTGGCATGGAAAAGTTTTCGTACAAAATCACTTGTTATGCCGATGTTTAGAACCATCGGCACAATTCTTTTTGTGTTTGCAGGCACGGGTTTTATTACCTTGCTTGGCATATACGGCGGAATAATCGGCGCGTTTTCAGCAAGTGTAACGTCTCGTTTTTTGACATCAATTGGTGCGGGAATTGTGCTCGGGGCGGTTTTTCTGATTTCGCTAATTCTTATCGCAAACGCGTCTTTCTTTTCTTTTGTTGATAGTTTCAATTTGGGCTTTGAAAACTTTCGTTTGCATATGAACGAATGGCTTGCAAAAAGGCGCGATAGAAGAAGCAAAATAAAAGCGGCGATGGAAGCAGAAGACGCGCGGTTGGCAAAGGAGCCGAAACGAAAGGTAGCCGAAGCCAAAGCAGGAGCAAATGCCGAAGCCGAGTCCGAAAATGAACCGCAACCGGTTATAAGAAGTAACCCGACAATTTCCGGGTTGCGGGGTGACCGGTATCCTTCAATTGATAATCAACCGGAAATCTCCGCGCTTGAAAATCTTGATTCACGCCCGGCAAACGCAAGTTTACAAGTTGAAAAACTAAAGCCATTGGCATCGCGCAACGGGGCTGCGGAATCTTCGGAAGACGGCGATAAATCAGAAAAAACGGAATCATATGTGAAGCCGCCCTTGCAACAGGATTTTGGCGATTATCAATTGCCAGAACTACATTTCTTGAATCAACCCCGTGAAAAGATTATTCAGGATGAAGAAGAACTTAAGGAAATTGGAAGACATCTTGAAGCAACGGCAAAAGAATTCAATGTAAATGGCGAAGTTAAACATATTAATATGGGTCCGGTTGTAACTACCTTCGAATTCAAACCGGATGCCGGCGTAAAATATGCACGGGTTACGGGCTTGGCAGATGATCTTTGTTTGGCGCTGAAGGCGGAGTCAATAAGAATCGAAAGAATTCCGGGAAAGGCGGTGGTTGGCGTTGAAGTTCCAAATAAAGAACGCGAAACAATCTTTTTGCGTGACGTAATTGATTCAACGGAATTTAACAACTCAAATGCAACGCTTACAATCGCGCTCGGAAAGATGATTGATGGCAAGCGAAAGGTTGCAGATCTTGCCAAAATGCCGCATTTACTTATTGCAGGCGCCACCGGCGCGGGAAAATCGGTAGGCGTAAATTCTTTAATTGTTTCAATTTTGTATAAGGCAAGACCCGATGAAGTGAAGTTTATAATGGTTGACCCAAAACGGCTTGAACTGGGGCTTTATGCCGATATTCCGCACCTTGCAACTCCGATTATCACCGAACCCAAGCGGGCATCGATCGCGTTAAAATGGGCGGTCACGGAAATGGAAAAGCGTTATAAGGATCTTGCGGGTTGGAGCGTGCGCAATATTGACGGCTACAATGACGAAGTAAAGCGAAGAAACAAAGTTGAAGATTTTGACGACGAAGGAAATCCGCACAAAATTTTGCCATTTATTGTTATCATAATCGATGAACTTGCGGATTTAATGATGGTTTCCGGCAAAGAAGTTGAAGAATCAATCACAAGGCTCGCACAAATGGCACGCGCTGTTGGAATTCATCTGGTTTTGGCGACCCAGCGCCCATCGGTTGATGTAATAACCGGTTTGATAAAGGCGAATTTTCCTTCCCGAATCGGTTTTCGTGTATCTTCAAGAATCGATTCGCGCACGATTCTTGATTCAAACGGTGCCGAGCGTCTTTTGGGTAAAGGCGATATGCTTTTTTTACCACCCGGAACATCGCATTTGGTTCGTGTTCACGGCGCGTATGTTGACGAAAAAGAAATTCAAAAGATTGTAAGCCACATAAAATCTCAAGGGAAACCGGAATATAACGAATCAATCACGAAATCTGAAGAAGAAGGGGATGGCTTGGGCGAGCTTCCCGGAAAAGGCGATGAACTCTATGAAAAAGCATTGTTAACCGTTGTAAATAACGATGGCGCTTCAACCTCAATGCTTCAAAGACACTTACGAATTGGTTATGGAAGGGCAGCTGCAATCTTGGATGCGCTAGCTGCCGAAGGCTATATTGGCGAAATGGATGGCTCAAAACGTGCGCGTTCAATTACCGAAAAAGGAAAACGCGAAGCCCAGGAAATATACGAACGCGAAAACGCCCAAATTTGATTTCGCATACAAAAGGAGGTGTTTTGCCGGCGATTTTAAGAAATATTTCCCAATAATCGCGATGGTCTGTGCGTGACGATATACAATGCTTCAATTTTTCATACATTTTAACGGCATTCGGCGGATTGCGAAGCGCGAAGAGGTGCTGAATTCAGCCGCGCAGAAAATGAAATCGGGAAGGGTTTTAAATCATACAGAGGTGCCACAGGTAGCTACGGATGAGGCTCGATTGATTAAAATTTAATCGGTTGGGATTCAGACGGAAAACACGCTTCCTAACGGGCGCGTAACTGCCTTCTGCCTGTTGCGAATATATCGGCTATGGTGTGGTATTTTTGCTAGGTATCTAATTGAGGGCTGAAAATCGAAATTGAACGCGTTAAATGGAAATTGAATGCTCTGTATGAGACCAGCCTGCGTATGGATTTCTTCTAAATTGCCACTAGCTTTAGCTAGTGGATAGTTTCATCAAAACTATCCTGCTTTAGCCAAATCCCTTTTAACCTGATTAAGCTAAAGCTGTAAGGATGATTGCTTTTGATAGAGATTTGGCTAATGCCATGCTTGTTTATTAATCTTCTACGTGGCTTATGGCTGGGTTTCGGGTTCGCGGCTCAATGGAGACATATTGGAACCGCAGTTTTCCGATACCGCTTTTGATTTCAAAGGATATATTGCAATGCTAAAGGCAGAAGCAGGAAACGAATTTACTTACAAAGTAATTTAGTGTAGTTTATCCACAGAATTCTGTGGATAAGTTTGTGGAAATCTCATTTATCAACAACGTAATCCGTTAGCGCAAAACGACTTTGAGCAAACTGCACATTATGAGTGCACTAAGCCATTCTCACTATCCGAAAACACTTAATTGTTTGCTTTGGCATTGCAGTGTTTTTGTGTGTGTTTTAATCGTTTGCAGTTGTTCAACAGTGCATCGCAAAGATGTGTTCAATTCAACCGAAACTTCGCAAACGGAAGCAAGGATTGACATAAACTCTGCCGGTGTTGAAGAACTTCAAACCTTACCCGGAATCGGACTCAAAAGAGCAACGGCGATTGTAGATTATAGGCATAAATATGGGCGTTTTCACGAAATTTCACAATTAATGCTCGTCAAAGGAATCGGTAAAAAACGTTTCCAAAAAATAAAAAACTTTGTTTATGTGAGTTCACAAATCGCACCGGAAAACGGAACAGAAAATGTCTCACAAAAGTAACTTTTCAAGGTTTCCGCTTCTTTGGCTGGCGGTTGCATTTGCCGCGGGTATTGCCATGGAAAATGTGTGTTTTTTCAAGCCATCTGTTCTGATTTTCACCACATTATTTTCGGCGATTTTTGGCGTCGCGTTGTCCTCAAAATCGGCTGATTTTGCGATATTGTGCGCATTTACCGCCTGTGGATTTTTTTCTGCATCGCTTTTGATTGAAACCGAAAATTCAAATTCACTTCGTTCGATTATTACAGGTGGCGTGATTGAATCCGGCGAGCCCGTAAAGGTCGATGCCGTAATAGAATCATTCCCCGAAATTTCTCCGGCATCGTTCGATTTTGTGTTAGGTATACGAACACTTGAATACAAAGCCAAGAAGATTAAGGCTGAAGGGAACATACGCGCATACGCTAGTTATGAGAGCGCAGCGGAACGAAGCAAGTATATGTTGCTTCGAAAAGGCGATGAAGTGCGTGTTAGTTTGAGAGTTTTTCGTGAGCAAAAGTTCCTAAATTCTGGTTCGTTTGATGTGGTTGCCAATTTGGATAAGGAAGGAATTGATGCGAACGGCGCGATTGAGAGTCCCGAGTTATTAACACTTGTTGATGAAAACCATGGTTTTTCAGTTGGCAATCTTATTGGCGAATACCGAAATAACTTGATATTGAAAGTTTCGCAGACATTTTCACCGGATGTCGCAGGAATCGTAATCGCTTCGGTGGTTGGTAACGAAAACTTCTTAACAAAGCAAACCGGTGAGGTTTTTCGTGAAGGTGGAACCTTTCACGTGCTTGTAATTAGCGGATTGCATATTACTTTTATTGGTGGAATTTTATTGTTTATTTCCCGCAAACTGTTTCGCAAGCCCGTGTTTCAAGTCCTATTTACGGTTGTGCCGCTTTGGGTTTATGCAATCGCGGTTGGCGGAAACGCGCCCGTGGTTCGCGCGGCACTTATGTTTACGTTGGTTTTGGTGTCCGGTGTTTTCTACCGAAATTACAATGCGTTAAATGCTTTAGGAGCGGCAGTTTTATTAATTCTGATTTTTGATCCGGCTTCAGAACTGTACCCTTCCTTGCAACTTACAATTGTCAGCGTTGCGGCAATCATAACGCTGGGATTTCCGTTGGTTGAAAAGTGTCGCGAAATTGGAACTTGGATGCCGCGGAAATCAGCCCCGTTACCGCCAAATGTTCCGCGCACACTTCGCCGATTTTGTGAATCAATCTATTGGAACGAAAGGGATTGGAATCATTCGCAAATGAAGAGCTTGTGGACATGTAGAATTCGAAAATCTGAGATTGCAGATTCCCTGACAAGGAAGCACCTACAAAAGCCGCTTCGTTTTTTGTTTGAAGGGATTATTGTAAGTGCCGCTGTGCAGATCTGCATGTTGCCGTTGCTTGCGTTCTATTTTCACAGAATTGGCTTTATTTCGATACTTTTGAACTTTTGGTTTGGAATTTTGATGGTGTTCTTAAATACATTTGCGCTTGCAGCCGTATTCTTGGGTTCGGTTTCAACGCTTTTGCGGGATTCGTTTGTTTACCTTGCTGAGCTTTGCACAAAAATAATGCTTCTTGCACCAAACTTGGTTTTTAGTGAGCGAATCTTAAATTATAGGGTGGCGCTCTTTGTTTTTCGCCCGATTTACTTGCTCTATTTCGTTCCACTTATTGCGCTTATTGCCATTGTTTACAGCTTAAACCCGTTCTCGCGCGATACTAGGATACGAAGAATTGCATTATCGACGATGATTGTTTCAACATCACTTGTTTTGTTTTCTGCGACATTAATCGTTTTTTATCCGTATAGTCGACCAAATAATCACGGAAAGCTGCGGATAGATTTTATTGATGTAGGACAAGGAGATTCCGCTTTGATCACCTTTCCGCACGGAGGTACATTGTTGGTGGATGCGGGTGGGCAACGTGCGACTAATGAACCCAACATTACTTTGGATGACGGTCGAGTATTTGAATTTGAGGCGGATCGGCAATCAATTGGCGAAGCGGTTGTTTCGCCGTTTCTATGGGAAAACGGAATAGGGGAATTGGATGATGAACTTGCGACGCATGCAGATGCGGACCATATCGAAGGTATGAAAGCAGTAACACGAAATTTTTCGCCAAATCGTTTGTTGATCGGGATACCGGAATATAACGATATTTATTTTGCAAACTTAATAAATGCCGCCGTAATGATGCGTACAAAAATACAAGAAGTGAGAGCCGGCGAACGATTTGAACAAGATGGAACAAGAATCCTCGTGCTGAATCCACCACGTGACGTTAACAATATAACAGCGAACGATGGTTCCGTAACATTTCTTTTAACCTACGGAAAAACAGCATTTTTGTTTACCGGCGACATAGAAAAAGATGCGGAAGAAGCAATTGTTGCCGAATTCCCAAACATTCACGTCAATGTTGTAAAAGTTCCGCACCACGGCAGCAAAACATCTTCAACCCCTGAGTTTATACGAGCAACCCAACCACAAATTGCATTGATTCCCGTTGGGAAAACTTCGCCTTACGGACACCCGGATCCGCAAGTGGTTAGGCGTTGGAAAGATTTCGGGGCGAAGATTATTACGACCGGCGAAAAAGGAACGGTTACGATATTTTCCGATGGTGAGCGGTTGGAGGTTTCGCAATACAAAGATTAAAATGCGAAGTTTAAACTAAAAAACTCGCAGGCTTTACGTTTATAAAACCTTCGAGCGTTCCCAGTGTTTCCTAAGTTGCCCCTTTTATACGGGAAACGTGTGCAAATGTCAAGAAAAAAATTCTTGCAAATTGTTAAAATATATTAAGTTGTATTGATGCGTTACCGATTAAGCGCAACAAAGTGATTGCATATCATCGCCACTTTTGGATTCGTTAAGTAACAATTTATAGAACAAAAAGCCCGCTATTGTTGCGGGCTTTGTCGGTAAATTAAGTTTCCGGTTAGTTTATGGGGGTTACGCGTTCAAATCCGGTAAACGACAGGTTATAAACAAACGGTGTACCCGGTGGCAGGCGATTCGGGTCGTTAAAGGATTCTTCAAACGTCCAATCGCGTATAGGAGGTTCATAAACGGTTGTGCAACATTTAAATTGTCCGTTGTTATTGAATGCGTTATAAAGGTTTACCATCGAACCCGAATAATTAAGCCGACTTCCGCTCCAACTTTCTATAAACCGCAAGAAATTGTGGATTCCGCCGTTTAACCCCGCAAACCCGCTACCTGATTCCCGACTCGTAATCGAATCACCGGAAATCATTGCAAATCTCACCTGGGTATCAGTACCGTGGCGACTTGTGGGCACTTGCGGTGCAACGAAACTCTCGTTATCGTTCCAAGCATTCGAAAGAACGGTGATTGTATCGCCAACGATTGCCGCGGGGATGTGTTCGGATGTGTTTTGTGGGTAGTAGCGGTCAGATGTTGTAACCGCATTTCCACCAACAAGCGACACGCTTCGGACGTTGTAATTGCCTTGAACGTAAACACCATTTTCACTCGCAACCGTAAACCCGCGCGTATTTTGCGGCGCGGCGGAATCAAAAAAGCCCGGTAGCGATGAACCGTTAATCAGTCGCACCGCACGTCTATTGTAGCGCTGATCGGTCGAAGCAGCCCAGGTGCTTGTGATTACGGAATCTGCCGTAGGCGCTTCTGATGAAAAATCGGTATCAATAATCTTATTATTGTTTAGGTCTTCTTCAATAATAGAATTGTTGGTAGGGTCAACATCCTCCATCGTGTATCGACCGTCAAAATCTGCGTCTCCGCGTCTATCAGAAACATATAGAACAACACCATGTAAATTCGGGATATCGGAGCTTCGTAACGAATGCCCGTTTATGATCGCAAATGGTGTATTGATTGGAAACATTCCGTCAAAATCTCCGTCCAAAAGCCGTTTAACGTTAAACACATCAATGTCAACCAACGACATCACACCGTTTTTATAAACCTGTCCGCTTCCCAAACTTCTTACATCATTTCTAAAACCCTCACGCGGATCAAACATTTTTATTGGGAATGGAACAATAACACGTCTATCTAAACTGCTTGCAGCCCAGTTTGACGGATAGCTGCTTGCGCCGAAGGTAGCAAGGTGGAAGTGATATTCTTCCCGATTGTTTGCGGCGGCATTTCCAGTTCCACTATTGTCATAAGGCGGTGAAAAGTCTAACGCCGGCACACAATTTGGCGATGTAGGCGAAGTAAACGCCGCACAGCCTCCCGGCGATGTTGCGGTACCGGCGTAGTGAAAAAGATCAGCCCAGGTACGATAAGATACCATTGCCGATGATAGATTTGTGGCGCGAACCGCTGCCATCATTCCGGAAGTTGGCGAACTCAAATAGTTTGTTCCGCTATTTGAAAAACTTTGCCCCAAAAGCGCAAACCGCTGTAATTTTACAATTGATCTTGAATCGGTAAGGTTGTCGTAATCTTTTATGAAAAAGCCGTTTATTCTACCGCGCGATAAGTTCGACGGAACCGGGTTGACGGCAATCGGCGCAGGTTCTGTTACACCCAAACTTAAAAATTCTTCGGTAATATCTTGCGTTCGTGGGCGTCCTGTCGCGTCATCAACTGAAACGAGCTCAACCTTCATCCACACTTCGCGTCCCTGTACGCCGAGTCGATTTCCGTTTACCGCGGTCGCTTGATACCCGTAGGTAGTTGATGAGGCTGCAACTTTCATAGGCTTGGGAAGATAACCGGTGGATCGATATGGGCGTCCCCGCGTATCAGAGGCAACAATCGGCGCATCGAGCCTAACGCCACATGGAATTACAATCGAGGCATTGGCACATTGCGGCAACTTATCTTGCGAATCAGCCAATGAAATTCGGATGCCGGATTTGTTCGCAAATCGTTCACGAGAAACCAATGTGTCATCTTGGTTTGCTGTGGAAACCGAAACCACACTTCCGTTAATGTTCGCCTTATCTCCGATATCGTGTCCGCGACGGATTATTTCAATAAGAGGTACGTTGATTTTATCAATCGGCAACGTTAGTGGTTTGGCGTGTGCAACCAGGTTGCCGTCAAACTTTGAAGATTCAGTTACCCAACCCGGGTTTGAAACGCAACGCGGGTATGGAAAATTGCGATTTGTGGGGTCTTTAAGAATCCCACCGCCGGTTGCCGGAACGCAAGAAACACTTCCGCGCAGATGATTAATAGATGTAAAATTGCTTGCTCCATTGACGAAATATACGTCATCGGTGTCATCATAGCCGGGAATCAAAGTTGTTCCCGGCTTCCAAAGATCGGTAACAATTTCTCCTGAAGCCGTAACCTTAGATTCAAAAAAGATTCCTCCACCATATCTTCTTGGATAAGCCGAAACAAACAAATTGCCATTTGTATGTGCCCTGCCGCCGAAAACAAAAAGTGGCGGACGATTTAGTTCAAGATCATCATTGAAAAACGCACCAAATTGGAAGAGCGGTATCCTGTTGCTAAAAAAACGACGGCGCAACTGCGTTTGCACCTGTGAATCAGGCGAAGTGGCGGTAACATCTATTTCCCATTCATCGCGAAGGCTGTTTAATCCTTGATATTCACCCGCTTGAAGAATAATCGGTTCGGCTTGTTTGGTGTTGCGCAAAACCTTTGTAAATTCGTAGTCTTCGAAGCCCGGTACCGGTGAATTTTGTAAATTTGTTAAGTCTGAATTTGAAGCTGTTAATTTTGTTTCGATTACCGTGGCAAAATTCCTCGTCGTATCTTCCAATCCGGCTTCAGCAGCATTATAGGTTTGCGTGTCTTCAGTATCGTTTTTAGCAATTAATTGATCGCTAATAGATCTTGAGCTCGCAAGAACCACTAACGCCATCAAAAGCATTAGAATAAATAATACGATTACAATCGCAGAACCGTTTTCGTTTTCTTTTATAGTAACTTTCATTTTCCACACCGCGAAATTCGGTTAAACGTCAACCGAGATCATAACGAAGATTTCTTGTACTTATTGTTTCCTGAAGTGTATAGGGCTCACCTTCAGCATTTGTTCCGGTATCATCAAGCGAAGAAACGGTAATAGTGATTTCAACCTGCACCACCTGATTCATTTGCTGCTGGTTGGTTCTTCCGTCGTTGCCATTTGATGGGTCATCCAAGACTTGTCCGGAACTTGTTAAATATCTAATTTGGAAGTTCAAAACGCCCGAAACCAATTCACGTGTATCTATTTGGTTTGAGGCATTGCCGTTTGCGTTATTTCCAAATTGGCGTCTAGTTAAAACACCCTGCGGCGTTACGGAATAACAAAAGAAATTTACCTTCTTGATTGTTCCTTTACCGGTTTGCGTAGCCAGAATGCTGCGATTTGTTCCTGACCCGTTTGCGGAAAGATTGAGGCGTAACGGATCTCCCGGATCAAGTTTTACAATAGTGCTATTCGAATCTTTATAAGTTACTTGTGCCAGAATTTGCGAGGTTGCCGTTTCAATTAGCAGAACGTCGTAACGATTTACCGGAACGGCACGTTTTGTTGCAAACCTTAATTGTACGCTCGAACCCGAAAGTATTACGTTGTCATACGCAATGCTGTCACCGTTGTTGAAAGAAAGATCGCGCATGGCAAAGCAAACTTGATCTGTCGTTTCGCCTGAAACGTTATCCACGTTTCGTTGATCACCAGCCATTAAAGCGGTTAGCAAATCATAATCAACATCTGTATCCGCCGGCATTCCAAGCATATTGTTCCCATAATTGTCCGGAATTAGTGCGCCAACACGGTGATAGCCTAAACCTGCATTAATAACATCGCGACGTAGATAGTTCATCGCGACCCGGGCGCCGCGCGTAGATTCGGTTTTTTGAACAACTTCATTGCCCTGTTGGCGAACGCTTACGGCAAACGCAAGGGCAATTCCGGTGGCGATTGTAAACACAATCATAGCTATCAGGAGTTCAATAAGTGTGAATCCTTGAAATTCTTCAAGCTTGTTCGAATTTGAATTCTGTTTATTCATAATCATTTGCAGTTCAACTTTCAAACACTAATTGAATGGCATATTGGCGATGATTGTTGAAGTTGATTCCGTGCTTCGAAATGTTCCGACAACGTATATAACTTCAACAGTTACGCGTTTCTTGCGTACAATTCCGTTTTCTACGATGTCGCGAATTGTGATTCGTCTAAACAAATCGGGCGAAATCGGGTTCGCACTTGTACTTCCTGCGCAACTTTGCGAGGCTGGACACGCATCATCGGCAGTTCCGTATATTCCATCGGTTCCGGAAAACTGTCGAACAGGTGTGTCGCCGCTAATAAAAATTCCATCGGGTGTATCATGGGAAAAATTGTTGATTTTTTGCCAACTTGAAAGCGCACCATCTTCTTGTAAATCACGCGCTGCAAAAATCGATTCAACAGTTGATTCCATTACCTGTTTTGCTTCAGTCTTTTTTGATGAAATCGAAGTATATAGCACCATATTTGTCATAGTGCCCGCTACGCCTAGCGAACCAACCATAAGAATCATCAACGCGACAATTGTATCCAGCAAAGAAAAGCCCCGTTCATTGGGTGCCGGAAAAACTTTTACCTTGCGATTTTGTAAAGTATTCATGCTTATCTTCTTGTCCATGAGACACACTTATCAGAACCGTTCACAACACACTTGTTGATAAATGAATGTGCGCTGTTACCGGAAACCATCAATGCGCGAACTATTGTTGGCGTTTTTGGCGTCGGCTTAATATTTGAAATATAAATGGTTGCGCCCGTGATTAACGCGTTTGCGCCAAGGGGTTCCGTTCCTCGATCCACAACCCTGCCATCACTGAGAAACCTTAAAGTAATAACCTTATCGTTTTGTGTCAGTCGATATTGAGTTTGCGCAAATTGTTGAACCGGAGCCGGAAATGAAGCTGTAGGTGGCGCTTTAACTGCAGTCGGAACTGTTCCGATGGCAACCGCACTCGATATTCTCATCGTTTTTAGCACCACGTCGTCATTCGCCGTCAAAGGATCACGTTCTTCGATTAAGTAAACCGATTTTTTTGTATCGTCAATCGAAACCCGAATCGTTCTGCGGCTCGTCAGCGCGCGCAACCTTGCATCTTGAAGAATGTTTATCAAAGCAAGCGCTTGCTCATCCGTTTTTTCAATTTTCGTGTTCGCAAACGTAAAAATCGTAATCGCTGAGAGCGTCAGAAGAATTAATGCGGCTATTGAAAGCTCGAAAATCGAAAAACCGCGCTCTCCCACACGTAATTCTTGTATCGAACTTCCCGCCGGCACGGTTTGTTTCTCTTCCACCATTGGCGTTACTAATTGCAAGCTCGCCTTCATAATTGATTTCATTCGCAATACCTTTATTTGCAGATTTGTAACTAAGGCAATTTGATTAATTCCCTGCTTCTTCCGGCTTAGGTTCCACAGTAGGTGCTGGCGAAGTTGTTGAGGATCGTTTCAAATCAGGATCTACCGGAACGGAAGCATCCTCCGCCAAACTCTTACGAAGTTCATCAACAGGAATTTCGTTTTGCAAAGACTCCGGAATTGTCGTGCGCGAATCAATTTCACGCGCTTCCGGTGTATTTGCTACAGCGCTTCGCTTTGCTTCAAAATCTGCTTGTATTTTTTCGGTTTCTGCTTGGCTCTGTTTTGCCGTTGCTTCTTTTGAAGCCAGATCGTTATCCGAAATCTCAACTGAAGAATCAGTTTTTGTTTTACATCCAATTGCCCCGGTTATCACGAAAAATAAAATCGTAATACAAAGGCTTTTGCCAAGAATTTGCATAGTGTTTTTGCCGTTAGCAGTAATTTATCTCAGTAATTCACAGAAAGATTCTAAGTGTACTACTTCCAATCCAATAATAAACAATGTTTAAAAAATTGTAAAGATGTTTAAATATTTTAAATTTGGGTAGTGAATGAATAAACAGAAAGATATTTCCACGCTATTTCAGAAGTAAACGCGAACCACCTTTCGAAGTAAATTGTAGGATTTATTTAGTGTTTGAAATGACGAAAGCCCGTAAACACCATTGCAATTCCGTGCTCGTTTGCCGCTTTGATTGATTCATCGTCGCGCATTGAGCCGCCGGGCTGGATAATTGCCGTAACGCCAAGTGAGGCGGCTTCGTCAACATTATCACGAAAAGGAAAAAACGCATCAGAAGCAAGTGCGGTACCCTTCAGTTCCAAATCTGTTCTTTGCGCGCGCATCGCGGCGATTCTAACGGAATCGACCCGGTTCATTTGTCCCGCGCCAACACCCACAGTTTGCACGCTGTTCGTCAAAACAATTGCGTTTGACTTAACGTGTTTGCAGACGTTCCAAGCCAAACGAAGTGCGCGAAGTTCATCTTCGCTGGGCTGTCGTTCGGTAACTGTTCTTAGCTGCGCGGCTGAAACCCTAAGTAAATCTTGTTGTTGCACAAGAAATCCGCCGGAAATTTGTTTGAATTCAAGTTCTTCCGGTTCGTTCGAATTTTTCAATTTAAGCACACGAAGGTTCTTTTTTGATTTAAAAATTTCCAAAGCATCGGCATCATAATCAGGCGCGATTACTACTTCGGTAAATACCTTGTTAACAGCCTCTGCAACTTCTAAATCAGCAGTTCGGTTTAGCGCAACAATTCCGCCGAAAGCCGAGACCGGATCAGTTGCAAGTGCGCGCCCGTAAGCTTCAACATTTGATTCGCCGAGTCCTACGCCCGAAGGATTTGTATGTTTGATGATTGCAACTGCACGCTCATCAAAATCGTTTACCAAGCGCCAAGCGGCTTCCGCGTCAACGTAGTTGTTAAACGACATTTCCTTGCCGTGCAATTGGGTAGCATTTGCGATACCGCCATTTTCGCCAAAATCGTAAAGGGCTGCTTGTTGATGTGGATTTTCGCCGTAGCGCAGGTCAGTAACCTTTGCGAGACCGATGGAGATAGTTTCCGAAAGCTTGCCATTGCCTTCTATTGTTTCTGCTTCAAACTTGTCATTTTCATTTTCGTCAATTTCCACAAATGCAAGATTTCCGAAAGGGTTAAGTGGTTCTAGATAATCTAAATCATCGTTCGAAAGCTGATTCGCAAGGAAGCCGGAAATCGCGAGATCGTAAAACGAAGTTCTGGTAAATGCAAGTGTGGCAAGCCTTTGGCGCGTTTCTAGCGAAATCGAACCATCTGAGTTTTGCATTTCATCGAGTATGTCTCGATAAAGATTTGAATCAGTGACAACGGCAACGTCACGCCAGTTTTTTGAAGCCGAACGAATCATTGCGGGTCCGCCGATGTCGATTTGTTCTACGGCTTCCGCGAGTTCCACATCCGGATTTTCGACCGTTTTTTCAAACGGATAAAGATTAATCACAACAAGATCGATTGGTTCAATACCGTGTTCCTCCATAGAATGTAGATGATCTTCATTATCGCGCAACGCCAAAAATGCACCGTGAATCTTCGGATGCAGGGTTTTTACTCTTCCATCCATCATTTCGGGGAAGCCTGTAATTTCAGAAACTTCGATAACTTCCACGCCGCTTTCGCGCAGAGTTTTTGCCGTGCCGCCGGTGCTAATGATTACAACGTCAAACGTGCGAAGCTTTTTTGCAAATTCCACGATTCCTTCTTTATCCGATACACTAATAAGCGCCTTTTTAATCTTTTTTAAGTTAGTCATTTGTCCCAAAACCAAAAAAAGCGGTCAAAAAAGACCGCCTGTTCCGAAATTCACTTAAAGCACTTGCTTCAATTCGAAAAGGTAACCCTGTATAATTTTATCTAGAATAAAAATCTTCCTAGAAATAAAAGGCTCAAAATGAACGCAAGCGCATACGTAATTAATTTGATGATACTCATTTGCAATTCCTCCGCATCTAGAGCCGTTTTCAAAGAACATTTTAGGTTTGTGTTAAACACGTTGTCAACAAGGGCGTTTCATGTAGTTGTTTTGATTATTTCGATTTTTGGCGCAGCTTATGGTGAAGACGCGCAAACCTCTGTAAACATTGAAGTTATTCCGAATCAAAACGCAGCAAAAATCTCCATAATTTTTGCAAACCCGGTAGATAACAAATTGGAGTTTATTGAATCATACGCAGGATTTTCGGGCTTAAGGAATCGTGTAAGTGAAATGCGATGTTGGGACACAGCGAACGTAGAATCGGCATGTGAAGCGGCAAGTGTTGCAAAAATGGAATATAAAATTTCGCTTGTGCCGAACAGCGATTTGATGGCGTCGGCGCATATTTCGTGGCTTTACAAAGAAAAATCACTTTTGATGTTAAACGATTTGTTGCCGGGCGCGATGTTTAAGCAGTTTCGCACAAGAGTTGGTTTTGAATTGCCACAAGGTTGGCAGGTTGAGGCAGCCGAGCCCAAACAGGGTGGCTTATATTTGGTTGAAGATATTGCAAACGCAGTTTTTCTTGCATATAAGACGGGCGAGGTTCGGGTGTTGGAAGGCGACGGCGGAAATGGCGTTATTGCGCTGGATGGCGAATGGCGCTTTAAAGACCAAACCGCAAAGGAGTTTTCAGGCGAAATTATCGCGTATTATTCTAAGCTTTTCCGAACGCCGCCAAAGAAAAATCCATCGATTTTTGTGCTGAATTTTCCCGGAGAGATAGTTAGAAATCGTTGGCGCGCAGAAACCCGTGGATCAAACGTCACGATAATATCTTCGGGTGCAACTTTTCCTTCACAAGATGAACAAAGGCTTCACGAACAACTCAGACATGAACTTTTTCATCTTTGGATACCGGGAAGGTTAGGGCTTGCCGGCGATTATGCTTGGTTTTACGAAGGTTTCGGTTCATATATGGCTCTGAAAACGGGTGTTGCTTTGGAGCGCATTAGGTTTGTCGATTTTCTGAACGTTTTGTCTCAAGCTTATTCGATGGAGCAAAGAAGGATTAACACACCGGCGCTTGCAGAATCATCAGCAAGTTCTTTGATATATGTACGCGGAATTTTAGCGGGGTTTGCTACGGATGTTGAAATAACAAACGCAAGCGATGGCAAACGGGACATCGCCAATTTATTCCGCAACCTTTTGGAAAAATTTGGCGACGGAAAAACTTCCGCGGAGGCTAAGCCGGCGTTGTTGGATATATTTGGGGAATTTCCGGAACTTAGTTTTATTGTTGAAAGAAACATTAAAACCGGAAATCGTTTTGATTTGAAAAGGGAACTTGGTTTAGCAGGAATCGAATTCGTAAACGGTGAATTCACAACTCGGAAAAAGTTGTCGAAGCGTCAAAAGGAAATACTTGGCGATTTGGGATATAATAAGCGCCGATCCTAGTAAGATCCTGATTAAAAAATGTTAAGAAGACAAGTATTTTTAGCTGCTATAACCTTTGTGCTTGTAGCGTTTATCGCAGGTTGTGGCGTTGTAAGTGCAATTAGAGAATCAACATTTAACGCGGTTGGGTTAAATGAAGAAGGCACGATCATCAGCAAGAGTTGTTATATACGCAGTTCTTATGCGGTTGTGGCGGCGGATTTGCTGGAACTAAAACGCGGACAGTTGGTAGATATTTTAAGCGAAACCGAATTTGACGGCGTAACATGGTATCGCGTTGCGGCGAATGATGAAGATCAGACTGAAGGATGGATTGAGGCGCAGCACGTTATCAAGGGAGATTCGCTTGAAAAATCTAAGGAACTGGCGGAAGAATCAAAAGAACTGCCTTCGCAAGCTTTGGGACAGCTTCGTGCGCCATCAAATTTGCGTTTAACACCCGCACAGGAAGATGGAAATATCTTGCTTTTGCTGGATGGACAAGCCGTTTTTGAAATTGTTGATTGGGACTACAAGCCGAAGCAAAAATCTGAAGAAGATAAAACCAGCGACGATATTAAGGCGGCTGAAGAGGGTCAAAATAAGGTTGAAAAACTAGATGACAAATACGATATTTGGTATAAAGTTCGGCTTGATCCTTCAGTTTCGCCCGCGCCCATGGGGTGGGTTTACGGCAGACAGGTTGATCTTCGCGTTCCAAGCGACATTGTTTACTATCAAACAAACAATCGAAAATTTGTTACGTGGCAAAGTCTTGATACAAACAAGGTTGCGAATGATGAAGAAGCAGTGCCCGATTCAACCGTTAAGGTTACAAAACCCGGAAGTTGGGTAATTCTTTCGCGAACCAACGATGTAAAGGCGATTGATGGACAAGAGCCTGATTTTGACGGAATTCTTGTTTTGGGTTTTGATAAATACAATGAAGAACATTACACCGCATTTAGCACCACGCGTGAAAAGGTGGATGTTTGGGGAATGCTTCCGTTAAAAATAGAGGGTACGGGCGACAACAAATCGTTTACGGTTAATCTGCGCAATTTTAAAACAGGAAAAATGGAAGAGAAGCAGTTTGTTTTACACAGAGATACCAAAAAGCGTTTGCGCGTTACGCCACCGCCTGATTTAAAAGACCTTGGCAAGGAATCTACGAATGAAGAATGATGACGGGTTTAATCCGTTTCCGGAACCATTTGAGATCGAGCTTACCGATACGCTCGATCTTCATTCGTTTGCGCCCAAAAATGTTCGCAGCGTTACCGAAGAATTTATCAAAGAAGCACATAGGAAAGGGTTTGAATTTGTAAGAGTTATTCACGGAAAGGGAATTGGTGTGCAGCGCGAAATTGTTCGAAGTGTTGTTTCCGGCTTAAGTTTTGTTGAATCGTTCAGTGATGCGGATGAGTTTTCGGGTGGCGGAAAGGGAGCGACTGTTGTGAAGCTGTTTAAGAATCAGTGATCTCCTATAACATCAGCCCAAACCTCGTTAGCGACATCCGGTCCCAGTTCACTTTCAATCAATTCCTCTGCTTGTCTTAAACGGTATTCGGTTTCAATCAAACGCTTATAAAGGGCGGTATTATATCGCTCAAGCTCGCGGATTCGTTTTCGTCGCTCATTGCCCATTCGGTCCATATAAGCCAAATAAAGCAATTGCCAGCCCAACATTCCGATCAGCGCCAATGACAGTGTAATTAAAGCAACCATTACCATAATTTCTGGGGTATTATAACGCCGCATTCAACAAAATGAAAGAAAGCACGCAAAACATTTGCGAATCTACTGCAATTAGAAATTTAATATTAACCTGATAAGATAAGTATGAAGTTATGAACGGCAAATTAAATTTGGTCTATACGTTGCTTTGTGATGATGTTCGGCTCGAAGTTGGAAACAAAGTTTCCTTGATGGGTGTTTTTCAGAACATTATGGTAGAAAAACTGCCCGTTTCGTTAATCAAGTTTGCCGTAGTGAACCATTGGCGCGGTGAAGGTTTACACGAAACGGAAGTGCGGATTCTTTCGCCCAATAAAGAGAATTTGGTAGTGACATCGCAACTAACGCCGGTGCAATTGGATGCAGGCGGATTTACAGACAATGTAAGCTTTTTTGTAAATGTGGTGTTTCCTACCGCGGGAACATATTGGGTTCAGACTCTTGCGAATCAACAATTATGCGATGAGTTTCCACTTATAGTGGCGGATGTTTCCGAAATATCTGGTATGCAGCCAGCCGAGCAGGTTTCGGAAACAATAAATTAATTGTTCGCTGTTTTAGGAAGTTTTAGCTCAATAGCAATGCGGTAAATTGATGCCGCATCAACCGAAATTGTTTCGGAATTTTCCGTGTCCTTATATTTTGCGGTTATTTTTAGTTTGCGGCTTCCTTCGGGAAATCTAAAAACAAATTCGCCTGATTGGCTTGAATGAAAGTCGGCAAGTTTTTTGCTTTTGCCATCTTCAAAAAGTTGTTCAACCGTGACCTCAGCTCCAAAAATACTTCTTCCAAATTGGTCAAACACGCTTCCCGCAACAATTACGAGCGTGCCTTGATCAACGGTAAGAATCACGCGATCTTTTAAGTTGTTTGTTTTCTTGGCACGAACTTCCACGTTGTAGAGCACACCCTGCGAAAATCCGTCTTTTTCGAACATAAGGTTATATTTGCCGGGCGGTAACCCTTCGATGCGAAATTCACCTTTGCGGTCGGAAGATACCTGTCCGGCATCGATTCCGTCTTTACGGGCTACAATTTGCACACCGCTTATGCCCTTTCCTTCCGGCGTGCGCACTTTGCCCTTGATGTTTCCTTTTTCTTGCGAAAAAGCCAAAGCAGCAAACGTAAAAACGAATGCTGCCAAAAGAACTTGTCTTGAAATTAATTTCATTTATGCACTTTGCGAATCGGTTTTTGATTGTTCCCTAAATTGATTCGCCACATCATTGATGATGTCATCAAGCGTTCGGGTTGGATTAAAGCCGATTAAAGATTGTGCGCGGTCAATGCTTGGTACGCGTCTTTCCATATCTTCAAAGCCTTCCCCGTATACTTCGTCATAAGTTAGAAACTGAATCGCACTTTCGCTTCCCGTCATTTCGATTGCTTTTTCCGCGAGTGCTTTTATCGAGATTTCTTCGGGGTTGCCGATGTTTACAACTTGTCCGTATGCTTCCGGCGTATCGATTAATTTCACAAGTCCATCCACAACATCCGAAACGTGTCCGAAACAGCGCGTCTGCATTCCATCGCCATAAACCGGCACCGGCTCATTTTTTAAAGCCGCATTTACAAAGCGCGGAACCACCATTCCGTATTGCCCTGTTTGCCGCGGACCAACGGTATTGAAGAGACGCACAACCACAACCGGTAACCGTGTTTCTTTCCAATGCGCCAATGCAAGAAACTCA
>JBKEBT010000043.1:0-10617 GCA_047973305.1 Pyrinomonadaceae bacterium
ACCGGACAAAACGTTCAAAAAGTTGTCTTTCAAAAAACGGAATGCTTGAAATGATGTTCAAACTCAGTCAATGCGCCGAGGAAAATTGGCTTCGCTTAAAAGGGTTCAAACATCTGGCAAAAGTAATCGGAGGAGTGAAATTTAATAACGGAATCGAAATCGAAGATTCCAAACAAGAGGAGCTTAACCGAATCGCCGCTTGACTCCCATACACCAGATTTGACTATAGCTCTTCGTAATTTGTCATCCTCCCAACAAGCAAGTCCGACGTGCGGAGGAACAATTTATTCAGTTTCCGAACAAACGTCACAAGACCCTAATTCAAAAATGGTTTATTACAGCGCAGATGGAACCTATATGCGTTTGGAAATTCCTGATGGACAAACTGGACGCAATCCTGCCACCTGGACGCTCTATATGCCTGATGGAAGTAAGGTGGAAAGCACGTCAACCGTTGCAAATAAGATTTATGACCGAAATGGCAATTATGTAACAAAAGGAACCGTTACGCTCCCTGATTCGACTACTGCAGAAGCTTATATTGATCAGGTCGGACGCTATGTTGCAAAAAAGACAATTTCACCAACTGAAGATCGGTTTTATCGGCTTGGAGTAAATGGCGCGTTGATTATGTGGACCGTTAAATGGAAATATATTACTGTTATCAGAAAATATACGACCTCTGGTGCTAGCAGCGGACAATATCGAGGCGGAACCTCAAGCCAGAATTTAGTATCAGAGCAAAGAGTCGTTGACGAGATTCTTATGCCATCTCAACTTGGCGGGTTGAAATTTACTTTTACTTACGATGCACATAATGGGCAGGTCACGTATGATCCGAATAACCCAAATTATTCTTCGGGATGGGGTGAAATTAATGATGTAACGCTACCTTCGGGCGCAAAAGCTGAATATGATTACGATCTTGAGGGATTAAGTAGCAGCGAAACGGGTTTGTTTAATACGATGCTTTTGCTGCCGAGGCTTGGGAAAGTTAAAACGAAGAGATTAAAATATGATTCTAATTATGATGGATTAATAACACCGGAAACCGATACTTGGTCATATACAATAACTCAAACCGGTACATCAACAACTACTGCTCCCAATGGCAGCACGACTACGCTTAACTTTTACCGAACTGATACGGATAATGATTTTAGCGGACGCGTATATAAAGCAACGGCACCGGATGGAACAATTACAGAAAGTCTTTGGAAGAATAATCAGCCGGGCGGCTTTACATTCGGTGGAATACGCAGATTAAATACATATGTAAAAACTAAGTTTACGACATTACCTGATGCAAATGGCAACCCATCGCTTACTGCAATAACCGATTTTGAATATGATAAAAACGGAAATATTACGAAAATAACTGAATATGAGTTCATCCCGTACAGTACAATTCCGCGAGATTCTCTTGGGATAGTCACAGGAATCCCCAGCGGGGCAGTCAAGAAGAAAGTAACAGATAAGACTTACTATAACCCAACTCCACCCGCTGATAACACAGCGTCAAGCGATCCTAATTCTTATTGGCTTACAACGGCTAAGAATATAACGGGTGCTGTTCAATACACTACCGTAAAAACACCAACTGGAGTTCCGGTAGCTCATACGGAGGTCATTTATGATAATCCGGCAACTACGGCAAATCCGACAGATGTTAGAGGCTGGGATTCGTCAAAAGGTGCGTTTAGTCAATCATTACACAGCGGAAACTGGAATCGAACGGTTACCACATTTGATTCCTACGGAAACCCGACGTTGATTACCAATGCAAATGGAGTGAACACAAAATACACTTACGGTGCTGTTGGCGGACATTCCGGGCTATATCCTACCCAAATTGAAACAGCAGACGGAACCGCCGTAAAGCGAACTACTGCTACGCAATATGATTTTTCTACTGGTGTACCTATTTTGGTAACAGATATTGATAATGGTGTTTCAACCTCAACCGAGTATGACCCATTGGGGCGCCCGGTTAAAACAAAGTCGGCAGTAGGTACTTCGAGCGAAGCGTGGACACAAGTAGAATATAACGATGCGGCGCGAAGGGTTATCACCAAGTCAGATCTAAACACCGTAGGTGACGCCAAACTAGTCACGATTAAACACTACGATCAGCTTGGTCGAATAAGGCTTGCAAGATCCCTTGAAAATGCCGCCACACAAGATCCTTATAACGAAACACAAGGGATAAAAGTACAAACACGTTACAAAACCGCAAATCCGTATACATACGCGGTGACCTCAAATCCATACCGGGCTGCGTATTCATATTCATCAGGAAGCGAACCTGAAATGGGTTGGACGCGTAATGTGAATTGGAATACCGGAAGACGTTCCGAAACGGAAACCTTCTCGGGAGCGGCTTTGCCCGCACCGTGGGGTGGAAACGCAGCAACGACCGGAAAGGTTATTACAGAAATCGATGCCGAAGCAACAACTGTAACCGATCAAGCAGGAAAACAACGGCGAAGCATCACAAATGCGCTCGGACAATTGATTCGGGTTGATGAACCTGACGTAAACGGCAACTTAGGCGCAAAAACAAGCCCCGCGCAGCCAACTTTGTATTCGTATGACGTTTTGGGGAATTTAACATCCGTGAATCAAGGTGTACAAACACGTACGTTTGCATATTCATCACTTTCCCGTCTCATGACCGCAAATAATCCTGAAAGTGGAAATATTCAGTATTCTTACGATTCAAACGGAAATCTTATTTCAAAAACGGATGCCCGGAACATTACGACATCTTATTCATACGATCCGCAAAACCGCGTAGTTTCAAGAGCTTACAACGATGGCACGCCTACGGTAACATACACTTATGATAATCTACCAAACTCGAAAGGCTTACTCACAAAGGTTAGCAGTGCGATTTCAACTACGGAATATACGTCATTTGATATAATGGGCAGAGTGCTTACACATCAACAAATTACCGATGGGGCGACATTTAACTCGTCTTACACTTACAATCTTTCTGGGGCGTTGATTGAAGAGACGTATCCTTCGGGAAGGAAAGTACAGAACACGCTCGACAATGAAGGAAGACTGGCGCAAGTTCAAACAAAATCGGCTTACGGAGCTTATGAAACTCGCGCGGACAGTTTTATTTACACATCAGCGGGGGCGGCGGGTTCGATCCGTTTGGGGAATAATCGGTTTGAATCGACTCAGTTTAACAGTAGACTTCAGCCGACAAGAATTGCCTTAGGAACTAGTGCAAACGCGACGAATCTCTTAAAACTCGATTTCAATTACGGCACAACGAATAACAACGGCAACGTCTTGAGCCAGACAATCACAACTCCCGCGGGTGGTGGTTCTGCCGGATTCACGGCAGTGCAGACGTATTCTTACGATTCGTTAAACAGAATCCAAGATGCGACTGAAACGGTTGGCGGTGCGCAGACTTGGCGACAAACGTTCTCATTCGATCGATACGGAAACAGGAATTTCGCTGCCGGCACGACGACAATCGCGGGCTGTCCGAACAACATCTGCAACCCGACGGTCGATCCGGCGAATAATAAATTTAGCAGCGGTCAGGGCTATTCCTATGATTTAAGCGGAAATATTGTCGCGGATGCGCAAGGCAGAACCTTCTTCTACGACGCCGAAAATAAACAGAAAGAGGTTCGAAACTCGAGCAATGTTATAATCGGACAATACTTTTTTGATGGAGACGGCAAACGCGTCAAGAAAGTCACGGCATCAGAAACACGTATGTTTGTTTACAACGCAGGCGGAAAATTGGTGTCGGAATACTCGACACTGACGCCAAACGGCTCGCCCGTCACCCGATATTTGACATCGGATCATCTAGGTTCACCACGCGTGCTAACCGATCAATCCGGCAACGTCCTTTCCCGACGCGATTTTCTCCCGTTCGGAGAAGAAGCAATGATCGGCACGGGACCAAGAGCAGTCGGGCAAGGCTACACCTATGGCGATTCGACGCGCCAGAAGTTCACCACGTATGAACGTGATAATGAAACGGAATTGGATTTTGCTCAGGCTCGGATGTATTCGTCAAGGCTTGGACGGTTTTCAAGTCCTGATCCAATTTTTATTTCAGCAAAACAAGCTGTTAATCCTCAAATATGGAATCTTTACAGTTATGCTGCAAATAGTCCTCTAAATTCGACAGATCCAACTGGAATGACAATAATTCAATTGGGACGTAGCGATGAGGATATTGACAGCGACATAACTAATGTAAATAAACAATTAAAAGCTAAAGGACTTTCAAAAGACGAGAAAAATACCCTAAATGTTAGAAAATCCGAATTGGCACTAGAAAAGAAAGCCAATGCTTGGGCAAGAGAACAAATTAAAGTAATGGAAAATCTCGGAGTTGCAAATGGTATCAAAGTTAGTGATTATTCAATTTCTACCGATCCTAAGAAAGATTTTGGAGTTGGTTCGGATTTTGCAACAACAAATAAATTAACCGATGAACAAGCGATTCAAAATGGGGATTGGGCTTCCACAAGAGGAATGTTTGTAACAAAAGGCAGTAACCAAATCTTCATTAACACTTCCTCTCCATTAGCAAATGATTTGTTTAATCTTTTTAATCCAGATGACCCCGACCCCGATGGACAAATCTACGGTGCTTCAATAGTGGAACATGAGAGATTTCATCGTAACGATAAAGTCTATGATAGTAATCGTGAAAAAAGGGCGTATGAATATCAAAAGAAACTTTTAGAAAAATGGGGTCCACTAATGCAAGATCCGAAAAGAGGAAAAGCGTTCATACAAGTTATTGATGATGAATTAACAAAACTCAAAGGAGGAAATTAAGAATGAGACAAAGCAGACTTTTACTTAGTTTATTGGCATCATTTCTTTTGACTTTTTCATCTTCAATTGTCTTTGGACAAAAAGAAGCTAGTGAAGATGTTATTTCAAAAGTGAAATTTGAAGTTGTTTCACAACGAATGTTGTCTGAAAAAGAACAGTCTAAAGCGGAAAATCCATTAGATTCTCCAAATATATCTGTAAGAGTTCGCCTTAGCAATCAAAGTAAAAAAGAGATTTATTTTGTTGTCTTTGATACTGGTGAAAATATTTACGCCTATCCTTTAGGGTTTCATTACACAAGAAAAATAGGTGATAAAGATTGGAAACGGATGTCAACTGATAATACATTTACAGGAATTGGGTATCGACATTTGGTTCTCTCGCCGGGTATGGCAATCGAATGTGACTTCGGAACTTGGGGACAGAAAGATTATGAGCAACGATTTTCAGTTTCTTTGAGTCTAGAGAAAGATGGAAAACGGTTTGAAGTGTTCTCAGATATTTTCCGACCAATTAAAAAGTAGGTAAAATTGTGATTCAACTTTAGGTTTGACAGCGAGCCGGTAAAACAGATTGTGTAACTGTTTATAAAATAACTCCAAAAGATAATCATCCATTAGTCACTTTTCCAAAAGGATATAAACCTAAGAGGTAAAAGATATGAATAAAATGCTTTTTCGATTATTTATTGGCTTGGCACTTTTCCTTTTTGTTTCGTCTTTTACCGTCGAAGCACAAAACAAAATAAGAACTGCTGGCAAAGCCCCGAATCCAACAGTTATTGCCGACAAGCCGGGTGTTTACGTTACGTTTGAAAGGCTCGGTAGAAGAACGCCTTTGAGAGTCGATGAAGGGGGAGAAGGTATTTGGCTACGATTGCATAATAATATGCTCTACTCTGTTAGTGTTTGCGTTTTTAGTATTCCTGATGAGGACGAGAAGGTTAATACATTAAACAAGAACTCTCAAATAGGTGTGAAATATGACGTTGTTCTTAATTCGGTAGCAATAACAGACGAACGACCAAACATTGATGTTCCTGTCGGTTACAACTTAGGCGATACTTGCAGTATTCTTAGAGTGAAATCAGGTAAATCGTTATTGTTTGCTGTTCCGGCAGAACATCTTGTAAAAGGGCTTTCGATAAAAATACCTTTCAGCTATGAATGGGAAGATGAGACAGTAAACAATCCAACCCACTTTGTCTTTTTTAACTCGCTAAACATTCCGACTCAAAAGGACGCGAAGTAATCGCGTCGTTCCTCTTTTCACTTTTCCGCTTGCCGTTGTTGATGAACGAAGGCTGAAACGAACTCGACCACTTTGTCCTGCTGTCGTCGCGGCAAACTAGCAACTTCTTCAAAGACTTGTTCGACTCTGTTTGACGGTTTCGCCTTTGGTCTGCCGGTTTCTCTGCCTAAGAGTTCGTCTGCGGTAACATTGAGAATATCTGAGAGCTCGAGTATGAATTTGCTTGGGGTTCAACGTTTTCATGTTTCGTTTTGCTGAAGATTGGATGACGCTGAAAATAAGCAAAAGGAAGTTCGGAACTCAAGTAATGTTATAATCGGGCAGTACTTTTTTGATGGCGAGCAGCGACGCGCTGCAGCGGCAAAAGCAAACGCGTGAAGAAGGTTACGGCATCAGAAACACGTGTGTTTGTTTACAACGCAGGCGGAGAGTTGGTTTCGGAATACTCGACACTGACGCCAAACGGCAATCCCGTTACTCGATATATGACGTCAGATCAACTAGGTTCACCACGCGTACTAACGGATCAATCCGGCAGCGTCCTTTCCCGACGCGACTTTCTCCCGTTCGGCGAAGAAGCGATGATCGGAACGGGTCCAAGAGCAGTCGGACAAGGCTATACTTTTGGAGGATCGGGCGGCGATTCAACTAGACAGAAGTTCACCGGCTACGAACGCGACGAGGAGACAAATCTAGATTTTGCTCAGGCGAGAACGTTTAACAAAAATCACGGGCGGTTTACGACAACTGACCCGCTCTTAACAACTGGCAGACCTTTTAACCCAAAAACTTGGAACAGATATTCCTATACGCTGAATAATCCATTGAGATTTACTGACCCGACGGGGTTATATGAGTGTAGTGGAACAGCAGAACAATGTAAGACCTTTCAAGGTGGTTTAGATTCGGCACGAGCAAAATTAGCTGACATTGAAAAGAAATATACAAAAGATTCTGATGAATACCGCGATGCAGTTAGGTCTTTAGATGCTTACGGAGAAGCAGGAAAAGCTAATGGGGTTACCGTCAAGTTTGACACACTTAATAAAGGAACTTTAGGGAAAGCAAGCGGCAGGTTAGATGACAACGGAAACAAATCTATAACAGTAACTATTGATTTGGCTCAAAACAAAAGTAGTAGCAATTTAATTGGAACAATAGCTCACGAAGGCTCACACGCTCAAGACTACGCTGATTATCAAGATGCACTAATAAATGCAGGAAAAACTGATTCGGGTGATGGCTCTAAGGTAATGGCTGTTCTAAATGGTTCGCTCAACATAACTCATAGGGCATCAGAAACGAGAGCGTATGGAGTTTCATCCGTTTTTGCTCAATTTACTTTGGGTGGTGCGTCTAAGGAAGGTGGCGTAACAAGTGAGGGAGGAACAACAACTTGGACTTTTCAAACAGAACCAGTTAAAAGCACGGATTTGGGAGGAGAGTCGGTTTGGAAGTCTTCTTGGGCAAATTTGGATAAAGAGAAAATAAGGGCAAATCGAAGTGCTGCAATTCAGAAAGGATTACCAAAAGACGCACGTTACGCCCCAAATTTGGACAAACGAATACAATAAATGAAGTGGAGACAAATATGAAAAATTTAACCTTAGTTTTTATTTTATTTTCTGTTTTTACTGCATTTTCTCAAACTACTAGCAGTGAATTCAAAGCTGACGGACAAGTAAAGTCTGATAAACCAACAGCTTATTTGGAGTATGTTTGCCAAGATAAAAAGAAAATTTACTTGCGAATGTTTAATAATACGATTTGGGCAATTTCAGTAGAATCAGACCAACTTTACTACAAAACGAAAAAAGTTGTGAAATTATCCAACGGCAAAGGATACTACACTATGCCGAATGATGTTGAGGTTTCACTCTTATATAGCGTTGATAAATTTGCGTTACCTTGGGAAAAAGTGAAAGTCCCTAAAATTGCCTATCCTGATTCAAGTTTTGGTAATTGGATTGCTTCAAATGACTCAATTCTTTTTTCAGTCCCAATAGAATATCTTAGAAAAGACTTAATGGTTCTTGTTAGGTTGAACTACGAATGGGAAGTAACCACAAAAGGCGTTATTGTAAGCGGACCTGAACATCGAGTTTTGTTTAGAGGCGTTGATCTCCCGAATAGTCCGACGGTTTGTCCAAAATAGTAAAAAATGACAGCTTTTCGGGGCTGTCATTCATTTTGCTCAAACATTTGCGCATCGTTTGGCTTCGTGTTTAAGAATCATTCCTTCGAGTAAGGCTTTGACGATTCGTTTTTCTTCTTCGGGCAGATTCTCGACTTTTTCCCAGTTTCTGATTAACTCTTTATCAACAATTCGCGGCTGGCGTTCGGTTTTATCGAAAACGAGTATATGATTGAGGGGATAGCCAAAAGTCTTATGGAAGTATGTTATGGTCATCAGAGAAAATCAAAATACGTCTTTAAAATGCAGTTCGGCGAAGAAGCAATGATCGGCACGGGACCAAGAGCCGTCGGACAAGGCTATACTTTTGGAGGTTCGGGCGGCGATTCGACAAGACAGAAGTTCACCGGCTACGAGCGCGACGAAGAATCCAACCTCGACTTCGCTCAGGCGAGGATGCACGATTACAATCACGGACGCTTTACTTCTCCTGATCCAACACTTCTTAGCGTTAATGGTTTTAACCCTCAAAGTTGGAACAGGTATGTCTATGTTTTGAATAATCCACATTTTTATACTGATCCTTTAGGATTATGGGAAATTGAAGCTCGTGCTGTGTGTAAGACGAATAAGGATGGAACTTGCAAGACATATAAAAATGGTAAAGAAAAAATTGATAAGGTTATTGTTACTGCAATAAAATCACAAGATGGCGATGATGCTGCAAAGCTAGCGGAGCAACTTGGATTAACAGGAAAAGACGCTGAGAAGTTTGCTGAAAAAATCGGAGATTCAGACAGTATTCGGTTATCTGAGCAAGGCGGTCTTGTTGGTAGAGTTTTTGATGCTGTTGAAGATGGATTAGCTTTGCAATCAAATTGGGAAAACAAAAACTTCGATAAACTTGACGAGCTAGCTGCGAAAAAAGAATTTGGACCAGCTAATAATGACTGCTCTGGGACATCGTGTAGTATCGGATTGAGTAAATATATACCGAAGATTGGAACAAATATATTAGACCCGATGCTTGATACAGAAGCTAAGAATGTTGCTGAGAGCGATGCACAAGTCGGAGATATAATTCGTTATGCAAAAGCCGATAATATAGCAACTCACTTCGCTAACTTCATATTCCGAAATGACGATGGAACGCCGGTGGCTTTTAGTAAGAGTGGAGTCAAAGGGCGTTATGAAATTCGATATGTTTTTGGAGACTATCCTGGGCTTGAAGTAGAAATCTACGGAACAGTAAGCGGACGCAATGCAAACGAAAGCGGATTTTACAGGAGAAGATGAAATGTTTTATGGATTGAAGGGTCGTTACAGAATCTTTTTTGCAGGGATATTTATGATATTTAATTTATCAATCTGTGGTAATGAAAATAATTCGAAAGAATTGCTAACTGCTGAAGCAAAAGTTCAGCGATTAACGGTTGCAAAACTAGATAAATCATTTGTTTCTGTAAACATCCTTGTGACTGTTATTTTGAAGAATTCAGGTAATGTGCCTGTTCTTCTCTTGGATGCGTACGGGTTTCCGCACGTTAAATCGGGATTTATTCTCGCAGAAAAAGAGGAAAAGCTGACTTCTCAAGGGGCTTTTGTGTTCAATTTTTACGGTGAGTCTATTGATACCTCATCAAAATGGACTCTACTTGCGAAAAGTCTTGACACGTCTAAACCTAGTGAAAAGTACTTCATTTTTCTTGATGTGGGACAAACCATTAGTCTAGAACAACAAATAAAATTCCAGCTTCCAATTAGTGCTAAAAACAAAACTCCTTTCCGGACAGAAAGCTGGGAAAAAATCAACGCTGCTCCAGAAGTGTGGATTCAAATAATGGGAGATAGTTGGTCATTGAATATTGATAGGGCTAGTAAAAACTTGAGTGGCAAGCTAAGAAAGCGTTGGCAAAAATTTGGCTACCTTTGGACAGATCTTATAATATCGAAACCTGTTAAACTGGACTTTAAAGTACCAATTGAGAAGTAAACATGATGTTGTTTTGATAAAATACCGTATCCGCGTCCGGCACCACGACAACGACGGGCTGTCCGAACAACATCTGCAACCCGACGGTCGATCAAGCGAACAATCGTTTCACCTCAGGGCAAGGCTATTCCTATGATTTAAGCGGAAATATTGTCGCGGATGCCGAAGGTCGAAGCTTCTTTTACGACGCCGAAAACAAGCAGAAAGAAGTCCGCAATTCAAGCAATGCTATAATCGGGCAATACTTCTTTGACGGAGAGCAGCGACGCGCTGCACCGATAAAGCAAACGCGTAAAGAAGGTTACGGCATCAGAAACTCGAGCGTAAGGTTTGGTCGTACTTCAGTCTGTTAGTGTGTCGTTCGTGCTTGAATGGGAACCGTGCCCATTCGTTTCTGTAAGCACTGGTCGTA
>JBKEBT010000044.1:0-6403 GCA_047973305.1 Pyrinomonadaceae bacterium
GCAACCGGACTCGGGATGAGAGAGAGTTCCGGAAGGACAAATGTTGGATGGGACAAGTCCAAATTAAAACTTCCGAAGCCGATACAACCAACTGAAGAAAACTCCGAGGCAGGGCTTTTTCAAGTCAGTTGGGATTCCAGAAACCGGTCACCTTACTTGCTAAAGTTGTATGAACAATACAAATCTAACCCGAACAAGTGTCAGCTTGAAACATTTAGTGAAGGTGTAAAGCCAAAAAGCGAACCCGTAATTGGCAACGGCAAAGGTGCGGAGTTTCAAACGTTTCAAAAGGAGTGTCCGGCGTTTGCGGCTGAATATGTAAACATTATGTTAAGAGTTAACAGAACGCACTTCGGACCGTTAAAAGAAAGACGCGCCGAGTATTTAAAGAGTGTCGAAGAAATGTTTCGCGATATCGAAAAAATACTTGCTTCGTAGTGTTTTTGTGAACTAGGGGCTGAATTTGCGTGCTACTTGGAAAGTTTGGCACATTTCGGTCCCGTATCCCTTTTTCAATTGGAATGTAACCGATCCGCTAATATCCTTGTTATTTATTTTTGTGATTCCGAAATTTTTTCTTGACGAATTTAGAGAGGAACCGAGATGGACATCGAAGAAAATAGTGATACTGAAAAGGCTGATGATAAGCCTAAATTGCAAAACACCACAACCGGTAATGAAAAATCCGGCTCGCGACTACCGGAATTTGCGATAACCGCGTCAATACTCGCGATCAGTTTGGTAATTGCGTTAGGGTTCTATATTAAATCGGTTGCAAATTCGGAACCACCCATTTCATCGGAAGCGGACGAAATAGCCTCCGCTCGGCTACTTATCACGGTTTTGTTCATTTTGAGCACCGTTGTAATTGCCCTATTGCTGGTATTGGCTTCGGTTTTTATCAACGATGAACGCATACGAGAGCGCCTAAGCCTAGGAAAAGAAGTATTAACGACGTTTTTGGTTACGGTTGGAACCATCGTCGGATTCTATTTCGGAACTTCCACAAATGCAGACGTCGCAAACGCGATTAAGGAAGCAAAAGCTCCGGATGCTCAAGCTGAAAGCGCAGTAACATTTGCCAGTCCCCGTGTGTTTATTCAAGTTTTTGATGATGCCGGATTAGAATATGCAACCAAGCTTAATGCGGAATTAGAAAAAATTAGTATTCAGATAATGCCGATTGAAAACGTGGGTGATGAAACAGGTCAAAAAATCCAAAGGTTTTCTGAAAACACCGTTAGATACTTTTACGCCGAAGATAAACCGGCGGCGTATAAGGTCGGAAAAACAATTGGTTCAAATACAAAAGTTGAGTCGTTCGAAAACGAAACTATTGCAAAAACCGTAAAACAAGGAACAATTGAAGTTTGGCTGCTTTCGCCTCAAAAGGAAACCTAACCACGCGCGCTTGAACAAGGGAAAATATTAGAACCTGGGCTGTCCGTATTGTTCGGTGCCAAAGCTTCCGATTCCCTTAAGCGAAAAACTGAAAACAAAACGATTTTCACGGCGAATTCCGACGTTAAAAGTATAAAACTGCGCGGTTAAAGAGCAGCAATTTCCAGCATATCCAAGCGTATATGTTGATGAAATCAGCGGACGCCCATCCAATGCTTTCCGGTTTTGAAAATCAAAAAACAATGATGCGCCGCCGTATAATCCTTTATCGCGGTTTCCCAAAAAGATTGCGGGGCTCCATTGTGAGCCGCGAATTGTACCTGCTTCTTTTCCATTTGCGTTCGCATACTGCGCCAGTGATCCGGTAAGCGTAACCGCCCGCGTATAATAAAATGTTTGGAAAAATTTTAAAAGTTTCGCGTCATAGCCAAACGTTGCGGAAACTGCGCGAAGTCCATCACCTTGAACGCCGTAATCTAAGCGCGAATTTATAAAAACTTTGCGCTGCGGACGATAGGTAGCGTCCAAAATCAACGGCGAAAATCTGCGCGGAATTCCGCCAAAGGTATAGAACGTCAAATCAGTTATTGGCACAATCTGGTTTCTTTCACCGGGCACGAGCGCGCCACCGAAATACGGATCGAAAAAATACTTTCCGCGAAGCGTGAGCGTAAACACTTCATAGGGTTGAATTGACAGCGTATCAGTCTTAGAATTCGGATTCTCTTGTAGTCTACGTCTAGCCTCACTCGTTACTGCTTCCGAGTATCTACGTGTGAAAAATCGGTTTGTAATTCCCCATTCAACTTCGTTTGTATCGGTTTGCGTATCTCCGTAATCAAAGCGAATAATGTTTTTGAAATTACTAATTCCCTTTACATATCGATAGCTTAAGTACGGTTCAATTACGTGACGAAACTTAAACTCATCATTTTTGCCATAATAATTTTTGGCAAGTGCCACCGGGCGAAAATCCAGTTTGAATTCGCCATATTTCCTTGTTACGTTTTCGCCAACCACATTTCGCAGGTTATCAAAGGAATTCGAATAATATGTAACCCGCCCGCCCGCGGTCGCTGTTACGGAAAAAAACTTTGTGTTTAAAGGAACCGTAAGTTTCGGATAAAAATCCAAACGCTGTCCGATTGCGGGCGTAACCACCGGATTACTGTTTGTTTCTTGTTGATAACGTTGCAAATCATCAACTTCTTCACGACGGCTTATGCCTTCAAGACTGGTTTTAAATGAAAAATACGCATTGTCGAAAAAACTTAGGCGCGAAGGACGCTTGTCAAAATTCAAGCTTGGAAGATTTCGCGTTTTAATGCGCACGTTCGGGATTGAAATCACTTCGGAACGCGCCAAAATATTCATTGTGTAATTTCCCCAGCTCTTGTTTACAAAGCCTTGGGAAAGTTCGATTGGAGAAATAATTTGCTGAATCCCGTCAGAAAAAACTTGCCTAAACGCCAAGCTCGATGTTATTCGAACATCTGCAACACCCACAAAGCCATTTTTGAAGTAATGAATTCCTTCAGCATAAATGCTTGTACCGCCTTGATTCGGATTTTCGGCGCTCGCCTTTTTCCCAAACAATCTATCCTGCACACCAAACAAGCCCGCATTAAAATAGCTGCGCGAATTGGCGCGCGTACGCAAATCAAAACCATAACCGATACCACGTGCCGAATAAACATCGGTGCGAAACGTAACATCGGCAGAGCGTCCGAGTGTTTGATAATACGCACCGGAAAGCCTAACGCCTTTATTTGCTGAATATCCGATCGTTGGTGTCAAAAAACCGGATGAACGGTCTCGCTCACGAATCGGAACCGATACATAAGGCAACTTCAAAATCGGAAATCCCTTAACCCGAAACGCCGGACTCCGCATTTTTACGCGTTCCTTTGCAACAATTGTAGCTTCATCGGTTGTAAAGCTCCACGTCGGCACCGCATCCTCGCACGCCGTAAACTCGCCTTTTTTTATTACAACCTCATTGAGTTTCGTTCGTTCAACGTTGTCTGCCGTGAAATATAAAACGTTTCCGTCTTGTGTTTGATTTGTGTAACCGGTTGAATTTATAAACGAACCAAGCTTGGTTTTGTAATTCCATGTTGCACTTGTGCCGGTAATTCGTTGATCTTCACCTTGATCAAAAACCACTGAACCGGTTGCCACAATCGTGTTTGTTTCTTCGTAAATCGTAATTCGGTCAGCCTGCAAACGATATATTCCGTATCGAACATCAACATTTCCTTCGTGGGTGACAATGCGCTTCCCTTCTTCACCCCGGGCTTCTTGGGAATCGGAATAAACCACCAATTCATCACCACCGCCCTCAGGCTGATATCCGGATTCCTGTCGTTTGTTTACAATTGTAAGGCGATCTTCCGGCGCCACGGGGTTTATGTTTGGTGAATCGGTGTTCGGGTTGGCAACCTTCCTATCTACGGGGTTTGTTTCTTGTGCAATTAGAATAGTTGCGCCCGCAAAAATAACTACGGCAAAGAAAATTATCGAAAGAAAGTAACGCATGGTTCGGTTTGAATGATTAGAAGATGCTAGCACGATTTGCGCAATTATTGAACAGGTAAGCAGGGCTGAAGCGACAAAATTTGCATTTCCTTCGCCGGTAATTAATGCGTTAATTCATATTTATTTGCTAATTTGAATTCAGAACCAAGATAAAGAAGTTTGTATCGGCAATATACGTAATTGTGCCTGCTATGAACGGCGGTTTGTAGAAATCGGTTGCGGGGTATGAATTGCCGGTAATTTTGGAATTTCCGGTAGTGTCGCTTTTAGCTATTAACTCTGCCGGAAACCATGATTCGGGTTCAAACGAAACCGCCTTCGGCTTTGCTTCCGCATTTAGATTATCCAAAAGCGCTTTGGTGTCTTCATCAGAAAACTGCAAAACTGCCGTAAGTTTTTTGTCGCCGGCTTCTTTGCTAATTCCGATATTTACGTCTCCATTCGAATTCAGCCCATCCTTACGCCATACATTTTCCGTGGGTTCAAAGGGGAATGTTACAAGCGAATTAAGCGTAATTTCATCATCTGTTACGGTATTGGAATCGGCATTTGCCGAACCGGTATCAAAATCCGAATTTATATTTGGTCGCAACTGATTTGCATCGCTTATGTTTCGGTTGCCGCAGCCGGAAATAACCGTCAACGTTACAAAAATGATTAGTGCAAAACTTGCTCGAAACCCTAACATAACGGTATTTTATGACGTGACGAAATTGTTTGCAACATTATTAAGTATTTGAATACATTAAATTTATTGCGTATTTTAGTGCTCTCGGCAATTTTTCTGATTCCGTCTGCTCGCTTTATGAAACTTTTAAGAAGAATTCGTGCATTTGTGGTAAGAGATTTTCAGCTCGCGATTTCATATCGATTTGAATTCTTTATTAGAATTCTTTGGATTCTCGGCATTACAACCACGTTTTATTTTATCTCTCGTCTTGCGGGTTCGGGTTTTATAGCCTTTCAATATCCGAACTGGCAAAATCTTTTGGCGGCATGGCTAATCGGTTTGGCGGTTTTGAATTATTTTTTAACCGGCTTTTCATCGCTTGCGAATGCAATTAGGCAGGAGCAGATGCAAGGCACGCTTGAAAGTGTTTTATTAACGCCAATAAACGTGCCAACGGTAATAATCTCAAGTTCTGCGTGGGCATATGTTGAAGCCACATTTTATTCATTCCTATACCTCTTTTTCGGTTGGGCGTTTTTTAATGTTCACTATAAAGGAAGTTTTTTGCTCGCATCATTCTTTATGATTTTAACTACACTTTGTCTCGGTTGCATTGGGATTATTTCCGCAAGTTTTGCGATGGTATTTAAGCGGGGCGATCCGTTTGCGGTGTTACTGGGCGCGGGAACTGCGTTATTTTCAGGCGTATTCTTTCCAAAAGAAATGCTTCAGCAAGAGTTGGGCAAGGCAGGAACGTGGCTTTCCGCTATTAATCCTTCAACTTACGGATTAGATGGTATAAGAAGCATATTGATACAGGGCGACACTTTTGCTGATGTAAAACCACAGATGATAGTCTTAACTGCATTTTTGGCGATTTTGTTGCCATTTTCACTTTGGATTTTTTCACGTTCCGTAAAACGTGCAAAACGCGAAGGCAGTTTAATTCAATATTAACAGAAAAGTTTAATGCCCCGCTTCGCCGGCTTTTTTGTTAAGGAAAAACGAAAGTATCAATGGCAAAACCAGAATCGCCGCAAATAACATCAATACTTCGTTTGAGGCAATAGTATAGGCTTCCCGAACAAGCCTTCCGAACAAATCCGCAAGCGCGATTGATTCCGCATCACCAGTTCTTACGCCACCTGCCGCAATTGAATTTGCAAGGTGATTCAACGCACCCGTAAAATTCGGGTTCAGCTCGGAAAAATTCTGCCCTAAATCAACAATGTGCCTGCGCGCAAGTGAAACAAGAATCGTCGCCACCACGGAGTATCCAAAACTTGTTCCCAAAATACGCGCCAAGTTCAGCATAGATGAGGCTGCGTTATGTTTTTTTGGATCGATGCCGTAATACGCGGTTGCATTAACGCCGACAGCTCCGAAAGTCATCGAAATCGAAACGAGCGTTCGATTAAAAATCAAAAGAAGAAACGGAAATGTGGAAGTTAGCGTTGCCATATTTAAGAACGCCAAGATTGATGCAAAATACCCAAATGCGATTACATATTTTGCGGTGAATTTATCAATCATATAACCGATAATGTAAACGCCGATTGTTACGGAAATCGCCCCCGGCATTCCAACCAGCCCCGTTTCAAACGCTCCAAAACCGAGCACATCCTGCACAATCACCGGAATTACGATGCTTATTCCGCTGGTATAAACAATACTTGCCAAAAATATCAAAACGCATGCAATTGCAAAACCACGGTGCGCAAGCAAACTTAAATCCACTGCCGGATTTTCACACACCAATTCCCAAGCAACGGCAAAAACCAAAGAAATTGCTGC
>JBKEBT010000045.1:0-30981 GCA_047973305.1 Pyrinomonadaceae bacterium
AAATAATCGGAATTATTCTGAATCAACGCCGGCAAGTTTCATAACAAATGCGGGAACGAGTGGCTCGTTTGGAACTAGTGAATCTTTACCCAAATCCAACGCCCAGCGGTGGAGCCACGAAATTCCGGCACGCCGTGTAAAGGTATCCGGCTTTTTAATGGCGGGGTCTTTCAGAGCCTCGCCAAGCGTTATAAACTGGTAGTTGCGTTTGCGAAACATTTTTACAAGTTCGGTGAAGTAATCCGCGTTAATCGAATTGGCGTGAATCAACAGAATTTGTTTGATTTCATAACCCAAAACCATGTCAGATTGTGCTTCACAATAGGCAACTTTCGCGCGCATATAGGGAATATATGCTTTGCCCACCGCGCTTTTTGATGCCAAATCGCCGCTTTCAATTGCGTTGTCGTAAGCACGTGCGAAAATCCAATCCGCATCATCAATCGTTACCGGAGCATGTGTGTAATGATTTTTTGCAAGAAAAGCGCTTCCTTCCGCCTTGGTCTCAAGGTTCAGCCCGGTAAATAAATAAGGGTAGCGAAAGTATTTGATTTCTTTGCCTTTTTCACCCAAAAGCCTTCGTGTTACAACCTCGCCACGCAGAACATCCGCTTCGAAATCTCCTATCGAGTTCGCGTGAAGGCTCATATGCGAATATGTATGATTTCCAAGATCGAGCCCCTGATTTAGCCATTGCCGCAAGAGTTGCACATCCGGGTCGCTCAAATTTCCGCCTACATAGAGCTTGTTTTCGTTTACAAAGCCTATTACAGGAACTCGCGCCGCCTTAATTTTAGCCAATAGACGTTTTGTAATATCTTGGCGTTTTTCGAGATTGGTGTTTTTTACCACAACCGGAAGATCGTCAATGGTAATGGCAACCTCACGCGTTTGGGAAAAACTTGAGGTAACAAATAAAATACAAAATAACGAAAACAACAAATAAATACTTTTCATAAGCATCACGTGGCGAATATTTGTGAAAAATCGCTAAACGCCTTAAATTCCAATGCGTTACCGCTAGGATCAAGAAAAAACATCGTAGCTTGTTCGCCAACTTCCCCTTTAAAGCGAATGTGAGGTTCAATTTCAAATCTTACGCCTTTTGCTTTCAAGCGTTCTGCTAACCGCGTAAACTCTTTCATTTCAAGAATTACTCCAAAATGTGGTATCGGAACACTATCTCCATCCACAAAGTTTTTTCCGCGCACGCCCGTGCCTTCTACAAGATGCGCGACAATTTGATGTCCAAAAAGGTTAAAATCGATCCAACGGTCATCACTTCTGCCCATTTCGCATTCCAAAATTTCGGAATAGAATTTACGCGTCTTTTCTAAATCAGTTACCGGAAACGCCAAATGAAAGTAGTTTCTCATAATTAACCTATAACTTAAACAGTTGAAAGAAGTTAGATATGTTTAAGCACTTGACGTATTGAACCAAAATGGTACGCCGTGTGAACCACAATCGCCATCGCTTCACCGGCATTTTCACTATTCCATTTTTCAATAGTTAGCAGCTTTTTCATTGCATTGTCATACGAAACCCTTATGCCGGCGCGCAAAGTATCCCATTCAATCGGGTTTACGCTTGTAATTAGCCAGCTGAGCTCCCAATTTACTTCGATTTCAGTTCCGTCTATATATTCCAAAAGGCGGTCAATATAAAACTTGGTGTGTTCAACCTGCGCCGCCAATGTCGTTCCGCGAATGTCACGCGAGGCACGTTCTGACGAAATTTCTGCCAACGAAGAAAACACCCCAACACCGTGATCAAGATAAATACTCCCTTCGCCAGACGGTGAACCTTCAAATGTTTCGCGGAAAATTCGAAGAATATCGCCAAGAAACATTTCCTTATCAATCGTATTTTCGTTAGAATCCATATTTTGCTAACCTCTAATTCTCGTTATGTCAGTTGAGAACATTAAGAATTTCCTGAATATTTTTTCGACAAGTGTTCAAGGGGGCACGTTTGTAAAACTTACTTTGGGAAATTATAAAGGCGCAGACAAAAGTTTGCAAAGAATACTTGTACGCCTAATTCATACAAAAAAAGGACTTAGAACTTCCTTTCTGTATAGGTATAACACACGAGACACCGCAAAAAACTATTCGTTTGAAAAAGGAAACTCAATACTAAAAGATTTGTTAGGAACCGATTTTTTCGCGGCGCATCTTTTCACAACCGAGAATGATTTTCAATTGGATATTGGAAAGAAGGGGCGCTCTAGATTAAATACCGGCAAGCCGACTTTTAGAACGGCGCCTACTTTTGAGCATAATCGAAAAAGAAACCATCTAATAGATCAAGATAAGTTCTATTTAAAAGCACTCGGCATAACAACGGATGAGGGCAGAATAAAAACTACGCAACAGGATAAGTTCAAACAAATCAATCATTTTGTGGAAACACTTAAACATTTGGTTGAAGGTTCTGAACTATCCGAACGAAAGGAACTTCGAATTGTGGATATGGGTTCGGGAAAGGGATATTTGACGTTTGCCGCCTATGACTATTTTTCGAACGTAAGAAACATCGATGTTAAAATCACGGGTGTTGATACAAAATCAGAACTGGTCGCGCTTTGCAACGACATTGCGAAATCATCGGATTTTGACGGCTTACATTTCGTTGAAGGCAAAATTGACACGTTCGAACCCGAAAATGCGGATATTTTGATTGCGCTCCACGCCTGCAATACAGCAACCGACGATGCAATATTTAAGGCGATAAAGAACAATATTTCGCTTATTGTTGTCGCGCCTTGCTGTCACCAAGAAATTCGCCCACAAATGCAGGCGCCGAAACTTCTTTCCGGCATTTTGAAACATGGAAGCATTCTTGAACGTGAAGCCGAATCGATTACCGATGGAATTCGCGCAATGCTGCTTGAAGAACAAGGATATAAAACGCAAATTTTTGAATTCATCTCCACCGAACACACACCGAAAAACAATATGATCGTCGGTAAACTAACCGCGGATTCCCATCCAAACATCCCGAACAACAAAAAAGTAGAAGAAATAATGAATTTTTACGGAATAAAAACCCACCGGCTAAAAAAGCTTTTGGAAAATTCGCGCTAATGTGAATTTTACGCAGATTTGGTCTGCAATTTGCTTTACTTGCTTGTGGAATTAAGTTAGTTAATTCACGCAATTTAACCAATTTTCCCAATATATCGAAGGTTTATTGCGTTGTTCAAAGAAAACATCTTGCGAAATTATCAAATTTTGTCACGTATAAAGTGCCAAAATTTGTAAACTCATTGGCTTATCGACGTATAAAACGGACACCTCCCGTATTGCAATCAAGGAAATAAATATGAGAATTGATAATCTTGAAGAGGCAGACTTGTTAAACATTCCATCTGAAATGTCCGAAGAATTATTTGAAAGTAATGTATCAACTAAACACAGCGCCCTGCTCGATTCAGGAATAAAGGCAGCGAAAAGCGGCGATCGCGCGACAGCAAGGAGATTGTTGCTTGAACTTACCGAAAAAGAGCCGGAAAGCAAATCCGGCTGGCTTTGGCTTGCCTCAATAAGTGAATACCCGGAAGAACTTTTGATTTTTCTCAACAAGGTTCTGAAGATAGATCCGGAAAATGAACGCGCTACAAAGTGGCTAGCCGAAACCACAACTCTGCTTTCGAAGAATTTTGTTCAGCAAGGTATTGATTCCGAAAATGACGGAAATGCAAAACATGCCCGGCAGTGCTTTTTGCAAGCAATTGTAAACGATGAAAATAATGAACTTGCGTGGTTAAAACTTGCCGAAACCTCAGAAAATGACCATGAAAAACTCACAAACCTAAAGAGAGTTGTAACCATAAACCCCGAAAACACCGAAGCTAAGAGTTTACTTGAAGAAACGCAAAAGTGTGTGTTTGATTCAACATTAGCAATCGCGAGTGACGCCCTGAACTCAGGGGATAAAGCGCATGCCCAAACATTAGTTGAAGATTTACTTGAAGAAAACCCGTGTGATTCCGGCGCACTGCTGCTAAAAGCGGAAATGACCGAAGATATAGGCGAGCGCATCGCCATTGTCAAAAGTGTTTTAGACGATGACCCGCAAAATGAAGCCGCGATAGACGCATTGGATGCGGCAAAACTTGAACGCATTTTGGGCTTGCTTCAACACGCGAAAGATTCGGCGGAAGCCGGCGATGAAGGCGCGGCGCTATCGTTGTTGGATGAAATTCTGATTGAATCACCGGGAATTGTTGATGCCTGGCTATTGAAGGCAGAAATCGTTCAAAATCCGTTGGAAAAGATGGAGGCATTTCGCGCAATTACGGAAATGGATCCCGAAAATGAACTCGCGCATGAAGGGTATAAATCGGCAATCAATATGCGGGTTTCCGAGCTTCTTGAGATGGCGGAGAGCGCGCTTGATAAAGAAGAAAATGATGAAGCCGCAGAATTAGCAAACCAAATACTTACCCTTCAACCGGAGAGCGAAGCCGGAAAGCTACTTACTATTTGTTTATTTGCAGACAATGACAAAAAAGAACAAGCTCTAAATGAATTCATAACAAACTTCCCGGATAACGAAAAAGCCAAAACACTTCAGAAACAACTTCAAGAAAATAGATTTCAATCCCTTGCTGAAAAAACAAAAGCCGCGATTAAAGAAAAGGATGCGGAAACCGCGAGGAATTGCATAAATCAGTTAAGAGAACTTGACCAAGACAGAGTTGAGATTTTACTTTTTGAAGCCGCTATTGAAAAGGATTTCGCGGAAAAACGAAAATTGCTGGAAGCCGCCTCCGAACTTGCTCCGGAAAATGTGGATGTGAAGGCTGCTTTGGCAGCAATCGATCACGATGAAGCCGAACATCTGTTTTCAAAAGCCTCAAAACACGCTGCAACCGGCGAAAAAGATGCGGCAAACGAAATACTTGAACGTGTACATCAACTAAACCCCGCATTAACCGCCGCTTGGATGCTAAGCGCGCATCTGTCCGATTCGTTCTCTACAAAAATCGAATGTTTTGAAAAGGTACTGGAAATCGAACCGCAAAATGATGCCGCGCTCGCTAACATGCAATCACTTAAGGCGATTATCGAAGCTTCTGAACTGGACGATTTTCCTGAATCGTCTGATTCCAAAGCACCGCAGGAACCAATTCAAGAAACGTCTGTAAATGCGGTTAACAATGATGTTGCGCAGACTACGGAAAAGTCTTTAACAGAATCAAATTTTGAAGTTGTTGGGGATGCCGAAATGCATGAAATAGTTCAAGAGCATCCTGAGGATGAGAACTTCGTTTCTGCGGATCTTGAGGAAGCGTCTCAATATCCAGAATTGTTGGATGAACCAACCCCGGTACCGGAGCCCGCTTCAGATTTTGCATTTTACTTTCCAACGGCTGTAGAAGGCTTCGAAATTGAAACGCAAGTTGATGAGGAAATACGCAAAGCTGTTCTGGTTGAAAAACCTCAGGAAGAACTTGAAGAGGATGCAACACTTGAAGGAATTTCTGATGTTTTAGCTTCCGAACCCGTAAATAATAGCTTTGACGAACTTGAAGACCTCGACGATTATGAAGATTCCGATTCGTCCGAAGAGCCAATTCGATCCGCCACCACACCGTTTGTTGAAGCAGAACCTGAAGAAGTGGCACCAATTGAATCCACCGAGCCCGCCGATTCAGATGAATTCTTACCTGTCGCTTCCACCCATCATATTACCGCTGAACTTCCACAATTCGAAGACATTTTCGAAAAGCAATCTCATGAAAATGAGCAAGACGAGCCTTCGGAATCCGACAGCGTTCACGAATTTTCAGCTGATGAAGATGCACCGAGCGAACCGGAAATAGAAAGAATTGACGATGAAGGTTTTTCGCTTGTCCACGAACAAACCACGCTTCAGTCTGAAACTGCTGAAACACACGATGATGAACACTTTGAAGAGCACTTGGATGATGACGTTCTAATAAACGTAAATCACAATTCCTCGTATTTCGCGCCCGAAGAAATTGGGGTTCGAACGATAATGATTGTTGATGACTCTCCGATGATTCGTCGCCTAATTTCGGGCAAGCTGCAAAAGGTTGGTCATCGCACGCTTACTGCCTCAGACGGAATTGAAGCCGTTGAGCTGTTGAAAGAAGTTATTCCCGATTTGGTTTTGCTGGATATTACGATGCCGAAAATGGATGGCTATCAAGTTTGCAAACACATACGCGAAAACGAATCAACAAAGGATATTCCCGTAATTCTTGTCTCCGGAAAAGACGGCTTTTTTGATAAAGCGCGCGGCAAAATGGCTGGTTCAACTAACTTTATTTCGAAACCATTTGGTCCTGATGCACTTATGAAAATGATAAATGAACACCTTCAGTAACCATACTGAAGTTTACGTTTACAACCGCGGGTTCCTAATTTCTATATCTGTTTCCCGTTAATAAATGCTGGCATAGATTGCGCACGCATTTCGGCAAAAGCCAAGTTGGAATTAATATTCGCCATTAATTCTTCGCACGTTTTTAGAATCATCTAAACAAAACTTTTCCGGCTTTAACTAGTTTTGCGTTTCCGAAACGCTACCAAACGGTTTAACCGCTTGGAAAGTCTTTCATCATGGCATTTCATAAAACTAACGCGTTGGCGGCGCCGCCGGTCGAATTTCTATCTTGCTCGGCAGCGCATTTGTTGGCGTTGTAAGAACATACAAAACGGCATCTGCAATATCACACGGTTGCAACTGCCACGCTTTTTCATCACTAATTGTTCCGTTGTTAAATTCGGTATTTACCGAACCCGGGCAAATATAACTTACTTTTATTTTATCGTGCCGAAGTTCCTGCATAAGCGCTTCGGTAAAACCATTTAATGCAAACTTGGAAGCGTTATATGCAGACATTTTCGGATGGGCATTCTGCCCCGCGAGCGAAGAAATGTTGATTATAAACCCGCTTCCGCCAGCTTTTAGATAAGGAATAGCAAAATGACAAGCATAATAAACACCGTAAAGATTCGTTTCAAGCGTAGTTCGGAATTCTTCCGGCGGCATTTCCTCACAGGTTTTACCCAAAAAGCCGACACCGGCGTTGTTGATAAGAATATCAATTCCGCCAAATTTCGTGACGCATTTGCCGATCAGTTGTTCGACCTCCGATTCTGAACGAATGTCGCAAACCGCGGTTTTTAGGTGATCGCCTCCGTCAAGTTTTTCGCTTGCATCATCAAGCACGGCTTTTTCTCTACCGCAAATCATAACGCGAACACCTACCGAAAGAAGCCGGTTTGCGATTGCAAAACCAATTCCCTTGCTTCCTCCGGTGATCAAAGCAGTTTTATCTTTTATTTCCATGTTTTAAACGCGTTTTAGCTAGCCTCTTCCGGTTCTTCCGTTGGTTCGAGCTTTGGGGATTTTTCATCAATCAATTTACGATACAAAAGTGTAATTGGCTTTGATGCTTCCCCGTCCACAACCCGAAAAACTACCACAACGTCTCGCCGATTGTCATAATTTAGTTCGTTGTAAACCATCCACCCGATTGAACGAAAATACCTGCCGCGATACGCGATTACACGAAGCGCAAATGTTGCATTTGGCACAATTTTTATGCCGGCTCCAAACGAGTATTTTCCTTCCAATGGGTCTGCAATTGTCGTTTGCTGCAACGCCTCAGCCTGTGCCGATTCCGCCGCGGGTTGAATCGCCGTAAGCGCGCGAATTTGTTTATTTTGTTTCGTCACGTTCGTCAACGGCTCATCACCCAAATATGCAAAAAAACTGTTTGCAAAATCACCGTAAGAAAGTATCGCATTTCCATCATAAACAATATCCGCAACCGTTGGCACCCGATAAGTTTCTTCCCGGAATGAATACGCAGCCCCCGCACCCGGAAAATCGTTTTTTATACATTCCGGCGCGGCGCTAATTACACCCAAATTCTTAAAACAACCTATATCCGGAAGAAGCGTAATCAAACCCGCGTCACCTAACCCAAGCACACTCTTATACTTTTTCTTAAGCTCCGCACTTGGCTGTAAATGTTCTATATCCTTGCTTTTAGGTTTGCCGTAAAGTTTTTTTGTTCCCGCAAGAAGGCTAAATTCCCTTTCATCGCGAATTTGAAATTGGTCAAAAGCTCCTCTGGGAAAAAGAAACAACGCGACTTCTTTTTTCGAAATTGTTCGAAATCTGGCTTTTTCGCTTTGTGAATCAGGCGCGGATGCAAACACACTTAACTTGTTTGCCGGTTCTGAATTCGTTTCGGTGGATGCTTGTCCAAAGGCAACCGGCAACGCGCTCGTTGCAAAAACGAAAACAATAAGAGTTTTTGTAAAATATTTCATCGCAGGTTTAACAACCATTATAACCCACATCAAAAATTTGCCGATTACAGCTTTTTCCGCAAAACTTCGTTAACAACCTGCGGATTCGCCTTCCCTTGTGAAGCTTTCATAACCTGCCCAACAAAAAAGCCAAAAAGTTTATCGTTTCCGCCACGAAATGCTTCCACTTGCCCCGCATTTGCAGCTATTACGCCATCAACAATCGATTCAATCGCTACCACATCGGAAATTTGTTCAAGTCCCTTTTCCGCCACAATCTCTTCTGCGGTTTTTCCGGTTCCGAACATTTCAACCAAAACATCCTTCGCCTGTTTTCCGCTTATTTTCCCTTCGTCTATGAACATTACCAACTGCGCAAGATTTTCCGGCGAGATTCTTGATTCTGAAATCGCAATGCCCGCATTGTTTAATTCGCGCGTAAGTTCAACTATTATCCAGTTTGCAGTCGATTTTGGATTACCCGAAACATTTGCACTTGTTTCAAAAAATTCTGCAACGTCTTTTTCGGCAACAAGTTGCGAGGCATCATTAAACCCGAGTCCAAATTCGCTTTGAAAACGCGTCAGCATTTCGGCGGGCAGTTCCGGCATTGCGCCTTTTGATTCATCAATAAAACTCCGCGTAACCACCAAAGGTTGTAAGTCCGGCTCGGGAAAATATCTGTAATCTTGCGCATCTTCTTTTGAGCGCATCACCCGTGTTTCGTTGACTTTATCGTCCCACAAACGCGTTTCTTGGTTTACTCCTTTACCAGCCTCATGTGCGATAATTTGTCGTTCAATTTCAAATTCAATCGCTTTCTGCATAAATCTAACCGAATTTAGATTCTTTAACTCAACCTTGTTTCGAAAGTCTGTTTCTCCTATTTTTCGGACAGAAACATTCGCCTCGCATCGCAAATTTCCCTTTTCCATATCGGCATCCGATGCCCCCACCCATTGCAACGCGCGTCTTACATGGTTTACATAGTCATAAGCCTGCCACGAAGTACGAAAATCCGGTTCGGTAACTATTTCCGCTAGCGGCGTACCGGCACGGTTTAAATCGACATAAGAATACTTTTCGGTTTCGGGCAAGCCCTCATGCACGTTTTTGCCGGCATCTTCTTCAAGATGCATTCGTGTAATACCTATTTCAAAGGGCTTCCAATCCTTCGCATGTCCGCCTTCATCGCGTTCCGCCGTAAGAATTGTCAATATTCCGTCGCTTGAAAACGGCTTGTCGTATTGCGAAATTTGATAACCCTTTGGCAAATCCGGATAAAAATAGTTTTTTCGCGAAAACACCGATGTTTCGTTTATCTTCAACCCCAGTGCATGTGCTGCACGCGCCGCTAAATCAACAACACGTGAATTCAGAACCGGCAAGGCGCCGGGTAGCCCCAAACAAACGGCACATGTATTTGAATTCGGCTCTTCGCCAAAACTTGTTGCGCAACCACAAAAGATTTTAGTTTCTGTGGCGAGCTGCGCATGAATTTCCATTCCGATAATTGCTTCCCAACCTTCTTTCATATAGCCAACATTATAATCGCAACACTTCCCCATTTACCATTGCATTGCTCAAACATTTGCACAAAAAAAAATCGCAATCGGTTCAGACTGCGATTTCGTAAAAACAAATCCTAAATTATAATCTCGAATCAGTTCAAACGTGTGCTGATTCCGAAGCCGAACCCACGAACATCGTTTCTGCGCGTATTTCGGAGATTTTCGTTCGTCAAACGTCTGCTGGATCGGATGTTTGCGTTCCCGCGATTTTGATTGCCCAAATTCACGCCACCAACCGGACGACGATAATTTCGGTTGGAACCGCCGAAATTCCGATTTCCAAAACCTAACCGCACTTGAAATCCGCGATAGTAAGGAAAGCTTCTGCTGCCGTAATAAGTTGATGTCGAATACTGCGAATAATCTATAAAATCAGCCTGTGGTGAAACTTGCTGAGCTTCTTGTTCATCGGCATAAACCACCACAACCTCTTGTTGTTGGGCACGCGCGTCTTCTTTCGCAATTCGTTCTGCACGAAGTTTTGCTGCAAGTTCTTCGGTTTCTTTTCTGTCTTTTTCGTCTTGCTTAGCTTGTTCTTCCGGTGATTTAAAACCCATCGCCTTGTAGTTTTCACGCAGCTCCTTTTCCGCCGCAAGACGTTTTACGCGATACTTTTCCAAATCCGCATTTGTAATTACGCGGGTTTGAGCAAAAACTGCAAAAGAAAAAAGTGTGATTGTTCCCAAAGCCAATAAAAATTTCATATCGAAGTTACCTCAAAAATGCGTGCTACCAATTCTAACACGCATTTTTGATGATCTAAAGTGTTTTTAATTTGCACTAAAAGCTGATACTCAAACCAATTCTTCCGGTTCGCCCTTCCGTGCGAAAGCCGTTTTCAAAGTAGTTTTGTTTGAAAACATTTGTGAGGGTTCCAAACACCACAAATCTTAAATCTGAATCCTTAAGAAAACTTCCCATTGCAAAATCATATCGTGCGGTAATATCGGCTCGTCGGTTTCCCTCAAATCGATAAATCTGCGATTGAAAATAACTGTTGCTGTAAACCGGCGCAAGATAATTGCTTTGCAGAAAAATATCAACATTAACCGCAAGTCCTTTATAGCGTTGAGTTACGACAGCGGTAAATTGATGCTTCGGAATTCCCAAAGTTTGAATAACTCCGCTTCCCGCAACCTGCGGCGTTTTTTGATCGCTGTTTGTAAATGTGTAGGACGCAAAAACATCCGTGAACCTCATGCGACGCGAACGAACCGAAAATTCACCGCCGCGCGCAATTCCGCCTTTTTCGTTTAAGTAACCGCCCCAAGGGCGAGACGTGTTTCCGATATCTTCCACCGAATTGGCGTAAGCAACCGTATCGATTAACTTCGAATAAAAATAAACCGCTTCGGCATCAAAGAATTTACCTAGTGGAACCAAAAAACCCGCATCGCCGGAAAATGTTTTTTCGGGCTTCAAATAGGGGTCGCCGATTGCGGTAAAGCTTTGTGAATATGAACTGTAAAACGCGCCAAACCGTTCATATAGCGAAGGCACGCGATATCCGGTTCCGGCATGCGTTCGAAATCGCAATCCGCTTGCGGTGATTCGATACATCAACGAACCGTCAAGCGTGATCGCATTTGGTGGCGCGTTTGGTGTTACGTTTTCAAAAGGTGCCCCAACGGCGCTAAATTCAGGGGTTTCAAGACTGTATTTTTGAAAGCGCAAACCACTTCCAATCTGAAGGCGACCGTTTTGAAAATCGGAAAAATCACCTATAGATGCGGTGTGGCTTCTTTGCGCGGCATTTGCAAAAAAATCAGCACCGGGTGTCGGCGAAAAGCCGTTATTTCCGTAATATTCCTGTTCAAATTCGTATCCGAAATTTGTTGAACCATTTTCACGATTCCAATCCATCGAAGCGCGGGCGGTGTAAATTTCGCCGTTGAATTTTGTTCGCGAAGTTCCACCGAACGGTTGATAGCCAACGCCGAGGGGACCGCTTTGATTGTCGCGCGAAGTTCTCAGCCCTTGAAACGATGATTTAAATACTAAGGATTCGCTGATAACTTGTGAAAATTCCAATTGACCGGCAAACGAAGCCGAACGCTGTTCGTCATCCGGATCGTCAACATCAGTCGTAAAGTTCAAACCTTGCTTTGCATCTAAAATTGTTGTCGAATCGGGGATTATTCCCAACGTATCAGGGCTTGAATTCAACCTTACGAACGCATCGGATAAGAATATCCTGCCCGAAAAATATGAAGTGGCAGTTGGTTTCCAATCAAAACGAATTTGGAAATTTGTGTTGTGCGCGTCATCGTTGCCGTCAATTCCGGCACTGTAAATAGTTCGCGCAACCCCCATATTAAATCCGAATTTTCCGCTTTCGGTTCCGAAAGACGTGTTGCCGCGAATTCTTCCAAGTCCTAATCCGCCGTATGCGCCGGAAAGGCTGCCGTGAAACGCTTTTCGCGGCGCGGGTGTTATAAAATTTATGGTACCGCCAACGGCATTTGTGCCGTAAAGCGAACTTCCCGCACCGCGCATTACCTCAATGCGCGAAACACTTGTGAGCGTGATGTCACTCAAAAAAGCGGATGCATCACCCGTAATAGCGCTCGCATCACGAAAGCGAAACCCATCTAAAAGAAGCGCAGTATCTTGATTTCGTAACCCGCGCGATTTTATGGAAGCCATTTTTCCAAAGCCACCTAGCTGTTGAATTCTAAACCCCGGAATTGAACGCAATGATTCTACCAAAGCAAAATCCGCGCGTTCACGCATTTCGCGTCCGCTAATCAAATTTACACTTTTTGCGACGTCCTCAATCGGTTGATCTTCTCCGGTCGCAATTTCTACATTGACCTCAAAATTTCGATTTGCTGAACTTGAAACAAATGTGGTTAATTTCGGATTTATCTCTTTCGTTTCGCCTTTCGCATAATCAAACGATATTTCCTGCGAAATCCAATATCCAACATTTTTCTGTTCAACGCTTTGCGCCGAGATTGTGTACTTACCTGAAGGAATATTTCTAAATTCAAACTCGCCCTTTTCATTTGCAGTTTGAGAAAATTCTCTCCCGTCGGCTTCGATTGTTACCAACGCCCCGGAAACATTATCCTCTTTCCCCTGCAACGTTCCAAAAACACGTGCCCCAGTTTGCGCAAAAATCCCCGTCGCAAGCACGCTTGCGAACAAAAGCACCAACAAAAACTTCTTCATTTTTCCTCCAACCCGCCCAACGCGGGTATGTTGTGACATTAAAGAGCGTTTGAAAAGGTTTCCTGGCTTAGGCGGTTTTCCTTACGTTAGAAAACCAGCGCACCTTCCCGCTTTTGGCAGTGGTTTCTGCGCCATTGTGCCTTAACAGTTGCGTGGGCAGCCGCGGCTTTTCCGCATTCCCTTAAATCAAACGTTCAGAACAAAGATGTTACCCGCACCTTTCCGGATTGCGGATTTTCATCAACCAAAACCTTTACTCCAAAGGTTTTTTCAAGAACAAAATTCGTAAGAACTTCCCTTGGCGTTCCATTTGCCACCAGATTCCCGGCTTCAAGCAAAAGCAGCCTATCTGCATACGCCGCCGCCAAATTCAGATCGTGTGTAATTACAATGGCTCCCGCACCAAAATTTGCCGTGCGCTCTTTTACAAGCCGAAACAATAGTGCTTGATTTGCTATATCCAGATTGTTTGTTGGTTCATCCAACAAAAGCACTTGCGCCTCAGTTGCGATTGCCCGGGCGAAAAGCGCACGTTGACGTTCACCGCCTGAAAGTTCGTTCATCAAACGATTTTGAAATTCGCCAAGCTTGCAAATCTGAAGACTTTCAACCGCCAATGCGATGTCGCGTTCGCTTTCCCATCCAAACGCGCTACCATGTGCAAAGCGCGCCCCAAGAACAAATTCAAGAACCGTTACAGGAAATCTGGTCTCGTTTTCTTGTGCAACAACCGTAATTTTGCGTGCAATTTCGTTTCTTGAAAGCAAAGTTATTGCTTTGTTTTCAAAAAGAATCTCACCGTTTTTAACCGGTATCATTCCATTTAATGCACGCAGCAGTGTGGTTTTTCCCGCTCCGTTTGCGCCCAGCAACGCAATTATTTCGCCGCCCGAGAGTGAAAAAGATACATCGCGAACAATTTCCGCATCTTTGTAGCCAACCGTAACATTATTTGCAACAAGCATTTACGAACTTCTCCTAAGCAAATAGATAAACAAAGGACAGCCTATCAACGCTGTGATCGCCCCGACGGGAAGTTCGCGTGGTGCGATAGCGGTTCGAGCAAATGTATCGGCAAGCATCACAAATGCAGCCCCAAACAATGCCGAACAAGGAATGACTATTCGATTATCAGAACCAACGGCAAGCCTCACAATATGCGGCACTATCAACCCAACAAAACCCACCGAACCGCTTGCCGCAACGCTTACCCCCACCAACGCGGACGACGTTGTAAACACAATTAACCGCGTATTTTTTACTTCTACCCCCAAATCGAAAGCGTCTCGTTCGCCCAGCATCATCAAATTTAGAGCGCGCGCCTTCGACATCAAAACAATTATTCCGATTGCAGCCGCAACGCCACAAACATATATTCCGGTGATATTTGCTTGCGAAAGATCTCCCAAAAGCCAAAATGTAAAACTACGTAGTTTTGTTGCGTCCAAGAGACTTGTAAATAGAATTATTATTGAAGAAAGAAATGTTGTGACGATAACGCCCGAAAGTATTAAACGTTCAACATTCATTCCTGCGCGCGTGTGAGCCAAGCGATAGACGGCGAATGTTGCGCCTGCCGCGCCTATTATCGCGCCTAATGGCTTTGCGAAATCACTTGTGATAAAGAATATAAACGCCACCATTGTGCCGAGCGCGGCACCGTTTGAAACGCCCAGCAAATAAGGTTCCGCCAAAGGATTTCTCAAGAGACTTTGCAGTGCAGCGCCGGCAACGGCAAGCGATGCGCCAACGAACGCCCCCAATAAGACGCGTGGCAACCTAATTTCGTAAAAAATGCTTGCCTGTGTTTGATTCAAGTTAAGAACAGGAAGCGCTTCACTGCCGAGATTTAGGGAAATCAAAAACACTAGCACGAGCAAGCCTGCGAGCACTAAAAGCACTTTTGCGGCTCGATTTTTTGCTGTTGTGCGCATTTGCATTATTTAGTTCTCACATCCGCGTAAAAACTTGCAATTTCTTCAAGCGCATCCGTTGTTCGTGGACCGGGGCGCGATAAAATATCTGCATTTATTTTAAAGACATTGCGGTTCTTAATCGCGGTCGAATTGTTAAATACTTCGTTTGGTGATTGATTATCGGGGCTGTCGGTCAAAATAATTGCTTCCGGTGCGCTTGCCGCAGCCTTTTCTTTCGAGATTTTGAAATACGCCTGATTCACATCTTTTGTAACAAGCTCGCCACCCGCTTTTGTTATGACATCTGCTATAAACGATGTATTTCCGATTGTATATAGCGAGGCGTCAATCTGAACAAACGTCGGAATTTTTCGCGCCTTCGTGGTTTCTTTTTCGATTTCATCAACGGTTCCCTTCATATCTGCAACCGTCGCGTGCGCCTGTTTTTGTGCGCCGAGAATTTCCCCGATTTGTACTATGCTTCGATAAATACCTTCAAGCGAATTCGGATTCGAAACAAAAACTTTGATTCCTTGTGCTTCTAAAGTTTTTGTAAACGATTCAAGCTGCGACGCGGTTGAAACAAACACAACCTGTGGCTTTAACGCAATTATTGCCTCAAGATTCGGCTTTATGGTATCCCCAACTTTTTTCACCTTCTTGGCACCTTCCGGATAATCGCAATAGGTTGTATCGCCAACGATTTTTTCGCCCGCACCAATCGAAAAAGCAATTTCGGTTAAGTTCGGTGCAAGTGAAACCGCGCGCGTAACTTCCTTTGGTAGCGTAACTTCGCGCCCAATATCATCGGTTAGGGTCTGCGTGGCTTGCGTGCCGGAACCGGGGTTTGCGGTTTGCTTGCAACCGATATTTGAGATTGCGGCAAACAATAAAATTGCCGCGAAAAAGATATTTCCGAAATGTTTTGGTTTGTAATTCAAATAAAAAATCCTGCTTAGTATCTCAACGAATAAAGTTACTAAACAGGATTTCCAAAGTCTTTTGAAAGCCGTTTAACCTATGTCGTTTACGCGAGACACAAAGTTAAAAATACCTCTAAAACGGGTTTCCAGACTTTTGAAACACTTGTTCAATTTACTGTGACGCGATCGTGCGAGAATTTCACTCGGCTTCCCCCATTTCCATAGGTGTAATTTTTGCAAATAACAGTAGCTTGGAAAGTATCATTAGAAATCTTTCCTGTCAAAAATTCGCTTTTACATATTTGGATTCTTGAAAAAGAATTCCGAATAGGTCTATTCTTAAAGTATAAGAACAAAGGTAGGAAGAAAGTTATGCCGAATAAATCTAACGTAATGGCTGTAATTCTAGGCGGTGGTGCCGGAACCAGATTATTCCCTTTAACGCAAGACCGCGCTAAGCCTGCCGTTCCTCTTGCCGGAAAATACCGGCTAATTGATGTTCCGGTATCGAACTGTATAAACTCAGGCGTAACAAGCATTTATGTTTTGACACAGTTTAATTCTGCTTCACTGAACAGGCACATTTCCGGAACCTTTCGGTTTTCAAGTTTTTCCGAAGGATTTGTGGAAATTTTAGCCGCGGAACAGCGTGCAGATTCCCCACAGTGGTTTCAGGGAACCGCGGATGCGGTACGCCAAATTTTTCCACATTTGCGTGATTCGGGTATCGAAACCGTTTTAATATTATCCGGCGATCATCTCTATCGGATGAACTATGCGGAGTTTTTGGATAAGCATTACGAAACAAATGCCGATGTAACAATTTCCGTTATTCCCAGCACCCCCACAGAAGCAAGCAGTTTCGGGTTGTTAAAAACAGATGACTTGGGGAAGATTATTGAATTCAAAGAAAAGCCGGAAGGTGACGAGCTTAAGGCGATGCGCGTAGATACCACCAAATTTGGGTTAGAACGCGCACAAGCTGAAGAAAAACCATATCTGGCTTCGATGGGGATTTACGTTTTCAGTTATCAAGGTCTGGTTAATCTTTTGGAGGGTTATCCGGACAGAATTGATTTCGGGCGTGAGGTTATTCCGGCGGCGATTAACGAACTTAACGTACAATCCTATTTATTTAACGGCTATTGGGAAGATATTGGAACAATTCGCTCATTCTATCAGGCAAATTTAGATTTGACGTCGCCCGTGCCCAAATTCAATTTCTTCAACGCAGTTTCTCCGATTTATACGCGTAGTCGCTATCTACCACCTTCAAAAGTTCATGACTCTGAAATTGGCGATTCGCTCATCAGTGAAGGTTGCATCTTAAACGGTATTGTTTCGCGCAATTCAATTATCGGACTTCGAAGCCGTATAGATGTTGGAGCGCAGATTTATGATTCAATAATAATGGGCAACGATTTTTATGAAACATTGGATGAAATCACGAAAAGCGATGAAAGCGGCTCACCGCACTTGGGAATTGGCGAAGGTACCGTTATTAGAAATGCCATTACGGATAAGAATGTACGAATCGGCAAGAATTGTCGTCTGACTAATGAATCCGGAGTTAAAGAAGCGGACGGTGCAAATTATTACATTCGTGATGGGATAATTCTTGTCCCGAAAAATGCGGTAGTATACGATGGAACCGTGATTTAGCCCTATTTTTGCGCGCCAAGCACGTAGCTTCCGCGAGCTTTAACCGCAACATTTTTCTGAGCAACCTTTACTTTAATGCTTCGCACGCGCTTCGTAGTGTCTTCGTTTATCGGGTAATAACTTATCGAATAAAATTCGCGAAGTTCGCTTGCAATTTGTGCAAACGCACGGCTTAAGCTGTAATTGTCGTTCGCCTCGTAAATTCTTCCACCCGTGCTTAAAGCTAATTCGTTTAAATACTCCGCAGCGCGTCGATAATCATATTCGCTGGTTCCGGAGCCCGGCATTGAAGTGTCTCTTCTCCGGTTACTGTTAGGATTGTTTGGATCGTTAGGGTAATTAGGATCGTTTGGATTCAAGACTCGTCCGTTTCGATCAGTGGTGCGCCGATTGTTTCTTCCGCCGATGGAAATTGACGGAACCGGAAACGGAAGCGGATTATTCGTACCGTTCGGAATTTGCCCGCCGCCAATCGGGGGCGTTGTGCTTGTTGAAGGATCGTTGATAATAATTTTCCCGTCTTCAATCGCTTTCACATCCGCGTATGTATCGTAATGTATCGGGTAAATCAGCGCATCCATTTCCAACACCTCATCAAGGCTCTTGCCGGCATCAGTAACTGTTGAAGTTGTGTCAACGCCATCGGTAAAAAGCACTATGGCTTTTCTGCCTTTTATTGCATTTAGCCGGCGCTTCAACACAAAATTCAGAGCGTCGTAAAGACTTGTGCCGTACCCGATTCGTGTGCTGATAATCGCCTGCTCAATTGTCTTGCGGTCGCCAGTTGGTTCCGAAAGCAAGTGAACTTCGCCGTCAAATCCCACAACCATAACCTTATCGTTTGGGCGTAGCAGCGAAACAAACGTTAATGCGGCACGCTGAATTTCATCAATCTTAAATTTGGTCGAATAGCTCATATCCAATACTAATGCGACCGTAAACGGGCTTTCTTCGTTAGAAAAATATTCAATGGTTTGTGGCGTTCCGTCTTCAAAAACACTGAATTCTTCCTTTTTCATGCCGCCGATGAATCTTCCCTGCCTATCGACAACGCGCACCGGAATCGAAACCAAATCGGTTTCAATCTTAAGAACATCGTCATCAACCACAACATTTTCGTTGGGCGCTTGGCTGCTTTCATCATTTAGCAGTTTGGGCGATTCGGGCGTTGGCGTTGGGCGTGCATTGGCTTTTTTTGCCGGTGCGGTGCTTCGATTTGAAGACTGCGCATACGAACAAAACGTAAAAACACCAAATAATGTAATCAGAAAAATCTTAAACATTTGCTTTCTAAAAGATGCTAAAACGGCATCGATTTTAGTGACGCCGTTTAACGAAATGCCAACTTCTGAACCCAATTTAAGTGCCACTGCCCACAATATAACTGCGTTTTGTTCGCACCGATAAGTTTGGACGTTTTACGCGCACCATTACGTTCCTACGTTCACCAACCTGCCCAACTTCACCGGGATAGTATCCAACCGAATACTGCATTCGCAATTCTTCGGCGATACTTCTAAATGCTGCATCTAAATTGGTTATCGAATCTGCCTCAAACATTCTGCCGCCACTGTAACCCGCAATATCCGTTAAGTATTGCTTTCCACGTGCGTATTCTTCGGGCGTGCTTCCCAGCGGAACATTTCGATCCGAATTTCTGCCACCGCCTGAAATTACCGGACTATCACCAAAAATAATCGCTCCCAAAACTTGTTCGAATACCGACCCGCCGCCGGATTGCGTTCTGGTGTTACGCGGACTCCGCGTCGGGACGTTTACAACCCCGCCGTTTTGATCTGCCAAGGTATTGTAGCGAATCGGGTAAATCATTGCATCCAGCTCTTCAACTTGCTTTACGGTGCTTTCATACGATGAAAATTTTGATGTCGTATCGACGCCATCAGTAAAAATAACCACAGCCTTTCTACCTTCAATATTCTTAAGCTGTGTTTTGATAGTGCTACCAACAGCATCATAAAGACTTGTACCGTCACCAAAATTAGCCATTTCAATTGCCATACGCAGCCGGTTGCGATCGTTGGTTGGGCGCGCAAGTATATGAAAAGACTCATCAAACGCGATAACCATTACTTTATCATCCGCACGAAGTTGATTTACAAAAGTGTTTGCAGCCATACGAATTTCTTCAATTTTGTAGCGAGTTGAAGGACTTACATCTAGCAAAAGCACCACTGTAAACGGCGTTTCAACTGACGCAAAATATTCAATTTGCTGTTGCCGACCGTTATCAAAAACTTGAAATTCAGGCTCCGATATTCCGCCCACAAATCTTCCGTTTCTATCTAAAACGGTAACGGGAAGCGTAACCAAATTTGTTTCGATTTTTATAACATCGGTATTGTCTTCGACCGGCGCCGTAATTAATGGCGGTGGTGGTGGTGGAATTGTTGGTGATCTGCCGTCATCTAAAACCGGTGGCGTGTCATTAGTTTGTTTCGGAGTATCATTCTGCAACACGGGGCGTTCCCCGTTTCTTTGGCTGCTATCCGGCGTCACAACCACGCGCGGTCTCGTTTGTCGTTTTTCCTGCGCAAAAACACTAATCCCAATCAACAGAATAGTGGATAAAATTGCGAACTTTTTCATCTTTTCTCCAGTGGCTAAAATCATGGGGAACGCTGCTTCTTAAGATAACCGAAACCTAACATTAGATGCCTGTTAAATACAAACTTATTACGAACTGCGATGGCGAATACCGCTAACTAAGGCTTGGGATGCGAGACTATGAAATTCTTGACGAATATTTTTGAGATCGGCAAACGGCAATTCACGATTGTGTGTTCGGTTCGTAAGCAATGTAAAAATTGCCGCGGTTTGCGGATCGATCCAAACCGATGTTCCGGTAAAGCCCAAATGTCCGAAACTATTTGGCGACAGTTGTTTACCGGCAGTGGAATCCGGCGTTTCGGCAAGTTGAAACGCAAGCGAACGCGCCTGATTCAAGCCGGGCGTGAAATTCTGCGTGAAAGTTTTGCAGGTTTCCGCCGAAAAAAACTGTGAAGTTTCCGGCAAAAATTGCGCCGCTATCTTGGAAACCTCGTTTACCGTAGAAAATAATCCGGCGTGTCCGGAAACACCGCCAAAATGGAAACAATTATTATCGTGAACTTCCCCATGGATTACATTTCTTCTGAATTTATCCTCGCGCAAAGTAACTTCGTATCCTAATTCAATACAAGTATTGCGTTCATACAAATTTCCGCGTTCACTTGCCGCGGTTTTATCGAAAACAGTTTCCGGCGGATTGAAGAAGGTATTTTCTAACTTCAACTTTTCAAAAATGTATTCGCGCGCAATTTCGTCTAATCGTTTACTCAAAAGTTTTTCGATAAGAAAACCAAGCACAAGAAAGTTCAAATCGCTATAAACCACTTTGCTGCGCAATTTATAATCCGGCGGTGTCGAAGCAATCAACGGCAATACGCCGCTACGCTCATCAATCAATAAATAAAACGGCTTCCAACCGATAAAGCCTGAACGATGCGTAAGAAGATCGAGGATTGTAATCTCTTGCTGTTCGCCTGAATCGAATACTTCGAAGAATTTGCATATTTTATCTTCAAACAAAATTTCGCGAGTTTCAATCAAGTATGCGGTCAAAAATCCGGTTACAAGCACTTTTGTAAGACTTGCCAAATCATAAATGGTTGTAATTGCGGCTCGTTGAAGGTTTGGTTCAACAACTGCATTACCCAACGCGGCTTCGAAAATTGTCTCGTTTCCAACGGAAACCGAATACGCACACGATGGAAATGCACGTTCTTCAATTTTTTGTGACAAAAAATTTTTGATTGCTTCAGACATAATTAAACATTCAAACGGCTGCGATGTTCTTCGATTCGTTCCAATACAGAAAGTGCAAGTTCGAGCGCTCTTCTGCCGTCTTTTGCCGTCACCGGCGGTTCGACATCATTCTTCACCGCATCTAAAAACGCTGAAATTTCCGCGCTAAGCGGCTCAGTGTCTTCAACCTTCAAACGGTTAATATCGATTCCCAACAGCGGGTGGGCTGCATCGGGATCGAGCGAAGTAATTGAAGCAAATTTCGTAAGATAATCTAAAACTACATAACTTTTTGTTTGATAAAATCGCGTTTTCCTGATTTTTTCAGTGCCCACGCGTGATGCTGTAATGTTTGCAACCGCGCCATTTTCAAATTCTATACGCGCGTTTGCCGCATCTACTTTGTCTGAGATAATCGGAATTCCGACCGCTTGAATCGAAGAAGTTTTTACGTTTTCGCCAACAAGCCATTGAATCGCATCTAAATCGTGAATCATCACATCAAGCACGACATCCACATCCAAAGATCTGTTCGGAAACGGCGAAACTCTATGGATTTCAAAATATAGAGGTTTAGTTACATACGGACGCAAAGCAACCATAGCCGGATTGTAACGTTCAAGATGCCCGACCATTATTTTTGCACCTGAATTTGCCGCTGCTGCAATCATCCTGTCCGCCTCGGCGAGTTTACGCGCAAAGGGCTTTTCAACCAACACACTTATTCCACGCTCTATAAATCCAAGCGCGATTTCACAATGTGTTTCCGTAGGCGTTGCGATTGAAACCGCATCTACCTTATCTAAAAGGTCAACCCAATCGGTAAAGAATTCACAACTGTTTTCGCGTGCGATTTCCCTTGCCGTTTCTGCATTTTCATCGCAAACACCGATAAAATCGATTTCGCCTTCAACCGCCATTTGAGAATAATTTCGCGCGTGGTGCCTGCCTAAACTTCCAACTCCAACTGCGGCAGTTCTTATCTTTTTGCTAATCGTCTTTTTCCTCCGGATTTGTTTCTATCAATTATCGGAATAGTATGGAAGATTTTCAATAGTGCGAATCTCTTTAGATAAATTGAATTATGAGCTTGGCTATCTGATAATAGTTCGATTATTTATGAAGAAAATTTCCGCCGTAACTTGGCTCTTATTCGGATTGGCGATTCTGGCAACTTATTTGGTTGGCTTAAACTTTCCGTTTTTGGGACCCGATGAGGCGCGATATGCGCAAGTTGCGCGCGAAATGTTTAACAGAGCCGATGTAATTACGCCCACGCTTGGCAATCATACTTGGTTTGAAAAACCGGCGTTGCTTTATTGGCTGCAAATGCTTGGTTATAAATTGTTTGGAATATCCGAAACCGCAGCAAGAATCGGCTCAGCAGTATTTGGTTTGTTGATAATTTCCGGACTCTGGTTTGTGGGTTATAACACTGCGCGATTTTCAAACTCGAAATTTATCACGCCAAAAGATAAATTTCACTTCGCAAACTGGCTTGCACTCATAGCCGCTTCCTCAATAGGAATAATCGTTTTTGCGCGCGCGGCAAGTTTTGACATTATTGTAACTCTCCCGATTACGGTAAGTCTTACATCATTTTATGTGCACCAAATAGCCCCGAAAAATACACTTACGTATTTTGTGGCATTGGTGAAATTTTACTTGCACATGGGGCTGGCGTTGCTTGCAAAAGGCTTGATTGGTGTTCTATTCCCGCTTTCAATTGTTATTGTTTTCTTTATTGTTCGAAGAAGAATTCCGAATAAATACTTGCGCCACAGTCTCGGGTGGGGACTTCTGCTTACGCTTTTAGTAGCGGGTATTTGGTATTTTCCCATCTACCTTGTAAACGGTTGGCAGTTCGTTCACGAGTTCTTTATCCTTCACCATTTTCAGCGATTTTATTCAAACAAGTTTTTGCACCCGCAGCCATTTTGGTTCTTTTGGGTGGTTCTGCCATTGATGACTTTGCCTTGGACCGGCTTTTTCATAATTTCGGCTTTTCGTGCTTTTCGCGACCGCGTACGCGAATTTTTCGCCAATGAATCTCCGGATGATTCTGTTTCGCAACTTTCCACGCTCGCGATTATTTGGGTTATGTTGCCGCTATTGTTCTTTTCTTTAAGCGGATCAAAACTTCCGGGCTATATTTTGCCGGCGGTGCCACCCGCCGCGATTTTGAGCGCGCTCGCGGTTTGGAAGTTTATAAAACACAGCCGGATACGCGAATTTTATCTGCAACTACTTGCAATTGCCACATTTGCGGTAATTGCGGGACTTCTGGCTTTTGTGCTTCCAAAATTCGTAGTAAACGACACTTCAAAATATTTAGTGCAAGCTTCAAATGCCGAAGGGTACACAACGCAAAGGATTGCAAACTATGGCGATATTTCACACAGCCTTGAATTTTACGGCGCCGGCAGGTTGATTCGAGATAATGAAGGCAAGCAAATTCGTTTCGATTCAATAGATGACCTAAAGCCCTATATTTCAGATTCAGATGGATTGCTGGTATATTTGCCCCCGCAATATATTAGAGATTTTGAAAATAATTCAAGCGTGCGCGCGACAGTAATAGATAAAAATACCGAACACGCTATGATTTTGGTTGAAAATATTCCGAAATGATTAAAATAAACGATCCGGTAATCGCGGTGCTTCAATCGCCTAGAGAGAAAATTTGGGGCGTCTTACGCGAAATAAATCCCGCAGGCATTTTTGTTCGTGGTGTTGAACTAAGCAGTTTTGAAAATCTTGTTCGCGCGGCTGCAGCGGATAACACCTTTTATGGTTTATCCGAGCAATTTATTCCTATGTGGCGGGTGGAAAGGGTTTCAAAAGATGAACCGGATGGCGACATCCCCGCAACCTTTGAAGAATTTGAAAATCGAACCGGTGAGAGCTTTTCAAACTTCTTTGCCGAATAACTTCTCACCGCACAATTCGCTTGCCTAAATTGGCGAATTGCACTAACGTTAACAAAATCTCAATACTTAGGAGGATTCGATGCTCACCATCTTTTTCTGTCTCACACATGAAACGTTTTGCCTTGCAACTGTGTTTCACGTATGATACATTCATTCCGTCTTAGAGTAATACAAAAATAGAAACGGGGTGAAAAATATGGCAGCAACGGGAACAGCAATGTCAATTGATAAAGGAAAAGCAATAGAAGCGGCGCTGGCGCAAATCGAAAAAAAATACGGAAAGGGTTCGATTATGCGACTTGGGGAGGCACCTGTAGAAAATATCGGTGCAATATCAACGCGTTGTTTAAGTTTGGATGCCGCAATAGGTGTTGGCGGATTTCCGCGCGGAAGAATTATTGAAGTTTATGGTCCGGAGAGTTCCGGTAAAACAACACTTGCACTTCAGGTTGTTGCACAAGCGCAAGAACAAGGCGGAATCGCTGCTTATATCGATGCAGAACACGCACTTGACCCAACTTATGCTGAAGCTCTTGGCGTAAAGGTGGACGATATGCTTGTTTCACAGCCGGATTCCGGCGAACAAGCCCTCGAAATTGCGGAAACTCTCGCACGCTCTAACAGCGTAGATGTTATTGTGGTGGATTCCGTAGCGGCATTGGTTCCGCGTGCGGAGCTGGACGGCGAAATGGGCGATTCACATATGGGCTTGCAGGCACGTTTGATGTCGCAAGCACTCCGAAAACTCACTGCAATTGTTTCAAATTCGCGAACTACATTTATTTTTATAAATCAATTGCGACAAAAGATCGGCGTGTTTTTTGGCTCACCCGAAACCACCACCGGTGGCAAAGCTTTGAAATTTTATGCAAGCGTAAGGCTAGATATTCGCCGCATTGCTTCTATCAAAGAAGGCGATAAAGTTGTTGGTAACCGCACACGTGTAAAGGTAAAGAAGAACAAAGTTGCGCCGCCGTTTCGTGAATGTGAGTTCGACATTATGTATGGCGAAGGAATTTCACGCGAAGGCGATTTGTTGGACCTTGCTGTAAATAACGGTGTTGTAGAAAAAAGCGGTGCTTGGTTCTCATACGGTGAAGAACGGCTTGGACAAGGGCGCGAAAAGGTTAGAACCCTCTTGAAAGAAGACCGCTTAATTTACGATAAAATTGAAAACGATGTAAAGATAAAGCTTGGAATATTGAAAGTGCCGGAATCACAATCAAAGAAGAAAGAAGAATCTCAAAAGACGGAAAGCTAACTTCATTGCCAAAGGCAGGGCAAAAGCAATGCCGGTTTAAACAGTTCACCTGCAGATGGTGAAACCATTTAAACCGGCATAGGCAGGTTAAATTCGGCTTCGGTAGGCAAAAAGCGACGTTCGTTGTGGCAGATTGCCGCTAATAAAATTGATTATATTCCTACCACCCTTATTGTCAACAATTTTTTTTTCGGTGTGTTACTAGCACATAATATGTCCGGTTTAAATATCACAATAGATGCCCGCTTTCGGGCTAAAACGACAATCTTTCTGTAAATTGATCAAGTTTTAGTTTTCAAATGCTCGATATCAAAGCAGCGGCGTTTGGATGAAAGATCGGCGCGATCAATAAATTCGCACGCATTTCCAAGCCGTTATCGTATCTCGCAAAAACTAAACAAATATTTCAAAGCAACAATGTTCACGCCTATTTAGATTGATTCTTGCCAAATAATTGCCCGATAGTTCGTGTTTTGGCAATACGAATCAACTGTTTGACAACACATTGCAGCTTCATTAAACTACTTCACTTGCCGAATAAAATTTCGGCTTTGAAATTTAAGGCTTGGTAGCTCAGTTGGTAGAGCAGCGGACTGAAAATCCGCGTGTCGGCAGTTCGATTCTGTCCCAAGCCACCACATTTCTACTCTATAAAACACTACTAAATAAGCTCTGCTAGTAAATTTTCTTACATTTCCTATTTTAAAAGAAACGCCAAAATCGCCTAAAATGCCAAAAAAATGGTGAGTAAAAAGGTGACAAAATCTAGGAAACCAAAAACAATTAAAATACACAGTTTGGCGGGTTGATAAAAGATCCGGTGAAGATGTGCCATATGCACCATTTGAGTATGTTGATAAAAATGGAAAATCTCACAGACTCGAACGCCGGATGCGCACCTATACGATGGAAGAGGTCGTGTTTTTACGTGAGCAATTGCGAAACTTGGCAAATGTTGATCAAAATATTTCGATCTATAAACGTGAAAATGGCGTCGATACCTCATTTGGAAATATCGCAATAGAATGGATTGAATATAAGACCCGTTCCGTGCGCCCATATACAGTTAAACGCTATTGTTCGATTTTAGATAATCATTTACTGCCCAAACTGCACGATCTTGACATATCTAAAATTTCGCGCTCCACTTTACAGGAAATAATTGACCAACTCGGTAATCAGAATAAGGTGCGCACTGCACAATTTTGCCATCGGGTTTTATCAAATTTATTTAAATTCGCATTGAAGCGCGAATACATAACAACGAATATTTTTATAGACATTGAATTACCTAGATATACCGCGAGAAAGATTGAAGTATTCACCAAAGATGAAGCTAAATTATTTTTAAATTTCGCACAAAGATCAAAGCACGGATTGATGTTTGAATTTGCACTTATTACCGGAATGCGACCGGAGGAATATTTTGGCTTGCAGTGGGATGCGCTTGATTTTGAACACGGATTAGCAATTGTAAAACAATCCCTTAACCTGCAAATGCCCGAACGGGTTGAATTTCAAAATGTAAAGTCCAAGAATTCGTTGAGGCAAATTTTATTGCCTCAGCGATTATTGGATAAATTACAAACACACAAATTGAATTCACACCCCACATCATTGAATTTAGTTTTCCCTGCCGAAAACGGAAATCCATTACGGTTAAACAACATTTCGCGACGGCATTTTACGCCACTCGCTAAGCAAATCACAGATAAACGGATTCACCTTTATTCATTGCGTCATACGTGCGCAACGCTTTTGTTATTAGCGGGTGAAAATCCGAAGGTGGTTGCTGAAAGATTGGGTAATTCGATTGAAATTACTCTAAAAACCTATTCTCACGTATTGCCGAATATGCAAAAAGCGGCATCCGGATCAACGATTTTCAATTTCGCCGATTCTGCTGCAACTGCCGATCTCAAAACCGCCGCTTGCGTTTGTTTTTGCAAGTTTGCGATTTGAGATTCAAAGCCCGCAGCTTTTTCTTCAGCTTCTTTTGCTTTGGTGCGATATGAAGCGTTTTCCGCTCGCAAATCTTTTACATAATCCGCATCGTAAACTTTCACTTCCTGTGTGGGTTGTGGATTCGGCGCTGGTGCCGGACTCGGTACCGGAGCTGGCGCAGATTGCGGATTTGGTTGTGGTGCAGGTACCGGAACCGGATCAGCCGGTGCAGGTGTGCCACCATTCGGATTGTTATTTGGATCAGCCATAATAAAAATGAGCATCTAGCTCGATGCTCAAATTATGGCAAATATTGTTTTGTAGGATTTTTGCGGCTGTCCGCCTGTGAATCTAAATAGCCGATTTAACGGTTATACTTTCTGATTTAGCAATAAATTCTCTCGCTTCATTTTCGCTAACATCTCTAAAATATCCATCAGTATAAGCATCATAAAGCGATGGTTTAAACACCCAATCCCCACCAACAAACAATTGAGGCGGGGCATCGCCGTGAAAACGGGCTAACTCCTCGATCCTCCCGTTTTTGTCCAATAACGCAAAATATGAAGTCATTTTATATCCTTTATTCCCTTTGGAATCGAAAGCGATTTCGCTAAGATGCGCATTTCGTCATCAATCTCTCGCGCTCGTTTTTCGCTAATACTTGGATTCCTTCTTTCTTCATAAAGTTTGTGAGTGTTTGTTTTGAATTCAAAACTTTCTCTCGTATGTAATTGTATCTCAAATTTCTGACCTTGAGAAGATTTTATTGTCAGGTTTACCCCACGGTATCCGCGATCCCGATTTGTCCCTTCATTTCTCCAAGCGTTAAAAACATAATCGATTGTGTACCCTTCTTTATCTAGTTCCGAAAATATTTTACGCGTATTATCCGTAAACGAGTCGCCTGGAATAATATACGTGTATCGAATCGCATCCTTATTAGATTTAATCGCCTTTGAAAGCGATCCTAACTCAGCTTGATCGGTTATTTTCCGCAAAAGCGATTCTCTTGACTTGAATTTATCTTCTAATCCTACAAGATTTGCATCAGCGGATTTTGAAATTCTAAAAAGATCACGCGTAATTTGTGGTTCGTCTCTTTTTGCTTTCTCAAGTAATTTTGAAACTGCCTTTTTTACTTCATTCGATTCTGAGTCTTCTTTTTCTGCAAGAATATCCTTCAATGGTCTCCGCGAACGTGTAATTCCCCATTTATCGGATTTATTTTTGTTTACAAAATCCGATAGTTCTACTTTTCCTTGTTTATATTCCTCAAACGCTCGTTTTCCTAAAACGTTTCTTTGTTCGTCTTCCGTTAATTCACCGAATTTATCTACTCCCGATTTTATCGCATCTTGCTCACCGCGATACGGCAACATCGTGCATCGACAATTCGGGTGCGTTCCCATTGGAGTATCATTATCAAAAATCTGCCCGTGCATCGCCCAACAAACGGCGCAAGTTCGTCCTTTGCTTTTTCCCGAAAGCGTTGCATACCAAACCCAGCCTTTTACCAGTTTTGATTGCTTTTTAAAACTGTCCCTCGTTGCTTCCCGATACGCTCTAAGTGTCTCAGTTCTGGCGATTGTCGCAGCACGTGCGGCATTTATCCCAAACTCCCTACGCAATATCGATGCTGTTTTCCGCGGGTTATACCCGAGCGAAACACCTTCAAGTAAAACACGCCTTACGCCATCAATCGCATCCGGCGCAAGATTCTTAAAAACATCAACCAATGGCGAACCGGCAACCGTATTTCCAACGAAATTCTCAACCGCACCTTTCGCAAATCCAGTAAACGGAGAATTAAGCATTTCTGCCGTTTGCTCAAGTGCCGCGCTTGCATTTATCGCTTGCGCGTTCGTAGTAATCTCCGCAGCTTTTAGCGCGAAAAGATCAATCTCTTTCTTGATTTGCTGTTCGAGAATTTTATAGCGTTCTAGTTGGTAGAGTTTTGAAATCGATATTTTACCGGATTCAACTTCTGAAACTAATGCGTCAATCAGAGGATTCAACGATTTCAGAATTTCAGCATACGCACTAAGAATTTCAATTACGGTTACAGTTTCACGCGCTAGAAGTGCTTTTTTGAATTTCTCAGCAATTTCAATTATCGTCATCGCCGATTACATCCACCCAATCAATATCACGTTCCCGCTCGATTTGCATTTCCCATGATTCCCATTCATGCATTCCACAATGCCCGCATGGTTTAAGCGTTTCGATTAATTTTCCATCGAGTTTTGCACCAATTTTTTTAGCAATTTTTTTTGCTTGGTTCGTGGATTTTGCACATATTTGTTCCGAATACCAGTATTTGCCGATTCTACGTTTTAGCGTATAAATTTTGATTTCTTTTGCCATTACGCCACCGTTCCCGCATCAAAAGCGCGTCCTAAGGCGGCGCCCAGACTCGCAGTTTCAGATTCACGCATTAATTGTTCGTGTTCGGGGTCGAATCCAAGCTGTTTTAGAATCGTATCCTCTGACACTCCAAGCTGTTTTAATATCACGCCCATTTCCGCGTTCTCGCGTTCGTTTGCCGGTAGAGGATTTATCCAATTAAGTTTTATTTCGGGATTGCCTTTTCCCGAAATTTCAAACAAAGCTGCGATGAATTGGCGTAAAACCGCGCCATATAAAATCCGTTTTATATCGGTCTTTTCGATCAATGGCGAATTTCGCAACCCGTTCACTTGGAATAGGTTACACCGGCGGTTCTGCAATTCTGCTTGCGCTTGTTTTGGCTTCGCTCGCAGCCTGGTATTGGGAGATGGGCAGCGTATCGGTAGAACATGTCAGCACCGCGAAAGGCGAGATGTTTTACTGGATTACAATAATCTTTTCTCAAACTCTCGGTACGGCACTTGGAGATTGGTTCGCAGATACCGCCAATTTCGGTTATTTGGGTGCCGCCGTTTTTTTCGGCGCGTTTTTGTTGATTATTGTTGCCCTCTTCTATCTAACATCGGTTTCGCGCGTGATTCTGTTTTGGTGCGCATTTATCTTAACGCGCCCTTTGGGTGCGGTTTTAGGAGATTTTCTCGATAAGCCGATTGCAAACGGCGGATTAAATTTAAGCAGATATGCCGCTTCCGCCGTTTTGATTGGGATAATCGTCCTCTGCATTTTCGTTTTTCCACAAAAAGCTTCGGAAAATCCACATTGATATGCACATGAATATTTCAAATAGAGCACTTAATATCAAACATCCTTTTAGGTTCGGAATGCTTTTGTATCTAATCGTTTTTGGCGCGGCTGTTTGTTCGCTTGCCCAAGGTGGTCCGCCAATGATAACGGATGACACGGGTACGGTGCCAAAGGGACACTGGGAAATAAATTCCGCATTTACAATTGAGCGCACTTCTGAAGGTAATTCGTTCGGCACGCCACTTTTGGACATAAACTACGGCTTGAGCCAAAACACGCAACTGAAGGTGGAAATCCCGTGGATCGTCATCCACAACAACGGTAGCGAGGCAAAAAGCGGAAT
>JBKEBT010000046.1:0-19360 GCA_047973305.1 Pyrinomonadaceae bacterium
CTTTCGATGTCGTATTTCGCATGCAATATTTTTTCTTCGTTTTCGCGGACTACAAACAAAAGCAAATCTCGGTTAGGCGCCACCTTTTCCTCCGTACGAATCGGCATAAACACCTTTCGGTCTTCTTCATTTTCTCCAAAAAAGCCGGCTTTGCGTTTTTCAAGCACGCCAATTATTTCCCAAATCGCACCGTTCATTCTTACCATCTTTCCGATTGCGCGTTCGTGATGCGCGGGAAAAAGTGCTTCCGCAGCGTTTACTCCTATTATCAAGACGTTTCTTCGTTGGTTATTGTCAAATTCCGTAAAAGATCTACCGTGCTTTAACGTAACATTTGCAATCGCGGGATAGTTTGGCGAAACCCCGTCGGTCAAAGCCCAGCGATAATTATTTCCTTCGTAAACAATATTGTCATCAAATCCGCTTTTGCCGGATGCGAGACTTGGAATTACAAGCGCGATCGCATTTACTGCCGTTGATTGAGCCAAAATCATATCGGAATCGGCTTTTGTAAGTGGTTTTCTGTTTCGTTCATCGCGATTTGCGTCATCCATTCCAATTGAAAGGCGTGAAACGTAGATATTATTTGAACCGTAATCCTCAATTATGTTGATGAAAGTTTTGCGAACACCCAAAAGCAACGATGCAACCACAATTGCGGTTATTACTCCGATTACGATACCCAAAATTGTCAGTGCGCTACGAAATTTGTTTGTCCGAACGCTGTCAACAGCCATTCTCAAAACCTCAAAAGCAAGCGAACCGTTTATGATTTTTGTATTCATTTAGTTTTGCGTAAGTGCGACAATCGGGTCCAGTTTTGATGCCTTGAGCGCGGGATATAAACCTGCGGCGATCCCAACCGAAGCCGAAATAACAACTGAAATAACCACGTAAAACAAGGTTACTGTCATCGTTACTTCAAATATCATCGTGATTGCCTGTGTCACAAGAAAGCCGACTAAAAGCCCGATAACTCCGCCAAACGCACAAAGCGAAGCCGATTCAATTAGAAATTGAAGCAGAATTTGCTTGCGTGTCGCGCCTATTGCCTTACGTAAGCCAATTTCAAACGTGCGTTCGGTAACGGAAACCAACATTATGTTCATCACCACAATTCCGCCAACTAGCAGCGTGATTGCCGTAATCGGTACCACAACCACCGCAATCGCCGAAGTAAATTTATCTATTTCTGCGCCCAAATCCGCGGTATTTACAATTCCAAATGTGTCGGGTTCACTTCCGATTAAATTTCGACGGTTTCTTAAAAGCGTGCGTGCTTCTTCAATTGCCGCTTCGAGTGTGTTTTGCGAGATGGCTTTGCCGTGAAGTTGTACGCCCCCGTCTGAACCAAAAAGACGGCGATGAAGTGAAACGGGAATGATAACCTCACGATCTAGCGGGCTGCCGAAAAGTGTGCCACGCTTTTCTTCCAAGCCGATAATACGTAGGGAAAGTCCCTGAACCTTTAGCGTTTTTCCAACCGGATTTTCCCCGCGAAAGTATTTTTCGTAAACATCATTGCCGATTACGACAACATTTGAGGATCGCTCAATTTCCGCGTTGTTTATGAATCGACCGCTTTCAAGCACTTTATCCTCGATAAATTCCATTTCCGATGTGACACCGACCACGCGAACCGATGCCATCTCGATGCCATTATGATTTAAATCAGCTGAGGCATCGTTTTGTGCGCCAACTTCCGAACAAAGTTCGCAATTGTCTCGGACATATTCAAATTCTTCCCATTTAATCGGCTTGTTTCGCTTGTTCCTCGCTTCATATTCGGAATCAGATTGATCGCCGTGGTGCGCCATGCGGTTAATCATAAAATGGTTGGCACCGAGAACCTTTGCGATTTTTCCGGTTACGTAAGTGTTCAATCCACTGACGGATGCGCCTACAACCACAACCGAAGCAACTCCGATTATCACTCCCAAAAGTGTCAAAAATGAACGCAATTTGTGTTCGAAAATCGAATGGAATGCTATCCAAAATGCCTCATAAAAAAATGCCGAGAACGAATTCATAGCTTTGAAATAGTTACGCGCGGGTTGCGCATTTTCCAAATTATGAAACCGCTTACGACATCACGGTTAAGATTGTTCAATAAAAGACGATATGGAAAAAACGAGCCTCAATTTAAAAATGCTTTAAGGTTCGTTTTATCTCTTGCGAATGTTGATTTTAGTCTAAACGCCTTTATTTACTTGCCTTTTGGTTTGGGTTTGCCGGCGGCAGTTTGCGAATCTTAAATGAAATAAAGGCGAGCGCACCACCCAATATCACGGAATACAACCCGATTAAGAAATTGAGAGGTAGAAAGCCGGCACGAAGTGGGTCGCCAAGGATCATCAAACCAAATGCGATTGAAATAATTCCCGTGAGCCAATAAATCCAATCCTTTTGAAGCATTTTCCGTAATTGATATGCGGAAAATAGTTCGGCAATACCCATTACAATCGCCCAAATTCCCAGAATTACAGACCATCCCGCGTCAAGAAGAAAGTTGTTTCCCAACGAAACAAAAGCCAATGCCCCTACCGCTATTTCAATAACGCCTTCAAATTTTTGCCACAACGAATTTTCGCGTTTAAACGAGAAAGCCAAATCTATAATCCCTTTAACTACAATAAATACACAAAATATTATTGCGATTGATTTAAATCCGGCTGATTGATAAACCAACGCGATGATTCCAAACACCATTGCCACCAACCCTGAAAGCAAATAACCAAGCCAATCTTCTTTATAAATCATTGTTCCCCCGGTTCTTAAAACCAATTTGAGCCGTGTGAATAGAATTGATTGTTTTAGACAAAACCACCATTGCAAAGAAGGTAAATCAATTCGACAAGTTTTTTCGATCCTCGAAATCATTCCATTTTTTTGTTTGTTTGTAAATGAATTTTTATGATCTGATTATTAATTGAACTCTTGTATATCGGTTGCGAAAAGCGCAATGTATTTTGAAAACGTTTGAGATTTTAGCCGACCATGAATGTAGTGGCGGCTGAAATTCAACAAAAGCACTCATCGTGGTATAGTTTTTTAATTACAAAATCATAACTTTAGGGGTTAAAAATTTGAGTATTTTAGTCGATAAAAACACACGCCTAATTGTGCAGGGCATTACGGGCAAAGAGGGAACTTTTCATACGTTGCAGATGAAAGGATATGGCACAAATGTTGTAGGTGGCGTGACGCCCGGAAAGGGCGGAACAATGCACGAGGGCGTTCCGGTATTTAATACGGTTGCTGATGCGGTTAAAGATACCGGTGCAAATGCGTCAGTAATCTATGTACCGCCACCGTTTGCGGCGGATGCAATTATGGAAGCAGCCGATGCAGAAATTCCTGTGGTTGTTGCAATTACTGAGGGCGTGCCCGTTGCGGATATGGTAAACGTTCGCGATTTTTTGTCGGATCGAGGTAGCAAAACCCGCCTTATTGGTCCGAATTGCCCTGGAATAATTTCACCCGGTAAATGCAAAATAGGAATAATGCCGGGGCATATTCACAAAGAAGGCAGAATCGGCGTTGTTTCACGTTCCGGAACTTTGACGTATGAAGCCGTTGGACAGCTTACCGCACTTGGTTTAGGACAATCTTCCGCGATTGGAATTGGGGGGGATCCGATTATCGGAACTACCCATACCGATGCACTTCGGCTTTTTCAAGCTGATGATGAGACCGATGCGATTGTTATGATAGGCGAAATTGGCGGAACCGCAGAAGAAGATGCGGCTGCATTCGCAAAAGAAAATGTGACAAAGCCGATTGTGGCATTTATTGCTGGGCAAACGGCACCGCCGGGAAGGCGTATGGGACACGCCGGCGCAATAATTTCCGGTGGTAAGGGCACGGCTTCGGAAAAAATGCAGGCTTTAGCCACTGCGGGAATACGCGTTGTTGAATCGCCTGCGGAAATTGGCGCAGCTGTGAAAGAAGTTTTGGGTGGCAGCGCTGCTGTTTAAGTGCCCCGCCTTTTTTCTGTTTTTGTTACTTTTGGCGTTATCCGGGGCGCGCGCTAGAACTATTTCCGAAAGCGAGATTCAGCGCGTTATGAAAAAGTATTTTGACATCGAAAAAACGAAAGGAATTTGTGCTGATGCCTTCGAAGTTTGAAGGTGCGAAGGACAATAATCATTAATATAATCAAAATGACCCAAAATTTTATTGGGCATTTTGATTTTTAATCTGTTTTAAGAGATTTAGTAAAAAATCAAAAGGAAGAAATCAAGAATAAATGAGTAACTTAACGTTTGGAATAATCAAGCCGGATGCTGTAAAGAACAAATACACCGGCAAAATTGTCGATAAGATTCTGTCTAATGGATTTAAGATTCGCGGTATGAAGTTGATTCATCAAACGAAGAAACAAGCCGAAGGCTTTTATGCCGTACACAGTGAACGCCCGTTTTTCGGCGAATTGACAGATTTTATGTCAAGCGCACCTTGTGTTGTGTTGGTGCTTGAAAAAGAAAACGCGGTGCCCGAATGGCGTAACCTAATGGGTTCGACGAATCCGGAGGAAGCTGACGAAGGAACGCTTCGAAAGGAATTTGCAACATCGCTGGGCGAAAACGCGGTTCACGGTTCCGATTCGGACGAAAACGCCGCGATAGAAATTGCGTATTTCTTTAGTCGGCTTGAATTAGTTTAGCGTAAACGCTATAAATCCTTATTATTTCTTACGGTGTCGGGACGCAAACTTTTCGAAGCAATATGTTTCGATACCGAAATCTTTTTCTTGAAGGTAAAATCGATGAAAAAATGTCCAACCTGCGGAACGCAATTTGATGATGATAACCTTAAGTTTTGTAAGGCAGACGGCACACCTTTGGAAACAGCTGTCGTAAATAATGATCCTTACAAGACGATTGTTGGTGGGGCGGGCGATTTTCAAATTCCGCCGCGCGAGGTAGAGCGGAGAGAGCCTGAAAAATCGGAACCTTCGGCAATACAAGGTGAAGATATTCTTGAAGTTGAAAGCGACCCGGGAAAGACAATAGTTACGGGCAAAGAAACCGCTCCGGAAGTTTTGGTTGATATTCCGGAGATAGATGAAGTTGTTAAAGAACCTGCAGAAGTTATTGATCCGGAAGTTGCAAAAGAAGTAAAACCTTTGGATGAAGATAAGGCTAAGTTGTCCTCACATCCGGAAGTTGAAGAGAAAAGGGCTGTAGAGGAATCAAAGGAAAAAGAAGCCGAACCTGTGATTCCGTTTATTCCGCCGACGCCGACGCCGACAAAGGCGCCCGAACCGCCCACCCCCGCACCAAATCCGGCACCGCCACCAAATAATCAAGCAAACCCAAACCCTGGCACTCCTCCGGCGCCGCCATCACCGTTTAACGACGACAGCATCGGCGAAGACAGCAGACCATCAATCCCGATTCCTTCACCGCTCGATTTATCCATGCCGCCCGGTTACGCGTTACCATCTACACCGCCGTTTGACCCGGGTGAAGCTGTAAGAGCGGAAAAAGTTGGTTCGATGAAAGCGACTGATGCAGATAATTTAAAGGCATCGTCCGCGCCGGTTGGTTCTGCTGAAGTAGAAGTAAAAAATGGCGAAAAGGGTGGCGGAACAAGTAGTGTTTTTGCATTAATCTCGCTGGTGTTAGGTGTCTTGAGCGTGACTATTTGTTGCGGTACCGGATTGTTTTCGGTATTCGCAATCATTTTGGGAATAGTCGCAAAGAGCAAGATTAAGAACGACCCAACGAAGTATTCCGGCAACGGAATGGCTACTGCCGGAATTATCACCGGTGTGCTCGGGTTAATTCTCAGTATTGTAATGACGGTATTATGGTTTACGGGTGTATTTGCACGATTTATACCGGGCACTTTTTAACATTCGCCTGTGCGTTATTGGCGTAGTAAAATATTTTTGGATATAATTATTTGCTTTAGGGCAGTGAAATAATATGTCGATTATCAGTGACGTAATTGAATCAACAAAAGCATTGGTGGTGGGAATGAAAACCACGTTTGCGCAAATTCCTAGAGAAAAATGGACTGTTCAATATCCGGAAGAACCGGTCACGGTTCAACCGCGCTATCGCGGGCAGCATCTTTTACACGTCGATGAAAACGGCAAAGAAAAGTGCGTGGCATGTTATTTGTGTGCTGCGGCTTGTCCTTCCGAATGCATTTATATTGAAGCGGTAGATGATACGCGACCTTATGAAGAACGAATCGGGCGTGATGAGCGTTACGCGAAGGTTTACAACATTGATTACGGAAGATGTATTTTCTGCGGATTTTGTGTCGAGGCATGTCCGAAAGATGCAATTACACACGGATACAATTTTGAATTGTCGGTCTATAACCGGGCGGATTTGTTAAAGACGAAGGAAGATTTGCTGATTACAAAGCAAAAGCAATCAAATAACTATCGTGTAGCAAACTCTTGGGAAGATGTGGATTCCGAGTTTAAAGAAGTTTAGAAACTATTAAAAAAACGTGGAAATTAACGCGTTACCGAAGAATGAGAAAGCTCGTAGGTACGAGCTTTTTGCGTTAGGATTACGGGAATTTGCCGGTTTGAAAAGTGATGAACGGCGGCTTGAACCTGAAACCTTGGCGCGTTTTGCGGGTTTACTTGTAGTTTCGTTTGAGCAGATTGCCCCAAGTTTGAGTTCTGAAGCACGTGAACGTTTGACCGGCGCGGGCAAAAACGATTGGTCAGGCGGGGCGTGTTCGCAGGTGTTGCCGAACGGGAAAAAGCTGATAATACTTAACCCGCAACACAGTAAAACGCGGCAAAAGGCAACATTGATGGAAGAAATCAGCCACGTTTTTATGGGGCACAAACCAAGTCGTTTGGCTGTTGCGACGAAATCAAAAGATGGAATACTTCGGGCGCGGGATTATCACGCAGAAATTGAAGAAGAAGCATATACAATCGGCACGGCTGCACTTGTTCCATATTCGGCACTTTTGCGTTTTGTGCAGGTGGGAAGAACCGCCGGTGAAATCGCACGACATTTCGATGTAAGTCGCGCGCTTGTTGAATTTCGTATGAAAATTTGCGGAATTTGGGCGAACTATTTGGAAATACAAGGCATAAAGATAACGATATAAAAAGTGGAAGAATCTCAAGAAATTGCAGAGAATATCGCGCCAACGGAAGCTGAATCGAAGCCAAAGAAAAGCTTAAGTGTGGTGGATAAATTGCGGATGTTGCTCGACATCACGCGAAAAATAAGTCGTTCACTAGATGCCGATGAAGTGCTGACACTTTTGATGGACACGCTGGGAAATTTGATTCCGTATGATGCCGCGGGCATTTATCTTATGGAATATGATAAGGGCAAAGACAAGCCTTATGTGTTTAAATCCAAGGTAATTCGTGGCTATCGTATAACTTTTGAACAAATTGAACCGGGGTTGCGAATCGGCGAAGGATTTATAGGTTACGTCGCGCAGACTGGAAAATCGCTAATATGTCCGGATGTATCAAAGGACGACAGGTATTTTCCAGCACGCAAACGCACCCGCTCAGAATTGGTAACGCCGATTATTTCCAACGATAAAGTAATCGGGGTTTTCGATCTTGAAAGCGATACGCTTGATGCATTTACGCAAGATGATTTGGAAGTGCTTGAAATGTTGGCATCGCAAGCGGCGATTACAATCGAAAAAGCCGAACTTTACAGACAATTGGTTGAAAAGCGCAGGCTTCAGGCGCAACTCGAAATTGCCAGGGAAGTGCAGCTTGAACTGCTACCCGATGGCGATCCGGAGCTAAGCGGATTTGATATTTCGGCTTACGTTTTTCCGAATGAACAAGTTTCCGGAGATTATTACGATTGGGTCAAAATTTTTGACGATCAACTTGCGATTATCGTTGCCGATGCGGTAGGAAAGGGAATTCCCGCGGCGCTTTTAATGTCGTTTCTACGTGCTTCAATGCGCGCTGCAATTCAAACAGGTTATTCACCAAACTTCGCGTTCACAAAAATCGGGAATCTGCTTTGGGATTCGGTGGAATCGCACCAGTTTATTACGGCAATTTACGGAATTCTTGATACCACAAATCGAACCTTTGTTTATTCAAATGCGGGTCATAACCCACCACTGCTTGTGAGCAAGAACGGAGATTATCGCTTTGTGGAATACGGCGATTTCGCACTCGGAATGTTTCGTGATTCCTTTTACCATCAACACTTTATACGCCTCGAAAAGGGCAGCACGCTTGTGCTTTATACTGATGGAATTACCGAAGGCGCTAATGAAGAAGGTGAAGAATACGGGAACGAACGCTTTGCGAAGCGAGTTGTGGAAGGCATTAAACTTTCCGCGAAGGAAATGATTGCGTTTATACGCGAAGATATTGCAGAATTTACAAAGAAGACCGGACAAACAGACGATACGACGCTTTTTATAATAAAGGCGCTTTAAAATGCCGAAACGCGGCAGTCGAAGTTATCCGACCTTCCGCGTTCCAACAGTTGTTTAAACTTAGTGTGCCGTAATTGAAGTTCGTTCGTTTGATCCGCCGGGAACAACCGGGGAACGGTAAAGTCCAAAATTCAATTCTTTTTCAGAGGATGAAAACGAATAAACATTAAAACCGTAAGCATCAAAAAAATCAGCGAGTTCCGTTGTGCTTGGCGCGTATAAAACCTGTGGGAAACCTGAATCTTCTCGAATCTCCAAGAATCTTTCCACGACCTCAATTGGCGCAAAGCACTGAACGGGATCCCTAAATGTTGCCATAAATTCTCCTTTTGTCCACATAACGGACGGCTATACGATTCCAAGTCGCTACGCTTAGTTGTACACGATTTTGCTGCAACCGTAAACATATAAATCGCAACAAATGTTTTGAATGCGAATTTATTGAAATATCAAGTCTTTAAGAATATAATATTCGGACAGTTAAATTTGGCGTTCACCTATGGCATTTGCAATGGAGGCATATATGAAAGGTATAGTTTTTAAATCATCGGTTATTACCATCTTAATGTTTTTGGCTTTCGTGTCAGCCTTCGGGCAGGGAGAAGACAACGTGCCTTACGGCGTAATTGAAAAACACGTTATTTCGGCGCGAGCCGGTGGCATCAATTATGTTTCCGGACCTGTGCTTTTCAAAAATTCATTGGGCGAACTTTCAACACCAGTTTTGGGCTCAGCTCTTGATGATGGCGAAGTTGTAACAACGGGGAACGACGGAAAACTCGAAGCTCTTTTAAACCCCGGTTCGTATGTACGGATTGGTTCGAATTCCGAGATGTCGTTCAAGTCCACCGATCTTGGAAACATTCAAGTTTCAGTTACAAAAGGTAGCGCGATTTTTGAAGTTATCGCACGAAAGGGATACCGAATCGCCGTTCAGACGCCCGGTTCGATGTTTTATCTGACAAAGACAGGCATTTATCGTGTCGATGTTTTACCAAACGGCGTAAGCCGTCTGGAAGTTATTAAAGGCAAGGCTCAAATTGGAAATCTGGATGCGACAACCGTAAAGAAATCACGCGCGGCAATTGTCGGAAGTAATTCAGTTGCCATCGAAAAGTTTGATACGGGCGATCGTGATGAGTTGGAACAATGGAGCAGAGATCGCTCGAAGTTTTTGGCTGAAAGAAATCGAACTTACGAAAAATCGATGTCGAACGATGTTTACGCGTACAGCAACGGACGAGATGCGCAATTCAATTCGCAATACGGAATTTGGGGCTACGATGCCTCAAACAGATTGTTTTCATTTCTTCCGATTGGGCTTTACCGCTCGCCGTACGGATTTCGATATGGATACGGTATCTATGAATGGTATTCTTACCAATATTACAATCGCGTTAGCCTGATATATGTTCCACAAAACAACGCGTTTACAACCGGTAATTCCGGAAACGGGCTAACTACGGCACCGGGTACAGCTCCAACTGAACCAGGGAGACCAAATGTAACGCCCGGCAACGGGGCGGGTTCGGGGCAAATTGGCGTAATGCCACGTTTAAGAAAATTGCCGCCGCCAGGTGATGAAGATTTACCGGGTGCCGAAAACGGAGCTTTTGGTTCCGGCGGTGACAGGGGAGTTTATTCTACTGGTAACAGCAGAAGAAGTTCGGATTCAAACGGTAGTACATCTACTTCAGGAAGTTCACAAGCACCCAGAACGTATGAGCCTAGAAGAACTGAAGCACCTCGAACGAACGAGCCCAGAAGAACTGAAGCACCTAGAGTGTATACGCCAAGACCGGATTACACGCCGCGGTCAGCACCGCCGGAACCAATTCGGCGATCAGAAATTCCAATGCCAAAAGCCGATCCGAAAAATGACAACTAAATAAAAGAGGCTGCAGTTTTGCAGCCTTTCTTTTTGGTACGTCTCAGCAAAGCAGGGCATTTGCGATTTGTTATTGAGGTTTGCTTGGTGAACGAAGATTTCGATAGATTTAAATCGTGGTTGATATTGTCATATAGACTTTCGATTTAACATAAACTATGTCAGAAGAAGAGCCTTACGAAATAAAAGCCGTGTTCGGGCGTTACGTCTATATAACCTTTTAGCACTGGTTCGAGCACCAATAACAACGATTGAATTCCATTTATAAGGAAATGTAAAAGCACACAAGGCAATAGATTTCCGGTCTTTTCGCGAATTATTGTCAATAAAAGACTTAAAAACGTAAGCGTTAAAATGGTTGCCCAATCGCCCCAATACTGCGGATAATGGATACCGGCAAATATCAGTGTTGTTGCGATTATTGCAACCGGTACAGAAAAACTCCTTCGAAATGCCGAATAAAGAATACCGCGGTAAACGAGTTCCTCGACAATCGGCGCGGAAAAAGTGGCAATTACCGCAACAGCAAAAACTATTTCCCGCGAGCTTCGCAGCAATTTCAAGAAGTCGTTATCGGCTTCACCGAAAACGGACGTCATCATAACCGCAAAAAGTCCAACTACAACAAGCGAAACTATTAGCCAGATAACATTAAAACCGCCCCATTTCCAGCCAATCATTCTTGTAAATGAATATCTTCGCCCTTTTGTGATCACAAAATAGGCGATTAAGAGCGTTATTAAGTGTGCCGGAATTACCGAAAGTATTTGCAAAAACAACGAAGTCGGGTCGCTGGCTGCAAATGCCAGAAGTTCTTGGCTGGTTGCAAATTGCGTTCTTTGGCTTGCGAGATATGGCAACACAAAAAGGGCTGGCAAAATTGCAATCAAAATAACACTCGCAAGCCAAACGCCAATCGCTATCATTGATGACCATGGCGGGTTATTTGGTCCACAATCATTATCGACGTTTGCCGTTGGGAGTGCTAAATTCGCGTTATAATTTTCGTCGGTAGCACTTGAATATTCCACTTAGGAAAGTCTAGCCGAAATTTTGATTGATTCAAAGTTTATGAATACAGAAATTATTGAAGTTTAATCTTGAATATAAGTACGATTCGCGATAGGCTGTAATTCCGTGGAGCCACACGGAAATTTTCCAGAAAAAAAAGTAGTTGCGGTAATTCCTGCGAGACGAAATTCTTCGCGTTTGCCGGGCAAAATGTTGTCTGATGTTTGCGGGAAACCATTGATTTTGCATACCGCAGAACGTGCCGCCGCCGCGAGGAACGTTGAAAAAGTTGTTGTCGCAACCGATGATGAAGAGATTCTTCGTGTGGTTAAGAACGCAGGATTTGTCGCTAGAATTACATCCGCTGAACATAAATCGGGAAGTGACAGAATAGCCGAAATAGCGGAAGGGCTTGAACCTGATTCAATAATCGTAAACGTTCAAGGCGATGAACCGTTAATTTCACCGGCAGTAATTGAAGCGGCAGTAAACAAAAAATTGGGAAATCCGGAATTCGACATTGTAACTGTTTTTGAGCGGATTCGTGATGCCGGAGATGTACAAAACCCGAATATCGTAAAAGTTGTTTGCGACAAATTCGGGAAAGCACTTTATTTTTCGCGTGCACCGATTCCTTTCCCACGGAACGCGGTTATAAAACACGGTACGCTTGCTCGCGCGCTTATGCTTGAACCAAGTTTATTGAAAAATTTCCGGAAGCATGCAGGGTTGTATGTATACACGCGCGAATTTTTGCTTGAATTTACTGCCAATGATTCAGGCGTTTACGAGGAAGCGGAACAGCTCGAACAGTTGCGCGCCCTCGAAAGCGGGGCAGTAATCGGCGTTATTGAGGCATCTGAAAGTTCATTGGGTGTGGATACTTTTGAAGATTTGGAGCGGGTCCGCAAAATCATATCGGAGAGGAAATGACGGATTTATTTGGACTATTATTCTTTGTATTGTTAGGATTCGGCATTTGGTTAGCGTTGCATCGGCTTTCAAAACCGCGCGTTTCAACTGAAACTGAATTTGAAGGTAATATTGCAAAAAGCACATCAATGCTAGCGGCAGGTGTATCGGCGTTAAACGGCTTGTTGGATCCAAGAGATGCGCGCGGACAAATAACGATAAAAGAGTTAAGAAAAGGCACTTATAACAAGCAAAAGAGAGAAGGAAAGGCAAACGGGAACTCGGAGGAAATGAATGGCGGAAAAGAAGACTAAGTTTATTTTTGTAACAGGTGGCGTGGTTTCAAGTCTCGGAAAAGGGCTGGCGGCTAGCTCAATAGGTTGTTTGCTGGAAAGCAGGGGGGCGAATGTTACGTTGATGAAACTGGATCCGTATATAAATGTTGACCCGGGCACAATGTCCCCGTTTCAGCACGGCGAAGTTTATGTCACGGACGATGGCGCAGAGACCGATCTTGATCTTGGTCATTACGAGCGATTTACCAAAGCAAGAATGACGCAGGCAAACAATTGGACTAGTGGCGGAATTTATCTTTCGGTAATTGAAAAGGAAAGGCGCGGAGAATATCTTGGGAAGACAATTCAGGTTATTCCGCACATTACAGATGAAATAAAGGCTGCTGTGAGACGTGTGGCGGATGGTGAAAAACCGGACGTTTTAATTGTGGAGATTGGTGGAACAGTTGGCGATATCGAATCATTGCCTTTTCTTGAAGCTATAAGGCAGATGGGCAATGAAGAAGGACATCGAAATGCGATTTTTGTACACGTCACTTTAGTACCATATTTGGCTGCTGCCGGCGAATTAAAAACAAAACCGACGCAACACAGCGTGCGCGAACTTCGCGAAATCGGAATTGCGCCAGATATTTTATTGTGTCGTTCCGAGCGACCTGTTTCGTTGGAGCTACGTAAAAAGATTGCACTGTTTTGTAACGTTCAGGAACAAGCAGTAATCTCCGCGCTTGATGTTGATACCATTTACGCTGCGCCTTTGGCGTTTCATGAACAAGGTTTGGATGACTTAATTGTCGATTCACTCGGGTTAAAGCAGGAATTCGGAACGGCAGAATTGACCAACTGGCGTGAGTTGGTTTCAACAATTCGGGAGCCTTCCGAAGGTGAAGTGAAAATCGGAATCGTTGGAAAATACGTTGAGCTTGAAGATTCATATAAATCGCTTCGTGAAGCGTTGACGCATGCGAGTGTCGCTAACAATTTGCGAGTAAAAGTTAAATGGGTTGAATCGGAAAGTTTAATAACCGATGATTACGAATCATTGCTTCAAGATTTTGACGCGATTTTAGTGCCGGGTGGCTTTGGGAAGCGAGGTGTTTCCGGAATGATTCGTGCGATCAAATACGCGCGGCGTTCGAAGACACCATTTTTTGGAATTTGTTTGGGAATGCAAACTGCATCAATCGAGTTTGCACGAAATGTTTGCGGTATGACAGATGCGGATTCCACGGAGTTTAATGAAGAAACCAGTGTGCCGTTGATATTCAAGTTGCGCGATGTGGTTGGAGTTGATGACCTTGGCGGCACGATGTGGTGGGGTGCTTGGGATTGCGACTTAAAGAAAGGTTCCTTAGCAAGCGATATTTACGACGGTGCCGAACGAATTTCAGAACGTCACCGGCACCGCTATGAGTTTAACCCGGCTTACCGGGAAGCGCTTGAGCGGAAGGGATTGGTTTTTAGCGGGATTTCGCCAAACAAGAAGTTTGTTGAGGTCGTTGAGCTTCCGAAGGAAACACATCCGTTTTTTATTGCGTGTCAGTTTCATCCTGAGTATAAATCGAAACCACTTGCACCTCATCCGCTGTTTACACAGTTTGTGGCGGCTGCATTTCAAAATCGTTTGAGTTCTGAAAACTTGAAGAAGGTCGAGAAACCGAATACCGCATTTGCCGGCGAAAATGAAGTTGAAGAACAGTTGAAGTTTTCGGCTTTTGAATAATGATCACATTTATTACAAGAGCCCCGATTTGCGGGGCTTTTTGATTCTACGGGTGTTAATAACTTGTGAAATACGAAGTTCGTATTCAAACTCGAAACGGTTGCTGTTAAAATGGGAAGAATACTATGAAATCATTTGATGCCGAGGGTGTTAAATTCGGCGACGGGAATTTGGTGGTTATTGCGGGTCCTTGCGTCGTAGAAAATCGTGACCACGCGATGATGATGGCTGAAAATATCAAGAGCGTTACCGAACGTGTTGGGCTAAACGTAGTTTATAAATCATCTTTTGATAAAGCGAATCGCAGCTCGGTTGAGAGTTTTCGTGGTGGCGGAATGGATTTTGGGTTGAAGATTCTGCAAGAGATTAAGAACGAATTCGAGCTACCAATAATTACTGATATTCATGAACCTAGCCAAGCGGCACTTGTAGGTGAAGTAGCTGATATTATTCAAATCCCCGCGTTTCTTTGTCGTCAAACGGATTTGTTGCAAGCGGCGGCTGAAACCGGAAAAGCTGTAAACGTAAAAAAAGGGCAGTTTTTGGCACCTTGGGATGCGAAGAACATTGTTGAAAAATTACGGGCATTCGGCTGCGAAAAAATACTTCTTACTGAAAGAGGAGTGAGTTTCGGTTACAACAATCTTGTAGTTGATTTTCGTTCGTTTCCGATTATGCGCAGCTTTGGCGTGCCGGTGGTTTTCGATGCAACGCATTCGCTTCAATTGCCGGGCGGTTTGGGAAAGGCAACAGGAGGGCAGGCGGAATACATCGAAGATTTTGCTCGAAGTGCCGTTGCTTGCGGAATTGACGCAGTGTTTATGGAAGTTCACAACGACCCCGCAAATGCCCCAAGTGATGGTCCGAATCAATTACCTTTGGCAAGGTTTGAGAATTTGCTCGAAAAGCTAAAGTTGATTCATTCGGTTTTATAGTTTTATAGTGCCGGCTTCGTTTTTGCAACATATTTGCATTTATTGGTTGAAGTCGTCGATTTTAGCTTTTTAAGAACCGTTTAGTTTGACAGCTATCTTATACCGTAATGACGCCACAATAGAATGCGGCAAATTCTAATAATTATGATTCGAAGTAAATTGATATTTGGATTGTTTTTAATCCTAACCGTTTCGTTTTCGACCCGTGCACAGGGCTCCGTAGATTTAACTTGGAAAGTGGTAAATTACGACATTTCCGCTACCTTGCCACAAGATTTTCAAAAGAATCGTGATTTGGATGTTGTAGCAAAGCTTCGAATTAAAAATATAAGCGCGAAGGATTACTCAAAGCTGACGTTGCGAATTTCGGATCAGGCAACAATTTCCGGTATCACTTCGAACGGCTCGATAGTCGATTTTCGGAAGTCGCAAGAGGATATTGGCGGCGGAAAGAATCTGCAGCGTGCATTAGTATCATTGCCTTCTATCGCGCCGAATAACGAAGCCGTTATTACCGTGAAATATAAGTTAAACGTAAAAACGAATTCGGGACTAAATGCGCTATCGCCGGTGAGCTCGCAATTTTTGCCGTTGTCGTTTTGGTATCCAACCCCAACCAGCTGGTATTTTTCCGGAAGTGCCGATCACGCTCCTTTTAAGGTAACCGTTAACGGTTTAAATGGTAGGCAAATGGTTACTTCTGACGGGCAAAGTTCTAATTCGTTTAGTTCAAATATAAATGGGATGCCGTTTTTTGTAACGGGAAAATGGAGAGTATTCGACGAAAACGGTGTAATCATTTACGCACCGGAATCTCCGGATCCGCTCGTGAAAAAACGCGCGGGTGAACTTGCGCAATTTTTGAGTTCTGCAAAATCGTTTGTCGAAAAACGCTATGGTAAGAAAATTTCGGTTCCGCTTAAAATTGTATCGGTTGCGAGAGGTGCCGGATTTTCGGATTCTGGAGTTGTACTTATCGATGAAAGCGTCTTCGTTCGCGAAAAATTGGATTCGCAAACTGCAATGAACTTGGTGGAATCAGTCGCAAAATTATGGCTTGGCGGAGAGATTGATATTTCGGGCGATGGGTTTGCGGTAATTCAAGAAGGACTTTCGAAGCATATTGCGAACGATTTCATTGAATCTCAATATGGAAAGGAAGTTGCGACAATCGAAAAACTACGACAGAGAATTAGCTATTCCGCAATCGCGCAAAGATCTGCGCCGCTATCGATCACGACGCCTTTAGATTCGTATTTTTATACTTCTGCGGCAAACAAAGGGGCAATGATTTGGGATTTTCTGGAGCATGAAAACGGTGAAAGGTTTTACGAAATTCTTAGAGGCGCAAGTTCTAACGGTACATTGACATTGTCAAAGGTTCGGAGTGCTTTCCCCGGGCAAAAAGAGTATTTGGACACGATGCTCGATTCATCTGACTCAATGAATTTATTGATAGGGTTACCACAAAATGTTGGCGTAGTAACAAAGGTTGCACTTCGTAACCTTAGTAGTACCGGTGTTGATGTAGATGTTGAGGCTACCACGATGAAGGGAGGAAAGCTTAGGGTAAGATCCCGGATTCCCGCAAACGGTTTTGGAGAAGCGGTATTTTCGACGTCGGAAAAAATCGGGAGTGTTGAAGTTGATCCCGATAAACTATATACCCAATCGGATTATTCGGACGACGTTGCTCCACGTGATTTGTTGGGCAATGATCCTATACTTTCAGTGAAACGAAAACTGGATAAACAAGATTACGCAGGTGCCGAAGCTGATTCGTTAAATGTACTTTCGCGCTACCCGGGATTTGATGAAGTGCGAATTATGCTGGCGCGAAGCCAACTTGCACAGAAAAAAGTTACTGAGGCTAAGTCGAATTATTTAAGTGCGCTTTCATCTCGATTGCCAACGGCACAAACACTGGGTTGGGGAAACCTTGGTTTGGGGGAAATTGGTGAAAGATTTGGGCAGAAGACAGAAGCGTTACGATACTTTAACACCGCAATTGCTGCGGATGGGGAATACGGCGTTACGCTCGGGGCAAGAGAACATCGTCGCGGTTTGGGTATCGGCGCAACAATCGACCCATCAATTATTCAGTTTTTTAGCAATTTCGATTCTTTAATAAAGGCAAAAGACAAGGTGGGAGTTGAAGCGATTGTGTTATCAGGCGAAATGACGCGATTCGCTGCGTCCATTGCCGGGCAGGCGGTGGAATGGGAATCAGTTCCAAACTACGTTGATGTTCTTGATGATGAGAATGTGCTTGTTGAAACGAACGTGAAGGTTAGATTGATTGACAAGAATCAGGAAGCAGGAATCGGAGTGTTTAGGCTTTCAAAAGTTGGTGGAAAGTGGTTTCTGGATGGAAGCGACGTATTTGAAGTTAAATGATGTGTGGATATTTCCACTGCGAAAAGTATGGATTCATATAATAGAGATTGGAGCCTTATAAAACCCGCCTCATTAGTGGAGTTGTTGCTTATGGATTGTGATGGTGTTCTAACAGACGGTAATTTATATTACGGTGAATCCGGTGAAGCATTAAAAACTTTCAGCGTGTATGACGGTTTCGGAATAGAAATGTGGCATAGAGCGGGTTTTAAATCGGGAATTATCACCGGGCGGAAGTCCGAAATTCTAGCTGTAAGGGCGAAGGAGCTGAAAGTTAATTATTTGTTCCAGGATCAAAAAGATAAACTTAGAATTGTGAACAAAATAGCAGAAGAAAATAAACTAGTCCTTAGCCAAGTTGCATATGCCGGCGATGATTATCTTGATGAAGAGACATTGCAAGCTGTTGGCTTTCCGATTATTGTTCCAAACGCAAGAATAGCTTCACAAATGCAAAATGCGTTTTACCCAATTAATAAAGGCGGTAAAGGCGCTATCCGGGAATCAATCGAATTCATTTTGTCTGCAAAAGAAAGAAATGATAGATAATCGCGAATCCTCGCTTGACAAAAATCGAGCGAACCACGAGAATCATAAATTGCTCTTACGAGAAAGAAGGGAATTAGTTAAAAAAAAGTAACAAACTCTTCTTTCGCGCTTGACAACGAAAGTCAAAACTATATAATAGGTTCTTTCGCTTTAGGAAAGATTCAAGAGCGCAAAACGAAAGTTTCAGGTCTTTGAAAACTAGGTAAGCATAACCAATGTTAATTCATTACACTCGTCATTGATTGGCGAGTTAAATGCTCATCGATATGATGAGCACCGTCTGACGAACAAGTTGGACGTAAAACCAGAGTAAAACTTTTTTAACGAGAGTTTGATCCTGGCTCAGAATCAACGCTGGCGGCGTGCTTCAGACATGCAAGTCGAACGATTAAAGCCCTCTTCGGAGGGTGTATAAAGTGGCGTACGGGTGAGTAACACGTAAGTAATCTACCCATGGGTGGGGAATAACTTAGGGAAACTTAAGCTAATACCGCATAATGCAGCGGCTCGGTAACGAGACAGTTGTTAAAGGATTTATCCGCCTATGGAGGAGCTTGCGGCAGATTAGCTAGTTGGTGGGGTAATGGCTCACCAAGGCAACGATCTGTAGCCGGTCTAAGAGGACGGTCGGTCACACTGACACTGAATAACGGGTCAGACTCCTACGGGAGGCAGCAGTCGGGAATTTTGTGCAATGGGGGAAACCCTGACACAGCAACGCCGCGTGAAGGATGAAGTCTTTCGGGATGTAAACTTCGAAAGTATGGGAAGAATAAATGACGGTACCATACATAAGCCCCGGCTAACTACGTGCCAGCAGCCGCGGTAATACGTAGGGGGCAAGCGTTGTTCGGATTTACTGGGCGTAAAGGGTGCGTAGGCGGCGTGACAAGTCACTTGTGAAATCTCCGGGCTTAACTCGGAACTGCCAAGTGATACTGTTGTGCTAGAGTGCGGGAAGGGCAGCTGGAATTCTTGGTGTAGCGGTGAAATGCGTAGATATCAAGAGGAACACCTGAGGCGAAGGCGAGTTGCTAGACCGACACTGACGCTCATGCACGAAAGCTAGGGGAGCGAACGGGATTAGATACCCCGGTAGTCCTAGCCCTAAACGATGAATGCTTGGTGTCCGGAGTTTTAAATCTTCGGGTGCCGTAGTTAACGCTTTAAGCATTCCGCCTGGGGAGTACGCACGCAAGTGTGAAACTCAAAGGAATTGACGGGGACCCGCACAAGC
>JBKEBT010000047.1:0-71151 GCA_047973305.1 Pyrinomonadaceae bacterium
AGCCAAATGAAAAACGCAAACGAAGCGGCAAACCTGTTTCTTTCTGTCTCCGAAACTTTCGGTTCAGAAGATTCATTATTTGAACGCGCTGAGTTTATTCAGAACTATCTAAGAGCTGAAGATTCAACCACCGGAAACGGCGCGGATGGAAACCCCGCATCAAAACGCATTTCACGTTTTAAGACAAAACTTCGAATTTTGGAAATCGAACCCGATTCACTTGCGCTGGCAACTGAGCCGTTTTGGTACGTATTCAAACAATTCATAACGCGTGTCTTAAAGCTTATTTTATTGTTACCGCTTTCAATTCCCGGCACGCTTCTGCATTTTCCTGCCTATCAATTTATTAAGCTTCTTGCAAAACGTTACACAAACCATGGGTTAGATGACATTATTTCAACGGTTAAGATATTGGCGGGCGCGGTGTTTATGCCCCTTACGTGGCTTACTTCTGCGATAGTTGTTTACTATTTCTTCGGATTACGCTGGAGCCTGATTTCGTTTCCGCTTGCAATTCTTTGCGGATACGCCGCGCTTTTTTCTCTTGAAGAACTTGAAGATTTGGGCGATTGGTTTCACGCAACAAATTTATTCATTAGAAAAAGAAGAATTTTACTTGAACTGCTTCGTGAGCAACGATCGATTGAAAGAGATATTAAACGAAGAATTGCAGAAAACTAGTTAAGCTTTTGTTTTACAGCCGGTTCGGTTGAAAAGTGTTCCGTGAAAAATGATTCAATATATATTAAATGCGCCGGACTTATTGGTGGCAAATTGTCAGAACTGAACCAACCGCACGCTTTTATTTCTTTGCTCGCAACTCTTCCTTTTCCCGTGCCCTTACACTTAAAGAATATCTCAACGTGCCTACCGATTGTTCTAACACTGAGCAATTCAGCGGTTAAAATATCCACATCAGCCTCTTCCTTAATCTCGCGCTTAACGGCTTCTTCCGGCGGCTCAAATGCTTCTATAAAACCACCCGGCAAGCCCCACTTATATTTTGGTCTAAAATAATGTTCCAAAACCAGTAATTCACCTTTTTCATTTGTAACAACGCCGACCACTGAAACGGTAAACTTTGCCTGAAAAAACCTTACTACAGCGATTCGCAACCGTGGTGGTATAAATTTCCATATAAATTCGGTCAGTTTTCCGATCATTTCTGCGTGGCTTTTTCCTTCTTCTTTAATCGAGAGGCGGCTTGAAACGCTTCGAGCAAAATTGATTCTTCCGTTTCACTAACCGTTCGTAAATCCATTAAAAGATTCTCATCAAATATTCTTGCGATTACCGGAACTTCAAAATTGCGCAAAAAATTGAGCAATTCGGATGTAGAGTAGCCATCTACGCTTGCAGAAATTAAAGGCGAATGAAGCTTGACTTCCGGAGCGGCACCACCGCCGATTGCGGAAAATCCTTCCTTGATTTCCGCACCTACCGTTTCGATTTTGCTTAATTTACCGACAAGATTTTTGGCGCGTATTTCAAGTTCGTCATAATCTTCTGTTAGCATTCTTAAAACCGGTACATCTGTAAATTGCGAATTTCCAATGTAGGCTTTGAATGTAGCTTCAAGTGCGGCGTATATAATTTTGCTACCACGTAACGCCCTGTAAAGTGGGTTTTTGCGAAGCCGTGAGATTGCTCTTGCCTTTCCCACAATCAAACCGGCTTGTACACTACCAAGCAATTTATCACCGCTAAAGGTAACAACATCAGCCCCTGCTTCGATTGATGCTTTTATCAAGGGTTCATCGCCAAGCCCGTATTCCGATAAATCTACCATCGCACCTGAACCCGCATCTTCATAAAGCAAGATATCGTTTTTCTGTGCGAGCCGGGCGAGTTCCGCAACTTCCGGCGATTCTGTAAACCCAATTATTTTGTAATTTGAAGGGTGCACCTTTAATATCAAAGATGTTTCGTGCGTGATTGCCATTTCATAATCTTGCAGCTTTGTTCGATTTGTAGTGCCGATTTCAACAAGTTTTGCTCCGGAGACATTCATCACATCCGGTACGCGAAAATCTCCACCGATTTCCACAAGTTCGCCACGCGAAATAATTACTTCACCACCATTTGAAAGTGATGATAATACCAACACCGTCGCCGCCGCGCAGTTATTAACAATCAACGCATCTTCTGCGCCAGTTAATTCGCATAAAAGTACTTCAGCACCGTCGCCGCGAGCGCCACGAGCCCCGCTAGAAAGATCGAATTCAAGATTGCAGTAACTTGAAGATGATTCGGTTATTGCTTGCTTTGAGGCTTCGGAAAGCGGAACCCTGCCGAGATTTGTGTGTATCAAAACGCCGGTAGCGTTTACCACCTTGCGTAACTTCTTATTTTCGCGAACGTTGTAAATTAAAAATGCATTTTCGGTTGCGGCTTGTAAAAGGTGTTCTTTCGAAAGGTCAGCAAGTGTTTTGCCGGTCTCATAGTTTTCAATCAACTTATTCCGCAACACTTCAACAGCTTTTCTTACAATTGCAGTTTGGGTGTTTCCGCCAATTTCGGCTACCCAAACCTTTATCGAATCCTGATTCAAAACTTTATCAATAGCGGGCAGGTTTTGCAGATTTTTATTCAATAGTTCTTTTCTCATTCTTTGGCTCGTACCGTAGGCAAATTATATTTTATCCAAATTTGAAAAAACACGGAATATCAACGGATTTATTCTTTTATTTAAAATAGCCTCCTGCTATTCCCAAAGCTCAAAACACCTAAACATTATGGCAATTCAAGGAAACGCATTACTAAGAAAACAAGAATCAAAATTAGCAAAAACAAAAGAAATTGAAGAGCAAATAGAACGTTTGGAAGAAGACATTCGCAAGCTCAAGATTGAATTTGATATCTTCTTTAACGGCGGAACAAGAAAGGCGCCGCACCAAGCCCGCGCAAGCGTTGAGGCGCGAATTAAACGTTTAAATGGTGATAGAGAACTTTCGTTTACATTGCGCTTTAAACTTCAAGCGGTGATGTCAAGATATACTTCTTACCGTGAGCTTTGGCGAAGAAAGCTAAAGCTAGCCGGCGAAGATATCTATTAACAACTCAAGACCAAATAAAAAGAGCGTTTCCTTAATTAGTTGGAAACGCTTTTTGCTGTATTAAAACAGCCAAAATTTTATTTATAAAGCTAAACTTTCATTACATTTTCAGCTTGCGGACCTTTCGGACCGTTTGTAACCTCAAATTCAACTTCCTGACCCTGCATCAGAGTTTTATATCCTTCGCCCGTAATTGCACTGTAATGTACAAAAATGTCTTGTTCGCCTTCTTGCTCAATGAAGCCGTACCCCTTTGCGTTGTTAAACCATTTAACCGTGCCTATTGTCTTAGACATACTCCCATACCTCCAAATACTCTGTGAATTAATGAATCCGCTATATCCCACCGGTAATCGCTCACCTTCCTAGCATATTTTTCGCGGACAATATCATTAACCGGACAAAAAAAATCACGCAATAAAAGGTGGTTTATTACTTATTTTCTCAAAAAAGCTATAAATCTTAAACCGCAAGATCTTTGACGGATATGTTTCTGTGTGTAGTATTTAATTCGTCAGAATAAGAAAAAATTAGCGAAAATAGTGACCATTGTCAAGAATAGGAACACCTTTCCGTTCGTATAAGTTTAATTGACATAACAAATTCCATTGACAATGATATATGTATTCGCTTTATTTCTTAATTTATATGACGGCAAGATTGGTATAAAAATATATGAACGATTACGGCAAAAACCCTCCACTTTCTTATAATCGTTATTTGAAAGTGCCCGAATTGCTTGAACTTCAGGAAACACTTTCTGAGCCAACCAGCCATGATGAACTACTATTCATCATTATCCATCAAACTTACGAACTTTGGTTTAAGCAAATTTTACACGAAATTGATGGTGCGATTCGCTGGATTGATGACGATAGATTCTTTCGCGCAAATCATGCAATGAAAGTTGTTACCGCAATCGAAGAAGTTCTTGTAAATCAAATTCACGTATTGGAAACTATGGCACCGGTAGGTTTTTTGGAGTTTCGCGAAAAATTAAACCCGGCAAGTGGCTTTCAATCAATGCAGTTTCGCGAGGTCGAATTTATTTCGGGCATCAAAGATGAATCACTGATGAAGCACTTTGAACAAGACTCTCTCGCCACGGAAAATGTAAAAAGGCGCTTTAAGGAATCTACTTTGGCAGATGCTTTTTGGAATGCACTTTCACGAAATGGTTTTGATGTTTCAAATGAATCTGCACGGGTGCGTTCTATTGTAAATTTACTTGAAAAACCCGAAGAAAACGGCAATCTTTATGTTCTGCAAGATCTGTTGATTGAACACGATAGAAATATTGCGCTTTGGCGCTTTCATCACGTGGTTATGGTTGAACGGATGCTTGGTTCAAAGCGCGGAACCGGCGGTTCAGCCGGAGCGGCATATTTGCTCTCAACGGTTTCAAAACGTGCCTTTCCGGAGCTTTGGCAGGCGCGAACGGAATTAAATATCCCTTAAAACATGAAAAAGTTATATTTACCCCTATTCGCAATATTTCTTCTTTTTATCGGTTCGTTTGCACAGCAAAGCAATCCCGATGCCCCAATTCGCGTTACATTTTTACACGTAAATGATGTTTATCAATTTATGCCCGTTGAAAATGGCGCACACGGCGGTTTTGCCAGATTGCTCACCCTAAGGAAGCAGGCACAAATCGAAAACCCCAACACAATCTTTACTCTCGGCGGTGATACGCTTTCGCCTTCCGTAGAAACGCTTACTTACAAGGGCGCGCAGATGGTGGAAGCATGGAACGCAATTGGGTTGGATTATGCCGTATTCGGCAACCACGAATTCGATTTGAAAACGCCGCAATTGTTGGAGCGAATGAAAGAATCAAAGTTTACGTGGCTTGGTGCAAACGTAATTGATTCGCAAACCGGAAAGCGTTTTGCCGATACGCCGGAATTTGTTATTCGTGATTTTGATGGTGTAAAGATTGCAATCGTCGGGTTATTGCTTCCGGAAACAAAAGAAACATCTTCGATGGATGAAAACATAGAGATTGCTGATTATTGTTTAACCGCAAATTTAATCGTGAGTCGTTTGCGTAGGGTGGAAAAAGTGAACGCTGTTGTTGGTTTAACTCACTTGTTTCTTGCGCAAGACAAAAAACTGGCTGCGTGTGCCGATTTCGACTTGATTCTTGGCGGTCACGAACACACCTTATTGGAATCATCAGCAAATGGAACTCCCATTTTCAAGATGGCAGCGGATGCACGCGATTTCGGTAAATTTACGCTGAATTTCAACCGAAAAACACACGCAATTGAAAGTATTGATTGGGAAGTTATTCCGGTAACAGACAAAATCGCGGATGATGAAGCATTTACGCCTGTAATCGATAAATATCGTGACCTTCTGGAAAAACTCGCAACGCCTGTTGGCAAAACTTCAGTAGAACTAAACGCGCTTTCCTTTGCAAATCGTACGCGGGAAACAAATGTGGGTGATATTATCGCTGATTCTTATCGCGTCGCCACCGGTGCCGATATAGGGTTTGTAAACGGAGGTTCAATTCGCGCAGATCTTGTATATCAACCCGGCGTAATAACCAAACGTGACGTTCTTTCTATGCTTCCATTTAACAACCCAATCGTAAAACTTGAACTTACCGGAAAAACCCTTCGTTCGGTTTTGGAACACGGCGTGGCACGAAGTGCGGAAGACAACGAACCGGGAAGATTTCCGCAGATTTCGGGAATGAGCTTTGTTTTTGATGCCGCCCGTGCGCCAGGTAACCGCGTTACTGAGGTTCAGGTGAACGGTAAACCTCTTGTAGATTCAAAAACTTACACACTTGCAACTTCCGATTTTCTCGTTTCAAAAGGCGGAGACGGCTATACGATGTTTAAGGATGCAAAAATTTTGATTCCTGCAAATTCAGCTGAAAAAGATTCGGTAATCTTTGAGGAAATGATCAAGAAAGCGCCAAACCAAACAATTGCGCCAAAAGTTGAAGGCAGAATTACGCGAATAAATTAGCTTGCAGCAACTAATTCGTTACAAATTCTTTCCGCCGTTTTTCCATCCCAAAGCGGCGGAATTTTTGTTTTGCCTGAAACGTGGTTTTCCAACGCCTTAAAGGCTTCATGCCTTATTTTTTCAGAATCGGTTCCAACCAAAACGTTTGTTCCCATCTCAATGGTTATTGGGCGTTCGGTGTTTTCGCGAAGCGTAAGACACGGAATTTTCAGCGCCGTGGTTTCTTCTTGCAACCCGCCTGAATCGGTCAAAACAAGTTTTGAATTGCTCATCAGCTGCAAGAAATCGAGATAACCTAAAGGTTCTATTATTCTAATATTGGAATTTCTAATTATTGGTGAAAATCCGAATTCTTCAATTCGTGCCGCTGTGCGCGGATGCGCCGGAAACACTACCGGCAATCTTTTGCTAACATCGGCAATAGCGCAAAGCATACTTGAAAAGGTTTCTTTATCGTCGACGTTTGAAGGACGATGCAAAGTTAGAACCGCGAATTTGCCTTTTGTTAAACGGTTTCGCGAAAGAATATCCGATGACGCCGCAAATTCAAGATTTCGAAACAGCGAATCAATCATCACATTCCCTACCAACTTTACCTTTTCTTCCGGAATTCCTTCGCGTTTTAAGTTTTCATTTCCATCCGGCGAAGGCGTCAAAAGCAGATTACTGATTGAATCTGTCAATATTCTGTTTATTTCCTCGGGCATTTCTCTGTCCCAAGAACGAAGTCCGGCTTCAACGTGTGCGATTTTTATTCCGAGTTTTGAAGAAACCAAAGCACACGCGATTGTTGAATTTACGTCGCCGACAACTAAAACCCAATCCGGTTTTTCACGCAAAACTACCGGTTCAAATTCGAGCATAATATTTGCGGTTTGTACCGCGTGCGATGCCGAACCAATTCCTAAGTAAACGTCAGGCTTAGGCATTCCCAAATCATCAAAAAATGCATCGGACATTTTCTCGTCATAGTGTTGTCCTGTGTGCACAATCAGAGGTTCAAATTCGGAATTGCGCCGCTTCATTTCCGCGTAGATTGGCGCGATTTTCATAAAATTCGGACGCGCACCAACGATGTTTAGAACTTTAAGCATTTGGAGTGTTGTTTGCGGGAAGAAATAGTGCGGCAGCACAAAAGTTGCGGCTGCCGCGGAATTGAAGAATTAAAGTCTGACAATTTTTGCCTTGCTATCTTCGCGAACAGCTTTGTTTAGCGCATTTCGGGTGTCAACTATGACATTTGCAAGTTCGGTAATGTGTCCATAATCGATGGTTGAGTGATCTGTACAAATCACCACACAATCGGAATTCTTAACCAAGTCATCAGTAAGTTCTTGATTATAAAGTGGTTCGCCATCGCCGATTGTATATGCGTGATCAAAGGTAACCTCGGGAACATATGGATCGTGGTAAACAACATTAGCGCCTTTTGCACGAAGAAGATCTATTACCGAAAGCGCCGGCGATTCACGCATATCATCAATGTCTTTCTTGTAGGCGACCCCAAGAACCAAAATTTTGGAACCATTCACGGATTTTTGCTCGTCATTCAACGCATCCGCAACAAGTTTTGCAACGTATTTTGGCATTCCGGAATTAACTTCATCCGCAAGTGTTATAAACTGCGAATCAAAACCGTGTTGTCTTGCCTTCCAAGAAAGATAATGCGGATCTAGCGGAATGCAGTGTCCGCCTAAACCCGGACCCGGATAAAATGCCATAAACCCAAACGGCTTTGTGTCCGCCGCACGCACAACTTCCCACGTGTCGATTCCAAGTGTGTTGCAAAGTTTCGCCATTTCATTTGCCATTCCGATATTAATCGCACGAAACGTGTTTTCCCAAAGCTTACAGGCTTCTGCAACACGTGATGAACTCACCGGATGAACGTGTTCGACAATTTTTGAATAAAGAAGCGAAGCAACCTCGGTTGAATCTGCGCCTACGCCACCAACAACCTTCGGAATATTGTGTGTTTGAAATTGCGGATTGCCCGGATCAACGCGTTCAGGTGAAAAAGCAAGCAAGAAATCATCATTAAGCTTAAAACCCGCTTTTTCAAAAATAGGTTGAAGAATTTCATCGGTGGTTCCCGGATAAGTGGTGGATTCCAAAATCACAAGCTGCCCGGGGCGCATATATTTTTGAATCTGCTCACCGGCAGCGAGTATAAACGACATATCCGGGTCTTTGGTTTTTCTCAACGGTGTCGGAACACAAATAATTATTACGTCGCATTCGGCAAGTTTTGAAAAATCCGTTGTATACAAAATTCTTCCGGTTGCATTGCACTCGGATAAAGCCTCATTAGAAACATCAACAATATATGAATTGGCTTCGTTTAAATGATTGACCTTTTTTTGATCAACCTCAAACCCGATTCCGGTAAACCCGGCTTTCACAAATTCAACTATCAAAGGCAGACCCACATAGCCAAGCCCTATTACGCCGATTCGCGCATTCTTTTCCTCAATTACGGTCTTAAGTTTGTCTTTTATCATCGATTTTATTTGAATGTAAGTTTGAAATTCTTGGAAATTGGCGGGGAAGCACAAGCCCAACTAATAGATTAAGTTATGGCTCAATTCGCGTCAAGAGATTATGCGTTTCCACGGTCTTCCTGTGCTACAATTATAAACAGCGTTTGACAAAATTCAAACTCGAATAATTTCCCGTAATTAAGCATTTCCAATAAAAATGAAATTTGAAGTAGTATCCGAAAACAACGTTGTTAGGGCGATTGCAGAAGGTAGCGCCCCGCGTCCCGCACAAATTGCAGCATCAAAAGGAATGCTTCCTTTGCCTCAAGCTGACCTTTTGGAAGCGCTTGTTTTCCTGACGCGCTCCAATGATAAAGAAATTGTTAATAACGCCGAAAATACGCTAAATTCGCAAGATAAAACAAGGCTGTTGGAAGTTATAAGTTCGGAAAATGCTTCGCCGGCGGTTTTAGATTATTTCGCAACCCGTGAAACGCTGTCACAAGAAATATATGAAATAGTAATTGCAAACCCGAAAACGCCTACGGCATCGATAACAAGTTTTGCAAAACACACCCAAAACGGCGAATTACTTGAAGTGCTTTCGCACAACCAACAACTGCTAATCAGAACGCCCGAATTGCTTGATGCGATTCTTAGTAATTCAAACCGAACAAGCGAAGCAAATCGTCGCGCTTCGGAACTTAAGAAAGAATTTTTTGAAAAGGAACGCGGTGCAAAACAAATTGCGGATGAGCTAAGGGCGCAAGGCAACGAAGCCGGTGCCGAATTTCTGGAAACGGCGGAAATTGCCGATGAAAACTCCGAGGGCAACGGACTTTCACCTGAAGATGCAATTTTGCTTGCCAGCCACATTGAAGTTCCGGATGATGAAGTAGATGATTCTTGGCTTGCGCTGGAATACATTGAAGAGTATTACGAAGAAACTCAAGAACAACGAGATGCAATTGTAGATAAAATAATCGGCGAATGGCATGCGGATGACGGAAACGAAATTTCCGGCGAGCGGATTTCCGTTCTGAACCGAATAATGCGAATGGGTATGAAAGATCGCGTTAAAGCCGCGATTAAAGGCGACCGAGAAATACGAAATATTCTTATACGCGACCCAAACCGAATAATTTCGCAAGCGGTTGTACAAAACCCTAAGATTACCGAACAAGAAATTGAAAAGATTTCTACAATGAAAACCGTGCCGGTTGATGTTTTAAGATCAATCGCTTCAGACCGCAAATGGGCGCGTAACTATTTGATTATTCACAATTTAGCAAGAAACCCGCGAACACCAACGGGTAGCGCGATGAGTATTCTTACCAGACTTCAAATTCGTGATTTGCTGGCACTAAGTAAAAACAGAAACGTGCCGGATGCAATAAGAAGGCAGGCTCAAAGGCTGGCAACAACACGCACCGGTGGAAGAGGTTAATATCTTCCGGTTTTGATAAAGGTGAAAGTTTTATCTGCAAGTATATGACTTAGCGCACCGAGCCAAACACCTGCAAACGCAATATATAGGGAATAGGCGCCGAATTTTTCGCGTGTAAATTTTCCTATTGAATGCCAAGACTTCATAAAACCTGAAAGATTTTGCTCACCAAAGCTGAAGTATTCGGCTGCAAGATATGCTGCCAAGAATGCAAGAATCGAAACAAATCCGGCAAAATATACTACTCGGAAAAAGGTTCCAAGAAAGGCGCCGTGTGTCCAACGTGAGCGATGTTTGAATACCAAACGATATGGAATCCAAATAAAACGAAACATATTCCAGCGTCGAAATTGTAGCGAATTCGTGTCTAAATCCGGACCGAAGGCAAGCCCGCCGAACAAAAACATAGAAGTAAGAATAGCTGAGTTTCGAAACCCGAATGTGCCCCACGAAAACAAAAAGATAGGAATCGAAAGAAAAAAGGTAATAAAATCGTGCGTCTTTCCTGATGGCATTTGGCAAAGAATATTAACGTAAGAACTTCCGATGATAAACGTAGCGCCTAATGATTACAAACAGGACTAGTTTCAAAGCATTTGATAAACTTCATAGTTTAGAAGTTTTATGTCGACGCTGTTTAAGAAATTTAAGATAACGCTTCAAATGATTAAGTTTGAGCACACGCTTTTTGCGCTGCCGTTTGCATTTATGGCTGCGGTGTTGGCTGCGAATGGCTTGCCAAGTGCTTGGCAGATTCTTTGGATAACAATGGCGATGGTTGGCGCACGCAGTGCGGCGATGAGCTTTAACCGAATAATAGATAGAGATTTCGATGCGAAAAATCCGCGTACTTCGACTCGTGAACTTCCCAGCGGAACTCTTTCCGTAAAATTTGCATGGGCATTTATGTTTGCTTCATGTGCGCTTTTTTTGTTTTCTGCCGCGATGTTAAACCGCTTAACGCTTTTGCTTTCACCAATCGCATTAGTTTCCGTATTGGGTTATTCGTATGCCAAGAGATTTACTTCGCTTGCGCATTTGTTATTGGGGTGGGCATTGGCAATTGCACCAACGGGGGCTTGGATTGCCGTTCGCGGCACAATTGATTCCCCGGTTCCGCTTCTAATTTCGTTGTTTGTTTTGTTGTGGACCGCGGGTTTTGATGTTTTATATTCTTGCCAAGATTACGAATTTGATAAGAACGCCGGCTTACAATCCATACCCGCTCGTTTTGGCATAGCAAGGTCGCTTTGGATTGCGCGAGGCTTTCATCTTGCCGCGTTCGTTACACTTTTAATTATCTATTTTTATACAAATTTGGGCTACTTTGCGCTGATCGGAGTAATACTAACCGGCGCACTTTTGCTTTATCAACATTCAATCGTTAAGCAAAACGATCTTTCAAAAGTAAACGCGGCGTTTTTTACCGCAAATGCATTTGTAAGCGTAATCTTATTTGCATCATTTTTTGCCGCGGTGTTGATTGCGAATTGATTTACGAATTACATAGGTAAATCACCGGTTTTCCCAAGAATCGAAGGCACTTCACGTGAGAACGTAAATTCTTTTCTTGCCAATTCCCGAAGCACTTCAGCCGTTGCATTCTTATCCATTGGGCGGGAATAGAGAAAACCTTGCCCGTATTTGCAGTTTATTTGCTTCAAATATTCGTTTTGTTCCTCGGTTTCAACGCCTTCCGCCACAACTTCCAAATCTAAGTTTGAAGCAAGATTCACAATAGTATCAACAATTTCGGCGCGTTCGCCTTCAACACCAATGCGGTTAATGAATGAACGATCAACCTTCAATGTATCAACAGGAAAGCGGTGCAAATATCCAAGGCTCGAATAACCCGTTCCGAAGTCATCAATCGAAACCCGAATTCCGATTAAACGTAAACGTTCAACGGTTTCAATTGCTAAATCTGCATTGTGCATAATCACACTTTCCGTTATCTCAAGTCGCAAAAATCTGGGTTCCAAACGCGATTCATGCAAAATTTCTTCTATTTGCAACGCAAGATCGGGTTGTTCAAGCTGCTTGGCTGAAAGGTTTACCGAAATTGTAAGCAAGTTTGACAACGGGTAACGCTCTTGCCATTCGCGCATCTGCATACAAGCCGAACGCAATACGGTGTTTCCGAGTTGAATAATAAGTCCGGTCTCTTCAGCCAGCGGAATAAATTCGTTTGGCGCAATGATTCCTCGCACCGGATGATTCCAACGCGCAAGAGCTTCAAACCCTATTATTGAACCTTCGTTCATGGAAACAATCGGCTGATAATGCAAAATGAATTCTTTTTGCTCTAAAGCGCGTCGCATATCAATTTCAAGCTGAAGCAAATTCGTGGCATTTTCGCGCATTAACGAATTAAAATATTCAATTCTGCCGCGCCCGCCCTGCTTTGCTTTATACATAGCCAAATCGGCATCGGCTATAAGTTCATCGGCATCGTCATAATCACAATGTGCAAAGGCAATGCCTACGCTTGCACCCGTAAAAATTGTTCTACCCGCTACGCTAATTGGTTGTCTTAACCTTTGAAGAACGCGTTCTGCCACAATCCCGATTTGTTCCGGCGAATTTATTCCGTCAAAAATAATCAGAAATTCATCGCCTCCGAGCCGTGCAATTTCATCAGAACGGCGCGTAACATCTTTCAATGCTTCTGCTATCCTTAGCAAAATTTGATCGCCGATTTTATGCCCTAAACTATCATTTATCGTCTTAAACCTGTCTATATCTATAAACATTACCGAAAACGCACCGGCTCGATTATTCTTCAGCTCTTCCAAAGATTCTTGAATTTTCCAACTGATAAGAGACCTGTTTGGAAGTTTTGTCAGCGGATCGTGTGAGGCTTCAAATTCCAATTTTTCTTCTGAAAGCTTCCTGCTCGTAATATCTGAAAGCGAACCCGCGATTCTGTTTACCACGCCCATTTCATTTTGGACAGCCAGACCACGCACTAATACCCAACGGTAAATTCCATCAGTATGCAGAATTCGATGCTCACATTTGAAATGATTTGTTTCGCCATTTAAATGTGCGTTGAGTTGTGATTCTACAAATTTTAGATCGTCCGGATGAACGCGGCTAAACCACGTATCGCGGCTGGGGTTTACAATGTTTTGCGCATTTACGCCAAAAATCTGAAACCAGCGGTTTGAAAAAAAGAAATCTTGCTTTTCTAAATCCCAATCCCACAATCCATCATTTGCACCATTTACCGAAAGGGAATAACGTATTTCGCTCTTACGCAATTTTTCGTTTACGTTCTGCATTTCTTGTGAGGAAAGCTTCAACGAACGATCCATCAAATATCTGTCTTGGTCGAGATCGGTGTAATGTCGATCAATACTTGAAATTAGATCCCGCCATTGGTCAGCCAATGGTGGCGTGTCGAAAGAAATTCCCAGTCTCTTAAGTTGTCTTTCTAATAATGGATGCAATGCACTATTCCTCATGAATTGTGGTCAGGGTCATTGTTTGATTATGCAAATCGTAACGCCCCCTCGCTGATGGTGAAAATTCACCGTATGAATAAAACCCGATTTGCTCCGAACCTTTTGGTAAACGCTCGAATACGGATTCTACTTCTTCTTCGGTTCGTTCGCCCAGCATCATTCGCCTACCTACGCAGCTTATGGCAAGACAAAGCACCGGATTGTCACCAACCATTGAACGAATTTGCTCTCCGGCAAACGCGGCTCCGTCAATCACGCGTTCGAAATTTGCGCGCATCAGCTGAACAAAAGACCCTTCGGGAATATCACCCGCAAAAATCATTGATTGATCAGCCTCACTGACATTTAAGATTGTTCGCACTATGCAGTGTTCCGAATCATCATCAGCACGCAGCGACAGCGGAAATCTTAATGCCGAACCGGGTAAATCAGCCGCAAGCTCACCCAAATAATTCTTGTAAAGCTCAAGCGCAGGTACGCCATCAAGTTCATACAGGCGGTTTTTGATTGCGCGCGTAACCTTGCGTTCGATTCCAAAAACATCCAACCCGTTTTGTGTCGCAAAATTGAGTCTTATATGGCTGCCGTAAAAACCAACCGCCGCAATTTGATATTGTTGGGGCAAGCCGTTATGCACAACCCATGTCTTTTCAAACAAGTTTCCGTCACCGGCTAATCCACCGGTCATAACGGGTTTGTCCTTCAGCACCCAGCGCAGTCCTTCAACCAGCTCCGAACCATTTACCATTAAGCCATCTGAAAACACAATTACGCCTTGCAAATCGTCAGCGTTCAATGCTTCCGCAATCGCTTCGCCTGCAACGTATGATTCGTCTTCAACCTCAATACTTGCAGAAACGGTTCTTATTTCCGTTTGTTCGAACTTGATTATTGCTGCGGTCAGGTACGAATCGTAAACTACAGCATTGTTTATTATTCCGGATGTTGAGCAACCGACAATTCTTGCTGTTGGAAAATTTCTGATGAGGTCTTCAACCGGATAAACATAATCGAAATTCTCGCGTGATCCAAAAAGAATTATCAACGTATTTTCAGAATCCATATAAGTGGGAAGTTGTTTATCCCACCCAAGTTCTTTTTCAAATTTTATTTTTTCTAACTTCACTTCTTTATAAACTACTAAGAAAATCAAAAACCAAAATGAAACACAACGGTTCAACTTGGTATACTTCTTGACTCAATTTCGGTCAAATTGACTCGAAACCGACAGCCGTGGGAGGCAATATATTAAAAAGCAAAAACCGTTCCAAAAAGGATTCAAAGAGCCGATTTAACTTTGAGACGAGATAAAGACGAGGGGCTTATTATTGAGAATTCAATTCTAAAACCTTCTAAATTCGTTACCTCTGAGCAATTTCCACTTTATCACCGAACAAATTTATCCGTAACCCGTTTCATCACCCGAAAACCTACAAAAGCCAAAATTTCGAGCATTTCGTATTTAACGTTAACGGAATGCGTGCATTTGCAAGAGAAAATCTCGCAGAAATCCAACCGCAACCAAGATTAAAATCAACACGAGCTCAACACGAAGCAAACGTTTTTCCGCGTCATTGTCTTTACTGAGTTCTGCTTTGAAATCGTAACCTTCACGCCAGTGTGCCTCGTCATCTTTTGTCGTTGTTTTGATTTGTTCGCCAAGCGGTGCGGTGGTTGCCAGTTCTGTTTCCCTCAGGATGTTTTCACCATCACCTTGCCTGACTTTTCCGTTTTGTCCCATTTCATTTCCGCTCCTTTTGCCTCAAGAATATAAGATGCAACGATGATAGCGCAGAGCAACGGTCCGAAGCCTGCTAAATAGACGAACGGTTGCGCCAGCCATCCAACCCATTTCATTTTCTCAATCCATTTTGCCAAATACGCGACTGCCATACACAAACCAATCCATGCGTACATAAAAAAGATGAGCACCATTACCGCCTTATTAGATAAGCCAATGCCATAAGCCTTCATCGCGGTGTTGATATAGATTTCAAACAACGGCGGAAAAAGCGAATAAATGATAAGTGTAAGCGAAATTGCCCCGGGGAAAACTATTCCCTGTTTCCAGCTGTATTTTGCCGATTGTTTATCGATCGCAAAGGAAAATAACGTCACAAAAAGGTATGTAATCGCGCTCATAATCCACAATAGCCGAAACAATTTCCACGAAAGCGGAAAATCAATGAAGTATAACGAAACCAAACCTACCGAACCGCTTACCATAAAAACGGGCATCAAAAATATTGAAAACCAGTTCATTGTAAAAACGATTCCGCCCATTTTTCGGTGCAATTTACGATTAAACCAAAGCTTCCAAAATTGAATGGTTACCTGTACGTTTCCGCGTGCCCATCGCAGCCTTTGTTTCCACAACCCAAGAATATCCGCCGGCTCTTCAGCCCATACGGTCGCATTACCTTCAAAAAATACACGTCTGCCGTTAAGCTGGGTTTTAAATGTTGTGAAAGTATCTTCTGCCAGTGAGGAAGTATCTATTGCGCCACCAATTGCCAATAAGTTCTCACGCGAATGAAGTTGGGCGCCACCCGCAAGGCAAGCCATCGCACCAAAAATATTCTGCGAACGTCGCGAAGCGGCTTGTGCCGTAATGTATTCGAACGAAATGAATTTTGTTATGTAGTTTCCCGGATTACTTCCTTCTTTTATGTATGCGGTTACCGCGCCAATCGATTTATCTGAAAGATGTCGTGCCATTTTCCGAAGTGCATCTTTTTCGAAAAGCACATCTGCATCAATAATCATCATGGCTTCACACCAATCATCTTGTAAAATCACATTAATGCCGTGGTTTAGCGTATGCGCTTTGCCCTCGCCGCCCTTTTGTCTACGCAAGTGGAATACATTCCCGGGGTATTCATCCATCTTTTGCTTCATTACTTCGGGAGTATTGTCGGTGCTTGCATCATCCACCACATATACCCTAAGTGATTCTCGCGGATAATCCATTCCCATCAATTGATCGACAGTTGCGCTTAACACCGGTGCCTCATTCCACGCCGGCACAATAATCGCAACGTTCGGAAAATATTCCTCAAGAGTTGCATAGCCCGTAAAATATCTATGAAACCCGATTGATGAAAATTGCAACAAAGACATCACTAGTGGAATTGTGCTGAAAAATACCAAAAAAGTACAAAAGATTTTTATTACTAAGAATAGAGTTTCAAGCATTTCTTTTGTGATGTGTTTGAACAATATCTACGCCAACATCGAAAAAAGCTGAATGTTGTAGTTATAAACTCCAATTGTTTCTTTGCGATGGCTGTCCGTACTGTACAGAATCGGAACACCGTGTTCCTTAAAAATTGAAACCGCGCGAAAACCCGGACATTTCCAACGCTCGTCGATTTCTATTTTTACCTTGTTTATTCTTGCTGTTTTTGCCATTTGTATCAACAGATGTTCCGGCACTTCGCGTTCATCCAGCCCCACTTTTGGAAGAATGCTAAACAAATGCGCGATTACTAACCCGTTATAACGCTGCATCGCATTATTCGTAGCAGTGCAAAGTTCCTCAATCGCGCGTCTGCGAGTTATTTTTCCCTTTGCAATCATTTGACGCACCTCGCGCGGATGCATAAATGTATCTCCAATCGGAAACTGGTGATCAGCGGCATAGATAAAATCGATTCCGGCAATATCTTCGGGTAAATCAAAATCACCCATAGTGTTTAGAAATTTCGTTTCGATTCCGGCATAAACCGTAAGCTTTGTTCTTAAACGTTCTTGCGCAATATGATCAACAAATTCCTGTACCCATTCGGTATCACGCCGTACATGATCAACACAACATATCCGGTTGAGCCCTCTAGCTTCTGCTTGCTCGATATTTTCACGTACCGAATGTTTCCCGTCAGAAAAATTCGAGTGTATGTGCATATCTTCTTTAATCGTTAACAAGTTGTTCATTGCGAACCTCCCATGTTTGTTTGGCAATAGATATGCCAAAGCGAGAATTCGGGAATATTGTTCCAATTTGAAACACATCACCGAATCTCACGGTAAAACCGTAAACTATTATAAATACAATATGTTAGCAAGAATTTATTGAGTGGCACGCACTTTGCTATATCGAAAATCGGGTGAAACTTCACCGAGGAATTTAACAATGAAACGGATATTGATTGTTGAAGATGATTTATCACAAGCGCAACTTTTGGCGCGTTGGCTGGAAGCAGATGGTGACTACAAAGTTGATATCGCCGAAAACGGATTGAAGGGATTTGAGATAGTTAAGAAATCTCCTTGGGATTTAATAATTAGCGACGTTTATATGCCTCAGATGGATGGGCTTGATTTTGTGAAGTTCGTAAAAATGACTGTGCCGGAAACACCTGCCCTTCTTATTACTTCTGAAGAGAGTATGGAAATGGCAATCAAAGCCCTTCAACACAAAGCGGATGATCTTTTAACCAAACCGATTTCGCGAACGGCAATTGTAGATAAAGTTGCCGAGATGATTGAGCGAAGCGAATATGATGTTTCGCGCAAACGCATAAATATCCTCGCAATCGGTGCTCATCCCGATGATGTTGAAATAGGGTGCGGAGGAGTTTTGGCGCGTCACAGTCGAAAAGGCGACAACATTACTATTCTTACACTAAGTGATGGCGAAATCGGCGGTGACACCAACGAACGAAGAAAAGAATCACAGGCAGCTGCGGAGGATATTCGGGCAACGCTAGTTTGGGGAAATCTTAAGGATACACAAATTACGGACAGCCGCGGCACAATATCAATAATTGAAGAAGCGATTCAGCAAGCAAAACCGCAGATAATTTACACCCATTCCGCAAATGATGCGCATCAAGATCACAGAAATGCCTTTAGCGCATCTATCGTTGCCGGTCGAAAAGTTCAGAATTTGTATTGCTATCAAAGCCCTTCTTCAACAATAGATTTTCGTCCAACCTCGTTTACCGATATTTCAGATTTCTTGGAAGAAAAGCAAAATTTGGTTTCGCATTTCAGCTCGCAAGTGGCAAAAGCAAACTACCTAAATAGTGAATTTATCGAATCAACCGCCCGATATTGGGGTAGATTCGCCGGTTACAAAAAAGTTGAACCGTTTGAGGTGATCCGTGAAAGTAAATAGATTTTTCATCGCTATGTTTTTCCTGCTAGCACTCGTTTCTATGGCAGGTGCCCAAACGGAAGAGAGTGCTCAACAATTGATTGCGCAAAAGCGTTTGGCTGAAGCGCGCGCGATTTACGTTGAGCTGGCTGCGCAAAACCCGGACCGAATGGAGTATAAGGTCTGGGTTGCGCGGCTAACATCCTGGATGGGTGAATACGGTAAAGCCCTAAAGCTCTATGACGGCGTATTGAAAGCCGATTCAAACCGAACAGAAGCACTTACGGGAAAAGCCTACGTGTATATTTGGGATAAGAATATTGGTTCCGCAAAACGAATATTTGAAAAAATTAAGGCAGATGAACGCGAAAGCGCGGGAGTTTTAATTGCAAAAATTAACTGGTTAAAATCGCGTTCACGTTTTTCCGAAGCAAGAAGTTTGAATAAATTTGCATTGGAAAAATATCCTGAAAATTCCGAACTTATCGAACTAAAAAAGGGCTTGGAAGGGCAAAAACCTATCCACATGCAGTTTGGTTGTAGCCAAAATTTTGATCCCGTTACAGCAAGCACATTGGTTTGCGGTGGTTCAGCAACTTATACTCTCGATCACAACAAAATTTCGGCGTTTGCAAACACCGGTAAACGTTTGGGTTCAACCTTTAAGGAAATAGGTATAAATTGGAATCGCGAACTTGATTCACGTTCTAACTCAAATCTGACCTTTAGCGTTGAACCAAACGGCAACTTCGATTTTATTGCTTCTTACGACAGAAAACTCTCAGATGCGGCATTCATCGGTATTGATGCGCGTATTTGGCATCTTAACGACAGGAATATAAAGATTCTTTCACCACGATTTGCATACAAGTTTGACGCAAAGAACGTTGTTTCAACAACCTTTTATGTTTCAGACCAATATACAAACGTTATTCGCTACGATCGAATTGTGAAACCGCGTCTTAATGCATCTGTTGTATTTATCAATCCGATTACAAACGGCGGCAATCGCGCGATTACATCCGAACTAAAATACGGAATCGGCGAAATGTTTGAAATTAGCGGTAGCTACGGAATAGCGCAAAACGGTAACGGCGGATTAAAGAATCTCTATGGCTGGGGATTTATGATTAGAAGATGAAGAACCATTGGGTCAGACAACAATTTCGTATTCTTTGATTTTTCTATAAAGTGTTGTTCTGCCGATTCCCAAATCATGCCCGGCGCCTGAAATATTTCCTTCGTTTCTTTCAATCGCAACTTTTATCGCTTCTTTCTCAATTTCTCTAAGAGTCATATTTTCAAATCGAAGCGTCTTTTCGGGAACACGGGCGTGTTCAAACGTTTCCCATTCTCTACCGTTTGGCTCGTCATTTCGCTCGTCATTTCCCTCGTCAAATGTATTGCCAAACGCAGCCATGTTTGCCGGCGGTTGCGAATCTTCCGCATAGCTCGGCTTGGGTTTTGTATCTGCCTGATTCATGCGGTTTGGAAGGTCTGCGGGCGTAACAACGTTTGTACCACAAGCCACCACTGCACGCTGCATATAGTTCTGAAGCTCACGTACGTTGCCCGGAAATTCATATGCTTTTAAAAGCATTAATGTCTCTGGTGCTAGTGTTAACTTTCTGCCGTGCCGTTTACTAAAATGCTCTAAAAACTGCTTCGCCAACAACACTACGTCATCGCCTCTATACCGAAGTGCAGGCACGTCTAATTCGTAAACAGCTATTCTGTAAAACAAATCGTCTCTAAACCTACCTTTATCAACTTCGCTTATTAGATCTTTGTGTGAAGCAGCAATCAACCGAAAATCCGAATGAATTTCGCCGGTGCCACCCAAACGGGAAAATGCTTTTTCCTGCAAAACACGCAAAAGTTTTGCCTGCACGGCAAGGCTTAATTCTGCAACTTCATCTAAGAACAGCGTTCCGCCGTTTGCTTCTTCAAACCTTCCTATTCTGCGTTTGTCCGCTCCGGTAAATGAGCCCTTTTCATGCCCGAATAATTCTGATTCCTGCAATGATTCCGGAATTGCAGCGCAATTTATTGCAACCAAATTTCCATCTGCTCTTCCACTGTTTGCGTGAATTGCTTTTGCAACAAGTTCTTTTCCGGTACCGCTTTCACCGCGAATTACAACGCTTATGTCACTTCCTGCAACGCGGTCAATCTCGCGAAACAGCTTTTGCATTGCACTCGATTTTCCGACCATTCCGTATGTATCGCCACGGCTTTCCCGTTCGAACTGCGAAAGCTTTATGACCATTTTGTGCCTTTCCACGGCATTTCTTACGCTTGCAACCAATTTTGCACGGTCAACGGGCTTTACAAGGTAATCATACGCACCCAGATGCATAGCTTTTACCGCTTCTTCGGCAGAAGATTCAGCGGTTAAAATTATTACAGGAAGATTCTTTTGAACGAATTGAAGTCTTTCCAGAATGGTTAAGCCGTGAATGTCCGGAAGAGATAAATCCAAACACACGCATGAGGGCATTAATCTCGAAAGCTCATGCAAAAAGGATTCCCCATCGAGAAATACCTCGGTAGGAAATCCTTCAAGCTCAAGCCAACGGCTTACAAGGTTGCCAAAATTAGGATCGTCGTCAACAAATACAACTTCGCGGGTTTTGGAGTGAGTTTTCATAATGTTTACAGTTGCAAAACAACCTTTAACATTATTGCAGTCTCAGACGGAAATTTCAATATATATTAAGCGGCGAGTTTTAATTCATCGCCCGCCGCTTCGTTTTCCAAAGCCGCCATCTCCCCCGGTGATATAAAATGATCTTGCAAAGTTCTTACAACTGCAGTCTCTTTCCAAACATACTCGGAATCGTCTATGCCTAAATCTAAAAGCTCTTTCAACGATAACAATGGCATATTAACGCCGCTTTTTACGGTTAAAGGCATTGTACCCGGAAATCTTGCGTTTACTTCCAAAAGTTTAGGTTCTCCTTTTGAATTTCGCTTAAATTGAATATTCGCCGTGTATTTGAGCCCTATTTCTGTTGCAACGGCAATTGCTTCATTCTGCAACTCTTCGTCCTTTATCGAACGACTCGCAACCGCCACTCCCGAATCTACCTTCAAACGTTCGCGCGGAACTGCAGCTTTTACGATGCCTCCCTTGTCAGCAAATACATCTACCGAAAATTCTTCCCCTTCAAGATATTCCTGTACAAGCATACTTCCATCGCGCGCCACCGCTTGCAATTCACACGCGTTCTCAATCTTTAAGATTCCGCGTGAACCTGCTCCTTCACGGGGTTTAACAAAAAGTGGATAGTCCCAACCTTCATCGTCGAATTTTTCGTCTAACACTTGAGACTTTGGCGAACAATTCATTCCGGAACAGTGCTTCAAAAGTTCGTTTTTATCTAAACAGATTCGCAGTGTAAGCAAATCAGCCAATAATATCTTTGTACCTTTTTCTTCAAATCGCTTAATTGCATCCGCAATTTGCAACAATTCCATATCGACCGTCGGAACCAAAACATCTATTTCGAACCGTTCACAAATCGAAAGAAGTTTATCCACAAAATCTGCATCTGCCGCGCGCGGCAAAATTATGCGATTTGAAGCTTGAACAAGATATAACCCCGCTGCATAGGGGTCAATATCACCCATAAAATATTCGAAGGGCAAGCTGCTTCGAACCGAACTAAGAAACGATATTGCTGCCGCACCGCCGGCACCTGTAATTAGCACATTTGCATTCATCTTTGCTATCTAAATAGACCTCCCAGAACGAAAACCGTCCGAATTTGGTAATAGCGAAATGCGTGCCAAACGTAATTTCAAGTAGAAATCAATTGAATTTTCCCGATTTGAAACAAAGATGTTTCAAGCTGAAACAATAGGGGTGCTTTCAATTTGAACGTTACGTAAATAGTAATCTAAGCTGTCTGCGATGTCCGATATTTTCTCTAAATCGGTTTCTTTTGCAAAATCTTCTATTTGTTTGCCGAGCGCGGAAATTTTATCAAAACCGTATCCCGCACCTGAACCCTTGAAATTGTGTCCGATTCTGCGAATCTTCTCAAAATCTGAAACTTTCAAATCTTCACGCAATTCGCTTACGGTTTGAAGCGCATTTTGCAGATACTTTTCCGCGAGATCAAAAATATCCGCATCTACCAAAACAACATTCTTACCGTTTGAAGACTTTTCTGTATCCGTTTGAACCTCAAATTCTGCAGCATCTTTGCCGCTGAGTATTGCCTGTATTGTTTGAATTAGCGTAGCGCGACGCAAAGGCTTTGTTAGGTAATCATCCATTCCCGCTGCCAAACATTTTTCGCGGTAACCGGAAATGGCGTGTGCGGTCAAAGCAACTATTGGAACGCGGCGCGTTGTTTCTTGCAAGCGAATTTCGCTTGTGGCTTGAAACCCGTCTTTTTCGGGCATTTCTATGTCCATTAAAATCAAATCATAGAAACGCTCTCGGCTCATTCGCACGGCTTCTCTGCCGTTGTTTGCAATCTCTATTTCGTACGGAAATTTTGCTAGTAACCGAATCGCAAGATCTTGATTTGCAGGGTTATCCTCTGCAAGAAGAATTCTTGCGGCTTTTTCAATGGTGCCACCGTTTGTTACATGAACATCATCAGAAACTACATTTTGATTGATTCCCAAGGCATCAAGTGCGGCTCCGAGCAAGCGTTTTTGGCGAAATGGTTTGTGTAAAATCGAATGATACTTGGATTTATCAGGCGAAAGATTTCTTTCTATCGACAGTGCAAGAATTTTTGTTTCTTCGCCCATAAGTTCACGAAGTTCCGAAAACACGTTTGGGTTTTCGTCGCCGCCAAACTCACAATCCATTATCAAAAGATCAAATTTCCGCATTAATAACACAAGCAAAAGTTCGTTGTAAGATGTTGTTCCAAATGGCTTTACATCCATTTGCGCAAACACGTTCAAGACGCTTTTTAGCGATACATCATTTCGTTCGGCAACCAAGATTCTCTTGTTTTTCAGCTCTTCGGGAAGGCTGTAAGCCTTTGAACCTTTCGCCACCGGAAATTCTACGACAAAACTGAACCTGCTTCCGCCTGCGGTCATGCTTTCGACCTCAATTTGACCGCCCATAAGATTTACCAGCGATTGCGCAATGCTTAGCCCCAGCCCCGTACCGCCGTATTTTCGCGATGTAGAAGCATCTGCCTGGTTGAACTTCTCAAAAATCGCTTTCCGTTGTTCTTCCGGAATACCTATCCCGGTATCGGTAACCGAAAATTCGACCAAAACCTTAGCTTTGCGTTTTTTCAATAATTCCAGACCCACAAAAACAACGCCTTCATCCGTAAACTTCAACGCATTTGAAACAAGATTCATAATAACCTGTCGTAATCTGCTTGGGTCACCGATTAAAGTTTGCGGCAACTTCGAATCAATTGAACAAACAAGTTCTATTCCCTTGGATTCTGCGCGAAGCGAAAATATTTCTGCAATTTCATCTATTACATCAATCGCAGAAAACTCTATGTTTTCAAGTGTGATTTGATCTGCTTCGATTTTTGAATAATCGAGTATGTCGTTTATTAGCGTCAAAAGAAATTCTGAGTTTTGTTGAATTATTAGTGAAAGTTCCTTGCGTTCTTGATCTGAATCTGTTCCGGCAGCTATTTCGCCAAGACCAATAATTGCATTTAGAGGTGTGCGAATTTCGTGGCTCATTACGGCTAGGAACTGGCTTTTTGCGTTACTTGCCGCTTCCGCACTGTCAACTGCGGTTTTTAATGCTTCTTCCCAGTTCTTGCGTTCCGTAATATCGCGCAAATAGCTCGTGAAAATGGGCATCCTATTTGCAAATTTAATCGGCGTTACCGCAACTTCCAACGGAAATTCTTCACCGTTTTTCCGCTTTCCAACAATTTCGCGACGGGTGGACATAAACGAACTTTCGCCGGTTCGCAAATATTCTTCAATTCTTTCGTAGTGCTCCTGCCTAATCGAATCACCAAGTAATACCTCGCCCATCCGTTTGCCTATTACTTCTTCTGCGGTGTATCCGAACGTACGTTGCGCAGCTGGGTTGTAATCAATGATTTCACCCCGGTGATTTATTGAAATAATGCAATCCATTGCAGAATCAAGAATCGCTTCTTTTCTGGCGATTTCGGATTCTACTTCCGCCTCGGCATTTTTCCTTTTTACGAACTGTCCGAATTGGCTCGCCACGTTCATCATTAACCGAAGTAAATCGGGATCTGCCGGCTCGTTTCTGTCAAACAGAAACTCAAAAATGCCGTATATTTTATCGTCTAAAAAAACCGGCACCCAAAATCCGGAACCCAAGCCACATTCACGTGCCGGATGCTCACGAATAAAGTTTTGCGCCGTGTATAGATCGGGTTTCCAAATTGAACGGCGTGTTTCAAGAACATAACCCGGAATATCTTCGCCTGAATACAACGAAAGTACTGAATTTATTCGCTCAAAATTCTGATACTTATTGTGTTTTTCTGTCCAAAAGATTCGGCAGTTTAAGCCATTGTGCCCTTCTTGGTAACGCCACCAGCTCGCTACTTGATAGTCAATCGTGCTTGAAAATGATTCAAGAATGCGCCCAATTGCGGAATCTTCTGAATCTGATTCAGCAAGAATTCTAACGGTCGAATCTTGTATTGAACGCGCACGCTCTGCTAATTTTTGTTCTGTTATTGCGCGCGCAACACCTTGAATTCCAACTACTTCATTGTCACGAATCGTAAGGGTGATGTTTTGTCCAATCCAAATCTTTTTACCGCTTTTTGTTATTATCGGCACTTCGTTGTAAGTATTTTGTTCAAGACTTCTAATCTGCCTTAAATAGAATCTGGCAACCGATCTTCGCGCATACGCTGGAACAAGATCTAAGCAAAACTTTCCGATGATTTCTTTTTCCGTGTAGCCCAAAATTTTGTTTGCGGCTGGGTTGGCAAACGAAAATCTTCCGTTTCGTGAAACTTCATAAACCAAATCACTTGCCCGATTTATTATATTTTCGTAACGCTCTTCGTATTTTCGGAGCGAAAGTTCGTTTCCCTTTTTTTCCGTTACTTCGCTTGCCGCAACCACAAACTGCAATTCTTCATTGTCTGCTTCTACTGAAGGCAAAAACGGGTCAACGCGCAAATCAACCCACTTCACCATTCCATTTGGCGTTACTATTTGAACCTCAGTTTCGAAACCGCACTTCGCGTGCTGTGCAAAAAGCAGCTGTTTTTCAAATTCTTGGCTGCTTTGCAAGCTTAAAGCCTGAATCCAACCGGCGCCGACGGTATCTTTTTCAGTATAACCGCTTATTTGCAACCAGAAATTGTTTGCCAAAACGCAACTCGCTTTGCCATCAACCAGCAAAAGCCCGATTGATATGTTATCGGCAAAATCTTTAAAACATGTTTCGCGTGTTTCTTTGGTGTGCAACATCAAACTTTCTATGTAGCGGGAATTGAGGCACCGAGAGGCGCGTCATTTAAAGATGTTATCACATTGTTGTGCAATGTTTAGCAATAATTTAATGTTTTTTCGGAGGTGCGTTCTATTTTCTATATTTATCGTTTAAGCCGATTCCTTCCAAGATCATCGGAGTGATTTTTTCGATGCGGGAAATACGCGTTTCCGTGCGTTTTGCTTCGGAAACGTATTCCGAATACTCACGTTGTCTGCCCGGTGTAAGCGCATCAAAACGTTTTTTGAGTGTTTGATTGCCGTTAAATGCCTCTGAAAGTTCTTCAGAAATTAGAAGCTGTTTCTTTTCCGGTTTAACTTTCTTGCCGGCTTTTTCGTTTGCAATTGCCTCAGCCAAGTATTCCTTTATCAGCGCTGCATCAATTTCATTAATAGAATTCATACGCCACTGGCGTTGCGACTTTGTATTTCCTTCCTGCGCATTTAAGAGCTTCCCACTTTTATCCTTTAAAAACACCCCTTTAAAAAACCACAATGCAACATATTCGTTAAACGCGCCCAAACCCACAACATTTTTTCCGTTAATGGTATAAACAGGATGTCCCCACTTTATTTCTTCTACCAGTTCGGTAGATTGCAAAATATTTCGCAGTTTAACCAACTCTTGTTTCCACGCGGTTTGCGCAGCAATAAATTCTTCTGCGGAATTGTATTTTTTCATATACCTGATCAATTGATAGAGAAACCATAGGTAAAAAGTTTCAACGTAGCAACCTTTTTTCCTTCGCTTATTTCGGGTTCAAATTCGACTTTCTTAAGGGCACTAATTGAGCTTTCTGTTAAACCCCCAATTAAACCCGAAATTACATATATATCCCCAACGGTTCCATCCGGTTTTAAAATTGCGGCTAAAGTTACTTTTCCGCTAACACTCCTATCTCTCGCTTCTTCTGTATATTTCGGATAGTGATATTTTATAATGCGCACCGGTTTATTTACTTTGTCACCCGTATGTACCGAATCTGTATCAATATCCGCATCTTCGTCAGTTCCGATTTTTTCTATCCTGTCCTTACGTCTTGCATAAAATCGCTGATATACGCCTTTCATTTCGGACAAAGCCGGACCCGCATCTTGTTTCAAACAGTTCTTGTCACATCGTTCTAATAGCTCAATAGAACTTAGGAGTTTCGAAAGAAGTGGTAGCTGATTCTGAGCATCGCTATTTTTATACTTTCTTGATTCCAAAAGATAAGAAATCAAAACGGCGTTTCCTGCTTCAAGGTAATACCTCGCAGTGCCGGGTTGCAAATCAATTGCGTGCAGAACTTCCTTTAAACCCTTATCAAATTCGTAGCGTTGGAAATATGACTTTCCCAAAAAATAATATCCCGTTGAACTTTTCGGATTTATTTCAATTGCCTTTTCACTTGCGTTGCCGGCTTCTTTCGGGTTCCCCAGCCAGAAAAATGTGATTGCCTGATTCAATCTATATTCTTCATTTGTTGAATCAAGCGTTATTGCACGATTGAATGCTTTTTTAGCATTTTCAAAATCTTTTGAGTTTTTTGCCTGTTTTAAATATGCCAAACCCAATATATTGTTTGCTTCGGCGGAAATTTTCAAAAGGTTTTTATCTGCACTTAGAGTTTTAATCACGGTTTCGAAATTGCCGGCTGAATAAGCTGTGTGTGCGATTTCCATTGAATCTTGTGCAAGCAAAGGCGCGGTAAATATCAAAACCAGCAATGAGTTTATGAGCAATTTCATAGTATTTGAGCTTCTCTATCTATTTATGCGTATAGCCGAAAGCATCTTATCGTTTGCGGAAAATAGCAAGCCCGTTACTTCATCTGCTATAAACCGAACATCTGGTTCCCGCATAGGAATAAAACGCACGTCTTTTCCCGTATGGATATTAACACCAATCAACCCGTTGTTTCCGTATTGTTTTGGAAGATCTGTATAAAAATACATATAGTTTCCGCGAAATTCTGCCATTTGTTTGCGTCTAAGCAAATGATTCGAAAGCCTTTCAATTTGTTTTGTCGGGTCAAGCCTGTCCACAAGTCGTTCCGAAACTTGTTCGGTTGATTCCGAAGAGGATATCTTCATTCGCGGACGTTCAATACTCAATCCATTAACGTATCGCGCACGTGCAGCAATTCCATAAAGACTTATTTCCGCGCTTACGCGATTTCGCGCGTAATTTGTAGCAAGGCTTGTTAAATCAATTGATGAAAATCTTGCACGCAGAAAATCGCCGCGCGTTGTCAAAGCACTTCGCAAGGTTAAACCAGTTTGCCCGATTCCGTATAATGAATTTGCCAAACCGCCGTAGCGAAAATACAGCGCCGCTGCCCGAAGAGTAATTGCGCCGATTACTTTAAATGCGCCACGCGCAGGTGGCTGGTGCCTTGCTTCCCAAGCTTTATCAAACTTGCCGTTTTGATATCTAAACGCCGCAAGCCTATCTTTACCGCCGACAATAAATTCGCCCACTTCGTTTCGAACAACAAACGCCGGTGTATCCAACTTGTGTTTCGCCTTTCCGAGTCGCTTTCCGTCTAAAGCGTCAAGGGCGTAGATGTCATCTTTATCGGCGGTTACAAAAGCGGTTGAATCAAACAACACGAAATTTGTAAGCCCTTTATCCGCACCTTTATAACGCCAAAGCTTTTTACCGGTTTTCGTATCTATTGCGGCAAATCCATACGGACCCCTTTCGCGAACCTCACCTGTTACGATATCGGTAAATTGCCCGCCAATTCTGGCATAGATTGCGTCATCAACCAGAAACATTTCCGGCGTAACCCCAAGATCCTCGCTTTTCCAAACAATCTTGGATGTTGTGCGATCTATTGCGTGAATTTTTCCACGCCCAGTAACATATAGGTTTCGTGCATCAATTGCGGGATCGGCTTCGGTCAAAGCTAAATTCTTCTCGTTTACGTCAAACTTTTCTCTATGCACTTCTTTTCCGTTGCCGGAATTAAATGCCGTAATGCCTTCATAAAAGACGTACAATTTTCCATCGAGAAACAATGGCTGCCGAAAGTTGTCGAGCGTAAACGAGACCTTTTTGTCTTCCGCAAATCGAATCGGCATCATTTGAATCTCCGATTTTATTTCGCGGCTCCATAATTCTTTTCCGTCTTCTAGTGAAAAAACATAGATTTTTGGCTTTCGCTTAAACGTTTCGCCTGCGTTTCCTTGTGCCTTTTTAACCAGCACCACCGCCAGAAGATTATTTTCGGGTTCGACGGCGAGCTGCATAATGTCACCGGTTATTTTGTCGGTTTGCCAAATAGTTTTGCCCGAAAACAAATCCAAAGCCTCAAAACGCGCTTTTTTTCCTTTATCTTCAGAAAAAAGAACAAGATCCGAATTTGGCACCATTGAAACCGAGGTTTCGTCTAAGCCACTGTCTTTTCTACGCCAAACAATTTCTCCTGTCTCGGCATCCAGTGCATAAAGCGATTTTTTCGTTCCCGTCAAAATCACGCCGAAATCTGTTTGTTGATAAAATTGTATTTCAGAATCTAGCTTTGCATTCCATTCGGCTTGTGCAAAGACTTGAATTGACAAAACCAGGGGCAGCAATAATAAAACAATGCGTTGCATAACGGATATTTTACCAGCGTTAAGGAATTTCAATAAAGTATATTGATCACAAAACGGTTTAATTAAATGGAAACAAAGCACAAAAAACCGCGGGCAAAATTTACCCGCGGCTTGAAATTTTTTGAAATAAAGATGCTAAACTCCGGCACCGTGGCACTTTTTAAACTTCTTGCCTGACCCACAATAGCAAGGCTCATTTGGTTTCGTTTTTGGTTGATCACGAACAAACGGCGTGTTCTTGAGAGCTTCTTCCCCGGCAGCCTGCACGCCTTCATAAGCTCCCGTAAACGCCATACCTGCCGCTTGTTTTTGCGCGCGTTGCCGTTCAAGACGTTCAAGCCTTTCCATTTCGGCTTGTTCATCACGGTCAACAACCTCCAAATTGAATAGTGAGCGCGTGGTGTTTGTATCGATTCGGTCAAGCATATCTTGAAACATATCAAAACTTTGCTTCTTATATTCAACCAACGGATCCTTTTGTCCGTAACCGACTAACCCGATTCCTTGTTTTAAGTGGTCAATTGAAAGAAGGTGATCTTTCCATTGCGAATCGATAATGTTAAGCATTATATAACGTTCATACGCACGAAGTTGTTCGGTGCCCGCCATTTTTTCCTTCGCTTCGTAATCGGCAGTTGCTTTTCCCCAAATCGCTTCTTCGATTTCATCCGCGTTCATAGTATCGTAATTAACCCCGGCATCTTCAGCGGGATCAACGGCGTAGATATTATCAATTTCGGCTGCATAGGTATCAATGTCCCAATTATCGGGGCTCACTTCCTGATTTAAAAAGTAGCCTGTAAGATCCCGCAAAAGATCACGCGCAACACCTGTTTCACCCAACAAGTATTCGCGATGTTCGGGTTCGAACATTAGGTCACGCCGCAATTTATAAATTGTATCGCGCTGTTTGTTCATCACATCATCGTATTTCAAAACATGTTTACGAGTTTCGAAGTTTCGCGCTTCAACCGCCTTCTGCGCCCGTTCAATTTGCTTTGAAACAGTTTTCGATTCAATCGCCACGCCTTCTTCCATTCCGAGCCAGCCCATCATCGAACGAACCTTGTCGCCTGCAAAAATTCGCATTAAATCATCTTCAAGCGAAAGGAAGAATCTTGATTCACCGGGGTCGCCTTGTCTTCCGGAGCGTCCACGTAGCTGGTTATCTATACGGCGTGATTCGTGTCGTTCCGTCGCGAGAATATAAAGCCCGCCTGCCGCAAGAACTTCTTTGTGTTCCTCGGTAATTACCCGTTTGGCTTTTCGCAACTCTTCTTCAAATTGCTCATCGGTGGCTTCATCCGGATTTATTTCTTGGCGTTTCAAATAATCGCGCGCAAGAAATTCTGCGTTTCCGCCAAGCAAAATATCCGTTCCGCGACCAGCCATATTGGTTGCAATTGTCACAGCACCCTTCCTGCCCGCCTGCGCAACAATTTCCGCTTCGCGTTCATGATATTTTGCGTTTAAAACATTGTGCGGAATTCCCTGTTTTGTAAGCTGATCGGCAATCAACTCAGAATTTTCAACCGAAACCGTACCTACCAATACCGGTTGACCTTTGGAATGGACGCGTTTTATTTCTTCTACCACCGCGTTAAACTTTTCAGGCAATGTACGATAAATTACATCCGAATTATCCACGCGCACCATTGGACGGTTCGTAGGAATCACAATTACAGACAGACCGTAAACTTCGCCAAATTCTTCAGCTTCAGTTTCAGCCGTTCCTGTCATACCCGAAAGTTTTTGATACATTCGGAAGTAATTTTGTAGCGTAATTGTTGCAAGTGTTTGGTTTTCGCGTTCAATTGTTACACCTTCTTTTGCTTCAACCGCCTGGTGCAGCCCATCAGACCAACGCCTACCTTTCATTAAGCGTCCGGTAAAATCATCTACAATTATTACTTCGCCTTCTTGAACAACATAGTGATGATCGCGTTTGTAAAGCGTATGCGCCTTCAAAGCCTGTTCAACACAATGAAGCAAATCCATATTTGCGGGATCGTAAAGATTGGTTACACGAAGCAATCGCTCTGCCTTTGAAACACCTTGCTCGGTTAAAACAGCTGAATGATTTTTTTCGTCTACCAGATAATCTCCGGTGGTTTTTAACGTTTCTTCATCTTTTTCACCTTTTTCAAGCTTTGGAATTATTTCGTTTGCGACATAATACTTGTCGGTTGCTTCATCGGAAGCGCCCGAAATAATCAGTGGCGTACGCGCTTCATCAATCAAGATTGAATCGACTTCATCGATTATTGCGTAATAATTATCGCGCTGAACAAGTGATTCAACATCGAACTTCATATTGTCGCGCAAGTAATCAAAGCCGAATTCGTTGTTCGTACCATACGTGATGTCGTTTGCGTAAGCCTCTTTGCGTTCGGCATCGTCCATTTCGTTTTGAATACAGCCAACTGTAAGACCCAAAAACCTATGAATTTCGCCCATCCAATCGGCATCGCGCTTGGCAAGATAATCATTAACCGTAATGATGTGAACGCCACGTCCGGTTAAGCCGTTCAAATACGCAGGTAAAGTTGAAACAAGCGTTTTACCTTCACCTGTACGCATTTCGGCGATTCTTCCTTCGTGCAAAACTTTTCCGCCGATTAACTGAACATCAAAGTGTCGCATGCCCGTTGAGCGCACTGATGCCTCACGAACCACTGCAAATGCTTCCGGAAGAATTTCATCAAGAACTTCTTGTTCACGCGCTCTGCGTTCATCTCTGTCTTCTATTTCGGCAATCGCATCTTGAATTTTCTTCTTAAATTCTTCTGTTTTTCCACGTAATTCTTCATCGGAAAGTTTTTTGATTGATGGTTCAAGCGCGTTGATTTCTGCAACCGTACTTTTTACTTCTTTAAGATACCGGTCGGTATCCGTACCAAATATTTTCTTAACTACCTTGTCTGCAAAACTATTAACAGCCATAAATTCCTCATAAATATTAAGCGAATGCGTACAAAACCACATTTGCTAGAATAATGTGAACCTACCGAAAAAATGCGGCAAGCATAATATATTTATCGGTTTATTTTGAGATTGAAAGGCGGCAGAATGCCGCATACTTTCAAATGTGCTGCTAACTAAATTGAAGCGCGTGCAAGATTTGAAACTACAAGTACCTGGTTATTTAATGCAAAAACGTCGCCGTGTATATCCGCCAATTCAAACCGAACGGTTGAATGTGTAGCAGGCGTTTTTCCGGTATATGGGTGGCTTTGAATCGAAAATGGCAGCGCATCAGCAAGCTGCTGCTTCTTCACAACTTCAACTTTTGTAAACGAAGCAGTTGACCTTGTTGAGATACTTAAATTATACGGGTTTGCGGCTTGCGAACATTCAGCAAAAACTATGGGCGCAGAACCTACCACCACAAGCCCGATATAAACGGAAAGTGTTGTTACGAAAAAAAATGTGTTTCGTGCTTTCTTATTTCTCAACGCGCGTTTTTATTCCCAGCCGAAGGTTTTTCATTATTGCCGTTAGGCTTAGAAGAATTCTTCTTTTTGTCTTTACCGGCTTTATAATCTGACAATCTAGCCGTAATTATTGTAACAGCTTCAGGCTTTGGAAGGCTAAAGGTTATTTGCATCACATTTCCCGAACTACTTACCTTTGCCGCTTGCAAAAGTTTAACTTCATCGGGTTGTAACTGTTTTAATCCGTTGTTATGCGCCATTAACGCTCCGGAAATTAGCGTTCTTAGCCCGGTTGCCACGGTGTTTGCCTTTTCTTCGCTCGGCAAATCTGATGTTATAATCGCCATCAAATTCGTGTCATTCTGCGCAAAAACCATATCAAGCTTTTTGACGCCAAACCTTGAAAGATATTCCAGCCAGCCGCTTTCGCCAACCGATTCGATTCCGCGTTTGGCAACTTCAACCATCTCGGTATCACCAATTGCTTCGGTATATTTTGTTCGTTCAGGGTCAAGCCGCCCGTTCTTTTTTATTTCGCCGGAAAGCTTTACGCGAAATTGTTCCGTGAAATCAACGGTTTTGCTGTCATAACGTTCTAGCGCTAAATCGGCAAAATCGTAAAGTGGCTGCTTGTTGATTTTTGAATCATCAACAGAATCGCTACTTTTTGCCGTCTTGTTATCCAAAGAGCTGTTTTTGGAATCACCGGTTCCGGATTTTCCATTCTTCGCATTTTCATCACCCTTAGGTTTTCCGTCACCTTCTTTTGAACCCTCGCCTTCAATAGAACCTAAGAGCGAATCCGGCAAATCTCCCGAAACAACTTTCTTGTTCGCTTTCGGAAGTTTTGGTTTTACGTTCCAAATTCCTCCCTTGCCGGAACTTGGAGGCTCAGGCGGCGAAATTTGGGCTAAATCGTTCTTGGGCGGCATAATCGGATCGGTAAAGGTTGAACCTTCTCCCGGAAGTTCCTGCACTTCGGATTCCGGTTTGTAAAAGTATCCTTCGGGATAAGTGAACTTCGGACCCGCACCGGTTTGATCTACCCAAATTACATCTGCATCATCAATTTTCGTTCGTTCGTATTCTTTAACTTCGTAACCGTTATCACCTGAAAACGCAACAGTGGCAACATACACAGTGTCTAGCGTTTGGCAAACTTTCCCAATATAGTAGCTATCGCACGCTTTTGTTTGAATTAGATTTGTTTGCGAAAGCGCAACTACGGAAACTACCAATATCGCCACCGAAAATGTGAGAATTTTATATGTCCGTGCGTTGAAAACCCACGGCTTTATCTCGTAATCTTGTAAAAATTCTTTTTCTTCCATAAATTCGGATTATTTATTATCTAAAAATTAAGTATTTAAGCATCCAAATTCTTAAGACGTAAAAATGTGTCAAAACGTTGTGAAGCAACCGCAGATTTTATCACTTTTACGGCAACAATCAAATAAATAGACAATTGCGCAAATTCGCTTTAACATCAGGCAATGGCACGAAACCGAAAAAGAAATAAAACCAAGCAAAAAAATAAACGTGCCTCTGAAAATAACCAACGAAACCACCGCGAAAAAGTTCTTAATGATTATCGGCAGCACGAACGCGAACGCGCGATAATCCCCCCCGATGATTTAGAAATAGAGCATTTTCTACGGGACATTGGCTCTCCTGAAGCTACACAATTTAAACCGGACGATTTTCAGCTCGAAGCACTTGAAGCGATTGAAAACTTTGATGTTTTAGTTACCGCCCCAACCGGAAGCGGAAAAACATGGATCGCTCGGGAAGAAATAAGAAGATTGCTTGAAACGGGAAAACGCGCGTGGTATACCTCGCCGCTAAAGGCGCTTACAAATTCAAAATATACGGAATTTTGCGAAGAATTTGGCATGGAAAATGTCGGCGTGTTAACCGGCGATCGAAAAGAAAATTCTCGTGCACCGTTGATAGTGGGAACAACTGAAATATATAGAAACCAACTTTTTGATGCCTTAAGAAGCGGTGAAGAAGTAAAGACTGATTTGGTAATACTTGATGAAGCACACTACCTTTCTGATAACTATCGCGGGCACGTTTGGGAAGAATCAATAATTTTGTCTCCGCCGCGCATACGTCTGCTTTTGCTTTCCGCAACCATCGGAAACGCCGTTGAGTTTGCCGATTGGATTGGCGAAGTGCGCGGCACAAGCGTAAAGATAATTAACCGCGTAAAAAACCGTCCGGTCGAACTTCGCGCCGGCTTCTTGGCACCAAACGGGGTTCTTTTTCCCTTATTTGCTCGAGACGGAAAATATAACCGACTAATAAACCAATTTGGGAAGAATGAACGACCTCGTTCAACCTATCGAAGAAAGCGACGATGATTCGTGGCATTTAGTGGTTCTTCCGGTGTTTAATGGTTAAATTGCGCCGATTTCGGCGATAAAACCGTTGGTTAAAACCTAAGGCACATTAAAATCTGAAATTTGAAAAGCAAAACTAGCCGTTAAAACCCGTGTGCGTTAAACTCTGTCTGTGCGCTTCAATTTACCGGAATTACCACCTTCAAAATTAGTTGGCTTGCTTAGAGGTTACAATCTTTTGCCGGCAATAATATTTGTGCCTTCGCGCAGAAGATGCGATGAAGCCGCCCTGGAAGTTTCAAGAGATAAAACCGATGGTATCGACAGAAAAAAAAGTGCGTTGCGAGAGGCTTTGTTTAAAGATTATTCCGTGGCAAACCCCGAAGTTTTAAATCACAGACACGTCAGGGCTTTGATAAAAGCGGGCGTTGCATCTCACCACGCAGGACATATTCCAAGTTGGAAATTTCTTATCGAAAAAATGATGTCATCGGGTTTGATAAATGCCCTTTTTGCTACGTCAACGGTTGCCGCAGGCGTTGATTTTCCGGCGCGAACGGTAGTAATTTCAAATGCCGAGACGCGCGGAGATGACGGATGGCGTCCGCTGGAAGCAAGTGAACTTCAGCAAATGACCGGACGCGCCGGTAGACGCGGCAAAGATAATGTTGGCTTTGCAATACTTGCGCCGGGTAATTTTCAAAATCCGCCACGTATAGCAAATCTGCTTGATTCGCCGCCCGACCCACTCGAAAGTAAGTTTCGCGCTACGTATTCTAACCTTTTAAATTTGTTGGATGCTTACGGAAATTTCCTACAAGTACGCGAAATCGCGGAAAAGAGCTTCGCGTTTCGCGACACGGCAAAAAAAATCGCCAAGCTTGAACGGCAGCAAAAATTTGCAAATGCTGATCTGGAAGAATATTTGGAGTATTCGGGCGGCGGTGTATCAAAAGATTCCGTGTTCGGTTTTGAACGACTTTATGCAGCAAAAGCCCGTTTGGAAAACGACTTTCCACAACGCAGGGATGAATTAAGAACGGCATGGCTTCGCGAAAACGTTAAAGCCGGAAGAATGGTTTCAAAGGGAAAAGGGAACAAGCAACTTTATTTTGTGCTCAACTGTTTTCAGGATAAAGTGGCGGTTATGCGCGGCAACGGACACGGCGCAAGTATTCCGTTACATAGAATTCAACGTGTATTTGAAAACGTTTACGAAATCAATGAAGAATCTATTGAAAACGCGTTTTATGAAACTTACGAAGGGAAAAATTTTGTACTTAGGGAACCACGCATTTCCGCAATTAGAGATGGCAATGATGATTCACTGGAAACACTTACTTCACTAATTTCCGCGATTATTGACGAATCTAAAGGAAATGAAAAACAAACGCCCGATGAAATTTTATGGGAAGGCGTTCGGTTTTCCGATCGAATTTCATCAATACGGCGGGATATTGAATATCTTCGCAGTGAAATTTGGCTGCCGTTCTTAAATCGTGCGCGCGTTCTTGATTATTTCGGATATCTCGATTTTCAGACTCAAACCGTGCTTGAGGAAGGAAAATGGTTGGCTGATTTGCGAATCGATAAACCCTTGCTGGTTGGAGAAATATTGAAAATTGGTGTGTTTGAACAACTTGAACCTTTTAGAATCGCAGGAATGATGGCTGCCGTTACCGGCGACGCGGAAAGGGATTACGGCAACATAACCGGTTCACAAAAACTATCGGATGTGCTTGCCACCGTTGAAGATACTTACTTTGCTATTTCGGAGGTAGAAGATGAATTCGGCGTTGAAACCGGCGACGAAATAAACTATTCGGCTGGTGCAACAAGCGAAATTTGGGCTGAGGGAATTTCTTGGGAAGAACTTGTTCAAAGAACAAAGGCGGAAGAAGGAGATTTGGTTCGCCTGCTTTCTCGCACCGGAGAGGCATTGTGGCAAGTTGCACAGTTACGCGAATCAAATCCGGAAGCCGCAAACGCCGCTCGTGTAGCCGCAGACCTGATTTTGCGCGAACCCGTTCGTTGAAAGTTGCATTTTTCACTTTTAATGAAAGCGGTGTAATTTGATAATCTTTCAATTAGGGCAATTATTATGAAAGTCTTACTCGCAGATGAATTTGGTTTTTGTTTTGGTGTGGAACGCGCGGTTGATATGGTTGAAGATTCACTACGGCGCAATGAATCTGTAAGAACGCTTGGTCCGTTAATACATAACGCGCAGGAAATGCAACGTCTCGAAGGATCCGGAGTCGGTACCATTGAATCACCGGTGCAAATCAAAAGAGGCGAAACTGCCGTAATTCGCGCACACGGTGTTACACCAGATGTTCAAAACGAACTCGAAACAAAGGCGTCAAAAGTGGTAGATGCAACCTGCCCGTTCGTTACACGTGTTCAACGGCTTGCCTCACGCGCGGCGGCTGAAGGCAGACATGTTGTTGTGGTTGGCAACCCCGATCACCCCGAAATGATTGGTGTAAAAGGTTACGCGCCCGAACACGCATTTGTAATTCGCGATGAAAGTGAAATTGATTCTTTGCCGCGTTTGAAAAAACCCCTTATCGTTTCGCAAACCACGATAAAGTTAAAAACATTTCTTGATACGGCTGATTCGATTAAATCTAAAACAGATGATGAAGTTGAAGTTGTGAACACAATTTGTTCGGCAACGCGCGACAGACAAGATGCGGCACGCGCGCTTGCGGGAAATGTGCAAGCGTTTTATGTAATCGGCGGTGAACATTCTTCAAATAGTCAAAAACTGCTTGCCGTTTGTAAAGAACAATGTGCGAAAAGCTTCTTAATTCAAACAGAAAACGAAATAGATGAAGCAGATTTAAAGGGAGTTGAAGTGGTTGGAGTTACCGCCGGCGCATCAACGCCAAAATGGTTGATTGAGCGTGTTGTCGAACGGCTTGAAGCAATTTAGCCGGGCGTAACCGGCGTATTTGCTTGAAAAGTTCGAAAATTCGCATAATTGCTTTTTCTAATCCATTTTATTGAATAAACCGTTTATTAAAACTATATCTAAGGCAAGTAGTTAGAAGTCATGTTTCTCTTTAGATTTTACCCGCAGTCTGCTAGACTCGGGTAAAATTTATTAAGGGCAGAAGAATTAGCAAATTCAACAAAAGGATTCCCCGTTTAATGCAATTAACCAGGTACACGGCATTGCTTTTTATTCTAAACTTCCTTGACGCGGTTTTTACGCTTTATTGGGTTCGTTTCGGATATGCAGAAGAAGCAAATAAGCTGATGGCTAGCCTTCTTGATATGGGCGACTTTCCTTTTCTTTTTGTTAAAATCGCAATCGGCGCAGCCGCGGCTTACGTTTTGACGCAATGGGGCAAATACCGGATTGCAAAATGCGGTGTTGCGCTTTGCTTAGGAATCTATATCGGGCTTATGGTTATACACGTTATTACCGGTTTATCCGTTTTAGGTGTAATTCCGGAAACAATGATTGCCCAATTTCAAACCTTTACAAAAACCTTCTTTGCCATGGCTTCTTTTAATTAGACCTATTGTTGTGTAAACACTGCTTTATCCACCGCATTCGGGTCTCCAATAACCACCCACTTAAAATTCTTCAAATACGTTCGGGCAACTCGTTGCACATCTTGTGGCTTTACGCGTCGCAAACGATCAAGTAACAGAAATGAATTTTTCCAGCCACCTCCGCTTAATTCGAACTTCGCCAATTCCGCAGCCTGTGCGGCATTTGTTTCGCGCTCAAGATAATAACGCGTCAAAAAGTGCCCTGCCATTCCATCGATTTCATCCTGATCTAACGGTTCGGTCTTTAGGTTATTTACGATTGCGAGCATCACACCCACGGCTTCATTTGCATCTACCGCCGTAACGTAAAGATTACCCGAATTCGACGCGTTTTCTTCCATATCCGCGCTAACAGCATAGGTCAACTGTCTTCGGACTCGCACTTCCGAAAAAAGCCGGGTTGCTAAAACCGAAATTGCGACCTGCATCGGGTAATAATCCGGATCAGACAGTGACGGCGCAAGAAATCCACCGCTAATATAGTTGGTTGGGAGCCCTTCACGGGCGACAACTTCAATAGAAGGCTTTTCGAACTTGGCTGGCGTAAGTGGTTGTTCGGTATAGTTGCCTTTTGGAAGCTTGCCCAATGATGATGAAATTTTTGCGCGTAGATTTGCAGCGTCAATATCCCCCACCACAACAAGAAGAAGGCGGGAAGATTCCATCAGCTTTGAAAAGTATTCGCGAATTTCCGAAATCTTGAATTCACTAACCGTTACTACCGTGCCGTTTACCGCTCGCGAATAAGGCAAACCGGCATAAATATCGCGCCTTTGCAACAATTCAAGATAGGTGTCGGTATCTGTCTGTTCTTCTTTGAGTCCTGCAATTATCTGTTCGCGAACGCGCGCAACATCTTGCGCGTCAAAAGTCGGGTTCAAAATCAAATCCGAATATATGTCCCAAGATTTATCAAACTGATCAAGTGTGCTTGCCATTGAAATTGCGCTGTAATCCAACCCGCTACTTGCGGCTATTGAAGTGCCGGTGCTCGCAAGTTCACGTCTGAGCACATCCCGCGGATACTTTTTGCTTCCTTCGGTTGCAACACTTAGCGACAGTTTTTCGATACCGGCATTCTTATCGGTCACGTTCCGCACACCTCCGCGAATTATCAAACTTGCAGAAAGGGTCGGCGCGTTTTCACGTCTTTTCAACAACACTTTTAATCCATTTACATCAAATTCGGAAACTTGCTTTACTTGGTCTGCTACATCAAATTCACGGGCTTGTGCAAATGCACCACCCGCAAGAATCACGGTCAAAAGAAGGAGTGATACGCTCCGGTAAATTGTGTTTGCTACTTTCATTCTATTTTCCGATTAAATCTCCTTCGGTAATTTTTGCAATCGCCTTTGATTGCGATGACATAAGTGCCACGCCCACGTGCGGCTTTCCTTGAACATAAGTATCGATATAGCGGTTAATGTCTGCACGATTTACGGCACGAAGATTTTTTTGATAATCGCGGAAATAATCAATTCCGGTTGTTGACCACCAAAACGAAAGCGTATGGGCATAGTCGCTAAGTTTTTCTCTATCGTACAAATCACGTGATTCGAGTATTGTTTTTGCATTTGCCAATTCCGCATCCGTAAAATAATTCGGGTCATCAAACAAGGCAACTTGCCGATAAGCAGCATCGAGAGCTTTTTTTGCTTTTTCAGGTGATGTGATTAGTGTAAAAACGATAGGACCAACATTTCGCTGTGTGTAATAGCTGAAATCTGCGTTAACGGCTACGCCGGAATCAATCATTGCTCGTGAAAACTTTGAATCCGGTTGTGTGATGATAAACGAAAAGACATCTGCCGCATAAGTTGCCGCGTTATCGGTGCCAATTGACGGACCCTGCCACCCGATTTGAATCAAAACATTTTGCACCAAATCATCTTCCACAATTTTTCCGGAACTGTGTGTTAGCGGCGGATGTTCAACAAGCGGAAATTCCTTAAACGGGTCAACTGCTCTCGGTTCCCAGCTGCCAAGAGATTTTTCTGCAAGCGAAAATACGGTTTCCGGCTCAACATCGCCGGTTACGATTAGCGCGGAATTATTCGGTACATAATATCTTGATTCGATTGTGCGCATCATTTCAGGTGTTGCGTTCATCACGGTTTCACGCGTACCCAATGGTTTCTTTCGCGTCGGATACTTATAGAAAAGCATACTCTGTAACGCATCGTTCAATTTAAAGCCCGGGTTTGCTTCGTTTCTGTCAAATTCACCAATTACAACCTTCTTTTCGTCTTCAAGTTCTTTTGGGTCAAATGTTGGATACCTAACCGCGTCATTTATGTATCTTATTGCGGTTCCGATATTCGGGCTTGTTGTTGTAAAGAAATAGTTTACAACCTCTTCGCGCGTTGATGCGTTATAGACTACACCTAACTGATCAAATGAAGAAAGATAACTTACATCGCCAATCTTATCCCCCAATTGCATATAACTTTGGCAGCCTTGCGAATTATACAAATCAGTTCTGCCGGCACCCACAAACATCCGACACCAAAACACGTGTACAGCCTTGCTGGGTTTAAAAAACATATGTTCAAAAAGATGTGATAAACCGTTGTATTCGGGTGGTTCCGTAAATGAACCGTTACGCACAGCCATCTCAACCGTTACGAGCGGAACGGAGGAATCGGGAAGCACAATAACCTCTAGCCCGTTTTGCAATTTCTTTGATACAAACGGTACTTGGTATTCCTTTTTATTCTGAGAAAACGCCGCCGAAGCTAAAGCAAGACCGGCAATAATTGCCGCTAAAAGAGTTCTTTTCACAAAATTCTCCAATGGTTCGAATTTCAATTTTTCGCAAAAATTGCGAAAATGTTCCAGTCAGAAATTATCACAAGGATACAGGAAAATGGAACGAAACAATATGATGCACGGAGCGCGTGCGGCGTTGAACAAAAATCAAACGATGCGGGATTGGGCGGAAAACTACCTAAAAGAAAAAACGCGAAAGGAGAAAGCCGCCCTTTCTGATGAGGAATTCGAACATTTCTGGAAATATCATAAACCTGAAATAATTCATGCGGGCTCAGCAGAAGCGGTACAGGCTTACAAAACGCAATCAAAGGAAGGCTAAATGCGAAATCTTCGCGAACGAATATTGATTGTTGAAGATGAAGCGCACATAGCTGAAGGCTTACGTTTTAATCTTGAAGCAGAAGGATTTCAAACCGTTTTGGTTTCAGACGGAAACGAAGCTGTTGAGTTCTTCGAAGATGAAAACAACTCTGTAGATTTGGTGGTGCTTGACATAATGTTGCCCGGCATTGATGGGTTTACGGTTGCACGTAAACTTCGCGATGCAAAAAACTTTGTTCCAATCTTGATGTTGACGGCGCGAAGCCGTCCGGAAGATGTTTTGCTCGGATTTGAAGCCGGTACTGATGATTACTTGCCAAAACCTTTTGATTTGGCAATTTTTATGGCACGCCTAAAAGGGCTATTGCGTCGGCAAGATTGGCAACGAAACTTCGTAGAATCTTCAGTTAGTGACGCACAATTAGAAATAAACGGTAGAGAAATTGATTTTGAAAATCTTACGCTTTCAAACAAAGATTCCGTGGACAATCTTACGTTGATGGAAGCCAAATTGCTGAAACATCTTATAAAAAATGCCGCCCGGGCGGTTTCAAGACGTGAAATTTTAGAAGAAGTTTGGGGCTTGAGCGAAGATACCGATACGCGCGCGATTGATAACTTTATCGTTCGTTTGCGCCGCTATCTTGAAGACGACCCTTCAAACCCGAAAATTGTCGAAACCGTTCGCGGCATCGGTTATCGCATACGGCTTGAACCGTAAATTCCGGGCGTTATTGGGTTTAGCCGTTGCAAACCCTCCCGCTTGATAACCGAAATTTCCTCGCGCCAATTATTCTTAAGCTCAAACCTATGCACTTCAATTTCTTTTTGCAAATGCCTTGCAAAGGTTTTGTTCAATATATGGAAACCAAAAATCGGCGTTACCAAATAGATTATTGCGGGTTTGTCTGCGATTACTTTTCCACCAAAAAGATCTGCACGTGCAAGAATTCCTTTTCGCCTTTGCAGCTCTATTTTCCACCAATAATCAGCGGCTTGAAAAAGCATTTCGCGGTCGGGCGCAACTTTTAATTCAATAATGATCAGCCTGCCATCGGTTCGAAGTGCAAGCAAATCAATTCTGTCTCTTGAAGTTCGAAATTGATTGTAAATTGGCGAAAGCACAAGGTTTTGATCTAAAGTTTTTATATTTTCGCACAATTTTGCCTCAAGCCACGCTTCCGGCGCTTCGGAAAAATAGATATGCTGCAAATTCTTTGCGGTGTTTACGCGCTTATTCTGAAGCTCATCCAACAACAATTCAAACTCGCACAAGTTTTTAGCAGTTAGCCTTTTTCGTTTGTTGCCCACACCAAACCAAACTTTTTCTTCGCCCCCAATCTTTCGAATTCGGCAAAACGGCAATCCTTTGTATTTCAACGTTTCGCCGTGATGCGAAAAAATATGTTGTATTTCCAGAAACTTCGCGAGATTTCGCGAAAAATCACTGCGGGCAACGCTCGAATCAAACAGCAGCTTACCGGGCTTTTGCCGCCAAAGTTGATTAAGATTAAAGGATTTGGCGGGTTCAAATTCTATATGTTTGAGCTCGAACACTTTAAGATTTTGCACCTCGAAACACGCAATTAGTTTTTGAAGTGGCATTGCATTGAATTTATAAATTCTGAACTGATCTACGCGCGCCTTCTTTCGCGAGCTTAACTTTTGCATCGCAAGAAGTGATGTTGCCAACAACGCCTCGGCAGATAGCTTTTGTGTTAGATCTATAAAGCAGGCGGTTCGCGTTTTGTTTGCGGCTACTAACGTAACTGTGGCAATACGCGAGTTTTCTTTGTTTAATTCAACGCGCTCAAGTTTTTGAGCTAAATCGGCTTTTACAATTTCATTTGCATATTTATTCGCCATTTCAATGCGCGCAAATTCAATATTCGCCGCAAGGTCAGCAGGTGAAATTCGAGCAACAATTTTCAACGAACTTCGCTTGGTTCCGAAGTTTTGCGTTACTATAAGATTCACATTCGCACGGTTAATTTCAAAACTATTTAGTCGCGAAGTATTCCAGCCGGCATTCGTCGGAAATCCAAAAAGCACGTTCCCACGTTTGTTTTCGAGTTCGATTTCAGAAGCTTTTAACGAAGTAGTTCGTCCGAACGAATCTATTATCAAAAGTTCGTTGTTATCGCGAAGAAATTCTTTAAGAGGTGTAAGATCCATTACCGCATTATTCGGAAAGGAAAATCGTTAAATTTCACTATGCCTTGAAAGGAAAAACTTTACCATTGCCTCGCACCAAAGATTATATCCGTTTGCGGATGGATGAATGCCATCACTAAAAAAATCGTCTTCAACTTCGCCAATATCATCGTAATAATATGCGTTTTCGAAGTTTGATACTATTTCCCCCGCGTTAAAATGGTGACTTTTTGCGAGCCTTGAAAGTATGAAACGCAATGGATTCGGCAACGCTCGAAAATCTTTTACCATCGGCACGTTCGCGACAAAAATTACCGAACGTGGATTTTTCTCACGCAGTTTTATTAGCAACTCAATAAAATCCGATCGAAATTTTTCCGGTGAATGGATATTGAAAACATCGTTTCCACCAAGCGCAACAACAACAATATCAAAATCATCGGGCACAATTGTCGGCAAAAGTTCATCTATTGATCGGCGAACGGTAATACCGCTAACACCTGCCGCATACCATTCAACGGAAAATCCCGTATTTAAACTCAAGTGCTTGGCAAATTGCCCCGTAAACGCTTCACTGTGCACATCCGCACCTATTCCTGCGACAGTTGATTCGCCTAATGCGAGCATTCTACGAACTTCACCGCTACCGTTTACCCTCCCGATTATTTCTCCGCCCGCATCCGGCAAACGTCCCACCTTCCACCGCGTATATTTGCCCTGCGCATACAAAAAAGGCGCAAACGGAAGCAACATAACGCCGCCTGCAATAAATTCTTTCTGCGCCTTCTTTACGTTAAAATGTGCCATTTTCTAAACCGGGTTTTCGGGTAAAGTTAAGTTCTTCTGTGTGTTAAAATCGCACTTCACCAATGTGTTCGTCAAATTATTTGAAATATATTTCTACGATTTTTTTGATTCTCGGGGCATTTTCCGCTTGCAGGTTTTTTGAATCCACAAAGCCGGAAGCTACGCCGGATGATCTTGTGGAAACCAATTCAACCGTGCCTTTTACGGTAAAAGAACCCGATAACTTCGAAACAGTGGCAATTGTTAAAACCATGACAGACAACGGGGATGACGAAACGGTTTCCACATTTCGCTTTGCCAAACGCGGCGTTTCACGGTATTTGGAATTCGATTCGGGAATCGCAGTTTTAACCGTTGACAGTGGCGAACGCTTTCGAATTGATTTGCAAAATAAAACCTTTTCTAAACTTACGGGCAACGGGATGCAGGCAATTCCCGACGATATCGAAACCTTTTTGACTAATGAATGGCTTTATGAAAATTCGAACGCTTCATTTGAAGCACTGCCCAACGAAGGAAATTTAAAGCGGTTTAAGGTAGTGACCGAAAATAAGAATTCTGAAATAGTTGTTTCTTTTGATGAAAGTCTCGGGTTAATAACAAAACAACAATTTATAGAGATAGTTGGCGAAAAACCAATACCGAAGTATTCTTTTGAACTGACCAAGTTTAAGAAGCCGGCTGACGCAAAATACTTCCAAATTCCGCCGGGTTTTGAATTGCGAAAATAATGGATACCATAAAAGAACAGTTGATTCGCGAAGTTTTTTCGAAAAACTTGTTTGCGCGACTTTTAGGGCTACAACTTCAAAATATTGAAGAAGGCAGCATAACAATTGCGCTTGAAGTGCGTGATGAACTTAGACAGGCACAAGGGCTGTTACACGGTGGCGCGACTGCAACATTGATTGATACGGCAACCGGCTTTGCTTGCGCAACGCTTGTGGAACCCGGCGAACGGTTTTCTACTATTGATTTAACAGTGTATTATTTGCGCCCGGTGGTTGAAGGCAAGGTGATTTGCACAGCAAAAATTAAGCGAGCCGGTAAAAAAATTATTACTCTCGATGCTGAAGTCGCTGATAGTGACGGAAAAATTGTTGCAAGTGCGCTGACCTCATACGCAAGGTTTTAAGATGGATGACGTAAGGAAATTTTTTCGCTATTTTAAGCCGTATAAATGGAATATTGCGCTCGGCGTTCTTTGTATATTGGGCGGAATGATGTTCAATTTGCTGGTTCCGTATCTTATTGGTTTAACAATCGATCAGCTATCACAGGGAATAACGCGAAACAAAGTAATTTTATATCCGCTATTGATTTTGGGTGTCAGCCTAATCGGCGCGGTTTTTCTGTATTTTCAACGCAGACTTTTGATTGATGCATCAAGAAATATCGAATATGACATGCGTCGTGAATTTTACGATGCGCTCATAGATCAGCCACTTGAATACTTTCAAGACAATCGCGTAGGTGACCTTATGGCGCGCGCCACAAATGATCTTGGCGCGGTTCGACAGCTTGTTGGTCCGATGATTCTTTACACATTTCAAGCAGTTTTTGCGCTTGCGGTTGTGCTACCGATAATGTTTTCAATCTCAAGCAAGCTCACGTTTTATTTACTTATTCCCCTCCCATTTGTTTCACTTACCGTAAAATACTTGGGACAACAAATTCATGTAAGGTTTGAAAAGATACAGGAGTTTTTCTCTGACATTACCGCACGCGCGCAAGAAAATTTATCCGGCGTAAGGGTGATTCGCGCATATTCGCAGGAATCATTTGAAATAAAAGAATTTGAAAATTTGAACCGACAATATGCTGTAAAAAATATCGCGCTTGTGAAATTCGGCGCGGCAATGCGTCCGCTTTTGTTTTTTCTTATCGGGCTAAGTTTTGTAATTATCGTAGCGGTAGGCGTGCCTATGGCTGTGCGTGGGGAAATAACCGCCGGACAGTTTACTTCGTTTATGCTTTATTTACAGCGGATGATTTGGTATTTAATTGCGCTCGGCTACGTAGTAAACCTATACCAACGCGGTACCGCGAGCCTAAAAAGGTTTGATGCAGTTCTTGATACAATTCCCACGATTCGTGACGCCGATGGCGTAACAACTCAGCCGAAGATAAAAGGTAAAATCGAATTTCGCAATCTAAACTTTTCCTATGGCGAAACTCGTGTGTTAAAGGATATTTCACTTGTTATTTCGCCGGGTGAAACGGTCGCGTTTGTAGGAAAAACCGGCAGTGGAAAATCAACGCTTGTAAGCCTTATTCCACGTTTGCTTGAATCAGAAAACACGTATGTTGATGATAAATCCGTAAACGAATTTCCGCTAAAACAATTGCGTCGTGCAATCGGGTTTGTTCAACAAGAAACCTTTCTTTTTAGTGACACGGTCGCCGATAATATTGCGTTCGGCGTTTCTGATGAAGATTTGAAAGACCCGAACAAACAAACGCTTTCAATCGAAAAAGCTGCTGAAATTGCGGGTTTATCCGAAGATATTCGTGAATTTCCAAACGGTTATAACCAACTAGTTGGTGAGCGCGGCATAACCCTTTCCGGTGGTCAAAAACAGCGTACCGCAATAGCGCGTGCGGTAATGCGCAACCCTCGAATTTTAATTCTTGACGATTCACTTTCAGCAGTCGATACTTTAACCGAAGAGAGGATTTTAGGCGGGTTAAGAAACATTAGAACAAACCGAACAACGCTGCTTGTTTCACACCGGGTTTCTACCATAAAGGATGCAGACTTAATTTGCGTATTGCACGATGGCTTGATTAAAGAGCGCGGCACGCATGAAGAGCTTTTACGTTTAGATGGTGAGTATGCCGATCTTTATAGGAGGCAACTGCTTGAAGAAGAAATTGAATTAACGGATTAAAGCGAAACAAATATGAAAGGCAAAAACTTAAACTTGATGTATAACAACCTTTTGATGATTTGGGGCGTTTTGCTTTTATCTGCGTTTGCGTTTCTTTTTGTACTATATTTGACCGTTCCCAAGGTTTTTAAGTTCAATTCATCAACCCCTATTGCCGATGAAAATTTCTTGATCATACTTATTTTTGCGATTGTTGCACTTTCAAACTTTGGAATGTCGTTTGTTTTGCGCAAATATTTTGTTGAACGCGCAATTCGCGAACAAGACGCCGCAGGCGTTCAATCAGCCGTTATTATAAGTTGCGCACTATGCGAAGCAATTGCATTATTCGGTTTTATGCTGGCACTTGTTGCCGAATATCAATATTTCTTTGTTTGGTTTGCACTTGGACTCGTGGGAATTCTTATAAATATCCCTCGTAAAAGCGAATTGGTTGCGGCATCGGGCGGCAGATAGAAATTAGAACCGCAATTGAACAATTCAACCATGCGAATCTTTCGCAGAGGTTGCGGGCTTTGCAGCTTTTTTCTACCATAAACAACTTATGTTAAAACGCTGGATGCACAAACGTGAGCGATATTTTGCGATGTTGAATGACAATCGTATTGTGCGTCCGTTTGAATGGGGAACCGAATATATAGGCTTTGAAGGTTCAGCCCCGAACCCATATGAACTGTTTCAACAAAATACAAAAGAGATTTTGGCAACAAGTGACAACTATTTTGCCATGCCAAATGATTTGACGTTTGATTTTGATGAAGAATTCAACGATTTGACATGGCATAGCGCCGGTTCAACGGAATCCATAGAAAACAACATTGCGCGAGCGAAGCTATTCTCGTTAGAAAACGACAAACGAGCCGCGGTTGTTGTGCTGCCGCATTGGAACGCACAGGCGGAATCATATTTTAACTTGTGTGAAAACTTTGTGCGCTTTGGGGTTACCGCGCTTCGGTTAACGTTGCCTTATCACGAGGAGCGAATGCCACCCGAACTTGAACGCGCCGATCATCTTGTTTCTCCGAATATTGGTCGAACGCTAGAATCCGTTCGCCAAGCCGTTTTGGATACAAAAGCGGCGGTGAAATGGCTTTATTTGCAAGGCTATGAGCGCGTGGGAGTAGTTGGTACAAGTATTGGATCTTGCGTTGCATTTTTGGCATTTGTTCACGATTCCTCAATAACTTCAGCCGTTTTTAACCATGTTTCGGGATATGTTGCTGATGTGGTTTGGCGCGGACTTTCAACCTACCACGTGCGCGAAGGAATCGGTGAAAACATCTCTCTTGAACAACTTCGCGAATGCTGGCTTCCGATTTCGCCGATGGCGTATATGGAAAAGCTTGCTGCACAGCCTCCGCGTTCACAACGTTATATTTATACACGTTACGATCTCAGCTTTCCCGTAGATTTATCCCTCAAAACCATGCGTGCCCTGCGCGAACACGGCATCCCGCACGATGAAGTTTCGCTGCCGTGCGGACATTACACGCTGGGTGAAAAACCATGGGTTTATCTTGATGGCTACAAAATCATCTCTTTCTTAAGGAAGAAATTGCGATGAACCCCGATATTTTTCGCGAATACGATATACGTGGAGTGGTTCCCGCGGAGTTAAATGAAGAAAGCGTCAGACTTTTGGGTAAAGCATTTTCACGATATTTTGCACAAAACAACGCCACCAAAATTGCAATCGGCTACGATGCCCGCAGTTCTTCAACACTATTTGAAAGAATTATTGTTGAAGTACTTGGAAATCATGGCTGCAAAGTTTTTCGCTTGGGAATGATTCCCACGCCGGTTCTTTCTTATGCGCTATTTAACAACAATTTTCACGGCGGCATAATGGTTACCGGTTCGCATAATCCGCCCGATCACAACGGCTTCAAGGTATCTTTGGGGTCGCATACGCTTTTTGGGGATGAAGTTCAGCAAATTCGTTTGTTGGCTGAAGCTAACAATTTTGTTCAATCTAAAGCGATTCAGGCGGTGTGTTTTGATCAAACTCCCGCATACATTTCCGATGTGGTAAAACAAATACGACCGTTAAAAAAAGGGTTAAGACTTGTACTTGATGCCGGAAATGGCTCCGGCGGGCAAGTTGCCGTAAAAACCTTGCGCTTGTTGGGTGCAGAAGTGATTGAGCTTTTCTGCACTCCCGATTCCACGTTTCCGAATCATTCACCTGATCCGGCTGATCCAAAGAACTTGGTTGATTTAATCAAAACGGTCAAAAACGAAAATGTTGATTTTGGGATCGCGCTTGATGGCGATGCCGATCGAATTACCGCGATTGATAACACCGGAAGAATCATTTGGGGTGACTTGCTGACCGCAATTTTTGCTCGCGAAGTATTAAACGAATACCCCGGAGCAACCGTTATTGGCGAAGTAAAGTGTTCAAATTTGCTTTTTGATGAAGTCGAAGCACTTGGCGGAAACGCGATTATGTGCAAGGCGGGTCATTCAGTAATAAAGGCGGAGTTACAAAAGACGGACGCGGTTTTAGCCGGTGAAATGAGCGGGCATATATTTTTTGCCGATAGATATTTCGGATTTGATGATGCCATTTATACAGCCACAAGGCTTATGGAACTCGTTGCAAATTCCGATTCAAGACTTTCGGAAATCGTTGATAGCTTTCCTAAAACGTTCACTACGGATGAGATTCGAATTCAGTGCCCCGAAAGTTTAAAGATTCCCGTAACCCAAGCAATTATCAATATTTACAAGAATCAATGTGAGATTAAAACTATTGACGGCGCGAGGCTTGAATTTGAATTCGGGTGGGCTTTGGTGCGCCCTTCAAACACCCAAGCACTTATTATTTTGCGTTTTGAAGCTGATTCAAAATCAAAACTTGATAGTCTGCGAACACAAATCGAATCACAAGTGCGCGCGGCAATCAATCAATTCTCCCATTCCGAATAGCTCAGCGCCATTTTTTTCGCAACCCATTCTTGTGCAGCAACGACCGCAACATTTTCCCAATTTTCTGTGTTTTTTGTTATCTGGATCGCAACTTTTGGATTTACCGGGTCCCTGACAATTCTGATGACTTCACCACCGGCGTTTACAATTGCTCGCGAATTATCGAAAAGTGAAATTTTCACTTCTGCACCAACAAAAGGTAGCATTCCAAGATTTACAAGTACCGTAGATGAACCAATGCTTTCCGTAACGCCCGAAACCGACACCTCTTTACGGCTTGCTCTGTCGTTCCAACTTACCGTTGCGCCCAGCGAAGCCAATATCCTTCCACTAACTCCGGCGTTGCCGGAAATAGTTCCAAAAGCCGTATTACCCATTCCCTTACCTCCGATGTAGCGTTGTTCGATGAATTTTTGCGCGTGGATGGTTGCTTATCTGTTTGTGAAAAGTGTTTAAAATCTAAAAATACGAACGAATTTTAGGCAATGGGTTTTGTTTTGAAATCGCCCGAAATTGCAAAATTCTTTTTATTTGAATTTGATTTTCTAATCGGTATTCAAATTGCGTAATGTTGAGCAATACCTTCTGTCAACTCGGCATATGTTATTTGTTATTATTCGAAGCATAAATTGCTTTTGTGCAAGTCGCGTTTAATCAAAGGGTTACGATTTGTGAAATGACATTTACTTCGATTTGTAGATAGAAGTTCATCAAAGTTCGGTTTACTATTCTTCATTTTTTGAAATAAATATTCATAATTTTGGATGCATCGACCGGTATTTTACAAAAAGAAGCTAGATTAATTTTGAATTTGAGAAGAATTTATTTCAAACTGATGATTTTTAACTGTTTTAATTTTCAAGTGCCCTTAGAAATTTCAGGAATTAATGTATGCTTTTTTCTTGAATTTAACAGGTTTGTTACAACGAAATGTTATCAAGATAATTTGCAAAAATCTTCGGAAGTACAGGTCTTGAGTGTCGCGGTTTTTATAAACTGCTTGCAGTTATTTAATAAGATTAGGAACCATTAATTAATGAGGTCAAAAAAAACAATGATTAGAAAAAATATAATGCTGTCAATAGTTTCTTTTGTATTGGCTGGCATATTTTCAATTTCTGTCAGTGCGCAGGTTACAACCGGTGATATTGCGGGTCGCGTTATTGACGGCGATGGAAATCCCATTGTTGGGGCAACTATCGAAGCAACACACGAACCCTCCGGAACGTTGTACACATCTGTTACAAACGATGCCGGCAGATACGCCCTTCCGGGGTTGCGTATCGGCGGACCGTATTCGGTAAGGGCTTATCAAGCCGGGTTTAATGAGCAGAAGGTAGATAAAGTTCAAGTTGGGCTTGGAACCACAGCAACATTAAACTTCACCCTTTCATCTGCGATTACGGCAACGGTTGATGTAAGCATGGAAGATTCTGAAATTTTTAGTGAATCTAGCACGGGCGCTTCAACTTCGATTGGCTTGAATCAAGTTGAAAATTTGCCGACAATTTCTCGCAGAATTAACGATTTCACGCGTTTGACACCACAAGCCGGCGGCGGTGGAACATTTGCCGGACAAGATAACCGCTTGAACAATATTACGGTTGACGGTTCATATTTTAACAATTCATTCGGATTAGGCGGACAGCCCGGCGAAAGAACCGGAGTTTCACCGATTTCGCTTGATGCAATTGAAGCAATTCAAGTAAACATTTCGCCCTATGATGTTCGCCAAGGAAATTTTGTTGGCGCGGGTGTAAATACCGTAACTCGAAGTGGTACAAACACTTATAATGGTTCTGTCTATTATATGTGGCGTAAACCGGGTTTAGTTGGAAAGAAAGCAGGCGATAATACCTACAACCCTGGAGATTTTAATTATAAGAATTGGGGATTTAGGTTAGGCGGTCCTTTGCCGTTCTTCAACTTTGGTGAAAACGATGGTCCGATGTTTGTTTCCGGAAAGAACAAACTCTTCTTTTTTACCAGCTATGAAGACGAAAATTTAACGCAGCCGGGTACAACTTACCTAGCGCGCCAAGCCGGACAAACCGTTGGCGGAAACATAACCAGAGTTTTGGCGTCTGACCTTGATGGCTTAAGTAGCTATTTAGCGAACAATTTTGGATATCAAACAGGACCATACCAAGGCTACAGCCAATCAACGCCGGCTAAGAAGTTTCTTCTTAGAGCCGACTACAATATAAACACGTCTAACAGACTTTCACTGCGATATATGATGCTTGATTCAAGCACGGATGTGTTGGAATCCAACTCATCATCGCTCGGCTATGGTAGCCGCCGTACAAATTTGAATTCGTTAAACTTTGAAAATTCAAATTACAAAATTCTTGAAAATATTAAATCGTTTGTTGGTGAATGGAACTCATCATTCGGTGCAGCCGCATCAAATAGTCTAATTGTCGGTTACACCAAGAACAATGAAAGTCGTGGCTATATGGGAGAGTATTTCCCACTTGTTGACATACTTGAAGGTGGTTCAACATATACCAGCTTTGGTTTTGAACCATTTACACCAAACAATGAACTTCGTTACGATTCATTTCAAATTCAAGATAACCTAACGTTTTATAGAGGTTCCCATACCATTTCAACCGGAGTAAGCTACGAAAAATATAAATCTGAAAACGTTTTCTTCCCAGGGTCGCAAAGTGTATATGTTTACAATTCGCTTGCCGATTTCTACAAGGATGCAAACGGTTACTTGGCAAACCCGAATAGAACAACATCACCGGTTAGTTTACGACGCTTTCAAGTTAGGTGGTCAAACATTCCGGGTCTTGATAAACCACTTCAACCACTTAAGGTTCAATATGTTGGCTTTTACGGACAAGACAACTGGAAGGTAAAAGATAACTTTTCATTGACTTACGGTTTAAGAATAGATGTTCCGTTTTTTGAGGCTACCGGCTTTACCAATCCGGCGGCTAACGCCCTGACATTTATGGACGAAAACGGACAAGCCGTGCAATATGAAACACAAAAGCTTCCGGATGCAAATATTCTTTGGTCACCGCGTGTAGGCTTTAACTGGAACCCGCTTGAAAGCGGCAGACTGCAGGTCCGCGGCGGAACGGGAATATTTACGGGTCGTCCGGCTTACGTTTGGATTTCAAACCAAATAGGAAACAACGGTATTCTTACGGGTTTTGAACAGTTTGATAACACAACTTTACGCCCTTGGAACCCGAATCCGAACGCTTATAAACCGACAACTGTAAATGGTAGTCCAGCATCATCTTACGAACTGGCTTTAACCGATAAAAACTTTAAGTTTCCGCAGTTGTGGCGTTCAAGCGTTGCAGCAGATGTTAAGTTGCCATGGGGAATGATTGGAACGGCGGAGTATATGTACTCGCGTGATGTTAATGGTATTTATTACATCAACGCAAACTTGAGTGCTCCAAATTCGTCATTTACAGGTGTTGACACCCGACCGCGCTGGACGGGTAGCAACCGAATTAACGGAAACATTTCAAGTGCAATTGTTCTAAAGAATCAGAATGTAGGCAAGATGTGGGATATGGCATTTTCACTTGAAAAACCTTATTCTAACGGACTTTGGATAAAGGGCGGTTATAACTTTGGCGAATCAAAGAATACGGTTGACCCGGGTTCGATTGCTTCCGGTTCATGGTTTAACAATCCAATGGTTGACGACCCGAACAATCCGGGGCTCGGTTATGCTTCCGCAACACCGGGGCAACGGGTGTTTGCAAGCGCGTCATATCGACTTGAATACTTTAACTTTGGTGCGACAACTTTCTCGACATTTTGGGAAACGCGAAAGAATTCAAACTCCAGTTACCGTTTTAGTGGTGATATGAACGGTGATGGCGGCACGAGTAATGATTTAATTTACATTCCGCGTGACCAATCCGAAATGAATTTTGAAGCATTTACTTCAAGTGGAACAACATTCACAGCTGCTCAGCAGGCTGCAGCTTGGGATGCGTTTATCAGTCAAGATCCGTATCTTTCGAAGCACCGCGGTGAATATGCAGAACGTGGCGCGGCTTTCTTGCCGTTTTATTCGAATATCGATTTCAGCATCGCGCAAGACATCTTCTTTAAGTGGGGAAGCACAAAACACACATTCCAAATCAGAGCTGATGTTCTGAATTTTGGAAATATGTTGAGCCACAAATGGGGTGTTGGGCAAACATTTGTTTCTACGCAACCGCTAATCGCGCGCGGCGCGGATTCAAACGGTGCTGCTATCTATAGATTGCGTAACTACGGTTCGTCACTTATTTCGAATTCGTTTACGCCAACTTCAGGACCGAGTGATGTTTACACGGTGCAACTTGGAATTCGTTATATTTTCAACTAATCTTCAAAACATTTTAGTTGAACCTGGGGGCTGTCAATTTATGGCAGCCTCTTTTTTATTGCTTAGGTTTCACGTAATATATCGTTCGTGCGGATATTGGAAATCACTTCGGCAAACTCATTTGGCGGTGGCGAACGCCATCTTGTGGATATTTCGCGTGGATTCGTAAAGCGTGGACACGATGTTTTTATCGCTATGCGTGATAACCCCGAACTTGAAAATCGGCTCGGATTTCTTCCTGAAGAACGAATCATAAAATTCGCATTAAGAAATTCGCTCGATTTACTTTCCGCCCATAAGATTTCGCGTTTTCTTGTACAGGAAAAAATTGACATCGTACACGCACACCTTGCGCGCGATTACCCACCGGCAAGTATGGCAACGCGATTAAGCCGAAACACAAAATTCTTTATTACGCGCCACGTTATGTTTCCAATGAAGAATATGCACAAGCTAGTTTTGGGAAATGTTGAAAATGCAATTGCTGTTTCAGCCGCCGTAGAATCAAGGCTTAAGAGGATTTTTCCGGTTGAGAAGGTGGTTTGTATTCCAAACGGTTTGGCTATGGATGAGTTTTCGGCTAATGAACGAACCAAACTTTCCGCTGAATTTAAGAACGAATACAATATTCCCAAGAATGTTAAGGTGGTTTCAATTGTTGGCGAATTAAGCGAAATAAAGCGTCAGGAAGATTTTGTTATTGCAGCTGGCGAGATCGCAAAAGAACTCGAAGATGTACATTTCGTGGTTGTGGGAATTGATAACACATTTGACCAAAGTGAACGCAGAAAGCTGCGAAGACTTGCTAACGCGCTTAACTTGGAAAACAAATTTACGTTTCTTGACTGGATTGAAAATTTGAAGCCTATTTTTTCCGCAACCGATGTTCTAGTTTCGGCTTCACTTTCGGAAAGTTTTGGATTGGCAATTTTAGAAGGAATGGCAAACGGCGCCGCGGTTGTTGCAACAAAAACCGATGGTGCCACGGAACTTACAAACAACGGCGAATTCGGCAAATTGGTGCCGCTAAGAGATCCGTTGGCAATTGCAAACAACGTTTTGACGCTTTTGCAGAGTGATGAACTTCGTTTTTTGATTGCAGAAAGTGCCGCAAAACGCGCATTTACAACATACGGACTCGATAAAATGATTTCGGCTACTGAGGCACTTTTTCTCAAAAGCCTTTCGTCTTAATAAGCCGCCAATTATTCAATATTCAAAACTAATCCATCATAAGCAAATTCAACATTTTGCGGTAACAGTTTTGAGTCTCGCCGATAATCTATCTCGTGGTTTAGGTGTGTTAAAAATGCGCGTTTTGGCTTGAGTTTACAAATGTATTCAAGCGCCTCATCTAAACATAAATGCGTGGTGTGCGGGCGAAGTCGAACGCAATCAAGCACAAGCGTGTCAAGATTTTTCAGACGCTCAAATGAATCGTCAGGAATTGATTTCAAATCAGTGGCATACGCGAAATCGTTAAATCTGTAAGCAATTACGGGAAGCTTGCCATGAATTACTTCAAGCGGTGTAACCTCAAGTTCCGTACCAAACATAAAGGGTGAACCTTTGTAAAGCGTGTTAGGAATTAACCGCGGCAACCCACCGCCAAAATGTGTGGGATTAAATATATATTGATAAATTTGCCGTAACCCTTGCCAAGCGATTTCATTTGCATAAACCCCGATTGCACCGTACCTAAAATTCAGTGGACGAATATCATCCAATCCGAATACGTGATCCGCGTGACAATGGGTAATAAAAATCGCATCTAGGTAACTTATCCCGTAGGTTAAAGCTTGCTGCCGAAAATCGCTTGATGTGTCAACAAGAATTGATTTTCCGGCATGTTCTACGAGAATGGAAACACGTAAGCGTTTGTTTCGCGGATCGTTAGATGTACAGATTGCGCAATCGCAACCAATAGTAGGTACGCCGGTGGAAGTTCCCGTACCAAGAAAAGTAACTTTCATCATAAGAATTATGGCGCAGCAATAATTTATTTCAAAGCAAGCGTGTGTTATAAGTTTGTAAAAACAATTTTCTTCCGCTTCCGTATAAATAGGCAAAACTCGCCTGTACCGGGGCAATTTCGAAGGTAAAAAATTATGAAGACAAATATTCCGCGGGCTTTGCCTTGTGTTGCGTTGTTGTTGGCTGCATTTGTGTACGGGTTTTCGCAAGAAGCCGATGGAAAGAAAGACAAAAAATGGGATGTACTTAACCCATCGTTTCCGTTGCATAGCGTTCACATAGAAACGGATGAAACAACTTGGTCAAGCTTGGACGTATCGCCGGATGGCAAGAAGTTTGTATTTGATATGCTTGGCGACATTTATATTGTTGATATTGCCGGCGGGAATGCACGCGCACTTACGCAAGATTTTGCGTGGAACATTCAGCCGGCAATTTCGCCTGATGGAAAGCAAGTTGCATTTGTTTCTGACCGTGACGGAATCTCCAATATTTGGACTATGAATATTGACGGAACCAACCTGAGACAGGTAAGCAAAGAAAAACAGAATATCGTTCACAGTCCTAAATGGAGTCCGGATGGCGAATATATCGTTGCGGATAAGGGCATAATGTCAAGCCGTAGCATTCCGGCTGGCGAAATTTGGCTTTACCACGTTTCGGGCGGTGGCGGTTTGCCGATAAAAACACGGCAATATGGAAAGCGCGACCAAAAGAATATTGCTGACCCCGTATTTTCACCGGATGGGAAATATATCTATTACACGCAAGATATTACACCGGGAAGTGTTTTTGAATATAATCGCGACCCTCTAAAATCGCTCTTCGCAATTGTTCGCTATGAAATAAACGAAGGGCGCGAAGAACGATATATCGCCGGGGTTGGTGGCGCAATTGTTGCCACACCTTCGCCGGATGGCAAAAAGATTGCGTTTATCCGCCGCATACGAAATAAGACAGCGTTGTTCATTAAAGATTTTGATACCGGCACGGAAGAACCGATTTACGCCGAGATGGAACGCGATATGCAAGAAGGGTTCGGTTCTGAAGGCTATTACGCGTATTTTGATTGGACGCCAAAATCGGATTCGATTGTTTTCTGGACCGGTGGCAAGTTTCACAAGATTGATGTTGCATCGCAAAAACTTACGGATATTCCCGTAAACGTTTCTGCAGATGTGAAATTTACCGATGCTGTAAGATTTCCGGTAAATGTTTCACCGGAAAATTTTGATGTAAAACTTGTGCGTTGGGCGCAGCGTTCGCCGGATGGAAAATCTATTCTTTTCCAGGCACTCGGAAAGTTATATGTAAGAGATACTACTTCCGGAAAAATCGCCCGCCTTACAAAACAAGAAGATTACGATGAATATTACCCGCAATATTCGCCGGATGGAAAATCAATCGTCTATACAACTTGGAACGATCAAGATTTGGGCACTTTACGCATTATCGATGCAGGCGGAAAAAATTCGCGTGTTATAACTTCAAGACCGGGTCATTATGCGGAACCCGCATTTTCAACCGATGGAAAACTAATTGCATACCGAAAATTTGCCGGTGGATATTTGCTAGACCCCAGATATTCCGATGAAGCCGGAATTTATGTGTTGAATTTAGATTCAAAAGTCGCAAAGCTGGTTTCGCGTTCGGGCAGTGAGCCGCAGTTTGCCGGTGATAATAAGCGTGTGTATTTTACAACAGGCGTCGGAGGTTCGGATTATCCGGAATCTCAGCTTGTTAGTGTTGATTTAAGCGGCGAGGACACCCGCGAACATCTTTATGGTGCTGATCAAGTTCAAGAATATAAAATTTCACCCGATAAAAAATGGGTGGCGTTTGTTTCGCAATATCGCGCATATTTAGCCCCGTATGTTGAAACAGGGAAACGCATAACAATCGGTCCAAAAGTCAGTGCAATTCCCGTCAGCCAACTTTCGGAACGTGCGGGTGAAACTTTGACGTGGAGCAATGATAGCAAATCCGTGAGCTGGTACAACGGTCCGAACTTCTATGAACGCGCAATTAAAGACGCGTTTAGCTTTGTGGATGGCGCACCGGCAAAACTTCCGGAACCCGTTGTAAATGGCACAAGCCTTTCATTTTCGGTTCCAACCGATAAACCTTCGGGATACAAGGCACTAGTGGGCGGCACAATTGTAACGATGCGTAATGCCGATTCGGGCTTTCAGGAAATTATCAAAGATGGAGTTGTTTTAATTAAGGACAACAAAATTGAGGTTGTAGGTGAAAAAAGCACCGTAATAATTCCCAGAGGCGCACAAATAATAAATTGTAGCGGCAAAACTATAATTCCCGGTTTGGTTGATGCCCACGCGCACGGCGCACAAGGAATGAACGAAATTATTCCGCGCCAAAATTGGCTTATGTATTCTGCGCTTAGTTTTGGTGTTACGACAATTCATGACCCTTCAAACGATACTTCACAAATATTTTCAGCCGCTGAAATGCAACGTGCCGGAATGATTGTTACACCTAGAATCTATTCTACGGGAACTATTCTTTACGGGGCGGAATCTCTTGGTGCAAAAGCGGTTATTAACAGTTATGAAGATGCTGAATTTCATCTTCAACGAATGAAGGATTCGGGTGCGATTTCAGTTAAAAGCTATAACCAACCCGCACGAGCACAACGACAAGAAATAATTGCCGCTGCTAAAAAGCTTGGAATAATGGTGGTTCCCGAGGGCGGCGGTAAACTTCAACAGAACATTACTATGATTGTTGATGGGCACACCGGGCTTGAACATTCAATTCCTATCGCACGCGGATACAAGGATTTAACTACGCTTTGGGCTGCTACAAAAGTTGGCTATACGCCAACATTTATAGTTTCTTACGGTGGCTTGATGGGTGAAGAATATTGGTACGATCGTACCGAAGTTTGGAAAAATCCGCGTTTATTGCGTTACGTTCCGCACGAAATTTTAGATAGCCGCGCGATTCGTAGGCAAACCGCACCCGATAACCAATACAATCATTTTGAAGTGGCGCGTTATGCAAAAGTCTTAAATGATAAAGGCGTAGGAATTCACATCGGCGCCCACGGGCAACGCGAGGGGTTGGCGGCACACTGGGAGCTTTGGAGCATGAACCAAGGCGGCTTTTCACCTTGGCAAGCATTGCGCGCCGGAACAATTCAAGGTGCGAAGTATCTTGGAATGGATCAGTACATAGGAAGTATTGAACCCGGAAAGCTGGCGGATTTAGCAGTTATTGATGGGGACGTGCTGAACGACCTCCGAAGAAGCGAATTTGTAACCTATGTAGTATCGAACGGACGCGTATATGAATCCGCAACAATGAATGAAGTTGGAAGCAAAACAGCTCGTAAGCCGTTTTATTTCGAGAAAAACAACAAATTGTTTATGCCGGAAGAAACCAAGCAGGCAATCGATGCCGATGCAATTGCAAACCGTTGGGTTCATTGATCTTTAATCAAAAATCGTATTTGTGGGTACGTGTAATTCGCACGTGCCCGTTTTTTTCGCCTTATTGCACAACAGAAACAACACCACCTTTATCTGTAAACTTCCCAAGTTTACCGTTTCAACTTCAATAATTCCCCTGTTAAAGATTTTACCGAAAACCGCGCATTTACCCTACGGCGAATTTATGGTGCGTTAATGATATTCGCCGAAACGTATATCCACCGCGCGCAAAGCGGCAAGATTTATCCGTTCAAAATCGTTTGTAAAACCGAATGCGTATGCCCCTTTTGTCTCAGGGTCATCTTCTTCTCTGATTCCAAGGTGCCAAATCGCAAATTTCCGGTAGCCGTTTTCGTCTATTTATCTGTTTTCAAGCTCGTGATCCGGCTGCTTCCAATGTTTTTGCGTTTCGTATTTGCCTTCATTAAGCAGCCATTTTGCAAATTCAAGTGGATCACTATTAAGTTTCATCGCAATTTCTCCCACAAAACAGACAAAATAGTCATACTCCAACCACCAAACATAAAAATCCGCCCCGATTTTTTAAACCGGAGCGGCGTTTTATTTACAGTTAAGTTTTGTGTTTGTTAACGTTTATCCAAAACCCTGCCTGCGTTCAAATTGTCATGGTTCAAAATTGCGTTAAACACAAGAAAGTAGCTTCCCTGCGTTTCAGCCCGCCAAAACGGATTATTTGAGAACAATATAACGTGTCCAACGCCAAATGGCTGATCAATAACCGCAGGGGTTTGCGCAATTTCATTTCCGCCATCCAATAAACCTGAAATAAGCAAATCGTTATTATCCGCATAACGCAAAACTACGCGCGGACGCTGATTCGGCGGAATAATGCTTCCATTGTTACGCAACTGATCTTCCTGAATTGGCGCCGCTTCCCAGGGTTTTGGCGGTGTTATCGGCTCCGGCATCTCATCAGGTCGACGATTTTGAACCGTATCCGGATCATCTATAGTTCCGCGCCCGCTCATGCGAACGGGTTCCGGACGATAGCCTCTGCCGTTGGCTAAATTGCTTATCGCAAAAACTGGCGAGCCCGCGGAAAAGATAGCCAAGTTGTCATTGTAACCATAAAGCAACGGACTTGCGCCATCGACAATTTTTGAACGAATAACGCTTCCCGGAAGCCGTAGATTTCGGGTGTTGCGTTCAGTGACACCTGCGCCAAATCCATATTCAACCGCAAATTCCGAAGTATCGCGCGCTGTAATCAGCACGCCGCCATCTTTCACGAAATTTTGTAGATTTCTTAAACCGTCCAACCCAAGCCCCGGACGCATATCATCGGTTGAATCTATTAAGCCGAGGTTTGGTGTAAGCTCGGTTTTCTTCCAAGGCAACGGATTTTTATACATTGGTTGTCCGTTAACAATCATGGAAGTAGTTCCACGCTGAATGGGTGCGAAAATTATCACATCATATTTTGCATTCAAGTTTGGTTCTTTCGAAATATTTTGAACGTTAATGTAATCATACGGAATTTTGTATTTATCGAATTCAACACGCCACCAGCCTTCGTCTTGGGTGCTAACCCATGTGTGCATCATTGCGATACGCGGTAAACCAATCGAATGCGCCTTTACATCAGGCACGTTTCCGGAAGCGAATAATTCGATTCCAAGTTCTTTTCCTACCTTATCAGCCAAAGAAGCCGGCGCGTTTGAGATAATGAACGAACCGCGATTAAAAGTTCTTCCGCCAACCTTAAATGAATCTTCAGCAGCTTCAAACTTTGCGTCTTTTAGCATATAACGCAACGTTATTAAAGAATTATCGGCGTTATGGTTTACCAGCAAAACCGGACCCGAACCCTTAATGCCGCCATCAGATTTAACCTGTGTGGTTACAAGCGTCATTGGCGAATTTAATATTTTTTCATCCATAACGCGCGCTACCTGTACGTTACCTAATTCGCCAAAAGTCCAAGCCGAATCGTCATAGATATTTTGGTTATCACGCGGCGACCAAAACTGATAATCCAACATCATATCGGCAATACGGCTATATGGTTGGTCCATTCGCACGATGTAACTGCCGGCAGGAAACGTTCGCGAAGTTCTTTCTCCGCGCTTGCTGCCCGGCATTTGAACGGTAACTGCCGAAGTTGCGCGATGCACTTCATTGCCTTGAGCTTGCAGAAGCCGAAGCAATTCAGCCTGCCCACCCAACCGCGGGTCATTTGCCGGAAATACATAAGCCGCGGGACCCGCTTGTTGCGGCTTCAAAATCGAATTCTTACTTTTCTTGTAAAAATTGTTAAGGAAATATTTTCCGTTAACGCCGAAGTGTGCAAGGGAAATAAGAATTCCTGTTTGTTGATAGTTATTGTTGTTGCGCTGTGACCAAATTGTTTCCGGATAGGGCGGATTTTGACGCCACCATCGCCGTTCGTATTCATCTTGATCAAGCACGCGCTTTACGGTATCGGCACCATCGTTTCCGAAAGTTTCATACAATCTGCTAATACCGTTGTGCGAAGCGGCAATAAACATCAAATAACTCGGAGACCACGTATCAAATTCGCCGTGAGCCCAAACACCGGGCATTCCAAACTTCGTCATTTCGGCTACATTGTTCCAACCTATTACCTGCCATTCATTCGTCAAAATAGGGTCAAGCCAAGCATTATAAGGCTCAGTGCCAATTGTGTTGTCATACAAATATGGATAACTTTCGTGCAAATCATGCAAAACCTGCGGTTTCCATTCCAAATAGGTGTTAAGTACATTTCGTGTAAGATTTAAAGCCAGCCCCATTGAATCCCGATTGTTGTCATGGGCAACATAGTGCCCCCAATAAACCAACCGCTGCCAATTCTTATCCAGGTTTGCTCGATGCCAATTGTAAACATCAACCTGTCTGTCACGACCATCGGTTTCAACAACGGGCGTAATTATTGTTATAAGATTGTTCCTAATATCCTTCACATATTGACTTTCATCAACCGCAAGTCTGTATACTAACTCCATCAGCGCAGTGGGCGAACCTGTTTCGGGTGAATGAATTGAACCCGTAAGATAATAGATCGGGACTGTTTGCGATATGATTTTATCTGCCTCTGCGTCATTTAAATTTATCGTTCGGGGATCTGCCAATTTATCAAGTCGTTTTTTGTTTTCCGCAAGATTTGCGAGATTTGCCTCAGAAGAAACGGCAACCAAAATCATTTCACGTCCTTCTTCTGATTTTCCGATTGAAAACACCTTTACGCGCGGGCTCGCCTTTTCAACCATCCGCATATATTTGTTTACATCAGCGGTGTACGGTAGATGATTCGGCGCACCGGCAATGTAACCCAACGAATCTTTCGGCGTGGGCACTGTTTTTGATGCAGGCAAGTAATCGGTTAGTGGCGAATTAAATTCCGGTCGCGTGGTAAATTCCTTTATTTCGTTTGTATATTCTTGGTTAATTGGCTGTTGCGGATCACGTTCAAGTTTTGGTGTTGAACGAACCTGCGCTGTAACGCAAACAGAAAATAAAGCCAAACCCATAACTAGGCTGTTTAGAAATTTGTACATTGGTGTAAATTCTCCCCCTTTTGGAAGTTCGTTAAATCGATCTTGCTAAAAGAAAACTAATCGGTTGGATAAAAATTGCTTGGTAAATAGAGTATTAAAAATTTCAGTTCGATTCAAACTAAGAAACTGTAAGGCGAACTTTTTTGCAAATTCATTCAATGAAAAAGGGATGACCTTATAAAGATCACCCCTAAATTTTTGAAACGTTAAATGTTTCTACCAGCCGCTGTAGTTTCCACCGCCGCCGCCGCCGTGGTGTCCGCGTCCGCGTCCGCGTCCGCCACCTCCGCCGCCGTGCCCGCGGTCATCTCTCGGGCGAGCTTCATTTACAACCAAGTTGCGACCTTCAAAATCTTGTCCGTTAAACTGTTCAATTGCCGCCGATGCTTCCGCATCATTTGACATCTCAACAAAACCGAATCCGCGTGAACGTCCCGTATCACGGTCTTCGATAATTTTCGCTGATTCAACCGTACCCGCTTGCGCAAAATACTCACCTAAATCTTCACTCGTCAAATGAAATGACAAGTTACCTACATATAATTTATTTCCCATTGAATTATTTTTTTCTCTTCCAGAGATTTAAAGGAAGCAAATCAAGGCGTTTTATTCGGAAAAATATCTAACCAAAAAGCGACAAGCCTATTTCGAAAACTTCATACTGCTTCTGACCTAAGTTACAAACTCCCTAACCGAACTAAGCTGTCGCATTCTTAGAATCCACGGACGTATCTTCCTGAGACCACTGAGAGCTAAACTCTTAGAGTATGCTTTTTTTTAAGGTTTTTTGCAAGAAAATAATGATTTATCCCATTTTAGAAAATATTCTTACGGGTCAAAAAGACATTTTATTTTTCGGATATTTGTAAAGTTGTGAACAAGATTGAGCGTAACGCCTAGTTGCTTCGCCAAAAACAGTTTCCTTCGGCTAGCGAAAGAATATGCAACAGTGCAAAACAGCTTCTCAATATTGGTTCAAACCACATTTATTCATCGTTCGATCCCAAACTTGCAATCTTACTAAAAGATAATTCTTGCAGAAAAATGTAAATTGTGAGGACCGTCGGAACTATAATCATTTCCAAAAGTTGAAACAGTACTTGTTCGTAAACTATTGAAAGAAAGTGGCTTTAAGAAATTAGGGGAAAGCATGTTCGAAACCGGAACCGATTTATTGTTCGTGTTGGTTAAATTTCTTACATATACACTAAACACCAGCGAAATTTTTCTTGAATTGGAATTTTTATTGCCGCCATTTAGTACAAACCCTCTACTAATCGAAGTGTCAATACTGAATGAGTTATCCGCACGCCCCAAATTCCTGGGAATTAGTGTTTGTAAACTACTTGGATTGGGATCAAGCAAGCCATATTCGGTTTTAATCAAACCATTGCCCTCGTTGCTTGTGGCAAATCCGGGGCGTTCAGTAAAAGTACCATCGCCATTTGAATCAATTCCGGTAACAATGTTGAAGCGATCCCCGTTTTTGAATTCAAAATATGAAATTAAGTTAATCCCAAAAATTGTTTGGATTCCTATTGACGAATTTAAATTGTATTTCCCGTCATCGGTACCATACGACATCTCATTGCTATAATCATAGGAATTGAACGGATTGCCGGAACCGTTAACGATATTGTCATGAGTTCGTCTGTATGCAAAATTGAAATATGCGCCGGTAAATTCCAAAAGGTTCTTCAGAATAGCAATCTTCCTAGATGACCGAAACGATACGGACGCAATCCGCCTAACGCGCTTCCCGCTTGATTCAAAACTGAAAACCCTGCCTGCATTTATTCCTAGCGGGTAGTAGAGTTGTTCAACACTTAAAGATTCTTGTCCAAAATTCGTCGGCGTATTGATTGCTTTTGTGATGGCGAGCCTTCGTTCGCTAAAGTTTGAGAACATCAACCTTACAGATTCAGAACGAGCAATTTTCTTTTCAATTACAATATTCAAAACATTACTTCGCGGCGTTGCAAAATTATCATCTAATACTATTCTACGTTTTGAGTATGCCAAACTCATTAATGCATCCGGAGCCGGAATAGCCGGAAACATATCGAACATTTCGGTATTCGTTGCCAAAAATTCAGTTCGTGTAGAGTCATTTGTGCGAAGCACATCGGCAAACTTATCTATATCGATTCGGCTGTAGAACGTTCCAAATCCAATTCTTACACTCGGCAGCGACTTAATACTTGAGGTTTGCTTTTGAAATTTTGACCAAGCAACTCCGATTCGTGGTGCAAAATTAAAATTGTCTTGATACCCCGATTGGTTTTCATACCGCAGCCCGAAACTCAGTGTAGTTTGATCGTTCACTAGATAACTGTCCTGAATATAAACCGCGCCGTCAAAATTTCGTTTCTTAATATCCAATTTGCCTACTGAAATTGAAAACTGCGAAGCCCCACCTCCAAGATTCCGTATTTCTTTTCCAGTGAATCCAAGACCGCGAAACAAAAGCGTTCTTCGATATTGCTCTAAACTATTGATAATGCTAGAACTAATATCCCCGCTTTCATCGGTTAAAAACTCATTTTGCGAATTTAGAATTGGTCCAATACCGCCCGCAAATATATATTTGCCTTTTGAGTTGTCGCTATTTATTTCTCTTTGAAGTTGATGTCGTAGAAAAACACCAAATCGGAAATCGTGCCTTGCAAATGCATAGTTGGAATCGTTATAGAAGCTTACAGTAGAATATTGAAACCTGTTATCTTTCTGTGCACTTCCAAATGTGGAAGCATCTGAAATTCCGATCGTGAGTTCTTGGTTCCTACTTAGACTATTTGAGTTTTCAAAAGTTGCTTGTAAGCGAACTTGGTTTACCAAACCTGCATTCGTAAACGATGTTTCGGCAACCTTGAGCTCTTGAATGTTCGAACTTTTATCATAATTCATACTCTGCAGATTTTGGTCTCCAACACCATTTTGGGTACCGGTAAAACCGCTTACGTTTAAGTTTAAATAATAGGCGTGCCTGTTGGAAATATCGCCTTTCAGAACAAATTGAATTGCTCTTGATGTAACATTTTGTCTTGCGGCGTCTTTCACCCTCTTAAATTCCGAAGCTGAAATCTCACCCAATACAACGGCATTTATCGGAATCGAGTTTGTTGAGTTTGTTTCATTATATTGTAAGTAAAAAGAAGACTTGTTAGAAAAGAAGGGTCTCCAAATATTGCCGCCATATTTCAGATTGCTTTCGGGCGGTTTCTCATTGATGTAAGGGTTTGATGCGTTGAAGCGATAGTCCTTCAAAGTCACATTCGCTCCAAAAGAAAATCTTTTTACATCAGATTTCGTGTAAATCTGAATTCCTCCGCCATTAACGTTGCTATATTGCGCGGAAAATATGCTCCTATCAAACCTAATTTCTCGAATTAACTCTTTGGGCGGTATTGAGCCCTCAAAGCCGTCAACAATAATGGGCACTTCGCCACCCGTTACGCTGGGACCGGCTATTTCCTGAAGAACTCGCGCAAGTATTTCCGGTTCGTCAGGCAACTTTTCCAAGTCGTCGCCTTTAATTACTCTTATGCCGAAGCCATCCTTATAAAAATTATCTTCATTGGTTATTTCAACACTTTCCTTTATTTGTTTTACTTCTAGCGTAACTTTTATAATTCTTCTCGAATCTTTAGAAATTGTTAATTGTGAATGAAAGGAATTGAACCCATTAGCTTCGACTGTTACCTCGTAATTACCGCTTTTGATGTTATCAATTATTACGATTCCGTTTGAATCACTAACACCTGATTTATAAACCGCCGAATCTTCTTTATTTGTAATTGTAACCAATGCGTTCACGATGCTGTCATTATTTGCATCAATAATCACAACTTTAATTGTTTGATTCTGCGCGAAAATTGCTGAGGCGAATAGAAAGAAGAAAAGGTACTTTAGGTTGTTCAAAATACATTTCATTTTGTTTGAAAAGTAAGAAGGAAATTTACATAGTTCAAATTCTAGCGGCTGTCCTGAATATTATGAGACCTTTGCAATTTCAATTTGATGTGCCGCGAAACTGTTCTGATACTAAAATGCTATTGAATGAATTAGAAACTTATGGCTTAAACCTTGTGCGTATTTACACCCCGCAAGAACTACTGAAAGTATTTGTTCACATCTTTGATTTCACTACTTTTCCATAACCCGGTCCAAACCTTTTCAACTTCCCCTTTATTGTTAACAGCTATAGTCATTGGTGTAAAAGTTAAACGTGCCTTTGAAGCATCCGCAGGCGTTACCGAAAATACGTCGATGTTGCCGAGACTGTTTTCATCAATATGTGATTTGATAACGTTATTATCGCTTTTTCTAGTAATTAATAGAATTCTCCATTTTGATAAGTTGACGTTATTTGATATCGCCCGCCAATAGGGATATATCTGGACACAATAATAACACTTCGGACTAAAAAAATTAGCGTCTTCTTATTGGTATCATGTAAATCTAACGTACTCTGATTATTGTCTAAATCAAATACGTCGAGAGTTGTGAATCTATACCCCTCTTCAATTTGAATCGCCGGAGAAGAACCAAGATCTTTTCTCAGTCCATAATTTTGATACAACAAAATTGCATTTAGAATTAACAGCGGAACCGTAATCCAAATCGACGAAAAGTTCTTGAGGTAATTCTTCATTTTTACCTACGAAACGCGAATGCAGGAATTGTTGGCTGCTTTTGAAACACGCCTAAGTGTCAAATTGCGTAGAACACAAAATCCTCAAGCACTTTGACAACTTTGAATATGTTTAAATGTTGCCTTTTATTCGACGCCAAAGCAGCATTTCGATTCAATTGCGGGTACACCATTAACCTTGCATTCGACGCAACTTCCACTTGTTGAACATGAAACATTTTGTCCAGGCATATTTAATTCACAATACCTTGTGGAACCATCAAGACATTCTACTTCCGCCTTGCATGATCCGAATGCAAATACATGTGTTGGAAAAATAAAACTTATACTAGCTACGATAGCAACCGCGCTAATAATAAAGGTAAATGCTTTGAGTCGTAAGTTCATTCTCATTAATTTTATTCCTCCAATGGTGATTTTGGAGTGCATTGTACCCCCCCCCAACTAAAGTTTGTCAAATCATCTCAGTTTATTGATTGTCGCCAAGCAGTTCGCGCCGAGTGTTCAAAATGAGTGTTTACTTTCAAAAATGTAGAAACCAAGATTTCCTACAAATGCCGGTAATTTGAAAGGTTACGGAGTTCCGTCAGCAACTAATCCCCACACCAAGCGGTCGAAATTGGAATAGGTACAGAATAGGCTGACATTTGAAACTTCAATTCGCGCTTTTTTTACTATTGAGTTTTCGTTTGTTGGATATATTTGTTTCGGTGCCTTCAAATTCAATTCTTGAATCGCGAATTGATACAAGTTCGTTTAGTTCGTAAACGTTCCTGTATCCATAACCGTATAGATTTATATACGTTGGGATATTCAACGCTAACATAAGCGGTTTTTGCTCATTCACAATTGAATCAGGGTTAGACCTTGCAGGCAACGCAATTTTTGTTGCAAAGTCTATTTGATCACCTTCAAAATTGTTATTGCAATATATCAATATTCGCGTATTTCTATCGGGAATAAGCGCAGCAAGGTTTTCTTGAGTAAAATCCGTAAAGTCCAAATGAATGGCTCCTTTTACGTGTTTTCTTTCGAACCGATAATCACTTCTTGTGTCAAGAATCACGGTATTTGAATCCTTCGACATTTTCAAAAACTCGTTTAATGTAACCAGCCTTTCTGCGCGATGAGATTCAACCTCATTTACTAATTTCGAAAATGCGTAAAAATCCACATAAGGCTTCTTAACTTCTTCAGCCGAATCAGCTTTTTCGGATAACTGCGCAAATCCTAACGAAACAAACAACAAATTTAGAACCACTATTTTCGCAAAGCGCATCTTAAACCTACCTCCAAAGTATTTCACACTAACGCTTGAACGTTTGATGTTTCGATTGTTGCATAAAGAAGTTTGACCTAGGTTTAATTCTGCAACGTTAGAATGGCATTTCACCGCGAAGTACATCCAAAATTTTCTCGTGAATTCCGCCAAAACCGCCGTTAGACATTACCGCAATTACATCACCTTCATGCATTACAGGAACAAGATGTTTAACAATCGCATCTGCATCCGGCAAACTGAACGCCGGCTTGCCCTGCAACTCAATTTCACTTACGAGCTCATTTGTATCCAAAACCTTTCCAAGTTCGCTTGCTTTTGATGTATCGTAAACCCCTGCAATTATCACATAATCTGCATACGCGAACGCTGTTTCGTACTTTTCCTGAAACACCGCCAAACGTGATGACCATGAACGCGGCTCAAAAACTGCAATCAAACGCTTTCCGTCATATTTTTGTTTTAACGCTTTAAGTGTTTCTTCCACTGCAGTTGGATGATGCGCAAAATCATCTATTACGGTAACACCCGCTTCTACGCCGCGAACTTCTGCCCTGCGCTTAACCGATTTAAATGACTTTAACGCTTCTGCGATTTTTTCTTTCGGAATACCCCACGCATCTGCGGCGATTATTACAGCCAAGCAATTTCGCACGTTAAATTCACCAATAAGATGTGTTTCAAATTCGCCCCATTGTTTGCCGCCACAATAGACCGTAAACCGCGTTGTGTCCCCGGAAAAATCAATGTAATGCGCCTGCCACTTCGCGCCCTCTTCATCAATTCCAAAGGTTTCCACTTGTGTAAATAGCTTACCTTTCATTTCATTAAACACTTCGCGTACAACATCGGAATCCCAACCCAAAATCAATTTTCCGTTGCCGGGAACCAAATTCATCAAACGTGAAAACTGAAATTTGATGTCTTGCAAATCACGATAAATATCGGCATGGTCAAATTCAATGTTGTTAACAATCGCAAGTTCAGGCAAGTAATGCATAAACTTTGGTTTTTTATCAAAATAAGCCGTGTCATATTCATCGCCTTCAATCACAAAGTAATCGCTGTTTGTAACTCGAAAACTGGCTCCAAAATTTTGCACAACTCCGCCAACCA
>JBKEBT010000048.1:0-22256 GCA_047973305.1 Pyrinomonadaceae bacterium
GCACAATATGTCCGCCCAAACGTGTAGTTGGCGTAACAGCTCGCTCAAGGTTAACCACTGTCCCGATTTTCAGCGAACCGAGGGTTGTTCTTCTAAGCGTTTCGCGCGAAACATCCGCCCAAAACGAATTCGAATTAATTTCGAGTGCTGTTAGGCATACTCCGTTAACTGCTATTGAATCTCCTTCATTTGTGTCCACGACCGATGATGAGCATTTCACGCTTATTTTCGCGCCAGAATCATAAACATCCAGCACTTTGATTTCGCCAAGTTCTTCAATAATACCGGTAAACATAAAATAAGAATTCCCGCCGTTTCAAGCGGGTTTCTTCTCCAAAAATCTCTTTGAATTAAAACCAAGGTTTTTTGTTGATGATATAAGTTTGAACAAATTCATCGTCTGATTTTGTGAGGTATATAATGCCTTCAATCAATCCGATTAAAGACGGCACAAAAACCAACGGAGATAAAATGCCACAACTTATAACCGTAAGTGCGATTGCCAAAACTTCGCATCCTAGCAATATAAAACCTTCGTTGTTGTAACCCAGCACAAACTTGTGTACGCCAAAACCACCTAGCAAAATTCCACAAATTCCGGCGACCAATTTTTTATCTGAACCCTGAAGTGCCTGCTGCGTGTATTGATAATTCTGTTGCGGGTTTAGTGGTTGCGCATTCGGGTTCGGCATTCCGGTGTCAAATGGTTGAAACTCAAGCTGAACGCCACAGGTTCTACAATAGTTTTCAAGTCCGTTGTTTTCCGTGCCGCATTTTACGCATTTTACAATTTTCGTAGCCATAATTTATTGAATGTGAATACACTTTTGATAGTCGACAAAACCGAACAAAATGTCAATAAACAATTACATAAGCATCATCAATTTCAAGTAATTTGACCTATTTTTTCGCTTATTCCTTCGCGCTCAAATGCCAAATCAAGCCACATATTCGAAAGTTTTTCCTGAATAGAATTAGCTCGTAACCGATCGTTAAGATTCTTAAAATCAACAAAATCAAGATTTTGATCTTGATTAAAGCAAGAAAATACAAACAATTCTTCGCCGGTTTCCGGATCGATATGTCGTTGCAAACACTGCGCACAAATCTCTTTCATCATGCACTGCATCGGTGAATTTATGGAACCAATTGCGGTGTGTTTTTCCTTTAGATACGGCTTTAAGGATGAATAGCGCGCCTGCTTAACGCCGTTCATCATTCGGTCTGAACCTATTACAATCATCCGATCAACGTCTTTCAAATCTATAAGCGGAGTGGCTAACTTCCCTTCCGCAAAGGCAACCATTGCTTCTACAATATTTCCCCTAAAGTGCGCATCACCGGCTCGTGACGGCAAAATTTCATTGCCCATGTCAGTTGCCCATATAACTTGATCAGTATTTTTTTCGATTTCTTCGCGTTTAAATAGATCTCCGCCATCACGATAACCGGCAAAATATATAACCCTGTTATTTTGCTGCTTTAGGGCTTCTGCAATTGAAAACAGAACAGCGTTACCAAGCCCGCCGCCTGCGAGCATAACGGTTTCGTTTTCAGGAATTTCCGTTGGCGTTCCTGTCGGACCCATTACTATAACCTCTTCGCCTTTTTCCAAAAATCTACAAAGCCTTGAAGAAGTACCCATTTCAAGCACGATTAACGAGAGCAAGCCGTTTTCTTCATCAACCCAAGCACCCGTCAAAGCCAAACCTTCCATCAATAACTTCTTGCCTTCGAACATCTTTGTACGGGCTTCAAAATTTTGCAGCCTATAAAATTGTCCAGGTTTGAACTTTCGGGCTTGTAGCGGTGCGCGAACAATTATTTCCACAATTGTTCCTGTAAGTCGTTTTACTTCAACTACATTCGCCTTTAGCTGATCATCTAAAAGGTTTCGCAATTGCCTGAATTCACCAATATCATTTGGAATTGAATTCTCCGTGATTTGTTCCGCAAAAAGCTCAACTACCTTTCCATAACCGTCTTTTGCGGAAGCCATTGCTTTTACAACATTACCGGCATAAGCCGGGTGATTATCGCCGTAATAGCTGATGAACTTTCCGTCTTTTTCATACGAAGTAAAGAATCCGGAATTTGATTCTTCAAGAACTTGTTTCCCGCTGTCTCCTTTAACAACTTTGTGCGGTTCGAAGTACTGGTTCCATTTATCTAACTTAAACGTTCCCGGAAATTCCTTTTCATAAATTACGTTTGGCGCAGTGCCCGCAGCAACGCAAACCGTTCTTGCCGGAAAGCGTTCGGTATTTCCGGTAGCCTCAAATTTCCCGCTTTCATCCAAGTATTCAAATTTTTCAAAAATCAAGGCTTTTACCGCGTTGTTTTCATCAGGAACTGCCTCAATTGGCGACATCAGCTCTACAATTTCAATTCCTTCTTCCAACGCTTTTTGCACTTCTTCGTGGTTTAGCCGATAAGCGGGCGAATCCTGCAAGCGCTTTCGATAAACCAACTTAACGCCACCCCAGGAGCGAACCAACGGTACAAAATCAGGTTCTTCGCCGATTTTTTCTGCACGAGCGCGTTCTGCGCGAACTGCCTTTCCGTGAACAATAAACTCGGCAAGCAATTCTTTTTCTTCGTCATTAAAATGCTTCCAAACCGCTTCTTCACCAATGTCCTCCGCAACCTGTTCGAAACGCCCGAGCATTTTTTCAACTTGAACGGGATAATACGCGAAGATTTCCGTTGCGGTATCAATTCCCGTGAGTCCGCCACCTATTACAATCGCCGGCAATCTAACTTGCAAATTTGCCAGATTATCTTTCTTAAACGCTCCCGTAAGTTGAAGAGCCATAAGAAAATCCGAAGCCTGTCGAATTCCACGTATCAAGTTGTTTTTCATTTTCACAATGGTCGGGCGTCCGGCGCCGGTCGCAATCGCAATATGATCAAAACCTAAGTTCCATGCATCGTCAATTGTAATTGTGCCACCAAATCTTACGCCGCCGTATGCACGAAAACGATCTCTCCGCGCAAGTAAAAGCTGCATCATCGTTAAGAAATTCTTATCCCAGCGAACTGTAATTCCGTATTCGGAAACTCCACCGAAACCCGATAAAATACGCAAATCAAGTTCTTCCCGAATGTCGTCAATATCCTTAACCGGGCGCGGACACTTCTCGCCATTGTTTCCCGTCCATTCTTCGTTTAGCGGTTCAATTTTCAATCCATCAATACCTATCACACCAAAACCTTCATTTACCAAGTAATGCGAAAGTGTGTAACCAGCCGGACCCATCCCAACCACAAGTATATTCTTTCCGTTATAAGGCAAAGCAACGGGACGCTTCGGATTTAGGGGGTTCCAACGTGTAAACAGCGAATAGATTTCAAACCCGTAGGGAAGTGAAAGAACATCGGTCAACACTGAAGTTTCTACCAAAGGGATATTCACAGGTTCCTGCTTTTGAAAAATGCAACCCTTCATACAATCATTGCAGATTCGGTGCCCGGTACCCGCGCACATAGGATTATCAATCGCAACCAACGCAAGCGCAGCAATCGGGTCGCCTTGCTTTTTCATTTGGTGCATTTCGGAAATTTTCTCATCCAAAGGACATCCGGCGGTTTCGATTTTCAGCGGGTTTGATTTAACCGTTCCATCGCGTTCCAAAAGTCCTTTTGAGCAAGAATCTTTATCGCGTTCGTGGCACAGCAAGCAATAATCAATCTCTGAAAGAGAATCGCGAAGCGTGCCGCGATGATCGGTAAGCTTGAATCCATCGCGTTTTCTTAGCATAGAATCAGGTCCGAATATCGCTTCCGGCACATCTTTCCGCGTGCGCATAATGTGCACAAGATTTTGATAATCGGTTGGGTGCGGGGTGCGAAATGCATACCACTTTCTATCTTCCTTATAAAAACTTATCGCCGACCAAATCTCAAAAATTCGCAAAACCGCCTTAACTTGTAAGAGTTCACCGGTTTCATCAATTTCGTTAATGCCTTCAGTAAACAATTCGTCAAAAGCGTTATTTTTTAGATTTTCATATGCTCTATTGACCTTCATTAGTGTGTCACGAACTTGTACGGTTGGTTCCACGCCTTTGGAAAGCGCTTCTTCGGCTTCAACTAACTCCGAAACGATGGTTGCAATCGCCAACTCTTCATCGTAAACAAGAACTTCAGCAAATTCGGCGTTTCGCAACAATTTTATTGCTTCACGAAATTTTAATTCCTTGAAATTGGAAATTGCATCTTGTTTGTACGTTCTTATCGCGCGCCGCTGCACAAAAAACTTGTAAGCCCAAAGCGGATTGTCTTTCACAATTTCGCGCTCTAGCGCATTGCGCTGGGGTTCTACGCCAAACAAACGCGCAACAAACGCAGAAACATAAGGAGCCGAATCGGTAATAATTCGCGATGCGGTTTTCGGTTCAAAACCAATGCCACCCTTTTCCGTGAAATTAGAAAGGGCTTCATAAATAACAGGTTCCTGGGTTTTTAATTCCGAATAGAATTTTTCGGTCAACATTTTTAAACGGTTTGCATCAAACAAATCCGAAAAGCTGAAACCTGGAATTCCAAGATGAAAGTCAAACTCTGTGTTTTCGTTTTTCACAATAATATTTTTCCGATGATAAAAACTTTTCAATTAATGCCGATATAATTGTTCGGGCAAAAGCTACAAAAATAAATGAAAAATATAACATTTGAGATGAAGCAAAACCAACGGAGCGAAACTTAGCAATCCTTATGTTTTTTGCGCAAATTTAAAAAAAAGTGTATATTTTGTGGAGTTTTTAAATAATTTCGAGGTGTAGTTTTTACTCGCAGAAATCTTCAAAAGATCCACCGCTAATGCACGTTCGGCGTATGCTGCTAATTTATTGAAATAAAATTATACATTTGTAAGTTATAGAGGTTTTAGAAAAAGCAATGGAACGAGATGAAAGGTTGTTGCCTTTACCAAATATAAGCGATATCCAAAAAGTTGATTCAAACGATATGGGTTCAAGCTACCCATCAACATATGAAGGCGAATTTTCAGACAATCGCTCAATTCAAGAATATCTTCATGTAATCTACAAACGGCTTCCGCTCATATTGGCGTTAACTATACTTACAACAGCAGTTACGGCGTTTTACATGTACCGGAAACCTTCGGTTTATTCTGCAACATCTTCAATGATAATTGAACCGCCACAGCCAAAACTTACAAACGTTACAATTGTAAATAACGGCGTTGATTATAAATATTACAATACGCAACTTCAGCTTTTGCAAAGTCCGGATTTGATGTATGACGTTGTTGTAGACACCGGACTTTACCGTGATTCGAATCTTTTAGTAAATCAGGGTAACAAAGGCATTTTTGAAACCGTTAAGACAATGTTTGCCGGCGAAGCTACACCCAACACAAAGATAAACTCGCTACCGGTTGCGAACGCGGAAGAATCAAACGGCGGTGAAAATGCGTTGGTTCTGAACGGAAAAGACAAGGCGCGCGCTCAGCAATATGCGGGAATGATTGGTGGCGGAATCGCGGTTACACAAGTAGATCAAACGAATTTGGTAAATATAACGGTTCAAAATACAAATCCTGCACTGGCTGCTACCGTTGCAAACGGTATTGCAGATGTATTTATAAAGCAAGATGTAGAGCGTGAAACTCGCCGTTCTAAAGATATTTACAACGATCTGACAAAATCAATTGAAGAACTCAAGGCTTCACTTTCTGAACAAGAAAATCAATTGATTAACTTGATGGGAAATTACGATTTTTCGTTGATAGGCGACAACGGCAGCGAACTGATTAACGGAAGGCTTAACGCACTAAGTGGTTCTTGGCTTACGGCAATGGATGACCGTCGCAAAGCGGAAGCAAATTATCAAACCGCGGCGCGTTCAAAAAATCCGGGTGATCTTCCTTCGGAGACGTTCAACACTCAATCGGTTCAAGATGCAAGAAAACAGTATGTTGAAGAACGTGCAAAGCTTCGTGAAGATTTGCGAAGCATCGATCAAAAAATAAACGAAGAACAAGCGCACTTGAAAGAACTTCTTGTTCGATATACCGATGAATATGTGGAAGTACAGAAATCGCGTGCAAAAATTGCCGAACTTCGAAGTTCTCGCGACGAACTTGCGCGGGATAGTAACTCCAAAATTGACACTGAAAGCAGTTCGAACGAAAAACGTGCACAAACTAATATGCTGAGTGGCTTAAATGCCGCTTTAACAGCGGCTCGAGCCCGCGAAGAAAAGGCACGCGAAGCATATTTGACAGAGGTTTCCAAAGCAAACGTTCAGGGTAAAGCCGCGCGTGAGCTTACCACTCTAAAGGATGAAATAACAACAAAACGCACGCTATACAACAACTACATTCAAAAGCAAAAAGAACAAGAATTAGCAATTGCCGGAAGTTTGCCGGATAACATAAAAGTTTCTTCACGGGCGGTGCCACCAACATCACCAATTGGTCCCGATAGAAACAGAAACATTATTTTAGCGTTTTTGGTTTCACTAATCGGTGGAATTGGTCTTTCATTTTTGTTGGATTATTTGGATGATTCAATTCGCACATCTGATGATATTGGTCGGCAGCTTGGGCTTCCTACTCTGGCACTCATACCGTATCAGGAAACCGTCAGCAAGAAACAGCTTGGCGATGGTTCTGCGTTACACGCACCCGGAGAACCGGTGCATTCACTTGCGCTTATTGCGCTTAACGATACGCGTTCGCCGGTTGCGGAAGCCTATCGGCACTTGCGAACATCTTTGCTTTTTTCATCGGCAGGAAATCCGCCGCACACAATTTTGGTTACGTCGTCGCAACCCTCAGAAGGTAAAACCACAACTGCAATCAATACCGCGATAGCACTTGCGCAATCCGGCGCAGATGTTGTGATTGTTGATTGCGATTTGCGCAGACCACGGCTTCACATTCATTTTTCGATGAGCAATTCGCACGGTTTAACAAACTATCTTTCGGGTGACCGGAACAACGAAAAACTTCTTAAACCGGTTCCGGAATTACCAAATCTAAAAGTTTTAAGCAGTGGACCAATTCCTCCAAACCCTGCTGAACTTTTAAGCTCGAACGAAATGAAGAATTTGCTTCATTATTTAAAAGGTTCATTCAAACACGTAATTATTGATTCACCACCTGCGATTTCGTTTACCGATGCGGCAATTCTTTCAACGCAAGTAGATGGCGTGGTTCTTGTCGCAAAAGCCGGGGCAAGTTCAATTCATTTGATGCGAAGGTTCAAGCAACGGCTCGCCGGGCTTGGCGTTAGAATTTACGGTGTTGTATTGAACGGAGTTAAACCGAATTCACTTGAATATGGCTATTATGGTTATGACTACGCTTATGACTATTATGCGAATTCTGATGAAACCACACCGCTTTTGGAAGATGAAGGGGATTACGACGATTTTCCTGACGATGACATCGAAAGCACGCGTGGATAGAATTGATTTTGGTTTAAGTTTGCTCAGAGGCGCGCTTCGCGTCTCTTTTCTTTTTTAAGAAACATTGCTAGCGCACTTTTCCATTCAGGAAGTGGCTCGAAACCGTTTGCTTCGTTGAAGTTTGAAGCAAGCCGCGAATCGTGCGGTCGCACAGCCGCACGCCGGAGCTGAACCGCGTTTACGGGTACAAGTAAAGAAGTATCGAACCCTTCATATTCGCAAACTTTTAAACCGTATTCATAAAAACTTGCGCCCCCGCCATTGTTTGTAACATGCCAAATACCTTTACAACCACCAATTGCCAACTTAACCAATGCCTCGGCAACGTCACCCGCATACGTCGGAATTCCGAATGCGTCATCTATTACTCTGCACTTTCTGCCTTCGCGCAAGAGCTTCGGCATAACACTTAAGAAATTTGTCCCACCTGTTCCAAATAACCAGCCTACTCTAACAACCGCGGAGTTTTTATTTAACGCGAACGCTGCCTTTTCGCCCGCAAGTTTGCTTTTGCCGTAAATACCTTCGGGCTTTGGTTCATCCGAAACCGTATAAGGAGACCCTTTCGTACCATCAAAAACATAATCTGTGGAAATTGTTATAAATTTTATGTTTAGATTGGCGGTCGCTTCTGCAAGTATCGCAACGCCGTGTTCGTTGATGTTAAACGCACTTTTGATATTTGCTTCGGCTCCATCCACATCGGTAAACGCTGCGCAATTCACCAACACATCCGATTTTGTCGTTCGCAAAACTCTGTTTACTGCATCGGCGTCGGTTATGTCTAATTCTTCGCGTGTTAGCGCAATAGCAGTATTTTCATCAGCGGAGCACGCTTTAACCAAGGCTTTGCCAAGCATTCCGCCCGCACCGGTCACTGTTATTCTCATCTTGATTTTTATTTATGAACTTTTCGCATTTGCTTTAGAAGAACTTCTGCCGCTTGTTTCGGATTATTGATGTTATCAAGCACAATCTTGTCATCTGATTCGTTTGCGTTTTCAATTTCTATATCACCAAATCCAAGCGCCCTTTGAAAAAAGTTCGCAGAAACCGTAACGTCCTGAATAATTTTCAGCGGTATATTTCGCGTAGTTTTCGAAATTAAGCCGCGATCAATCATAACTTTCGAATCTGTTAGCACATACCTAACGGTTCGCTGTTTGATATGAAAATAAGCCGGAATTAAAAGTAGCGATAAACCCAGGATTACGGAAATCCAAGCCGGAACCACGAATCCGGTCGAATTGCTTATTACCACTATCAACGCAACCAGCAAAAAACCGCCGGCAACCGCCAACGCATATCCTAATTTTACGAATATTAGTGTGGGACGCACCGAAAACAATTCCGTTTCGTGGTCATCACCGGTTTTTACCGTAGCGGTGCGCGCTTCTGCTAATCTCGTCTGCTCTTCATCACTGCCTTTTTCTACGGAAAATTTGTTTCCGCATTTTTGGCAAAACACCGCTTCATCAGAATTTTCCGCTCCACATTTAATGCAATACATGTTTGAAAATATAACCGATTTTTATCACAAAAAAAAAGCGGTCAGAACGCCTGACCGCCGTCAATTTTGACTTCGAAGAGAAGAGAAACATGAGGTATGAGAATCTAGTTCGTAACAAGCCGCAAACGTCCATCCGGCAATTTAACCGTTATTACGCTTTGTTCATATAATTTCAAAGACTTCGTTTGCTCATTCTTTTCAAGCTTCGCAAGTTCCACGTTGTTAACGCTTATCGCATCCTTCATAATTCGCGGATTTGAAATTGAGCGGTATCGCGATGTAATGCGACGCACATATTCTTGAGTTTCACGGTACGGCGGCACTTGATTGTCATATTTCATTACTGCGCCTTCACCCGCATTATAACCGGCTAAAGCCAACACTATGTCTTGATCAAACTTGTTCAAAAGCCAACGCATATATCTAACCCCGGCTTCAATGTTTTGTTGCGGATCGTATATGTTTGTTACGCCGAAACGTTTGGCGGTTGCTGGCATCAGCTGCATCAATCCGCTTGCCCCTTTGTATGAACGTGCTTTCAATTTAAATGCCGATTCTTGGTGCATTTGGGAATAGATTAAGAGCGGATCGATGCCATATTTTCTGCTTGCGTTTACGATGAATCCATCGATTTCCGCATCACCCGTGGTAAATTCACCCAAATTTAAACCCGTTCCCATGTGCAAGCTCGGAACGCTTGAACCATTTACGCGTGCATTTAATCCTAAACCGCTTTCAACACTCGCAGTTTTCTTTACTTTCGAAACTGTTGTATTTGTGTTTTGTGAATTCGAATTTACCGGCTTTGATGAAACCAAGGGCTTTACTGCCGGTGTAACTACATTAACACCGTTTGTTGCATCAAAATTGTCGAAAACTCTCTGACGATTTTGCGCGCTGGCAACCAAAGAAAGCGTAAACACGGCGATAATAGTTAGGGTAGTTATTTTCATCTTAAACATAGGTGGAGGGAGGGGGATCTTATTCGCTTTTCGAAAATCCATACGCGGTTGCGTACATCTATTTAAAAAAGCTAAAGCATTCGATATTCCACAAAACGGTTTGAAAAAGTTAAACATTGTTGATTTTCGGTCTATTCGTACGTGTTGCCTTCGTTGTTTTATAAAAATGTCGTATCTTTAACCGATGCTTTACCTTTCGCAAATGATTGGACGTTCAGTCTTCAGCCTGGGTGGCGAACAGATAGGAACTGTACGCGACATCGTTGTTAATTACGGGCGTGCAGATTATCCGCCGGTTGTAGGAATTGTTGCGAAATTTAACCGCAGAATGTTTTTTATTCCGCGCTTAAGGCTTGATAGGCTCGATGTCCGTGGTGCTCATATGACTACGGATGTGCTCGACCTTACGCAATTTTCGCGACGTGAAGGCGAAATACTTCTTGCAAAAGATGTTCTGGATAAACAACTAATTGATATTGATGGTAAGCGCGTTGTGCGCGTAAATGATGTGCAATTGATTGAAACCGGTGTGGATTGGCGAATCGCGGGTGCAGATGTAAGCCTTAAAGGTTTTATGCGACGCCTGATGCCGGTTGGTTTTTTCGGATCTCAACGCCCGGTTGAAGTAATAGATTGGAAGGATGTCGGATATCTCGCCACAGATTCAAAAACAGTTACCGTTAAACTAAAGTCTTCCAAATCAAAACTTTCACGGCTTCACCCTGTTGAAATAGCGCAGCTCGCTGAAGCACTTTCTCCGCTTCATCGCACGGAAATTGTCGAATCACTTGATGATGACATTGCTGCAGATACGCTAGAGGAAATGTCCACGGAAAATCAGGCTCGCGTGCTTGAAGATTTGGATCAAGAACGCGCCGCAGATTTGCTTGAAGAAATGTCTCCGGATGACGCGGTAGATGTACTCGAAGAACTTGATGACGATAAAGCACGCGAATTGCTTGAGTTGATGGAAGACCACGAAAAAGTGGATGTTGCCGAGTTAATGTCTTATGAGAAAGATTCAGCCGGCGGCTTGATGACAACCGAATTTGTTTCATTACCAAAATCTATGACGGTTGTAGAGGCGATAGAAGAACTTAGGCAAATGGCACGAACACCTCATATGGTCTATTACATCTATGTAACCGAATCTGCCGAATCAAAAAAACTAGTTGGCATCATAACGTTGCGTGCACTGATTTTGGGGGACGAAAACCGAGCGATTTCCGATTTTATGCGCCCGGATTTTCAACATGTAAGCCCCGATGAACCGGCAGAAGAAGCCGCTATGAAAATCGCCGAATATAACCTTCTCGCGCTTCCGATTACGAACGATAAAGATGAAATTCTGGGAATCGTAACGGTTGATGACGCAATGGAAATACTTTTGCCAAAAAGGTTTGATTAAGGCGTAAATCTAAGGCATTCCTATTTAAAACAAACCGGCTCAACAATACAATGCAGCTATATTCAAAATAAGTCGCATCAGCGGAGCCATCAAACTAACGTGGTGTTACTTTCGAGTGAACCGCGATTGTTCAAGCGTCTGAAGTCGTCACTCTTAACAAACTTCACGTATTTGTATTTTTAAGCTTCTTACGAACCTCTTTTGCTATAAGATTGGAAGAAAGAAATAAAGCATTAAATATCGGTGTTGAATCTGGCGAAGGCGTTTGGGAATATCACGAATGCGTGAACGCAGAAACGAGTTTTATTTCCAAAAAAGTTAGCTTTTCAAAAGTGTTGAGGAACAGAGCTGCGTTTGAGAAGTTCGAACACCAATCATAATCCGCTTGATATTATTAAATCTGAGTATTCGTTTACCAAATGCGGCTGGTGATATTAGATCACCGTTCAAATACCGGCGGATTTTGATTTACCGCCTGAACTAAAACCCGGCAAAAGTGAACAAATACTTCATGATAATGGTATTGAATCTGCTCAAGTATTGCTATGAAATGCAAAAGTATAGTGTCCCGATGCAATTAATGAACAAATAGGTTCTACAAAAATAGTGGTAAACGTTGTTTGTTTATGTTAATCTCTCTTTCGAGGTGTTCCTTTAACTTCCTGCATCTCAATAATCCGAAAGAAAGTGTTAAACCGGAAAATTCCATGGAATCAATAAATAAGTATTTAGAACTATACGCCGAACAAGGTGCGGATGCTTTACATATTGAGCCGAACAAGGCTCCTTATGTAACTGGCGCAAACGGTGAAGTAAATTTATCACCCGTACCGCTACAGGGCGGGCAAATAAACGGGATGATTTTTGGCTTAATTCCCGAAGACGTAAAACGAATTTTGCCCAACAGTTCACAAGTAAGTTTTTCTTTTCCGCACAGAGCCGGCGTGTTTGATTTTTCGATTAAGAAAACGCCTGCCGGTTTTAACGTTACAGTTACGCGCGGCAGTGCGCCTTCTACAAATGCTCCGGTCGAAACACTGCCGGCTTCGCCCGTCAAAGAAATTCCTGCACCCGCGGCAGAGCCCATGGTTTTGCGCCCCAATTCATACGTAGAGCCCGCGGCAGAATACACGTTGCAACCTGATGAACCACAGGGCTTTGAGGAAATCGCCGCGAAATCCTATTCTAATGAAACAGAAGGGAATCAGGACTTACAATCGAACGTACAGGAGTTTGAAGTAGAGATATTATCCAAAGAAAAAGCCTCCGAACCGCCACCAACAACAAATCAAGAAATATCGTTTACCCCACCCGCTGCGGCTCCCCCAGTAGTCGCCCCTTCATTTGAGGTTCCAATCATAACGGAATCCGCAAACCCTGCTGCAAAAGCAAAAATGGATAAGCTTTTTTATGCAATGGCTGAACTCGGCGCATCAGATCTACATATGAGCGTTTCGGTTCCGCCAATGATGCGAAAAGACGGGAAAATGGTTGTTCTTTCCGATTCCGCCGATATTCTTGATGCAGAAACGATGCGCACACTTTTAACATCAATAATGCCCGCAAATAATCAGGAAGAATTTGCGGAAAAACATGATACCGATTTTGCGTATGAAATTCCCAATCTTGCCCGCTTTCGCGCAAATATTTTTATGGACAGAAAGGGAATGGGCGGCGTGTTTAGAATAATACCTTCTGAAATCTTAACCGCCGAAGATTTAAGCCTTTCAAAACATATTTTGGATCTCTGTGCACTTTCAAAAGGATTAGTGGTGGTTACGGGACCTACCGGCTCCGGTAAATCAACAACGCTTTGCGCAATGGTTGATTACATTAACCGAAATCGCGATGACCATATTATTACGATTGAAGACCCGATTGAATTTGTACATGACAACAAACAATGTCTTGTAAATCAGCGTGAAGTTCACAACCACACTGATTCGTTTAAGAACGCGCTTCGTGCGGCGTTACGTGAAGACCCAGATATTTTACTTGTTGGTGAAATGCGCGATTTGGAAACAATTTCAATCGCAATTGAAACTGCGGAAACCGGACACCTTGTGTTTGGTACTTTGCACACCACAACTGCGGCATCAACCGTTGACCGTATAATTGATCAGTTCCCGGCTGATCGTCAACAACAAATTCGCGTAATGCTTTCGGAATCCCTTCGTGGCGTAATCGCGCAAACCCTTTTACCAAAGAAAGGTGGTGGCAGAATTGCCGCTCTTGAAGTATTGATTGTAACGCCCGCAATTTCAAATCTAATTCGCGAAGGAAAGACGTTTCAAATTCCTTCGGCGATGCAAACCGGAAAAACAAACGGTATGGTTATGCTTAATGATGCGCTGGTTGACCTTTGCAAGAAAGGAATTGTGGAACCGCGCGATGCATATATTAAAGCTGTTGATAAAACCGGGTTTGAAATGCTTTTGGAAAGAAACGGGATGCGGGTTTAACCTCTTCTTTCAGTATATTGAACCGTATGGCTGCTTTTAAGGGCAGTCTTTTTTATTTAGCTTGTAATCAAACTAAAAATGAGTAATTCTATGGCAGCGGTATCGGGTTTCTATATTTAACCGAGTTATTTTATAGAAATGATCTAAGGTTATTCTCAAAAATAACGAATTAAAAACGACTGATAATTTATCTAAATTACAAACCGTTCAACAACTGTTGCAGCTTGGAAAAAGTGTTTATTAACCAAGCAGTATTGTATAGAAACATTTAACTTATAACACTCGAACTCGTTAACAAAAAAGGAAGACAAAAAAATGGGAGAAAATGAAAGTGTTCCGCTAGTGTTAGATTTAGGCGAAGTAAGTGCAGATGATGTTGAAATAGTTGGGGGAAAGTGTGCGAGCCTAGGAGAATTATTTCGCGAATTGACCTCGAAAGGGGTTCAAGCCGTCGATGGTTTTTCCACAACCAGCGCGGCATATATTAAATTGCTGGAAACAGGCGGTTTACGCAAAAAGTTGGAAACGCTTATGCGTAATTTGGATGTTGAAGAACTTGAAGATCTGGAGCACGCGGGGAAAGAAGCACGCCGTTTGATGCTGGAAACTCCCTTTCCGGAAGATTTAAGGCAGGCAATTTTTGATTCGTATGAGCGTTTACAAGACCGAATCGGCGTAAAGAATCTTTCGGTTGCGGTGCGTTCGTCCGCTACCGCCGAGGATCTTCCCGATGCATCGTTTGCAGGGCAACAGGATACAATCCTAAATGTTTGCGGTGAACGTGCATTAATTCAAGCCTGCCATGAATGCTTTGCCTCACTCTGGACAGATCGTGCGATTTCCTATCGTGCAGCCCGTGGATTCAATCATTTTGATGTTGCACTTTCAATCGGAATTCAGCCGATGGTGCGCTCGGATACGGCTTGTTCAGGTGTGATGTTCACGCTGGATACCGAAAGCGGCTTTCGTGATGTGGTTGTGATAAACGGCGCTTGGGGACTTGGTGAAGCGGTGGTTCAAGGAATGGCAACGCCCGATGAATGGATTGTGTTTAAGCCAACGCTAAAAGATGGTTATCGCCCGATTATTACTCGGAAAATGGGCGTAAAAGAGGTAAAGATGGTCTTTGCAGATGATGGCACGGGAACGCAGGTGCGTGATGTCGTCGAATCACAGCGAAAACGTTTTTGCTTGGCGGGTTTTGAAGTTTTGCAGCTGGCTAAATGGGCAGCTCTAATCGAAGAGCATTATTCCGAACGTGCGGGCAAGCATCAACCGATGGATATCGAATGGGCAAAAGATGGTGTTACCGGTGAACTTCATATTTTACAGGCTCGTCCGGAAACAGTTCATGCGCAAAAGAAAACAAACTACATTGAAACCTATACGCTTTCTGAAAATCACGGAACGCCGCTTGTTTCGGGTGTGGCTGTTGGTGCAAAAATCGGCAGAGGAAATGTTCACGTGCTTCTAAATCCGGATAATCTCAAAAATTTCAAAGCGGGCGATATTTTGGTTACCTCAATGACAGACCCTGCATGGGAACCAATTATGAAACGTGCTTCCGCAATTGTAACCGACCGCGGCGGCAGAACTTGTCATAGCGCAATTATTAGCCGTGAACTAGGGTTGCCCTGTATTGTTGGCACCGAAAACGCAACAAAAGTTTTACGCTCCGGAACAAGCGCAACAGTTTCTTGCGCGGAAGGCGCAATCGGCAATGTGTATTACGGTGAAATTGATTTTGACGTTGAGCGAACGGAGGTTGATTCAGCAACAAAACGCCCAAAAACAAAAGTGATGATGAATGTCGGCGACCCCGATCGCGCATTTGATTCATCAATGTTTCCCAATGATGGAGTTGGGCTCGCGCGTCTTGAATTCATAATCAACAACCACATCGGCATCCACCCAATGGCTTTGGTGAATTATCCAAATTTAAAAGAAGCTGAAGACATAAAAGCAATTGAACAACGAATCGGCGAAGAAGACCCGAAGGAATTTTTCGTTCGACGACTTGCCGAAGGCATCGCAAGAATTGCAGCCGCATTTTATCCAAAACCGATAATTGTGCGGATGTCTGATTTTAAGTCAAACGAATATGCGCGTTTGATAGGCGGTAGTGAATATGAACCTCATGAAGAAAACCCAATGCTTGGCTTCCGCGGTGCATCAAGATACTACGATGAGCGATACCGTGCGGGTTTTAGGCTTGAATGTTTGGCAATGAAGCGGGTTCGTGAAGATATGGGACTAATAAATGTAAAGGCGATGATTCCCTTTGTGCGGACGGTTGAAGAAGGCGAAAAAGTAATCAACTTAATGGCGGAATATGGTTTGGAGCAAGGTGAAGATGACCTTGAAATTTACGCTATGTGTGAACTTCCGGCAAATGTGGTTTTTGCAGATGAATTTTTGCGTGTGTTTGATGGTTATTCAATCGGTTCAAATGATCTTACTCAACTTGCTTTGGGTTTGGACAGAGATTCGGAAATGGTGGCTCACTTGTTTGACGAACGAAACGGCGCGGTTGAAAAAATGGTTGCGATTGCAATTGACGCGGCAAAACAAAATGGAAAGAAAATCGGAATTTGTGGGCAGGCACCTTCCGATTATCCCGAATTTGCAGAGTTTTTGGTTGAACGCGGAATCGATTCAATTTCATTAAATCCTGACACAATTATCAAAACAACCAGCACTATTCTTGAAATGGAAGAAGCACTTAACAAGAAGAATTCTACTGCTAAATAATATTGACTTTCAAAAATAACGAGACTGCGCGAAAAATTTTCGGGCAGTCTCTTTTTTGTTTTTGGCAAAATTTATGTTGCCAAATTATGACAAGCTATTTTTCATAAAGCTTCAATTGTTCATCAATCTTTGAACGGTCGCCAACAACAACTATCGTCATTTTATTCTGCGACAGATATTTTTTCGCCATATCCTGTACATCTTTTGCAGTTACGGCATCGACCTTTGAAACATATTCATCAATTGATTTTGCACCGAGTTCGTTATAATCGGTATCCGCCAATTTATAAAGTACGCCGTTTCGCGAAGAATTTTGCAAAGTATAAATGCCAATCATAAAGTTCTTGATACCCTGCATTTCGGCAGCAGTTGGCGGGGCATTTTTAAGGCGATCGATTTCAAAAAGAATTTCCTTTATCGATGCGCCTGTCGCTTCCGTTGTTACATCGGCTGATTCCGCCCAGTATCCGGTCTTGAATCGCGTCCAAACCATACTGTAAGGTGAATATGTGTAACCCTTGTTTTCACGTATGTTTGATGTAATTCGCGACCCAAACGAGCCCCCCAAAAGCTGGTTCATTACGTTAAATTTAATGAAATCCGGATCAGAAGGCGATGGAGCGGGAACACCCATAATAATTGTTGATTGCGGTGCGCCCGCGCGGTCAATTACACTTAGCGAATACTTGCCGTTTGAAACCGGAATAGTTCGCTTTGTTGCGGCACCGCGCTTCCACGCGCTAAATGCTTCATCAACTGCCTTCTTTACCGCAGTCTTATCGAATTTTCCCACGATATAAAGATGTGCACGGTTTGCAACATAATTCTGCTTGTAGAATTTAGCAATATCTTCAAGCGTAATTCCCTTTATTTGGTCTTCCGTTGGGTTAACTTGTGCGAAAGGACCCGAACCAAAAAACATCGCGCGGAATTTTTCGTTTGCTTGCGTGCTTGCTTCGCCTTTGCTTACGGCAATTGAACGAATTCGGTTAGCTTTCAAACGCATTAACGAATCATTTTGGAAATTCGGATTAAGTGCAACATCTGCAAGAAGTTGCACAAGTTCCGGAGCGAATTCGGAAAGTGCATCGCCGGAAACGCTTGTACCGTCTAAGCCCGAACTTGAATCTACCGAGCCCCCCATCCCGGCGAATTTATCGGCAATTTCATCTGAGGTGTTGTCTTTTGTGCCCTCTTTTAGCATTTGCGCGGTTAAGCCGGCGACACCACGTTTACCTTGCGGGTCATTTACGGCACCCGAACCAATCGATAAGCTCACGCTTATTTTCGGCACAGAACCATATTCCACCATCGTAACCTTTAACCCGTTTTTAAGTGTGAAAACATCCTGCTTTGGAAAGTTAAAGGGTTTTGGCGCACTGCCCTTCGGAGGCGTTTGGGTTTGAGCGAAAGTGGCAAACGACATTGCCATAATTCCAAATGCAACCGGAAAAATATTGCGAAAGTATTTCAAGCTAATCATTATTTTGCACCTCCGTTATCTGCTTTCTTTGTACCTTTTCCCGGTTCGAGGAAGATAACCGTACGATTTGTTTTGCGTAAATATTCACGCGCGGTTTGCACTATAAGTTCGGGCGTAACCGCTCGCAAATCGCCTTCAATTTCGTTTATTTTCGAAGGATTATTATCAAAAAGTGCAAAACTTGCCAGCAAATCCACTCTGCCGAACCCGCCGAGCTGTGTAAGCTGATCGTACAAACCCGAACGAAACTTAACTAGCGCACGGTTTATTTCTTCTTGTGAAACGCCGTTCTTTTCAACGTTATCTATTACGTTATCAACCGTTGAAAGCACTTCTTTTCCTGTATATTTCTCATCGTATGTAAAATCAAACATAAACAACATCGGACCGTTATAATTGAACATATCGCCTAAATAACCGTTAATGCCGCCACTGATTCCGCTTGTATAGCCTTTATCTTTTACAAGCGTTTTATAAAGGCGGCTATCGTCGCCTTCGAGAAGTATTTGCTGTAAAACACCCATCGCATAATATTCTTTGCTGCCGCGCGCGGGCATTTGATAACCTACCGCGATTGCCGGCTTTGTAGCCAAGGCATCGGTTTTTGTAACGATTTTTTCTTCAGTCTGGCGTGGTTCGGATATATCCGGTTTTGGTTCCGCCTTCTGTGATGGAATAGAACCGAAATACTTTTCAATCCATTTTTTTGTTTCGGCTTCGTTATAATCGCCCACAACCACAACTACCGCGTTCGAGGGTGAATAGTATTTCTTAAAGAAATCCTTCGCATCATTGAGCGTTGCGGCATCAATATCCTTCAAATCTCCGTAGAAGTTATGCGCATTGTACCAATTTGTATTTGCTGCAACAGGCAAATCAATCCAAGGAAATCCCCCATAAGGGCGGTTTAAAACGTTTACTTTTACTTCATTTGAAACAACGCCTTTTTGATTTGTAAGATTTTCTTCCGTAATTTTTAATCCGCGCATTCTATCCGCTTCAGCCCATAAAACCGGCTCCAGTTTATTGGCAGGCACAACCGCAAAATAGTTTGTAAAATCAAACCGCGTTGAACCATTTAGCACGCCGCCATTATCCTGTACGAGCTTTATATATTCCATTTTCCCAAGATTTGACGAACCTTGAAACATTAAATGTTCAAATAGATGCGCAAATCCGGTGCGATCTTTCGGTTCAATCCTAAAGCCGATATTATAATAAACGCCAACTGTAGTAAGTGGAACGGAATGTTCGGGCGAAAGCACTACCTTAAGCCCGTTATCAAGCTTGTAATAGGTTACGGGAATTTTAATTCCGTCATCATTCGGTTTTGCAAATACAGTGGCTGCAGAAAACGTTATAGCAACTAACGCCAAACCAAACACGGAGCGTAATAATTTTCGATTTTTCATTTATACTCCCTAAACACTTTTAGATTTATGATTCGATGAAAACGCCTTACAATGAGCAAAGATTCAATGCATTGTACGGAACGCAAAAAAATGTGCTCGAGTTGCGGGGGGGAATATTGATATTGGCTGTTTTCGATGTCTCTAATACTAATTAAATTTACGAGAACTTTCCAAATTAGTTCGATTAATAGTTCAATTATTAGAAAGAAGGACTTTGATTTATGTTTCCAAATATTTTCGAAGAAAGCGTTTCCGAAGAAGTAATCAAAAGATTAGACCTTTTAGCGCCCGATTCCGTTCGCCTTTGGGGCACAATGAATCCGGCGCAAATGTTTGCGCATTGTAGCGTGGCGTATGAAACAATTTACGAACCGGAAAAACACGCACCGCCAAACTTTGCATTTAAATTTGTCGCAAGAATGTTATTTAAGAGCCGCGTTACCGGCGAAAAACCACTGGCGCGCAATAGCCCGACAGCACCTATGTTTAAGGTTTCACCCAATAAAGATTTCGAAATTGAAAAAGCCCGCCTAATTGAATTTATAAGGCAAACCCAAAAGCTTGGCGAGGAGTATTTTGATGGAAAAGAAAATATGAGTTTTGGTGTGTTAACAAGCGCAGATTGGAGCAATATGATGTACAAGCATCTTGACCATCATCTTAACCAATTTGGCGCTTAGAAAATATTTTCCGCGCCTCAATCAACTTTCGTTTCGGAATCTTTTTTCGTTTTATCGTAACTATTGGCAGGAATTTCTCCGGTTACCGAAACATCGTTTACCGAAAGCGTTGCTCCCGTAACGCGATAATATTCGGAAACTGCTTTGTTCAGTTCCGTTTGTGCCTGAACTTCCCTTCCTTTTGCGGTAATTAAATCGGTCTGGCGCTGCTGAACCATATAATACGTGGTTGTTCCGGAGCGAAATTGCCTTTCTTCGCTGTCAAAAAGCTGCTCTGCCGAAATCCGCGTTGCAATCGCTGCATTTAGGCGCGCCTTTGCGGAACGCAGTGTTTGGATAGAATTTCTAACCTGCATCTCAATAGTCTGCTCAAGTTGCGCACGTAAATTGTTTATTCTGCTTTCCTGTACCAACGTGCGCCCCAAATTTGCTTCGGCGGCGCGATTTTTCCACGGCAACGAAATTTGGACACCAAAACGATAGGTTGGAAAATCCTGCATTAAAAGGTTGCCGAGCGAAGAGAAGTAGCCACCCAGTAAATTGTCAGGAACGGTTATAACGGTGCCCCCTCCGGTAGGTAGCGGCTCAAGCCCCGCAATTGTTGAAAGTTCGTTAACACGCTCTGTCACGGCTGAAGTAGTGCTTACCCGTGGCACGCCTGTTCCCGCCAAACCTTGCATTGTGTAACTTCCAACAAAATCTATTTGCGGCTTTTTTTGATTTCTGAAGAAATCTTCATCTATTTGGTTTGTTTCCAAAAGTGTTTGAAGCTGCGCAATTTCGGGGCGATTCTTTAGCGCCGTCATAACTGAATCTTCCAGCTGCGGATCGGGAACATCTAAATCTAATCTTGAAACAGGTAGTATTTGTTTTGACCATTCCAAAGCTGTTCGATTTGGCAGCATTACAATTTTCAAACTATTTTCCGCCCTTGTAACCGCTTCTTGTGCCGAATAAACATTTTGTTCGAACGTGGTAATCTGAGCATTCGCAGCAACAATATCAATCGGCGCAAGCGCGCCTTTTGAAACCTGCCGGCGGTTGCTTTCAAGTTGTTCGCGCGCTTGTTTTACCGCATCAATCTGAACCTGTAAGTTTCGCAATGCGTTTACAAGTTCCCAATAAGCTTGCTCAACCTGTGCAACAACATCAATTGCCTGTTGCCGAAATTGCGCATCGGAAAGGCTCAAATTCTTTTTTGCAATTTCAATTTGCCTGCGGTTGTTATCCGTTTTTCTGTTGCGAAAAAGCGGCTGCGTATAACTGAGCGTAAACAGCGCAGGATATTGCGGGTTTAGCGTTGCGTTGCTGTTGCTTGTGCGCAAACGACTTGAGGAAAACTGCGCAGAATAATTTCCGCCGTAATAAGGTGAAAAACCTTGCACCCCCGCCGCGCCGAAAAACCTACGCTGGGTAACCGCGCCGTTGGTTGCCCCGCCGATTGTTGAAGCCGTAGGGTTGGTTGCACTTTCAAAATAACTTTCAGAAGTTAGCAACGGATCATAAACGCCCTTTGATTGATCGAGATTAAATTCCGCAATCTTTACGTCAAACCGCGTTGTTTCAATATCGTTGTTGTTTGTAAGTGCGCTCTCAATTGCATCACGCAACGTAAGCGTTAATTGATTTGAATTGGCAACGCCAACTCGTGCGGCATCGGGAAGCGGACGAAGTGGCGCGGCAAAATCCGGCGCGATAGGCATTGGATCATCCGGAACATCGGCACGCGGAAATTCTTGGTTTATTTCATCTTTTTGAACCACCGTTTTATCCAAAAGATCTGTGGTAGATTTTGATGAAGGTGTTGGGTTTGGGCTCGGGTTGGTTTCTTGAGCGAAAGCACAGAAAGTAGCAAAGGCGCAACAAATTGCGACAAACGCGCATCGCTTTGCCTGCACAAAAAATTGAGGTTGATATTTATACGCGATATTAAGCATCCTACTTTCTCACTACCTGCCACCTTCGGATTCTGCAAGCGTTTCGCTCTCAAAACCTTCATCCAAATCTTCTCCGGCGACGCTTGGTTTTTTTTCGACGCGCAGAAATGACGTAAGTCTTGAAAACACGCTTTTTTCGCGCGTGTCTTCAATTTCATCAACCCGAAGCACCCGTTTTTGAAATTTTCCGCGTTGAATGTCGTCAAAAATCGAA
>JBKEBT010000049.1:0-114497 GCA_047973305.1 Pyrinomonadaceae bacterium
GCCCGAAGTTATTTCGTCACTTGCAATCTGTAATCAGCGCGCAAAAATTCGCATGGGTGGAATAACACCTTCTATGTTTCCACGAACATCAGAGGTGCTGAATTTTATTCGCATTTGTTTGGCTGCAAATGTACGGTTTAAGGCTACCGCGGGCTTGCATCACCCTATACGGTGTTTTAAACCTTTAACTTACGAAGAAAACGCGCCGTGTGGCACAATGCACGGCTTTTTAAACCTTTTTGTTACAACGGCATTTGCTACTGAAGGCTTTAAGGCAGATGTTTTGGAAGAAATTATGGAAGATGAATTCTTTGAATCCTTTGATTTTCAAGACAGCGGCGTAACCTGGCACAAAGATTTCTCTCTTTCGCTAACGCAAATAAAACATTTGCGGGAAACGGGAATTGTTTCATTTGGTTCTTGTTCGTTTGATGAACCAATTGCCGAACTTCAGCTAATGAATCTTCTATAAAATTTTTGCCCGTGTTTTGAAATTAACACTGTAGTTACAGGATGGGTAAAATATGTGTGAAATCAAGAATAGATAGATTTTTTTAGATAAAACAAGTATAGATTTTGGCTCAATATTTATGTATAACGAAACGAACTTTACGCACAACGTGGCTACAAAAAGCTGGGTTGATTCGGCAAACAGTCCTACCACCGATTTTCCGATTCAGAATCTACCTTTTTGTCAGTTTTTTGAAACCGGTTCTGAAACAACATCAGTCGGCGTTGCAATCGGCGATTATGTGTTGAACTTAAACAAGTGTGCGCTCGATGGGTTTTTCGCGGAGCTTATTTCTTCCGAAGGCGTTGAAGAAATGGGTTTAATGGTTGAAGACTTCACACCGCTTAAAGAAAACGGCGAGCGTTTTACAACCGTATTTCGCGAAATAATTTTCGAGCTACTTTCTGATAACGTCGATGATCCAACAATTGCAAAACTTCGAAACAACCTTGTTCCAATCAATGAATGCAAATTTTCGCTTCCGCTTTTTACTGGTGATTACACCGATTTTTATTGTTCAATTTTTCATGCAACGAATGTCGGCAAACTTTTTCGCCCTGACAACCCTTTAATGCCCAATTACAAATGGATACCAATCGGTTACCACGGGCGTGCTTCTTCAATAGTTGTTTCGGGCACAGATTTTAGACGTCCTAAGGGGCAAAATCATTCTGAGGCTGATAAGCCACCGATTTTTATTCCGTCAAACGCACTGGATTATGAAATGGAAGTAGGCTTTTACATTGGCAACGGCAACGAACTAGGAGAAACAATTTCGATAGAAGACGCTGAAAATCATATTTTCGGCTTAACGCTTCTAAACGATTGGTCTGCACGCGACCTTCAAGGATGGGAATACCAGCCCCTGGGTCCATTCTTAGGTAAGAATTTTGCGACTACAGTTTCGCCATTTGTAGTTACGTTGGAAGCCCTTGCGCCGTTTAGAACGGCGGCTTTTACCCGTCCGGGGGGCGATCCACAACCGCTTGCATATCTGCACGATGAAGAGAATAGAAAGGTTGGCGGGCTTGATATTAACTTAGAGGTTTATATTCAAAGCAAAAAAATGCGTGATGAAAACATCGAACCGTTTTTGTTGAGCAGTTCAAATATGAAAGATCTTTATTGGACACTCGGGCAAATGGTTACGCATCACGCATCAAACGGCTGCAATTTGCAGACTGGTGATTTGCTTGCTACCGGAACTGTTTCGGGAAAAGAGGATTCCGAACGTGGCTGCTTGCTTGAAATAACAAGCCGGGGCGCGAACCCAATCGAACTCCCATCGGGCGAGATTCGAAAATTTCTTGAAGATTATGATGAAATAATAATGAAGGGATTTTGCCAGCGCGAAGGCTTTCGGCGTATTGGCTTCGGGGAATGCCGTGGCGTTGTCTTACCTGCCAATTAATCGTTTAAATGCCTATTTTTCAAAGATTACACAATTACCACAGTAATCGCTACGTTTTAACCACGCGAAAAAATCTCGAGCGCCAAAATTCGCTGAAAAGCGCTTTTTCCGGCTGGCAGTTAGAGTTTTTTGAAGGTATCGATAAAGGCGATACATCAAAAGAACAGTTTGAAAGCGAAGGGATTTATGATGAAACGCACGCGCGGAAGAGCGATCGGCGTTCGAAGGCAATGACGCTGGGGCATATTTGTTGTTCGCTTGGGCATAAAATGATTTATGAAGATATGCTCTTAAAGGGTTATGAGCGCGTAATGATTTTTGAAGACGATGCCTACCCGCTTTTGGAAAATGAAAGTCTAATTGAGGAAGCACTTGACGAATTTCCAACCGATGCCGAACTTATATATTGGGGCTGGCACGGAAACGAGGTTCGTCCTTTTTTTTCGGGAGCAAAACAGTTGTTGTATAACCTTCAACATTTTGTAGGCTTGGAAAAATACAACCACCAAATGATCAAAAATCTCTATCCGCGTCCGTACAACAAAAGCTTTGCAAGAGCAGGCAAACATTTTTGCGCACACGCGTATACGCTTACTAAAACCGGTGCAGAAAGATTGATACGCTGGCAAACACCGATTACTTATAATGCGGATAACGCGATAATGTACGCAATTCTAAACGGCGATTTAAGGGGCTACGTTTCACATACAAAATTCTTCGGTCAAACCAGCCTTGAAAGAATAACTCAGCCACTAACAGCATAATGAAGTTTGTTCTATCGCACTTCTGTTCCGTTATTTTCCCGTAAATTTCGGTGTCCTTTTTTCCAAAAATGCAGAAACGCCTTCTTCTTTGTCTTCGCTGGAAAAGCAAATTGCGAAAAGATCTATTTCGCGCTTCAAGCCTTCATCTAGGTTTGCGCGCGATGCCGTTTTCACAGCTTCTTTAGCCATTTGCAGCGCAATTGGACTTTTTGTGGCGATAATTTCCGCCATTTTCATGGTTTCGGAGTTTAATTCTTCCGCGGCATAAATGTGGTTAACAAGCCCTAAACTTAAAGCTGTATTTGCATCAATCAGCTTTCCGGTAAGAATCAATTCCATTGATTTTCCTTCACCAACAAGGTTTGTAAGTCGTTGAGTGCCACCGCCACCCGGAATTATTCCGAGGTTTATTTCCGGTTGTCCTATTTTCGCATTTTCACTTGCCAAACGAATGTCACATGCTAATGCAATTTCACATCCTCCGCCTAAACAAAAACCGTTAATCATTGCAATCACCGGCTTTGGAAACGTATCAATTGTATTAAAAAGCGTTCGCTCTTGAAAAGAAGTGCGTTGCGTAACTGATGTTTCACCAGCAAATTCACCAATATCCGCACCCGCTATAAAACTTTTTTCGCCAGCGCCCGTGATAATTAAGACTCGTACATTCTCGTCATTCTTAAGCTCATCAAGAGCCGCAACACCCTCTTTGTGCACTTGCGAATTCAATGCGTTCATTTTATCCGGTCGATTGATTGTTAAAACTGCTATCGCGCCGTTTTTTTCGACGCTTATCGTTTCAAAGTTGCTCATACTTATATTATTGATTTAGATTTGAAAATAAAAAATTCCGAGTAAACTACCTCGAAATTCAAAGTGAAAGCACTAAAACAGGAATTAATTGTAGCCTACTGTTCATCGATTTCGCCGTGGTTATCATCCGCAACCCAAGCGACAAAAAGCCTTAACCAATCTTCGCGCGGTTCTGTAATTGTTACGCCTATTCGCGCCGTGCCACGAACCGCATTTGCCGTGCGAACTACACGTGCCTGCACTTCCACCGGTACACCATCAGGTCGATGCGAACGAATGTACAAGTTTTCATTAACCGCAACACGTTGGTTCAAATGAAAAAGAACACCTGTTGTTGATATATTGTCAGTTTCGGTTGGTTCACTCCAAGCGGAGCCATCGGCAGTTCTTCCCGATACAACTATCGGTAAGCGCAGTGCCATTCGTAATGCAAACCGCTTTTCCTCAAACTGAGGTTGAATCGTAGTTACCATAAGGAATCGAAATTAGCCACGTTCTAAATTTAGTTTAACATGTTTAAGCAATTAAATTGCAAAACATTGTACGGTCTCAAATTTCCAACTACTTAAATAAACTCATTCCGTGCGCCTTATATTGCGAACGTTTAGCCCGTAAAATTCAAACTATTGGTATTCAATTAAAAATGATAAATTGAATTGGTAAAATCAAACCGAAGGAGATTGGTTTCAAGTATTATGTCGCAAGAGAAAATAAGACGCAAGGTAGTAATTCTTGGGTCGGGTCCGGCGGGCTTAACCGCTGCCATTTACGCATCAAGAGCACAGCTCGAACCGCTGGTTATACAGGGTCCGCAACCTGGCGGGCAACTTACAATTACAACTGAAGTCGAAAATTATCCGGGTTTTTCATCGGGAATTTTAGGACCGGAGCTGATGGATCAATTTCGCGCACAAGCTGAAAAATTTGGCGCGGAACTAATGCAAACCTGGATTTCTCATATAGATTTTTCTTCGCGTCCTTTTACGCTCTACGGAAAAACCGGCGAAGAAGCCGAAGAAATTACAACTTCTATTGAAGCCGAAACGCTTATTATTGCGACAGGTGCTTCGGCAAGTTGGTTGGGAATTCCAGGTGAAGCACCGGCACCTGCGGGTCTTGGTGGAAACGGGGTCTCAGCTTGTGCGACCTGTGACGGATTCTTCTTTCGCGGCAAGAATGTGATAATTGTCGGCGGTGGTGACACAGCAATGGAAGAGGCGGAATTTTTGACACGTTTTGCAAACAAGGTTGAAATTATTCATCGGCGCGACGAATTCAGAGCCTCAAAGATTATGCAGGAAAGGGTGCTTTCCAATGAAAAGATTGAGGTTATTTGGAATACGGAAGTAAAGGAGATTATCGGAAATCAACAGGATGGCGTAACTGCCGTAAAACTTTTCAATAATCGAACTGATGAAACTTATATGCACGAAACCGAGGGCGTTTTTGTAGCAATCGGACACAAACCAAACACTGAACTTTTTACGGGCACTCTTGAAATGGACAAAGTTGGTTACATCAAAACCCAAGATTCTTCGACAAAAACGAATATTGAAGGTGTTTTTGCTTGCGGGGATGCGCAAGACAGCTATTACCGCCAGGCGATAACCGCCGCAGGAACCGGATGTATGGCTGCAATTGACGCTGAAAGATTTCTCGCGCATCAAAACCACGAAACAGCCCAACGTAAATCAGCCGAATGATACTGATTTTTTTCAAATAGCAAAAGAAACTAGGGGCGCTTTATGTGCCTTTTCGTTTCTTTTGAATCCATTCGAATAAAATTACCCGCGGTTTAAAAATACAAATTGTGCGCCTATAATCAACGGTTTGAAAAATACGCAAATTTAAGAGTAAGGATTAAAAGATATGCCGATATATGAATATAAGTGCAAGAATTGCGGCGCTCAGATTGAAAAACTTCAAGGCGTTTCAGATGCTCCATTAACCGTTTGTGAAACTTGTGGCGGCGAACTTGAAAAGCAATTGTCGCTTTCAGCGTTTCAGTTTAAGGGTGATGGGTGGTATGTAACCGATTATTCAAAAAAGGGAGGCTCCGCAGCGGTAGCTGATAAACCGGAAAAAGAAGCAAAACCAACTAGCGATTCAACCGAAAAGACAGAACCTGCATCAAAAGTAAAGGAACCAACACCTGAAAAGAAAAAGGACTAGAAAATGTTTAGGGTTTACGCGCGCTTTTTAATTATTTCACTGTTTCTTTTAATAAGCTCAACGGCACTTTTCGCACAATCTGGGCACAGTGCGCGCAACTCTACAAACCTTGATGGTTCAATACTCTCCGTTACAGCTGAACGAACGGACGGTTCAACTGAACCAATACGCGCGGAAGATGTTTTTTTATATGAAAATGCAATTGAGCAGCAAATTAAAAACTTCAGTTTTGATCCTTCCCCCTCGCGTATAGTTATTCTTGTAGATAATTCGCAAACGCTTCGTGTTGACGTTGACACGCTAAAAAGCGCCGTAATGGAATTCGCTTATGAAATTTTTGAAGGCGACCAACTTTATGTAATCGCTTACGATGAAAAACCGGAAATAATTCAGGAATGGACAGACAATGCCGATACACTTTCCGCATCACTTTCAACATTTCGCAAGCAAGGAAATCCACATTTGTTTGATGCCGTCAATGCCGCCGCCGGTGAAGTACTTTTACCATTAATGCCGGGCACACGAAAAACTGCGATTGTTTTAATTAGTGATGGGCTTGACCGTGGAAGTAAGACCCCGTTTGGTTCGTTATTGGACGAATTGCAAAAACAGAATATAACCGTCTATACGCTTCAAGTTGCCGACCGCTCAAATGGTGCATATAGAAGGAATACGCCGAAAGCGCCTGAAGTAATTCGACAACTAACGGAAGCAACTGGCGGGTTGGCGTTCCCAATTGAACAAGCTAAAGATGCGGCTGCATCAGTTTGTAATGAACTTCGCAAAGATCGGTACTTGCTCGCCTATTTCCCGACCAACACTTCTTCCTATGAGGCTCGTAGCCTTTTGATTACTTCAAATGGCGGAATCAAAATAAGATCAAAAGCCGCACAACCGCCAAACATTAAATAAAACCCGTCTATTTTTTATGTTATTCTTTGTCTGATCTATTTAAGACTTTTAAATTTTTTTCGGATATATAAAATATTCTATTGTGAGCGATTCAAACGACGACAAACCGGGAATGCCCCCGCCGGATGATTGGTCAAAAACTACACCAAACATTCCCGCGGAAGATTTTGAAGAATCTGAATGGGGCAAAACAAACTATGGCACGCCTTCGGATGCACCGGCTGATGAATGGGGCAAAACCGTAATAAATTACAACGTTTCCGGTGCCGAACCGGATTTAGGCAAGCAACTTCACCCTTCAAAGGAAGAATTTTCTGAGCCGGATTGGGGCGTGACACAACCAAATGTGCGGCTAAATGATGATTTTGAGCCCGAAAGCAATGAAGATTCCAACGACGGAATGACGGTTCCGTATTTGCGTCTTCCAGATGCCGAGCGCGAGAAATATGCAAAAATTCCACCCACACCTTCTGAACGGGCAAGGCAAGATGAAGAGAAACGAAAGAAGGCGGGTGGTATTCCGGCATGGTTTTGGATTGGCGCCGGTTTGATGACAATGTTTTCGTTTGCCGTAATAGTGCTTTTGGCGGTTTATTTCTTTTTTATGGGTCCGTCAGCATTTACAATTCAAATAAAAGGCGCCCAACCAAACAGCCAGTTCTTTGTGAATAATTCGCGGTGGGGCGTGGAAAATCCTCAGGGTGAGGTTGATTTAATAGGGCTTTCACCCGGCACTAAAAAACTGATAGTTCGTAAGAAAGGCTTTGAAGATTTTGAAACGAATGTTGACGGAAAACGTGGCGAAGTAGTTACCGTTCTTGTCGCTCAAAAGGCTTCCGCAAATGAATGTCAAAACGCAGAATCGATGACCGATATTGCTAAGCGCGAAGAGTGTGCAAACATTATTCTTAACAATCTTGATTCGCCCCCAAATGTTGACGACCTATTACGGGCTCTCAATCTTTATTACATAAATTTTGCTAGTGGTGATGCGTCAATTCCGGCGGCTCGACAGAAATTTCTGGAACGGGCATCAACTTACATAAAACAATTACCCGACAAAATTGTAATCGAAATCGGCGGACACACTGATGATGTGGGCGATGATGCTTCAAATATGGATCTTTCAAACCGGCGAGCAAATGCGGTAAAAGATTATTTTGTAAAAACCGGCTTGAGTGAAGCGCGATTTACGACAAAGGGCTACGGCGAAACACAACCAAAGGAAGCAAACAATACCGAAGAAGGTCGATTTCAAAATCGCCGAATCAGCTATATGGTGGTTGCGAAATAGGTTAAAGAATCAACCGTTTGTCGCCCGCGCGACGCGTAATTTTGTTGTTATCAAAATATTCCAGCAAAGGAATTGCAAATTTTCTGGAAACACCGGCTATATCTTTAAATTCGGCTACGGTTATAAACTTGCTTTCATTATCTTGTAGGGCGTGCAATTTAAGTTTTGACTTAAGTTCTTCAACCGCCACCGAAGAAGCAAAAAATTGTTGCGAAATTTTGATCAATTCACCGGAATCTAAAAGAGTTTGAAAGAGTTTTCGAAGCTCTTTTACTTCCATCTTTTCGATTTCGGAAACTTTCTTCAGGACTTCATCAAGCGCGGGCGGTGCAAGTCCCGCTTCGTAAAACAACATACGGAAATGTTCAAGAGCGGCTTTTTCATGTTCTTCCGGTTCGTGTCTAAACCCGTTTGAAAAAATTACATCGTTTTCGCGCCCGATTTTTCCGGTTTCGATTAAAGATTCTTGCGCGGAACGAAATACATCGTCAGGAACGTAAATACGTTCACGCAGTGTTTCAAGCAACAGACCCCGCGAAAACGGTTCACTCTTGTGGTGTTCTTCAACAGTGTGCAAAATAAGTTGTTTCAACTGATTAAAACTATCGATTGATACGCTAAAATTATCGCATATAACTACGTTGTTTGTTGCTGCAAGTTTATCTAATTCTAGCCGGATGAAACTACTTTTCCAGCCGGTAATCGCATGCAAATCCTCTTGTGCAACCCCGAAAGTTCCACCCTTTTCAATTATCAATGCAAGTTGACGCGCCGAGGCTTTTTCGTCAATTGCAGCCGACATATTTTCCAAAAATGTCCCAACTTCGCGTAATTGCTTCTTTCTGTGTTTTTGCGGAAACACATCTAAGACAACAGCACCAGCGATGGTGTGCTGCGGTGAATATTGCCGCAAAATTATCCTGTCGCCCAAAGTTCCAACGATTTCGCTTTCCAGCCTCAATTGTGCGAAACCCGAATCTCCACGCAAAATTTCTCCGGCATCGTTTAAAACCTGCACCCTTCCAAGCACTTCCACCGTTCCCAAATGCACTCGAACCCGCTGCCTCGATTTCAATGAACTTGCACCACTTTGCATTAGCTCGATTTGAACATCGATAATTTGCGTGGGTTCTAAATATCCGCGTTCCGAAAGCAAATTTCCGCGTGAAATATTCTTGTGGTCTATTCCCGCAATATTCACGGCGGTTCGTTGTCCGGCAGTAACGTTTTCAACTGATTTTTCATAAGTTTGAAGCCCGCGAACGCGCACCGGCTGCTTTTGGGGAAGAAGTTCCAATGTATCGCCAATTTTAATTTCACCGGAATTTAGTGTACCGGTAACAACCGCGCCAAACCCGTGTTTGGTGAAAACACGGTCAATAGGTAACACTGCAATTTTTTCAGTTTTGCGTTCGGGAATCTTCTTTGCCGTTTCTTCTAAAAACATTTTCAGATGTTCTAGCCCTTCACCGGACACCGAAGATACCGCAACTATTTCAGAGGATTCCAAAAATGTTGATTTCACTAGCTCTTCAACGTCTAATTTTGCTATTTCGAGCAGTTCGGGCTCGACCTTATCTGCTTTTGTAAGTGCGATTACGCCGTGTTTTATTCCCAAAAGTCGGCATATTTCAAAATGTTCGCGTGTTTGTGGCATTACGCCTTCATCTGCGGCTACAACCAACATTATCATGTCGATTCCTCCAACACCTGCGAGCATATTCTTCACAAACCGTTCGTGTCCTGGTACATCGACAAAGCCAATATGCAAATCATTTAGAACTAACTCTGCAAAACCCAAATCAATTGTAATTCCGCGGAGTTTTTCTTCCGGAAGTCGATCGGTATCAACACCTGTAAGGGCTTTTACCAAACTCGTTTTACCATGATCAATATGCCCGGCGGTGCCGACAATTATATTCATAAACCAGAAATGCGAACAAAATAGAACTATGACGATTCGGTAAGAAACAAAGCCATAAATTTATTTTACAAGTTCAAAATCAATCCATTGTGATGATGTTTTTCCTTTGTTCTGATTTTTATCCCTAACTATTACCTGTAACAAATAATCTGCCGGCGCAAGATTCGTTCCCAAAATAATCGAACTAGTAAAATTCAACCTTTTGGTATCGGGTTGATTTCCTACATCTGCCTTGAAATTTTCACTTTCAATCACAATTTTTCCGTCCTTAATCAAGCGAACTTTCATTTCAATGTTTGGTTTCCCGTTCTTGATTTTCGCGTTGTAAATGGTGCCACCAAATTGTAGCCGAGTCGGAATCTTAAACTTGCGCATCGTTGAAGCCGTTAAAGCATCGACCGCATCCAACTGTGAACCGGTTGGGTGTATATTTTCGTTCTTAATAAGCAAGTTCGAAAGCCAGAATTCACTCTTTTTGATTTTGGGAACACTTATAAAATCGGCTTGTGAACCAATCTTGCCGGTTTCTAAATCAACTAACGCCAAACGCATCTGATATCCACCGCTTTTCTTGACCGATACTGGTACTTTATAAATAAGCCCATTTTCCAACGCTGATTTATACTGCGCATCATTAAGTTTTATTTCGTAGTTGCTATGAGTGAAATCCGCGATTTTTCCATTAACGCTCATCGTAAATGCTACGATTTGAACCTTTGCAAGATGCTTGCCATCTTCGGTTTTCTTGAACTCTAAATCGTTAGCATCAATACGTACCAATGAATTAATATAGTCGCCAGTTTTAGGCTCGTTTCCAACAATCGAATACGTGCGAATGTTAATGCTGTTTACCGAAAATGGAGAGTTAATTGCTGCTTTTAACCTTGAAATTGTTGCATCAGGTGAGCTTACGGAATCCAAAGCCGCATTAGTAAACGGTGAGAATCCCGCGCGATACCGCACTTTTAAATCGGGGCGTTTCAACGTCACGTTTAGTTGGTTGTATTTATTAACGTTGGGATCAAATGTATCTTCTTGAGGTTCGTATTCCAAAAGATAATAGCTTTGGTCATTAATCGCTTTAGCAAGCCCCGTATTCATGTCGTTTTGATTCAAATATGAAAGCCCGCCGGTTTCTTTCGCCAAAAACGCTAGCCCTGAATTCATTTTATTTGAATCATTGGCGGCAGCTTCAAAAATTCGGGAGCTCGCACTAACAGAACTTGAAGCAGGAATGAAACCCGGTACGGTTAATCCGATTGGATCAATTGTGTAAATTACGACCGATTCTCGATTTGCCAATTCAGTTACAATCCTCAAAAGTCGAAAGATGTTCGAATTTGAAGATTCATTTTCTAATCTCGCAGAAGGCGGTATAGTGTTGGAATTCACACCCACCGTATACCCCTCTGAAAACAGTATTACCGATTTTCTTCCGGGTAAATCTTTCATACCTTGGATAGTGCCGATAATGGCACCGATTGAGCCATCTATACTGTTTAGAGTGCTATAAAAATCATTTGCCTGATTCGTATTACTATTTCGGGATACCGTTGAATAATCGCTTCCATAATTCTCACTGTTTGAAAAGTCGGCTAAATTGAACGTGCCTCTTGAACGAGGATTCCATTTTAGTGAGTTAACAGTGCTTAAAAGTTTTGCTTTATCACTTGTAAACGCTTGAAGTGCCCCGACCCCACCACCGGTGCGAACCAGCGCAACCAAATCACCGGGCTGCATTTGTTCATCTATAAACTTCTTAAGTGCGGCTTTTATACCAAACATGCTACTAAAACTTACGCCGAGGTCATCGACAATTAGCGCATATGTCCGACGAACTTGACTCTCGTTCAATTCATTTTGAACAACGGGTATTTCTAGTCCACTTTTCGCTTCGACCTTTTTTGATTGCTTTTCGTTTTTGGCGAGTTCGGGCGCTGAAACATAAGATAAGTTTGTAATAGTTTGAGGCGTTCCGTTTTCAGTTAGTTCAAAATCTTCGGCTTTTAAGCCGGTAACTTGTTGACCTTTCTTGTCGGTTACAACAACGTCAATTCGAATAAGGTTCGTTGTTATTTTAACAACATCTCCATCTTGTGCGTTCAGTACAAAAGGGAACAGAAACGTAAATATACTAATAAGGATAGCTTGAATAAGTGATGCAAATTTTGAGTTAGCTTTCTGTTTGATATTTATTGAGTTTCCTGTAAAGTGTTTTTCTTCCGATATTTAAGAGCTTTGCGGCTTTTGATTTGTCGCCACGGGTATAATCAAGGGTTGCGCCAATAATTCTCTTTTCAACCTCTTCCATTGCGGTCGGTAATTCCAACTCGATTCCTATTGAACGACCTTCGCCGGCAGCAATCGCGCGTTCTTCGCGAATTTCTGCAAAAGCTTCAAACGCCTTTCTACTAATCGCCTCTGGAAGATCGTCAATTTCTATTTGCCTGCCTGATGCAATTATAACAGCGCGTTCAATAGCATTTTCAAGTTCTCTTACGTTTCCGTGCCATTCGTAATTAACCAAGGCGCGCAACGCTTCATTTGAAATGCCCGAAACAAACCTTCCTGATTTTTCTTTATACAACTCCAAGAAATGAAATACAAGCAAATTAATATCCTCAGGTCGCTCGCGAAGTGGCGGTAAAGCAATTGGAAACACTGAAAGTCGGTAATAGAGGTCTCGGCGAAATCGTTCCTCTTCTACAGCCTTTTCCAAATTAACATTTGAGGCTGCGATTACACGAACATCAACCTTCTTTAGATCGCTACTGCCGATGCGCATAAATTCGCCTTCCTGTAAAACGCGAAGCAATTTAACTTGCGCCGGCATTGAAAGTTCGCCGATTTCATCAAGAAAAAGCGTACCGCCAGACGCTTCTTCAAACCTTCCTTTTCTTGCCGTGTGGGCATCTGTAAACGCGCCTTTTTCATGTCCGAATAATTCAGATTCCATCAAACTTTCAGGAATTGCACCGCAGTTTATCTTCACATACGGCTTATCTTCGCGACCCGAATTGTAGTGTATGAGATTTGCAATCAGCTCTTTCCCGGTACCGGATTCTCCTTGAATCAAAACCGTTGTCGTTGTATCCGCAACCGTAAAAGCAAGTTCTACCGCCCTACGAATATTCGGCGCCTGCCCGATAATTCGGCTTGAATTTCTTTCATTCAATTCGTTTTTGAGACGCATTATCTCAGCCGATAAATGATCACGTTCCAGTGCCGTGCCTATTTGATCTGCGATACCTTCTACAAGAGCAATTTCGTGATCCTTAAATCCTTTTTCGGTTTCCTTGTTCCAAACAAAACCTAAAAGCCCGAACGGGTGCCCGCCAACCCGCACCGGTGCAACCAAAGCAGAGTTTCCGTCAAATTGGGAATTGAATACCAACCGCATTGGCAACGCCAAATCCGAATCCAGAAGTTTTAGCGTTGTTCCATTCTTGAGAATTTCTCGGATCTTGGGAAACGGTTCCAAATCCAGTGCTTGATTGTGTTCCTCAATCATTTGTAGCACGCTGTTAGGCTTGATCCCTTCCGCCATTTTAAAAGATTCAAGGGAAATTCGTTTTTCGGTTTGATCTAGTACACCAAGTGCGCCGTAATTTGCCCCAAGAATCGAAACCGCACGCTCCAACACCTTTGATGACAGTAAATCAAAATCCGAATGCGAATTAAGCGTGTTGGCAATTTCCAAGAGTGCGTTTGTCCGCTTTGATTCCAATTCTTGATTTACATATAGGCTGGTGTATTGATAACCAATGGCGAGTTGACTTCCGATTGATTCAAGAAAACTCACTTCTTCATCGAGCCAAACGCGGGGCGATGATGTATCGTGAAGACCCAAAAGACCAATGACTTTGCCACTTAAGACGATAGGCAACACTAAAAGCGACCGCGTTTCAAGCGCTTTTGCAAGGAAACGAACCTTCGCATCTTTAGCCTTTGACGTGTCATTAACAACAATCGGCTTGGTTAAATCAAAATGCTCGGAAAGTTTCTCAGCGTTGATTGGAATCCGCGTTCCCTCGCTTACCGGAATGCTTTCATTTGCACGCCATTCGTGGCTAATCTGAAGTTCGTTATCTTCGGTAAGCTGAATCAAATCGCAGCGATCAGCCTGCATCATCCGCCCAATTTCGGAAACCACTACGCGCAAAAATCTTTCTAGATCAATGTTTGTTGGCAATTCAATTGCGAGACGATCGATTATCGCTTCGCGTGCTTCGTGCATTTTGTTCTTTCGTTCAAGAGAAAGTGTTTGCGGATTTTCAATTTCGATCTTCATTGTGTGTCACCTTGTTAGTGTATATGTCACGATGACACACTACTTCAATCTGTGTTGAATAGCAACACACAAATTTAATCAAAATTTGTCGGAAAAAAAGTGACTACTCCTGAGATTTTTTCGTTCCCTGTTTGTCTTTATTGAAATCCGTGCGCTTTCTTCCGGCTTTTGCTTCAACCAAAAGATCTTGTGCTGTATAATTTTGATCGTCGAGTTCTACGGCTTTTTCCAGCTGCTTAATTGCGTTTGGATATTTCGCAAGTTTTACCTGTACACCGCCTAGTTCTGTTCTATACATTGAATCGTCGGGCTTTAAATCTACCGCTTTTTGTAGAGCCTTTTCAGCCTCATTGTCTTCAAACAGTTTGTTGTAAGCTCTTCCGAGGTTGTAATATGCAACATCATCTTTCGGGTTCTTTGTAAGGTGCTTCTTATATGCCTTTACTGCATTTTCAAACGCAATTTCTGAATTTTTCTTTGTTACAGTTTCTTTTTTGCCTTTTTTCTTGCCACTATCATCTTCAGAAACCGGTTCATCACCACTTTCGATTAACGCATAAGCAACTCCGAGTTTGAAGTGTGCTTCAGCAAAATCCGGATTAAGTTCCGTGGCTTGTTTATACGCTTCAATCGCCTTATCGTTTTCATCTTTATCTGAATACGCCTCACCACTTTTAAATGCTTCTTCTGCATTCTCATAAGTCGGAACCGTGTCATTGGAAGTATTCGCTTCGTTCGCAGAAAAATCGGATGCTTCATTTGAGTTTGCGGTACTCAGGTTAGCATTGGAATTTGTTACACTGTTTTCATTACCATCATTGTTCGCAACGGTATTACTGCAACTAATAGATACGACTGAAAAAACAATAGCCGTAAAAAGAACTGTAATCTTTTTCATTTTTGGATTTTCTAACCTTTAACCCGGCGGAAAAAGGAACTGCCTTCCGCCCAACAAATGTATATGCAAGTGAAAAACGGTTTGACCTCCGTCATTGTTTGTATTTATCACAACCCTGTAACCGTTTGTAGCGAAATTGAGTTCACGCGCAATATTTGCTGCTTTAAGAAGCATTTTGCCTAATAACTCTTGATCTTCGGCGGTGGCATTATCAAGGGAAACGATATGTTTGCGGGGGATGATGAGCAAATGTACCGGTGCTTGCGGCGTTATGTCTTTGAATACCATCAAGTCTGCATCTTGCGCAACAATTTCAGCCGGAATTTTTCCTTCACTTATCTTACAAAAAAGGCAATTTTCGCTCATCAATTTCGTTATTAAATCATAACTTGATACTGTTTCTCAACCACTGCGCAAATCTAGAAATTCGTGCTACGAAACACTCTTTTGTTGTTGTTTACACAAACAACGTTGTGAGAAATATTTGAATCGAACAGATTTGTAAGCTATTCTTTACACGAAATTTTGAACCGAAAACAAGGAATTATTTTGTTATGAAAAAGATTTTTACGTTATTTGCTATGGTTATTATTTTCGGTGTTATTGGCACCCTCGCACAAATGCCGCAGACAGATGCACCACTTCGTCCGTATTTGATTGGACCAAGAGATAAAGTTGAAGCCAAAGTAATGGGTGAAGAACAGTTCGGGTTCGAAACATTTGTTGATGAATTGGGCAATATTTATGTGCCGTTTGATGATGTTCCTATTCACGCAAAATGCAAAACGGTGCAGGAAGTGCGCGAAGAAGTTACACAGAAAGTTGCGAAATATGTTCGCAACCCCGCTGTTAGCTTTAATGTTGTTGAAAGAACAAAACCCGTCCCCGTTACGGTTTTTGGCATGGTTAGAACACCTTCAACAGTTGAGCTTTATCGTGAAGCAACTTTGATGGAGGTGCTTGCTACGGTTGGCGGACCAAATGATGATGCCGGCGGAACGGTTCGTGTTTTTAGACCACAAGTTCCGGCATGTTTTGCTAAGGATTCGGATGCGAACTGGAAAAACACCGAAGAGAATAAGGCGGATGTTCCCTCTAAAATATACAGTCTAAATGCGATTCAATCCGGCACGCGAGATTCAAACCCGGTTATTTACCCCGGTGACATTGTTTTTGTCGATAAAGCAGATCCGGTTTATATAAATGGCGAGGTTCGACAACCACAAGGCATTTATATTAAGGAAGGAGGTTTGTCGCTTGCACAGGCAATAGCAATGGTTGGCGGTGTAAACGAAACCGCGGATCTTAAAAAGGTTTTTGTTTATCGTCGGAAGCTTGATTCGCAAGATCGTGAAGTTATTCAAATTGATTTAAAGGAAACCAAGGAATTAGGCAAACAAGCTTTTATGTTAAAGCCTTACGACGAAGTTTTAGTAGGGAAAAAGAAGAAGAATATTGGTGAACTGGTACTGGATACCGTTCTTAAAACGGGAGTTGGGGCGGCAACGAGTTTTGGTTACCAGATCCCAAACAGAATTTTGTATTGACATAAAATGCCATTTAAGAAATGCAAGAGCCACGAAAGTTATCGTGGCTCTTTTTCTGCTTGATCGTATATTTCATCAATCATATCTTTATATTTTTCATCAATTACGCGTCGCTTTAATTTTAATGTCGGGGTTAATTCACCCCTGTCAATTGTTAATTCGTCTTCGATTAACGCAACCTTTTTAACTGATTCGAACCGCGCAAGCCCTTTGCAATACTTATTTATTTCAGATTCGAAAAGCGAAATAACTTTCGGATTCCGACAAATTTCCGCGTGCGATAAATTATTCAGCGAATTTTTCAACAGAAAGCCTTCGAGTTGCTCGTAATCCGGCACGATTAAAGCAGAAGCAAACTTGCGTGAATTTCCAACCAAAACAACTTGATTAACAAATCTTGATGATTTAATCATTTGCTCAATAGGCGAGGGGGCAATATATTTTCCGCCCGATGTTTTGAATAGTTCCTTCTTCCTGTCAGTAATTCGTAAAAACCCGTCGCCGTCAAGTTCGCCAATATCGCCCGTCTTAAACCAGCCGTCATCAGTAAATGCAGCGCGTGTTTCTTCGGGCTTATTGAAATAGCCCATCATTATGTTCGGACCACAAACTTCAATTTCGCCATCTCTGGCAATTCTTACTTCAACGTTTCTAATTGTTTTCCCAACTGAACCCGCGCGCGATTCAACCGGCGTGTTGCAAGTAATTACGGGCGAAGTTTCCGTAAGTCCGTAGCCCTGCATAATTCCAATTCCCGCGCCGGTAAAAACTAAATAAATGTTATCTGAAAGTGCTGCCCCGCCGGTGATACAAAACCGCAATCGTCCGCCGAAAAACAATCGTAATTTCGAAAAAACAATTTTGTCCGCTACTGTATGCTTGATTCCAAGTGTTGCAGGAATTCGCCTATTATCCGCAAATCTAACAGCATATTCTTTTCCGTTTCGAATCGCCCAGTCAAAAACCTTCTCCTTAAATTCGCTTTGGTTGGAAGCAAGTAGCTTTGCTCTTTGATAAACCTTTTCGAAAATTCTGGGGACACCAACAAAAATTGTCGGTTGAACTTCTGAAAGGTTTTCCGCAACCTTTTCTATGGATTCAGCATAATAGACAGCCATTCCGCTATTAACGTATAAATACATTCCGGTTCGCTCAAATACGTGTGAAAGCGGTAAAACCGATAGCGAAACATCTTTCATTGAAAACGTAAATCTTTCGCCCGCATCCAAAACATTCGAGACTAAATTCTCATGGCTAAGCATTACGCCTTTTGGTTCGCCGGTAGTTCCGGATGTATAGATTAAGGTTGCGATGTCGTCAGACTTTACGCTTTTTAGCATTTGTTGCGCTTTGTTTGGCTGCTTTGCTTTTACTTCTTTTCCTTTCTCCAGTAGATCCGCAAAAGCGATTACTTTTTTATCGGCAACTTCACCTTCAAATAGAATAACGGTTTCTAGCGTTTCGCATTCGGGAATTATTGATTCTATGTTTTGAAGAAATTCTTGATCTTGTACAAAAATCGCGCGGGTGCCCGCATCATCTAAAATATATTTGATTGTTTCAGGCGTAAGTGTTGTGTAGATTGGAACATCAATTATGCCAATACATTGGCAAGCCGCATCTGAAAGCGTCCACTTAGGCGAATTGTTGCTCAAAATCGCGATCCGGTCACCCGCATGCATCCCCATCGCGTCCAACCCAAGCGCTATCTGTTCGATAGTTTCAAGCATTTCATCGGTAGAAATTGCAACCCATTTCCCGTTAACCTTATGATTTAAAGCGTTTTCTCTTGATTTCCCTTCACGTAACGAAAAGAATAATTCGCCGAGCGTTTTCGGCTCGTCGTCAAAAAGCGGTATACGCTTTAACGTTCGTCTAATTGATTTGTTTCCCTTCAATTATTTTAAGATGCCGTAAGAAAATAACTTCAAAACTTCATCGGCAGCAGGTTTCAGTTCGTACTTTTTTGAAGAAAGTACCCAATTCGTTACCATTTCATCCAACGCGCCAAAAAAGATTTTTGCAGAAATAGTCGCATTCAAATCCTTCTTAAAAACCCCTTCTTTTTGCCCCTCTTTTATCGTTTGGCTGATTATTTCAAGATATTCGGAAAAACCGGCGGCGGAAAATTCGCGCATAAACTTTATTGAACCGCGCAACTGCACTTGAAACACAATCGCAAGATTTCTATCCGCACCTAGCTTTTCAAGGTGTAATTCCGCAATTTTTCTAAGTTTCGCTTTTGCGCCTTCTAATTTTTCGAGCTCATTTTTTCCATCCGTAATGAAAGAATCCATGGTTCGGTCAAATATCGAATGCAGTATTTCTTCTTTGCTCTTAAAGTATAAATACACAGTGCCGTCTGCAATTCTTGCGTTTGCGGCAATATCCGAAACTTTCGAATTAAAATATCCTTTGCGCGCGAAAACCTTCACAGCCGACCGCAGAATTGCCTGCCGCTTGTCGCTTACGCTTGCTCTTGTATTAACCTTGCTTGACATTAGTAACGCAATAAATGAATGGTCATTCAGTTGTATTAACTTATAACAACTATTGAGAACAATCAACAAAAGTCGTTCTTTTTTCAACAACTTAAACTCAAACTTTGTTTAAAAAATAAAAAAGCCCGTGTAAAACACAAGCCTTTTAAAAACTGGCGGAGAAGACAGGACTCGAACCTGCAAGCCCGCAAGGGCGGCGGTTTTCAAGACCGCTGCATTACCAATTATGCTACTTCTCCGAAAAGCAATATAGCGTAACCGGTTTCGATTCTCAAGCTGTTATTCCTTTTCAAGTAATTCGTCCAGCTTTGAATCAAGTTCACCGGTTTTATTGAATCCGCTTGATTTTAAGATCACGGTTCCTGACTGATTGATCAAAAAATATGCCGGAAAACCCATGTTTATTTTTCCGTCTGAAGTTCTATCGGCGTACTTTAAAATTATGCCGAATGCATTTGGAATTATGTTGAAATTAAACGGTTTTTCTTTTAAGTATGCTCTTACCATTTTTGGCGGGTTCATGGTAATTCCCAAAAATTCAACATTCTTTGTGCGGTATTTGCTAGCAAGATTATTTAGTTTTGGAATCTCGCTTTCGCAAATTTCACATTTTGTTGACCAAAACGCCATCAAAACCACTTTTCCTTTTTGAGCCTGTAAATCAACAATTTCGCCACTCAAATTCTTTTCCGAAAAAGGTTGTGCCGCAGCTCCAACCGATTGCTGCGCAAATGCAGTTGCGGACATTAACGATAACAAAATCAGGGGTAGTATGTTCTTCATTTTTAATCCATTTGTGCTTTACTGCTGTTTGTGGTAGGCAAACACGGTTTAATTATATAGCTACACGCCTATTTATGCCAGCATTTTTTTCAGAATTAATATGAATGTTTGCTTATGCTAAAATCCCAAAATGCTTTTGGAAACTATCTTTGCAGAGAATTTCAGAAATCTTACCGGTGAAATTGAATTTGGTTCCGGATTGAACATAATTTTCGGCGAAAATGGACAAGGAAAGACAAATTGGCTTGAGGCAATTTACATACTTGCAAACGCCCGTTCATTTAAGACTGCGCGATTGCAAGAAACAATCAACTTTGAAGCAGATGAAGCAATAATTCGTGGGAAGGTGCGCCAAAGCAAAGAGATTACGCGTGAAGTGGGGGTGTTATTGAAGGAAAATGCAAAGAGACTTTCCGTAAACGGAAAAAGAGAAACCGCACAACGTTTTTCTACACAACTTTACACTCTACTTTTTAATTCAGATTCGCTCGAAATTGTACGGTCATCGCCAGCCGCGCGACGCGATTTTTTGGATTCGGGAATTGTTTCAATTTATCCGTCATTTTCTAAAACGCTTTCTGATTACGCAAAGGTTATCAAGCAAAAGAATTCAATTCTTTCAAAGGCGCGCGATGAAGAAGCTTCGCCTGATTACGTTAAGAATTTGATTGAACCATGGAATGAACAACTTTCTGTTCTTGCCACGCATATTTACAAAGCGAGAATCAGATTTGTGCAGCGCTTGAACGAAGTTCTTGAAAAAAAGCTGTTTGATAAGGAAGAAATCACAATTACATATTTTTCGTCTCTAGAAGGTAAGGGAGACCTTAGAGATTTCGAAAGTCTTTTGCGCGACAGGTTAGAGCTTCGTTTGCCGGCGGAAATATATGCTGGGAAAGCACTTATTGGCACACATCGTGATGACCTTCTGATTAGATTTAACGGAAAAGATCTTAGAAAATTCGGAAGTTCGGGGCAACAACGTAGCGCTTTGTTAATTTTGCTTACGGCAAAACTTTCGGTTTTTTTCGAGCAAAACAAAGAATATCCGATATTTTTGCTGGATGATTTGGATGCCGAATTGGATTATAAAAGAATAGGGCTGCTATTAAACTATCTAAAGGGAAAATCGCAAACTTTTGTAACCACCTCAAAAGAAAGTTTCATCGAACGTTTTAGCAAAGGCGCGCAAGTTCACGAAATTGTTAATGGAAAACCTGTTTAGGGTTGGGCGCTTTTTTTATCACGTTCTACCTGACCGCGCACGACAGAACCAACCACTTTAGAAACAAGCCGTTTTGGAAGTTTGGAACCAAAAAACGCTCCTGCGTAGTTTACCCAACCCGGAACGATGCTTGTTTTTCCGCGTTCAACCGCGGCAAGGGCTGTTGTAACAACTTCTTCAGCCGTTTGCACACCTTTTAATTTTACAGGTTTATCGATTCCGGAAGCGGCAAAAAAGTTTGTTTCCGTCGCGCCGGGGCACAAAGCCATCGTCCGAATTCCGTATTTCCGATTTTCATCCGCAATCGCTTCCGTAAATGTTGTAACAAAAGCCTTTGTTGCAGAATAGGTTGCCATATAGGGAACCGGTTGAAAGCCTGCGGCAGATGAAACGTTGATAATCGTACCGGTTCTGCGTTCACGCATTGGTTCTAAATATCTATGTGTTAACGCGACCAAAGACATAACGTTTAAGCCGATCATTTCGAGTTCATTTTCAAGGTCCAGTTCTGCAAAATCACCCAATGAACCGTAACCCGCATTGTTTATAAGCCATTCTACTTCAAGATTGTGGTGCTCGGTTTCATTGAACAGGCGTTTGTCAGCCTTAAAATCGTTCAAATCAATTGCCACGAAATGGGCGGTGATCTTGTGTTCTAGCATCAATTCATCGCAAATTTCCGCAAGTTTTTTTTCGTTGCGAGCGACCAAAACAAGGTTGTGCTTTTTCGCCGCAAGCTGTTTGGCAAATTCTTCGCCTATGCCACTTGAGGCTCCTGTAATTAATGTAACTTTCATTCTTCTTTCTTCGTTTCGAAAGAATAATAAATTGAAAGTGCGGAAGCCGCAAGAATAGTTATTGTGCCAACAATGCGAATAGCTTTGGCTAACTTTGCGGTGTAACCCAGCAAACCGGTTTCCGTCAAAAGATAATTCCAGTCGTGAAAACTTCCTTCGCTTCCTGTGTATCCACTTATCAACACAATTTGCATTACAACGGCGTCCGCAGCGTAAACCCAAACGTTTAAAATGCTTTGTCCAACCCAAAAAAGTACGAACGCCGCGGAATAAGGCTTTTCGTTCCACCGGAAATAGCCGACAAATACTAACGGAACGATTATCTGAAACAGCGACCCGCCCGCAACCATTATGAATTGTCCAAACGGACGAAAAAGTATGTGTCCGGTTTCGTGTATAGGCAGATCTACAATATCCAAGAAACTTCCATTCATTGGGTTATACGCTATTTTCAGGAAATAGAGCGCAGCGAGACACGCAAATATCAATTTTCCAAAGTTCGGTTTCATACGTGGTTTTTATTGTTGGATTTTTAAGAAGCAACCGAATCAGGTTTCGGCTTTTCTAATTATACGCTAAGTGACTGTTCAATTGTATAATTTGTATATGCCTAACTCATCAAAAGCTGAAATTTCGGCGTTCATCATCCAAAAAGCACGGGAATTGGGATTCGAAGAGCCGGGGTTCGCAAAAGCGAATATTTTAATGGAAGAGCGTGATAATTTTAATGAATGGTTAAGTGCAAATTACAACGGCGAGATGGCTTGGATGGAGCGGGAACCCGAGAAACGAAGTGACCCGCGTTTGATTTTTCCCGATGCAAAATCTGTTGTTGTGGTTCTTCAAAACTATTACACACCTTATGAACATTCATCAGGCGCCGAAACCGGCAAAATATCGCGGTATGCATTCGGAGATGATTATCACGTGGTGTTAAAAGACAAACTCTACAAGTTACTTGAAGGAATAAAGACTTTATCTCCCGATATTGAAGGAAAGGTTTGCGTTGACACTGCCCCGATAATGGAAAAGCCTTGGGCAGTGCATTCAGGCTTAGGCTGGATTGGGAAGAATAGCAATTTGTTAACAAAACAACTAGGGTCTTGGGTGTTTATTGGAATTTTGCTGTTGAATGTTGAACTTAACTATGCGGAAACTTCACAACAAGAGCATTGCGGAAGTTGCACGCTTTGTATTGACGCTTGCCCAACCGAGGCGATTGTGGAACCATATTTGGTTGACTCAAATCGGTGTATATCATACGCTACAATAGAGTTACGAACCCCAACGCTTTCACCTGATATCGCAAGGAATTTGGAAGGTTGGCTTTACGGATGTGATATCTGCCAAGACGTTTGTCCTTGGAATCGTTTCAGCCAACCAACTTTTGAAAAGCGCTTCCAGCCGCGAGACGATAATATTTCCCCCAAGTTGAAACAGATTGCTTCGCTCACCCGCGAAGAATACGTTGAAAAATACCGTGGAAGCGCAATAAAGCGCACCAAACTTGAAGGATTAAAAAGAAATGCACGAGCTTTGCTCGAGAATTCAACTTTAAGAAATGAAATACAATAAGAGCGACACTTTCCGAACAAAATTTAGCATCTCGTTTTTGTTTCTAACGGCACTTTTGCTGATGTTTCCGGCTTCAGAAAACCTCCAAGCACAAACCAATACAGGCTTGGTAATTGTAAATGTTACAAATGCAAGACTTCGCAGTGAACCTACAACAGATTCGCAGATCATCGGTGAGCTGAATATAGGAGCAAAACTAACTCCCGCAGAAGCTAAAGGCAGTTGGTATAAAATTCAACTTAATGCGGTAAATGAAGATGAGCCACCACTTGAGGGTTGGATTTCTAACACGGTCGTTTCGCCGTTTGATTCGGCAAAGCCGGATTCAACGCTATTGTCAATTGCCCGAAAATATATGGAACGGGGAAAACTAACTTTGGCTGATTCGAAACAGCTTATTCCATTCTTAAAACAAGCTGCCGACGATGCAAAAACTTACGAAGCCGGTGGCGAATTGCGTTTGGAAAGGCTTCTTATTCTTTCGAGAACTGTTGGGGCAATTGATTTTGAAAAATCGAAAACTGAATCCGTTAAACCATTTTTCGATCAATATTTAAGTGAAATTGTATATTATGAACCCGCGGGAATTTGGGTGGTGCAATCAAAGCAATTCTGGATGTTGTTTCAACGTTATCGCAAATTTAAGATTGGCGAACAAATTGCGTGGCAGGCGGCTGAAAATCCATTGCCCTTTGAATGTGAAGGGTATGTCGTTTGTCATTTAACGTACATTCGAGCAAAAGCCGGTGAATATTTGAATTTTTATCCAAACGGGGCGCATACAAACGAGGCGCTCAAGGACATAATTGCTTCACTTGAACCGATCGCAGCCGATGCGGAAACAAAACAAAATTATACGCCCGCTTCCGATATATCAGATCGAGCAGATTTCAACCGAATTCTTGCGGAAATACGTACGATTGTTTCGCGTACGCAATATCCGGAAAAACTTACAATAACTTCGCAAATTTCTAAAATTGCAGAAGGCTATCGGTAAGCAATACCGTCTTGGTTTGTTACTACGCACGCAAATATTTCCGCGGGTAAACTCTCAGAATCCTAGATTAAACAATACACAACATTGTTGTAAAGTATTGACAATTGTTATATTATACATCGGCGAAGCAGAATTTCGCTTCAGATTTTAGATATGTACCTTATTTCGCCAAGTGAATTCTAACCTTACAAATCAAAATAAAGCCGGCTTTTCGATGATTGAACTAATAATTGTTCTATTGGTTCTGTCTATTTTTATGGTTATTGCTACGCGTTTTTCGAGCCCAAAACTATATAAAGCGGATGTCGAAGGAAATAAAGTTATAGAAGTGTTGCGTGAAGCACGTGAACGCGCTGTTCTACAAAACAAAACCATACGCGTTGAACTGAATAAAACAAGAAACACAATCCGTGTAATTGCTGAACAAGACCCAACAACTGGCGCAGACGACAAAGTGTTCAAGGAACTTCGGTTGAGTAGTTTGGACGATGTAAAATGGGGCGCTCCACCTGAAAATATGTCTCAAGGTCCGCAGGAAAATACGCCGGTGCCGGAACTTGAATTTAAGAATCCTGTTACATTCGAAGCTTCTCACCCACCGCCAAATCATGCGGATTTTGCAACAAATAGTGTCGCAACCCTTAGATTCTTAGGAAACGGCAACGTGGTTGATGCCGGAATTAACGAAATCGGAACGGGTTCGATTATTACCGGCGCAACAATATTCTTTTGGACGCCTATTGCAAATAGCAACGGAACAATTTCCAATGATGCGCTTGTTTTGCGTGCAATTACTTTAACCGGAAATTCCGGTTCATCAAGGTATTGGAAATGCGGTATAGGCGAAAATGGTTGTTCCGATTGGCAAGATTAATGAAATTCACATCAAACACTAATTCGGAATCCGGAATGAGCTACATTGAAGTAATTTGCGCAATTGTCGTGCTTACTATAGGCATTGTTGCGCAAATTTCCGCTTTAACGTTCGGCGTAATCAGGGTTCGCGAAAATGAGCTAAGAACGGGGGCAAGGCACGTTGCCACTTCTGCAATCGAATCAATTTTTTCTGCGCGTGAAATTAAGAATTCGAACGGGATTGACAGTTGGAAAAAGGTTAATCCGATTACTGTTAGCTCGGGAATATTTTCCAACGGATGGAATTTCGTTCGCGAGGACCCCGGCGCTGATGGAATTATCGGTACGGCTGATGATGCCTGTGGTTACGCGTTAACCTGCAATGTGAATGGATACGTAAACAGAAGCACGATTGACGTAGATTTTGAGCGCAAGATCGAAATTTCGGAAGTTGTCGAATCCGGCGCCACAGTTGCAAACAAGAAGCGCATTACCGTGACTGTTCGGTATTGGATTGGAAACATTCCACGCGAACTCCAAATGTCCACACTTATTGCAGATCTACCAATAACGCAATGAACAACAACCAACACAACTCAAGAGCATTGAACGAATACTTTGCGCAAGAACATGGGTTTTCATTACTTGAAATGGTGATTGCCGCAACCGTGTTCCTCATTATCATGGGTACGATTTTCGGACTTTTGCGAGCGGGAGATCAAATGAAACAAGTGGTTAACGATCGCTCCGATGTTGTCGCAAACGCGCGTGCCGTAGTCGATTTTATGGGGCGCGATGTAATTAATGCAGGAAGCGGGTATTCAAAATCAGGCGCGGTGGTGCCGGACGATTTCTTATATGATTTAATCAAAATTCCTGCCGATGGCGATAATCTACGTGACATCATTCCCGCAGTGGTTGCCGGTAACGATATTTCTACTAGTGTCCTTTCAAAACCGGGTGAAAAGAACGATTTAATCTTCTTAACCTTTAGAGACTTAACATTCAACAATGGGGAGCCGGTTAAATTCCTAGACATCCACACAGTTTCAAGCACACCGGTTATGAAAACCGCACCCGGCGGTTGTGCAAACTGTAAACTTTGGGATGTGTACTTGTTTGAATCTCCAACCGGCAAACAAGCCCTGGGCATTGTAACTTCGGCAAATGCGGATTCGATCTCCCTCGCTCAAAACAATCCGTTAAATATGAACAGAAAAATAGTCGGAAATGTGGATACGCGATCTATTCTAACAAAATGCGCGGTAGGTGAATTAACCAACTGTTTTGATTATTCACCACAAGTTACTGCAAAACGTGTGTTTCTTATAAGTTACAGTGTAAATAACAAAGGAACATTAATTCAAACAAGATACGGAAATAATAGTTCCGGCAACGCGACTCAGCAAATTGATAAGAAGGAGCTTGCATACGGCGTTGAAAAATTTCAAGTTCGTTATTTGATGGAGGATGGCTCGTTGGTTGATGACCCTTCAAACGGATTTACCGAACCATTCAATATGAATAATGTTATTCAAGTGGAAATGCGAATAACAGTAAAATCAGAATCGCCCACAAACGGAAAAGTGAAAGTTGAATATATAAACCTTAACTCTACGTTTAGCACGCGTAATTTGGGGTACACGTCAGAATAAGCAAGATGAACAAATACACCAAGAAATACTTCGCGAGAACAAAAACCGATAACTCCGAAAAAGGAGCTGCTTTAATAATCGCATTGATGGTTCTGATTTTGCTTGCCGGCTTTGTTGCGGTTGCGATTTCACGAACTAGTTCCGACACGCGGTTGGTTGAAAACGGGGTTTCCGAATCTAGCACCTATGCAGCCAGCCAGGCATCGTTAGAAAACACTACGCGAAATTTTGTATCGTTGTTTGAAACATCAATTTCACCAAAACAGGCGGAAATAGATGCAGTAAAGCAAGAATTTCCGGCGGGTTTTGACGATTACAATTTTCAAACAAAAATCGAAAAGGTTGGTGTAAGCAAAAATGTCATTTTAACGGGTGGTTCATTGGGTGGCTTGTCTTCGGTTCGCGACTCATGGCTAATTGGCGCTACTGCGGTGCAAAAATATTCCGAAACAACTGTGACAATCGAACGACGCTTCTTTCAAGACCGAGTGCCAATATTTCAGTTTGGCGCATTCTTTGATGATGATCTAGAAATAAACCGTCCGCCATTATTTGTTTTTGGTGGTAGAGTGCACACAAACAAGAACCTTTGGATTCAATCGGGAACCGTCCCGATAACGTTTTATTCAAAAGTATCTGTGGTTGGCGAAATCGTAAACGATATGTGGAAAAACCACTTCCCCGCTGATGCAAACACAACGGGCGCCAGGTTTGCCGATCAAACCGGAACACTGCAAACGTTGGTCCCAAATACGGGAAGTGTGGCATGCCAGAATCCTTCGGGTCCCAACGTTTTTTCAAACGACCCCAATTTACCTGCATGTAGCGCGCGCGCTGCTTGGCAAACCGAAAAATTAACGTTTCAAGGAAATCTCGAAAATCATACTCCAAAATTGAACCTTCCACTTTCAGCTACTTCAAATAACTTACGCGAAATTGTTGAAACAAGTAAAAACTTGGGTGATATGACAGCCAACAATGGAATTCCCGTTGTTGTTTCGAATGCGAATAAGGATAACGATGTTCAGATGCGGGAGAAATTCGCGAACAAACCGGGAATCAGAATTTCCCTTGCCGATTCACAAAATAAGCTTCCGGGTTGCGCAAGTGTCGCCGCAGGAACAAAATGCGGAATTCAACTTGATAAACAAACAGGAACTTCATACGGCTACCAACCGTTGACGATGGCAGATGGTTACAAAGCCACTGCGTTAAACGGTACACGATTTAACCTAAATGGTCGTGGCGTTTGGATAAAAATCGAAACAGTAAACATTACTTTGAACGATGCGCAACCGGTAACAAAAGACATTACTGAAGATATACTAAGTCTCGGCTTAACGGAACACGCGCCTGTTTCCGGTAATTTCCAAATCAATAATTATTCCTCAACAACGGACAGCCGTTCGGTTGTTAAACTTCAGAGATTCTCAATTCCACGTGCCAATTTTCAGCAAGCCATAAATGAAAACTATGTTTCGAGTTTTACCATTGACGGAATTCCGCAGGGATTAGTTGTTCGATACGCTGATGTTGATCAAGATCCGAGCTCCGGTTGTTTGACAGACACAACCATTCCGCGGTGCACGCCAAAAAATCCGTTTGCGAAACCATATCCGGATGTTTCTGCAGGAACCGGTGCGCAACAAAGCTTTGAAGATAATCAACACTTAAAATGGGCTGATATTAATGGCAGTGGTTTCAAATACGCAATTGTCGCGTTTCCGATCGAAACATTTAACACGCGCGAAGGCATTGAGAAAGATGATATTACAAGCTTGTTGACCATGTTTGAAGAAACCAAAGTTCCCGCGGCGGGTGTAATGAGCCTTGTAGATTTGGATATAGCAAATCTAAAAAGGTTTTTAGATGGAGAATTTGACGGTAGCTTTCCAACGGCTACGTCCTTTGTGGCAGCCAACGGGCATTCCCTTACTTCTGCCGACATACCTAACAAAAACGGGCGTGTAATCTACATTTCCGATCGACGTGGCGATGCAGATTTTGACGGCGAGTATGATATGGAAGACATCTTTCAAGACGGCTTGCTAACTTTTAACGAGGATGTAAACCATGACAACCATTTGGAAATTGACTTCCTAAATGAAGCGCCTAGATACGATGTAGGCATTCCAAAAGGTCAGGCGGCAACCGCAGATCACAAATACTACCGCAGAGGCGTTCGTTTGATTAACGGCTCAACACTTCCGGGGCGGTTCAATTCCGCTTCTACGTCTAACACGGAAGGTTTGACCGTGGCTTCAGAAAACGGTGTTTATGTTCTTGGGAATTACAATTCGACCGGAGCCGCAGTGAGCGGTGGAAACTTAACTCCGCCGGAAAACTACTATCCGCACAATTCCTCAACCGATGTTCCCGCGGCAATTGTAGCCGATGCCGTAACAATTCTTTCGAATCGGTGGACTGACGGCGCAGTATTTAACCAACCATTTAGAAAAGCAAGTCGCCGCGGTGAAGACACCGTGGTTCGTTTTGCGATGATTTCCGGAATGTCAATTTCCGGAGTTAACGGTAATCCCATAGACCCGAGCGCAATCGGTATGTACAGCGGTGGAATTCATAACTTTAAGCGATTTTTGGAAGATTGGTCAGGTTACCGCTTGAATTATTCCGGTTCGCTTATTAATCTTTTCAACTCCGCGAACGAAAACGGATTTTTTAAGTGTTGTACAACCGTTTATAATCCACCCTATCGTGATTGGGTATTCGATACAAACTTTTTGAATCCGGATCGTTTACCACCCGGTACACCCTATATTTATTCAATAACATTTACCGGTTTCGAACGAAAATTGCCAAATTAAGAAACACTAAAAACCAAACCTTCGCGCGGATTTCTTCGGAATTCCGCGCTTCTTTTTGTGTGGATGTTTGTAAACCGACGATTCAAGCTATAATTTAGTTAATTGATGATGAATGAAACAAATCTATTAACAGATTCTTACGGCAGAACTATTCGAGATTTGCGAATCAGCCTTACGGATCGGTGCAATTTCCGCTGTTTCTATTGTCTGCCAAACGGCGAGCCACCCTTGGCACGCAAGGAAGAAATACTATCTTTTGAAGAAATAGTGCTTGCAGCAAAAGTCTTCGTTTCCCTAGGTATTTCGAAAATTCGTTTAACCGGCGGCGAACCGCTTATTAGAAAAGACATCGAAGAACTTGTGGCAAAGATTTCTTCCTTAAAGCCACGCTTGCTTGATCTTGCTCTAACAACAAACGGACATACTTTTGCGTCGCGTGCCCGGGGGCTTCGTTTAGCCGGGCTTGACCGCGTTACACTTTCGCTTGATTCACTTGATGCAAAGAAATTTAAGAAAATTACGGGCGTTGACAGGCTTTTCGATGTCCTTGGTGCAATTGAAGCGGCAAAACTTGCCGGGTTTTCGCCGGTTAAGGTAAATGCGGTTATTGTGCGTGGCATAAACGATGACGAGGTCAAAGAATTGGCGCGTTTTGCGCGCGAAAACGAAATTTCGATGCGCTTTATCGAATTTATGCCGCTTGATTCCGGGCACGAATGGAAGCGCGAATTGCTTGTTTCGGCAAAAGAAATTCGTGAATCAATTGAAGAAGAATTTGAATTAAAGCTAAAAGAAACTTCTCGCGGTTCAGGCACAGCCTGGAATTATGTTTTTGCGGATGGGGCGCCCGGCGAAATCGGCATTATTGCTCCGGTTACCGAAATGTTCTGTGGTGCATGCTCAAGAATTCGTTTAACTGCAGATGGGCAAATAAGAACGTGTCTTTTTTCGCAAAATGAATACGATTTACGAAAAATAATCCGCAGCAATGCTTCATTTGATGAGATTGTGCAATTTATTCGTGTCGCTACTTTAAAGAAAGAGCTCAGCCATAGAATCAACCAGCCGAATTTTATACAACCAAACCGGTCAATGAGTTTTATCGGTGGCTAACGCATTTGTTGTTTTTAATACTCAATATCGATAGGCACTTCTAATAAGCTGTTTGCAGTTTGACCGTTTGGTAAATAACTTAAAATCATACATAATAAGTGATTTTGAAATTGCTTTTGTGTGTCAAAAGTAGATTACAACAAATTTTGGCGGGCTTTTCTTAAATCGTTTAACAGATTTGTTTTAGGGTGTGCGAACTTGGCAAACGCCAACGAACCATTAACGATTTTGAGCCTATTTTGATATTGAACATTTTTGGCTAAATTTGTTGGAAGAAAATTTGGTAAATTTTGGATAGGTGATTTATTAATGCAATCTACGATTTTATATCTGATTCCCGTTTTAGGAATTTTTGGCTTGATCGTTATGGCGGTGAAATCCGCGTGGGTAACCAAACAACCGACCGGTGATGAAAAGATGGTTGAACTATCTTCATATATCGCGGAAGGTGCTATGGCATTCTTAAAAGCGGAATGGAAGATTTTGGGAATTTTTGCCATCGTTGCCGCACTGCTTTTGGCGTGGTCCGGAACTCTTGTTGAAACTTCTTCGCCGGTAATCGCGCTCGCTTTTGTAATTGGCGCGGTTTTTAGCGCTACGGCGGGTTATTTCGGTATGAATATCGCAACTAAAGCAAATGTTCGCACCACTCAAGCCGCCCGCAAAAGCCTAAAAGAAGCCCTAAAGGTCGCTTTTACCGGCGGAACCGTGATGGGGTTGGGTGTTGCCGGGCTTGCGGTGTTGGGTTTGGGTTCTTTGTTTATAGTTTTCTACAACATTTATGTTGTTTCCGTGGGCGGCACCGTTAATGGTGTTGCAATGGAAAAGGCTATTGAAGTTTTGGCTGGATTTTCACTCGGGGCGGAATCGATTGCACTTTTTGCACGTGTTGGCGGTGGAATTTATACAAAAGCCGCGGATGTTGGCGCAGACCTTGTTGGAAAAGTTGAAGCGGGAATACCGGAAGACGATGTTAGAAACCCCGCAACCATTGCGGATAACGTCGGCGACAACGTGGGCGACGTCGCCGGTATGGGCGCCGATCTTTTTGGCTCGTACGTAGCAACAATTCTTGCAACAATGGTATTGGGACGCGAAATTGTAGTTTCAGATAAATTTGGCGGACTTTCACCAATTCTTTTGCCCATGGTTATAGCCGGAATAGGCATAATCTTTTCAATTATCGGAACCGCACTTGTCCGCATTCCAAACGATAAAGGTAACGTCCAAAAGGCTCTGAATATCGGAAACTGGACTTCCGTAATTCTTACAACAATCGCGTGTTACTTTTTGGTTAATTGGATGCTGCCTGAAAATTTGACGCTTCGCGGACACGAATTCACAAGCACAGGCGTATTTCTTGCGATTCTTGTAGGATCGATTGTTGGGGCATTAATGAGCCTTGTAACAGAATTTTACACGGCAATGGGCAAACGTCCGGTAAGTTCGATTGTTAGACAATCCGATACAGGCGCAGCGACAAATATCATCGGCGGACTCGCCGTGGGAATGGAATCGACCCTTGTACCCATCTTGATTTTGGCTTCCGGAATTTATTTCTCACACTATTTTGCCGGACTTTACGGCGTTGCAATTGCGGCTGCCGGAATGATGGCAACAACTGCCATGCAACTTGCTATTGATGCATTCGGACCAATTGCCGATAATGCAGGCGGTATTGCCGAGATGAGCGGCTTGCCAAAAGAAGTTCGCGAACGAACTGACGTACTTGATGCGGTTGGAAACACAACTGCGGCAACCGGCAAGGGTTTCGCAATCGCTTCAGCCGCGCTTACCGCACTCGCTCTTTTTGCTGCCTTTGTCGGGCTTGCTGGAATTTCGTCAATAGATATTTATAAGGCTGATGTACTTGCAGGGCTGTTTGTAGGTGGAATGATTCCGTTTATATTTTCTTCACTTGCAATTGCTGCGGTTGGAAGGGCGGCGATGGCAATGGTTCGTGAAGTTAGAAGGCAGTTTAAGGAAATTCCCGGAATAATGGAATACAAGGCAAAACCGGAATACGATAAATGCGTAGCAATTTCAACACAGGCATCACTGCGTGAAATGATGCTTCCGGGCGCGATTGCACTCATCACGCCGGTTATCGTCGGGTTCTTTTTTGGTCCGGAAGTGTTGGGCGGCTTGCTTGCAGGTGTAACGGTTTCAGGTGTTTTGCTGGGAATGTTTCAAAACAACGCAGGCGGTGCTTGGGATAATGCAAAGAAATCGTTTGAAGCCGGTGTTGAAATAAACGGAAAGATGGAATATAAGGGCAGCGAAGCTCATAAGGCATCTGTTACGGGTGATACCGTCGGCGATCCATTTAAAGATACTTCGGGTCCGTCAATGAACATTTTGATTAAGCTGATGAGCATCGTGGCACTAATTATTGCGCCACATATTGCCGTCAACCAAGGTTCGAATGAACATTCGCAGATTCAGCATAAAACTGAAATCGCTAGAAACATAAATACCACTGAACTAAGATAGATTTTGAGCAAAATGGATTGCTGCAAAAAAGGGCTTACAGCAATCCATCGCTAAAATAATTAAGGATATTGAAAACTCTAATCCCGTTGAAATTCCGGCGAAATAATTTCGCGCCTATTGTTTAAATTGTTTCTTTACAGAATCCCGTAAAAGCACCACAATTGTAAAAATCCCTAATAACAAACCGGTCGGAATTGACATACAATTCAAACCGCTAATGACTAAGCAAAATAGATAGTTTTTTCGTTCGCTTAGGTATTTTCCCGTCAGCCAATTGCACACCGCAAAGGTCCAACCCATAATAATTGCAGAAGTTGCCAGAATTATGAAAAACAACCCCACGAATTTATTTTCCGCCGTATCACCGCCTTCAATCGAACCGATAAACATTGCGATTCCAATACCCAAGTGAATTAGAGGAAAGCAGAAGACCAGCGCAGTTAGCAATGCATTAATTTTATACCCAAGTGAAAGATATGATAAATTTTTCGAATCGGAAGCCGATTCGATGTCGGAATTTGGAAATTCGCTGCCGTTTGGCTCGCGTTCATTCTGCAGTTGCCGCGATAAGTTCAAATCCGGCTCCTGAAATCTGTAAAGATTTGGCTCCTTATCTGTTGCAATCTTGATTTTGCTTTCGTTCATTATTTTGTTTCGATAATGCCCAAAAGATACTACTATTTAAAATATTCTTCAAGATTTATAGCTTATTTCAGAATTTAAGAGATGATTGAAACCTTAACCGTGGTAACCCGGAAACGGGAAGATATGATAGAAATAACGAACGAAGTTGCGCGATTTCTACCAAATACGCAAAGTGGATTTATGGTTTTGTTTACACAACATACAACGTGTGGTTTGACCATAAATGAAAATGCGGATCCGGATGTAAAGCATGATTTTTTGCTTTTTTTGCGTAACACAATTCCGCAGTATTATGAAGGATTTCGTCATTTCGAACATAATTCGGATGCTCATCTAAAGGCTTCGCTCGTGGGTTCTTCGGTGACAGTGCCGTTTCAAGATGGCAAACTACTATTGGGAAAGTGGCAAGGAATTTATGTTTGTGAATTTGACGGAGCGCGCACTAGAAATATTCTCTTGCAAATTGTTGTCGCGTCATAGTTTTCGAATTTAGCCGAGTTCAATGCAATCAGCGCAAAAAAACTAAAATTGCATCGCTAATTTTTCGTTCGCCATCTTTGTCAGATGGATTGTTAACAATCTTTCCGTCTAAGTACATCGCAGTAGAACCACCACCGTCCAAATTCATTGCATCTTTCGCACCTAATTCAAGCAAAAGCTTTGCAAGATTATCAAGGCTAATTCCCCCGCTTGATTCGCTTCTTCCATCGATTGCTACGAGCAAAATCCTACCTGATTTTAGCAACGCAATTGCAGTACGCGGATGCTTGGTTTCGGAAAAGGATTTGGTTGTTTTCTCCTTTTCCCAATTTACGTCAATTTTACCGTTGCGAATTAACCGTGGAATTCCGGCTACTATATCTTCGCTTTCTTTAAATTGCTTCTCATCTTCAGCAAATTCCGGTTTCAAAGTGCTTTTATATTGCGCTTTCTTGCTCTTCTTTAGTGCTTCTGCAACTCCTGTTGTAAAACTTCCACACCCGGAAACGGCAAATTCATCCTTTGAAAGATTATGTAATTGCTTTGCAAATCCGGTCATTTTTCGTTTCTTAAAGAAATAGACTTCCTGCTTAACATCAAAATTACCTCGGAACCCCGGCGTAAATATAACTATTTCGTTATTTTTGCATTCGCGATTGAAACCTACATTTGAAAACGTTTCTTTGCCGATTTTGAGCACAGTTTTGGTTTCTGCGTTACCAATCACCAATTTGGTTTCATTTTTTTTGTTCTCAATTCCCAATGCCACGCGATTTGCAAAACTCTCACTAATAAGTTGTTTATCAATTTGCAAAAGCCCCGCCGCCTCACCGCCGAAATCGCTGGTATCCAACCGAAAAAAACCTGCATTTATTGCCGCAACAGCGTTTTTTGATTTTGCAATTTCCGAGGTTTTCTCAAGCCCCAGTGGCGAATCACCAGCATGGACAATTTCCAACCTGACACGTTTCGGATCGAGCCTAAGTAAGCTGATTCTTACATTCGTATCCCCAATGTTTTTATTAAAGTTAGCAAATTCGACGCCGGGGTGAACTTCACCAAATTCTTGCGAATGGACAACGCAAGCACAAAGCAAAACGATTAACAATATTGATGCTTTCATAATTTAGAGACTCAAACGAATTATTTACGTGCAGGGTTTTAGTTAAATTCCAAATGAATATTTTATTCAATTGAACAAATTATTTTTTTTGAAAAGAATATGCTTTACCGTTTCGCGGAAAATAGCAAACCCCGAATGGAGCGTGAAATATATATAGAAATAAGATATTTGACCTCACACTCCAGGGCTCGAATTCTTTTACTTAACTTTTGCGAATGAACCGTGTTCATCTAGTTTCTACTTTCCATTCCGCTCAACATCCAATTCCGGATATTCTTTTGCAAGTTGCTGCTTTGATTTTGAATCTATTTGTGAACGAACCGCCTTTGTTCCAACATTCGCCTTAAAACTTCCGTTTATGTCGTAAAGTCTCTTGTATTGAGCCGTATTTCGCACAACACCCTTTACATATCCGCGCGTTTCGGAAAATGGAATTTCTTCAACCCATTCATCCATTTGCGGCGGAAGTTCGGCGCGCCAGCGTACAACCCTTCCGGGTCCGGCATTGTAAGCAGCTGCCATATATTCGATTTTTCCATATTTATCAAGCTGCTCACGCATATACGCCGTTCCCAATTCTATGTTGAGCTTCGGATTAAAAAGCGAATAACCCGTGATTGTTGAAGAATTTGTGGAGCTATATTTCTTAGCCATCGTACGGGCTGTCGGAACCACCAGCTGCATAAGTCCATAAGCATTAGCATGCGATTTAGCATTTGGGTTGAATATAGTTTCTTGCCTTATTAAACCTGCAACTTGGTACGGATCCAACCCTCGTTTGTTTGCCCAAAATTTGATGTCTTGCCAACTGCTTAGCGGATAAAATATTGACCACTCTTCCTGACTTAATTCTTCCGGAAACATTTGCGAATAATCAGGGTAACTTTTTGCAAGAGCCAAAAGTGCTTGAACGTTATCACCTTTCAAACGATAAAAGCGCGCTAATGCCAAATTGATTTTTGGCGAATTATCTGCGTTCTTTTTCGCTTCGTTAAGTTCTTCAATAGCCCAATCAAACAAACCGATAGTTGCAAGTTCTTCGCTTTTTTCTGCTCGCGTAATATCTTTCGGGGTGGAAGTTTCGGCAGCTACCGTTACAACTTTCAAGTTTTCAACAGCCTTTGGAACCAACGACTCTGAATCAAACTTACTTGGTGTAAGACAGTGCCCCTGTTGGCGCAAATTCGCTACTTTATCCAAAGCCAAATAGCCGTACCAATTTGCACCGTAACGATATGCCGTAGCATCGTAAAGCGTGCACGCATCGTTAAGGTTCCCAGCCATTTCAGAATCACGCGCCGCCCAATATCCTGCTTGTCCGCGAAATGAATTGTCTTTATCAACATAACGCGCAAGATGTTCAATAAGCATTTTTGAAGATTTTTGGTAGTTTTTGTTTTCGTGTTCAATCCAAGCAAGACTGAACTGCGCCGCAGTTACTTCAACCGATTTTGGATATAACGTTAACGCATTCTGCATAAAATAGGCTTCGTCCAACTTGCGTCGCTGGTTTGCGGCAACACCACCAACATCAGTGAATGTCTTTGGAGTTAGTGCGTCTTGCGGAAATTTTGCACGCATCTCGTCTACCGTCGCGCGGGCTTCATTCCAAAGTCTTGAATTCGCATAGCCTTTCGCAAGTTCGTTATAGGCATTTGGCTTTTCAGGCGAATTGATTGGAATAATCACAAAAGCACTTTTAGCGGCAAACATTTGATTTGCGCGTGTGGCTGCTTTCAAGCGGTTCATTTGAATTTCCGTTGTTGCCTCCGTCGGAAAAAGTCGCACAAATTGTTCATATTCGGCTGAAGCTTCTTTATACATCGATTTTGAATAAAATTTTCGCGCGCGCAATTGAAGTTCATCCGCCGTTTGCGGTTCAAGCGATTCATTTCTTGTTGTGAGCCATTTTTCCGCATCGTCGCCAAATGTGGTTCCCGCCCCCGCAAAATATACTTTGCGGTAAAATTTTGTTGCATTCCCAAAATCGGCACGTGCCTCGTAAGCCTTGGCAGTGAGTGAAAGTGCTTCGGGATTATTCTTCGCAGTCAATGGCTCCAAAACCTTTGGCGCATCTTGTGCTTTTCCATTTGCCATTAATGCGTTAGCCCACAGAATTCTGGCAGATACCAACCTCATCGACCCCGGATATTTCTGCATAAGTGCTTTTATTACATTAATTGCGGCGGAGCTTTGGTTTGCTTCAATAAGTGCTTTTGCGCGAAGCCAAAGTGCGTAATCAGCCACGCCGGTTTTTTCGGCAAAAATTGGCGAATCTAGCAATTGTGCCGCCCCAGACGGATCACCACTTTCAAGTTTTATACGTGCACGAAGTAACCTAGCCAACGCACCAATCTTGTTTCCTGCGTTCTGCGACTCGATATTTGCCACAACCGATTCAGGCGGAAGCTTTCCGTCTTTAGTCATGTTACGTAGAGATGCAAGTGCATCCGGCATAGGCTGCGCGTGACAACTACAAATAAAAACAAGCGAAACTGAAAATAAAATTGCGGCGGAAATTGCAGTGCCGTTAATGGTTCGGCGTAAATTATTGAAAAGCGACATAGTTATTTAATTTAACCTCGAATTTGTGATGCAGAAGGGTTGGTGAAATTTGTCTTTAATGACCACATATATTTCTAGCAAAATTTGTGGCAAAATATTGAAAAATAATATACTAGAGGCGCTATATGTCAAATCTCGCAAAATTTGCTTTTATTTTCTTGCTTTTTTCATTTCCCGCATTTTCACAAGACACGCCCGTTGTCAGCCCGGACGATATCGTAAAGATTGATACATCGCTAATTCAATTAGATGTAAGCGTTACCGATTCCAAAGGTGTTCCAATCAAAAATATCAAACCCGAAGAATTTGAAGTATATGAAAACGGTGTACGGCAGCAAATTTCAAACGTTTCTTTTGTGAATGCGATTGAAACAAATTCATCAAACAAGAAGGGGAAAAGCAACGTAGATGAAACGGTTCCGATGCCAAATTATGAAAGAGTAACCGCCTCAATGGTTCATCGGACATTTGCAATAATTGTGGATGATCTATCACTTTCGTTTGAAAGCATGTATTACGCCCGAAGAACACTTCAAAACTTCGTGAAAAATCAGATGCAAGAAGGAGATCTTGTCGCGATAATAAGAACCGGTGGCGGAATGGGAACCTTTCAACAATTTACGTTTAATAAGCGCCAATTAATTGCTGCAATAGACAGTCTTAAATGGAACCCGCTTGGTTCAGGCGGAATATCCACATTTGAGCCGATAGAAGCAAATCCGTTAGAAATCGCACAGGCTGCGGGCGATGATATTGATGATGAAGATGTGGATGCAGAAAACGCACGGCAAGATTACTTAAAACAAACACGTAATGAAAATATTGCATTTGGTGCATTGGAGGCTATTTCATTTGTGTTGCGTGGAATGTCGGAATTACCGGGTAGAAAATCAATTCTGCTTTTTTCGGATGGTTTTTCATTGTCGTCAAAAGATGAACTAGGCTTTATGGAAAGTTCGCCGGTAATGGGGCGAATTGAGAAAATTATCGATCAAGCCGCGCGTTTCGGCGTAGTCATTTACGGTGTGGATCCGCGTGGGTTGCAATATACGGGTCTGACCGCAGCCGATAACACCGGTTCAATCACAGGCGAAAGACTTGCTGCGCGGGTTTCGAATCGTGGAACGCAGTTGTACGATTCGCAAGCCGGTTTAAAATTTTTGGCGGAGAATACAGGTGGCTTCGCCGTAATCAACAATAACGATTTAAATGGGGCAGTTAGACGAGTTATGGAAGACCAAAGTTACTATTTGGTTAGTTACGAACCCGCTGAAGATTCGTTTGACCCTGCAAAAAACAAGTTCAATAAGATTGAGATCAAAGTTTCCCGCAAAGATGCTACGGTTCGTTACCGCAGTGGCTATTTTGCCGTTACGGAAAACAAACCTGCCGAGCAAAACCAAAAGCCGAGTTCACCTGAACAAACACTATATAAAGCGCTTTCTTCCCCGTTGGCTAACAACGATATTAAACTTTCGCTTAACAATATTTTTCTTTCACCCAAAAAGAACGAACTTCAGCTAAAATCAATTGTTCATATTGATGTGAACGATCTTACAATCACTAAACTGCCAACGGGCAAAAATGAAATTTCATTTGATATTTTGGCGGTAACATTCGGCGTTGATGGTATTCCGGTAGAATCAATCGGAAAAACTTACAAAATAACCGTTCCTGATTCGGAAATTGAGGGTTTCAGAAAAAAGGGAATTGTTTATTATCTGAACTTTCCAATAAAAAAAGCGGGCAGCTACCAGTTTCGGGTTGCTGTACGTGACCAAGAAAGTAATAAGACCGGAAGCGCCAACAACTTTATAGAAATCCCAAAACTCTCGAATAGACGTCTGGCACTTTCCGGCATCGCGTTCGAAAATTTTACTTATGAACAGTGGAACGAGTTCCAAAAAACCGGCTTAAAGACAGGGTTATCGAACGCGCTACAAGATTCTTCACAAAAGAGATTTCCACGCGGCAGTATATTGACCTATGTATTCGAAATCTATAATTCAACAACCGGCGCAAGGGAATCAGGAGATCTGCAAGTGTTAACTAAAATGTTCAAAGACAATAAATTGGTTCATTCCGGGGCTCCACAAAGCGTGCCCGCAAACCGGGATATTGAAAAAGGCGTAAGCGTAAACGGCGCTTTGCGTTTGGGCAAGGAAATTGCGCCGGGTAATTATATCTTGCAGATTATCGTTACGGACAACAAAGGAAAAAGGAACCGAAACGTTGCCGCGTCTGCAATAGATTTCGAAGTATATTAGTGGCGAAATTATTAGCGAAAAACCTCAATTACGTTTCGAACCGAAGCCGCTAACGCATCAATTTCTTCGTAAGTATTATAAAACGCAAACGAGGCACGAACTGTTGCGGGAACCTCATAAAAATCCATAACAGGCTGTGCGCAATGATGTCCTGCACGAACCGCAATTCCTTCTTGGTCAAGAATTGTTCCGATATCGTGAGGATGAATATCGTCGATTGTAAATGAAACAACCGAAGCTTTCTTGCTTGCCGTTCCAACTAGTCTTACACCTTCAATTTTAGATAGTTTTTCCGTGGCATATTTTACAAGACAATGTTCATATTCAAACGCTGCGTTTGTATCAATCGAGTTCAAATAATCTATCGCAGCCCCCAAACCTATTGCTGGGGCAATTGCGGGTGTTCCGGCTTCGAACTTTTCGGGCAAACCGGCAAATGTTGTCTTTTCAAAAGTTACGGTTCTAATCATCGAACCGCCTCCCTGATACGGTGGCATCTTTTCAAGCCATTCCTGCTTACCATAAAGAACGCCGATTCCGGTTGGGGCAAACATTTTATGTCCGGAAAACGCATAAAAATCAACGTCTAAATCCTGAACGTCAACCGCACAGTGCGGCACAGCTTGTGCGCCGTCAACACAAACCGGCACGCCAAATTTATGTGCTGTTTCGGTAATTTCCTTAATCGGGTTTATTGTTCCTAATGCATTTGAAATTTGCGCAACGGCTACAATTTTTGTGCGTTCATTCAGCAGGTTTTCATATTCATCCAAAATTAACTCGCCCGCTTTGTTCATCGGAATTACTCTTATCACGGCACCGCGTGCCTCCGCCAGCAGTTGCCACGGAACGATATTTGAATGGTGCTCCATTTGAGAAATCACAATTTCATCGCCTTCACTTATAAAAGCATTTCCAAATGAGCTTGCAACCAAATTTATCGCTTCGGTTGTACCCCTTACAAAAATGCACTCCTTAGCTTCACGCGCATTTATGAAACGTTTAACTTTTTCCCGCGCGGCTTCATAAGCCGATGTGGCTGTTTGCGATAGTGTGTGAACCCCACGATGTACATTCGAATGTTCTTCACGTAGGTATTTTGAACCCCTTTTAATAACAATTTCCGGTACCTGCGCTGATGCAGCGTTATCCAAATACCGCAAAGGCTTTCCATTTACTTCATGCGAAAGTACTGGAAAATCTTCCCTTATCTTGTCTACGTCAAATTCTTTCATTGTATGTTTTTCGGCACACTAACTTATTCGGTATCGATTTTGGCTTGTAATCGCTCTAATATGGCTTCATTGAGCTGTTTTTTAATAGACGAATTCTCTATCTTGTTGATTATTTCTTCGGCAAAGCCGTAAGTAAGAAGATTTCGCGCCAAAACTTCGTTCAACCCGCGGCTCAACAAATAAAATAGCTCCTCATCCTCGAGCTGCCCAACGGTGGCACCGTGCGCGCATTTTACGTCGTCGTTAAATATTTCAAGTTGCGGTTTTGTGTCAATTCTTGCCTCATTTGAAAGCAACAAATTTTTGTTTGATTGCTCTGCATCCGTGCCGTTTGCATGCTCATGTACATACACAATACCGTTGAATACAGCGCGTGATTTACCATCAAGTATGCCTTTGTAGTTTTGGTGCGAAACGCAATTTTTTACGGCGTGGTGAATGCGCGAATGCGTATCATTATGCTGCCCGTCTTCTAATAAATAAAGCCCGTCAACCCACGCTTCTGCACCTTCAGAATTAAAATTCAGGTTTACATCATGTCTTGCGAGCTTTCCGCCTAAGTTTATATTCGTGCCGTCATAAACACTATTTCGCTTTAGGTCAGCTTGCGTATAGCCAAAATGAAATGCCGCGTGAGATTCGGTTTGAATTCGTGTGTGCTTCAGTTTTGCATTATCTGCCAAACATATTTCCACAACAGAATCTGTTGCGTATTCAGTTTTAGCACTTCCGATATATTTTTCAACAAGCTCTGTCTCGCTTCCGGTTTCACCAACAAACAAAATTCGCGGAAAGCTTATCATGTTTTCTTCGGTAACAAACGTTATGTTAATCGGCGAATCTATCTCCGCATTCTTTGAAACTTTTATAAAAACGCCTTGTTCTATAAACGCTGTGTTTAGTGCCACAAACCCGTTAAATTTGTAGTCAGCAAACTTGCCGAAACCGGATTTGAACGAATCATCTTCAAATGCTTCCGCAAAACTTTTTACGGTTATTTCATCACTTAATTTGTCTAAACTTGAAAGTGACCGATCGAAAAACCCGTTTATGATTACTATGTGATTTTCAAAGCTTTCATCCAAAGCAGATTCGACGTTTGCTAATTTTGGAGCTACGCCAAAAACCGCCGGTTCAAACTTAGAATTCGAAATAGCCGAAACATTTGTGTATTTCCACTCTTCATCGCGAACAGTGGGAAAACCATTTTCCGTAAAATGCGCAAACGCTTGATTTCGTAATGCTTTAAGCCATTCGGGTTGGTCAGCAACCTCTATACTTTTTCGAAATTGTTTGCCGTAAATTGTTTCTTTTCCTGTATTCAATATCATGGTTTTGCGTTCTTTTATTCTGAAACCCTTACAAGCGAAAACCGGTTGTCTTTCTTCAAAACGTTTCCCTCTAAAAGTAAATTCCTTACCATTTCAATTTTTTGCTTGTTAACAGTTTCATCGCGGTTTACATCTACAAGTGTTGAGCGATCGTAATCCAAAAGCACGTCATAGCGTGCCAAAATAAATGTTATACCCATTTCATTTACCTTTTTGCGCAATTCTGCTTCATTCGCAGAATCTTCCGCAAGCTGTTTTATTGTCCAATCTTCAAACAAATAATCCGAAAAATATGGGCGATTCAAGTTATATGTATCGCGCCGCATATTTATTAGCCAAACCCTTGCATCAGCCGGCTTTTGTTCATTTACAAGCAAGTAAAACGGGTAATAATCAAGATTTCTGGTTAGATATTGATCGCGCGTTTCGCCGCCAAAAAACACCTGAACCGGATCTTTTTGCGCAAACCAGCAAAAAGAAACCAAAAACCCAACAAACCCGATTGCGACAAATATCCAACCTAATAGATTAAAAGTCTTTTGGTTTTGGTCTTTGGATAAGCGTGCTGTGGAAACACAGATTGCTATCGCCAAGACCGGAAAAATCGGTAGCAAATACCGCAATTGTTGACTTGTAAACAGCCAAAACAAAAACAAAATTGCGGAAACAAATACGCCAAGTTTTAGCTCAGTGGGTAGAAGTTTCTTACGCCAAGCCAAAAAGAGAAGCGGAATTCCGAACAAAAAGCCAACACCCAAAACCCCATCAAAGAACGCTGGTTGTTCCGGTTGCGCCATAAAGGAAATGTGAAACGGCGCCAAGATATATTCAAGCACGCCCTTCGCTGCGCCACCATATCGGGAATTCATTATCTGGAAAAGCATTGAACGTTCTACATCCCAACCTGTCGCCGTGCCCTTCCAAACATTCATGTAGAACGGAAATACAGGGCTTCCCGTCAAAACCCAGTCTCGTATATACCAAGACGCCGCAAAAATTCCGGCTGCAATAAGGGCAAATGATCCTTTTGCAAAAACTTGCGTTGGATTTGCATCGTTTTCCTCTGCTTTTCTTGCCCTTAACAAAATAACAAGCCCTAATGCAACTGCCGTAAAAACGGCTGTTAACTTTATAGAAAGCGCAGCACCCAGAAAAAGCGCAAGAAAGCCGAGTTCAACATTTGCAAGAGTCTTCCACCAACGCATCATCGTCCGAATTGCAAGTGTAATGAAAAGCGCCAAAGCCAAATCAATATAAGCACTTGCCGCAACATGAAACGCACTTGGAATTGAAGCAAAAAGCAAGACCGCGATCGTAGCCCAAGTTTTTTGCAAACCAAATTCGCGCGCCCACCCGTAAATTGTCATCAACAAAATCGGGAAAAATGCGAACACGGTAAAACCGGCGGCAACTTCGCCGATTCGCGGCGAAAAAACTTCACCGGCAAGCATCGCCCAAACAACATGCATTTCGGTGCCAAGTGCCAAGTAACTTGCAATATTTCCCGCTATCGGTGCAATGCTTCCTTGCGCAATAAACGCTTTTGGAACCGCAAAATGATAAAGAAGCGTGTCTTTTGCGATTGGGGGCGCGGTTGAAGCAAGAGCTGAGATTAAAAGTAATAACCCGATTAAAACGAACGAAACTTTCGCCGTAACCGCTTTGCCTATTTGTTTTTCATTATTTTCAAAGCCTCGAAAAATCTTGATATTAAACGCCGCCAACGCAATTCCAAAAATAATTGCAATAATTGCGAATGCTTTAGAATAAAATCCGAGTGCGCCGACGAAGAAAAAAATCACCGACCACAATGCCGCGCCCACTGCAAACTTTTCCGCAATCAAAACCCAATTTGATTCAGGATTTTCTCCATCATCCGAACCAAAATATTTCCGTAGCCGGGTTGAAATAACTGCGCCAAAACCAAACCACGAAAGTATGACAAGCACACCGATAGCGATTCCGATAAAACTCGCGGCAATGCCACTCCCAAACATTGGTCCGTGAAACAATTTAGCGCCAAATTCATTTAGTCGCCCTAAATCATCACTACGAAAATAAAAAAATGCTGCAAGTAACACCAAAGCCCAAATCAAGCTTGGTAATAATAAATTTGAGTTTTTTGATTTTCCAGACATTCGCCTAGAGCTAAACTGAAGCAGTTCTTACCCAATCGTACCCCTTTTCTTCAAGTTCCAGAGCAAGCTCCTTGCCCCCTTCTTTAACTATCTTACCGGTGGCAAGTACGTGTACGTAATCGGGCACGATGTAATCAAGCAATCGCTGGTAGTGTGTAACCAAAACTATTGCATTTTCGTTTGTTTTTAACTTATTTACACCGTTTGCAACAACGCGTAGGGCATCAATATCCAATCCGGAATCAGTTTCATCCAAAAGTGCAAGTTTTGGTTCAAGAACTGCCATCTGTAAAATTTCATTACGCTTCTTTTCGCCGCCTGAAAACCCTTCGTTTACAGAACGCTTAAAGAACTGTGAATCCATTTCAACTATTTTTGCTTTTTCTTTTAATACCTCGTTAAACTCAAGTGGATCAAGTTCTTCTTTACCAAAATGCTTCATTTTCTCGTTATAGGCGAGCCTTAAAAATTGTGAATTGGACACGCCGGGAACTTCAACCGGATACTGAAAAGCCATAAAAATGCCTTCACGCGCCCGCTGATCAGGCGCAAGTTCAAGCAAATTCTTGCCTTTGTAAAGAATTTCACCCTTAGTTACTTTGTATGAAGGATGCCCTGCAAGAACCTTTGACAAGGTTGATTTTCCTGAGCCGTTTGGTCCCATAATGGCGTGAATTTCGCCCGCCTTAATTTGTAAATTCAAGCCCTTTAAAATGTTCTTGCCTTCAATTCCGGCATATAAATCTCTTATTTCCAATAACATCATATTTTTTATTAAACAAAAATTTTGCCCGTCATATATAAAACCGCCCTTCCGCCAATCTTTACCCTTTCGCCTTCCAATTTGCAGAAGAGTTCACCGCCACGTGCGGAAATTTGTTTTGCAAACAGTTCGGTTTTGCCAAAGCGTTCCGCCCAAAACGGAATTAAATTGCAATGTGCCGAACCAGTTACAGGGTCTTCAAAGACCCCAACTTCTGGAGCAAAGAATCGCGAAACAAAATCGCTCGAATCACCTTTTGCCGTAACAATTACCGCGTGTGTCGGAATTTTAAGAAGTGCGGTAAAATCCGGTGCGATTTCCAATATTTCTTTTTCTGTTTCGTAAACCAAGAAATAATCGCGCGCCTTAAACACTTCTTTTGGTTTTTTGCCGATTGCTTCGCACAAGCCTTCGGGTAATTCGACGGGCGAAACCGAACGCGAAGGAAAATCGAGCGTCAAAATGTCTCCATGTTTTTCAACCGATAAATTTCCGCTTTTATTAGAATGAAAATTGACCCTTTCGGACTCCAACTTCAAAACATCAAAAATAGTAAACGCGGCGGCAAGCGTCGCGTGCCCGCATAAATCGATTTCTAATGTGGGTGTAAACCAGCGAATTTCATAGAAATCTTTGTTTTTTACAAAGAATGCAGTTTCGCTTAAATTGTTTTCAAGAGCGATTCTCTGCATCAAATCAGTTTCAAGCCATGTCTCGAGAGGCACTACAGCAGCAGGGTTTCCTCCAAAAACTTCGCTTGCAAACGCATCAATTTGGTAAATACTCAATTCCATTCGTCTTCAAGCCGCACCTGATTTTTAATCGCCATCAACATCCAAATAAAAGTGCTTTATTTCGCCCAACATCAAAGTTTCTTCTAAAAAATCTACTAATCCGGTTTCCACATCGTAAACCGCACCAATCAACGCAATTTCTTTATTTTCAATCATTTCACGCAAAACAATACTTTGTTCAATTACGGTTTCGACACTTCTTTTTACTTGAATTACCGCAACTTTTTCAACAAATTCGGAATTCTTTGAATTTCGATGTTCAATAACGGATTTTTCATAATAAACGGAAGGTTGAATCTTATTTAAAAGCGTAGAAAGGTTCCCGAGCTGTATATTGTCACACGCGCCTTTTATTGCGCTACATTTTGTATGACCAAGCACCACAATAAGTCGCGAATTTGCAACCTTACATGCAAATTCAATACTGCCCAAAATGTCCTCATTTATGATATTGCCGGCAATTCTAATCGAAAATATATCGCCCAAACCTTGGTCAAAAATTAATTCTGCCGAAGTGCGACTATCGATACAGCTTAAAACGGTGGCAAACGGAAATTGTCCGTCGCGTGTTTCGTTAACCTGTTCAAGTAGATCACGATGCAAGTCTAAATTGTTTACAAAGCGTTCGTTGCCTTCGCGCAAAAACCGAAGAGCAATTTCAGGCGTGGTAACAGATTGTGATTCTTTTGTGTGCGTTCTCATATTAGCGTTCAGCGACCGCTGCAATTGCCTCAATTTCTATCAAGAACTCGTCACGAAAACTTCCCACGGGAATAATCGCGCGCGCCGGTCTATACGAACCCATAAATGCTTTATACGCTTCGTTTACCGGTATCCAGAATTTTTCATCGGAAACGTAAATCGTAACTTTTATCAAATGTTCCTTCCCACTTCCTGCTGCATTTAGAATCAATTCAACGTTTTTCATACATTGAATTGTTTGTTCTTCCACTGTTTCAGTTTTTGCTTTGCCCGTTTCATAATCTATAGCCATTTGCCCTGAAACAAAAATTAAGCCGTTATGCACAACGGCTGGCGAATAATGTCCTTTTGGTTCAGAAATATTGGAAGGTTGAATTTTATACACGTTTTTTCACTCAATTAGATGGATTTTTTCTAGTTTCATTCTATTTATTATCCGACACTTCCTTCAAGCTTCAACCCTAAAAGCTTTTGCGCTTCAACTGCATATTCCATTGGAAGTTCACGGAAAACCTCTTTGCAAAACCCGTTGATAATCAAAGAAATTGCATCTTCTTCAGAAAGTCCGCGTTGTTGAAGATAAAACATTTGTTCTTCGCTTATTCGTGATGTAGTCGCTTCGTGTTCAACTCTTGCAGTATTGTTCTGCACTTCAATATACGGAAATGTGTTGGCTTCACACCCATCACCAATCAGCATCGAATCACACTGCGTATAGTTTCTGGCTGCTTCAGCTTTTGGCATAACTTTTACCAACCCACGATATGAATTATTGGATTTTCCGGCGGAAATTCCTTTTGAAATAATTGTTGACCGCGTGTTTTTACCAAGGTGAATCATCTTTGTACCTGTATCCGCAATCTGCGCATTGTTTGTTAACGCAACACTGTAAAATTCGCCTATTGAGTTTTCACCCTGCAAAATTACTGACGGGTATTTCCATGTAATCGCCGAGCCGGTTTCCACCTGTGTCCAGCTAATTTTTGAATTTCTTCCACGGCAAGCACCACGTTTTGTAACAAAGTTAAAAATTCCGCCTTTTCCGTTTTCATCGCCGGCATACCAGTTTTGAACGGTTGAATATTTTATTTCCGCATCATCAAGCGCAACTAATTCAACCACCGCGGCATGCAACTGGTTTGTATCAAATTGGGGTGCGGTGCAGCCTTCATTATATGCCACGTAACCGCCTTCTTCAGCGACAATAAGCGTACGTTCAAACTGTCCGGATTCTTGCGTGTTTATTCTAAAATATGTTGAAAGCTCCATTGGACAACGCACGCCCTTAGGAATAAATACAAACGAACCATCGGAAAACACCGCAGAATTTAGTGAAGCGTAAAAATTGTCCGTAGCCGGCACAACCGAACCAAGATATTTCTTTACAAGTTCCGGAAATTCTTTAACGGCTTCGCTAAACGAACAAAATATTACGCCCGCCTTTTTTAGTTTTTCTTTATAAGTAGTTGCAACGGAAACCGAATCAAATACGGCATCAACTGCTACATTTGCCAGCATTTTTTGCTCTGAAAGCGGAATTCCCAGTTTCTCAAACGTGTCCAGCAATTCCGGATCAACTTCATCCAAAGATTTCTTTTTGACCTTTTCTTTTGGGGCGGCGTAATAGGAAATCGACTGAAAATCTATTTCCGGATATTTAAAGTTAGCCCAATTTGAAGGTTCCTCCATTTCCAGCCAATGGCGGTAAGCCTTAAGGCGAAATTGCAAAAGCCATTCGGGCTCATTTTTTTTTGAAGAAATTAGCCGAATTGTGTCTTCACTTAATCCTTTTGCAATTACTTCGGTTTCAATTTCGGTTTTAAAGCCGTATTTATATTCTCTGTTTTTTAAGAATTCTGTTGCCGTGCTCATAAAAATATCTACATTTTTGCGGAAGAATGTAACCCTTGAATTTGTTGAAATCTTTCATCAACTTTTGTTTCGTTTCCCACCAGTTGCGCAAGCGTGATGTTTGAAAGCGCATTTTGAACGATTTCGTGAATGCCCACAATTACGGGGCGAATGCCACAATCGCCCTTGTGCACGCAACGTTTTTTTAGCCCTGTGTAACTTTCACAGTGCGCCTCAATTTCATCGGTTTCCAACACCTTTATTACTTCATTTAAATAAATTTCATCAGCATTGCGCGCCAAAGAATATCCGCCTTTTGTACCGCGCGTGGCGTTTACAAAACCGGCTTTGTTTAAAAGCCACATAAGTTTACCCGCATTTGCCTGTGAAAGTCCTTCAAGCTCAGCAATTTGGGGTAACGTAAGCGTGTTTTCATCCTTCAAGTTTGCAAGCTGCACTAAACAACGCAACCCGTATTCTTCTTGTGCCGAAATTTTCATTTAATACTGTCCATTCGGGTTTCAAAATATATTTTAATCTATTTCATTATAGCAAAGAATCGCAAATCATTACTTTTGTGTCAAGATTAAACTTGTAAGGAAAATTGGTAAGTCTTAAATAGGGTTTTTGAAATCTTCGGGCTGGCGTGACAATTCTATGTCGGTGGTAATTTCGCCACTATTATTTTTGAAAGAACTAGAATTGATTTTGTCATTGACACTCAAGAATAGCCAACCGCTTATTTGCATTGTTTCAATCGAAAAATCCTTTCCTACTTTGAATGGCGGACGACTGCCGATTTTTCCTATCAAAGAACGCGCATTGATTTCAGGGGCTAAATGCCCTTCGGTCGAATGATTTGAACCATCAAGATCATATAATTCGCCATTTTCCCAATAACGAACATTTCCTCTGCTAGGAATTTCGAGCGTATCCCCTTTAAAAACATGGTTCTACCGGTATTTTAATGGAAGCATGTCGAGTTTTCCGTAAAAGAACAAGATTGCTGTTCGGAAGTTTTCGAATTTACGGTATTCTCTTGCTACTGTTTTCAAGAGTTGAATTTTTCCATTTAGGCGTTCAGCCATTGCGTTGGTAATTGTTGTTGTCATTGCATTTAATACACCGGAAAGGTGGCTTTTAAACATTTCTGCGACTTTTATAACCTCTTTTATTCCAGTGGTTTTAACAGATTCATGCCATTGTTGGAAGATTCTTTCGCTTTCTTTTTGGCTTCCGTTTTTGAATATTGATTTGAAGTTTTCTCTCACCATCCACGCTCGACTTACTTCGTAATTCGCGGCTTTAATTGCTTCAAACTTAACCCGTTGGTGTTCGGTCAGATTCTCTTCATTTTTCAGCAATATATAACGGCTGTGCTTTAATTCCGACTCTTTCTTAACCTCTCGCCGACGAACTTTGTCTATCGCCTCATTCAGATATTTGATCAAATGAAACTTGTCGTGCACTACTTGCGCGTGTGACAGTTTCTCTTTTGCCAAACTCAAATATGCCGCCCACATATCCATGCAAACTGCTCTTACTTGCGCTTGCTGCTCTGCCGTTAATGCTTTATCTATCAATTGTTTACCCGAGATTCCAGCGTCCGATGCTCACAGACTTCTAATACGCGCCCGGTCTCGGAATCACTCAAAATCGTTACATATTGATGCCCACGTTGAAACGACTTTTCATCTATGCTTAACACCCTTATTTTCTCATCCTCTGCTTTTCGCCGTTCGATTCCCCGCTTTGCTGCCTTGTGCATTATCCGATTTATCAAATCAAATTTACACCTCAACAATTTCGCCGTCTGTGTCTGATTCTTTGTCGCTTCAAGTAAGCTTATTGCTGCCATTTCAAACAACTTCGTGTGTCGCTCGTAACTCTCAGCCCACGGCGGCGTTATCGTTTTTACTTCTCTTGTTTCTTCCTTAAACCTTGGTAACTTGCTGTTTATAAACGTCTTAACTGCATTGTGTCAAGATGCCGCCACCGCCGCACCGGCGCGTAGTCGTATATTCTTAAACTTCCTACATAGTCCACATATATATCTACTTCCTCAGTTTCTATATCTGTTTCTACTTCCCGCACTCTCCAGTCCGCCCCAAACTCTAATAAAACATCGAAAAATTGCTCTGTAAACATTTGCCGATTTTAACATTTTCCACTAAATTGTCGGTAGAACCAAAATTATTATTCACAATTACAACAGTGGTTTTAGCAGTTTTGTTTGCTTCTTGTGAACAATTGTCTAAACAAAACCCGTTGACCGCAACGCCGTCGCCCGAAACTGCCAGAATTGAAAGCAACTCTGATACAGAAGAGCCTGAAACGCGCGGGAAGCATTGGGATTACGAAGAAAATGGTCCCAATAGATGGGCGAGCTTGAACCCTGAAAATAAACTTTGCGGAGACGGCAAAAATCAATCGCCAATTGATATCACAAATGTTGAATCGGCAGAGCTCGCAGAAGTTAAATTGAACTTTCCGCATGCCGAATTTGCCGATGCTGGAAATGAAAATGCCGCTGAAGATTTTGCGGAAGCAGCTTTCGATCATCAAGATCAAGCTGATGAATATGCAGGTTCTACTTTAGACGGCGGCATGGATGATTATGCCGGATTTGATGCAACTACGGATGTTGCAGATTACAGCATGGACACCGGCGATGCCGGCATCAATGATTTTGATTATTCCGATGAGTAACAACTTGAAAATGAAAGGAAAGCGAACGCCGTCCAATAAAACCGGGCGGCTTTTTATTTGAAAAGTGACAGGTTTATGGTTCTTTTTCGATTGTTGCAAGCATGTCTTTGGCGTCTTCCGCATCAGGGTTTAGTGCTAGCAATTTCTTGAGCGCGGATTTTGCATCTTCAAAACGTTTCAAATTTGCATACACAGCCGCTAAGTTTAAATAGCCGTTTTCAAATCCGGGATCAATGAAAACAGATGTTTCGTAGAATTTAGCGGCTTCATTCAAATCGCCTTTTTCTTCGGCAATAATACCCAAACTATATGCAGGAATCGGGCTTTTGGGGTCTAGTTCGCCAGCCTTTTTAAATGACTTCTCTCCTTCTTCAATTTCGCCAAGCATTGATTGAGCGTTACCTAAATTAATATACGCATTCGCAAATTTCGGGTTGATCTCAATCGCACGCATTGCATAAACCCTCTCTTCTTCGAAGTTTTCTAAAATACCGTACAAACCCGCTATTGTATTTAATGCACAGTAGTTTTTCGGTTCAATCGTCAATATCTGCTTATTGGTCTTAATTGCGCTTTCAAAATCATATTCTTCTTCAAAGGCAAGCGCTCTTATCACTAATTTGTTTACTTTTGGGTTTCCGGGTTTTGAACAATCAAAAGAATCCGTTTGAGCGGTTACAATGTAAGCCGAACTTAGCAAGAACACAATTAATGCAAGTAAAATTTGAGATTTATACATTGTTTTCATAGCGTTGCAGTATAGCACGAAAAACAAGTTCTATTTTCCGTTTCAAGCGTTGAAAAACCCAAATGATTTTTGCGGAAATTATTCTTTTCAATTAAGAATATTACGCGTTTGAATCTTCGCATACTCATTATCAAATTCCGGCTAATTCGTTTGGTTTTTCATGCAAAATTGCATTAAATAACTGATAAATGGAAGAACCTTATTCATTTACTGAACGGTTTGCAGCGTGGGGCGTTCATTTGTTTTCGATATGCGGGTTGTTGGTTGGTTTTTTGGCAATACTGGCAATCGGTGTTAAGGATTTCCGCACTGCCTTTGGATGGCTGATTGTGGCGCAGTTTATAGACGGTGTCGATGGCACACTCGCACGTAGGTTTCATATCACCCGCATACTGCCGCAAATAAATGGAAAGACTATAGATTATGTAATCGATTTTTCTACCTATGCCGTTATTCCCACATATTTTATTTATTCCGGCGTACTTCTACCTGATGGCGCAAAGTTGCCCTTGTCGTTTCTAATTCTGTTGGTTTCCGCAATTTATTACGGTAAGGAGGGAATGGTTTCAGATGATAATTACTTTGTGGGCTTTCCGGTTATGTGGAATATGGTGGCTTTCTATTTATACTTTGTATTAAACGCAGCCCCCGCCGTAAACGCTTTAATAATAATTATTTGCGCCGTTCTGCACTTTGTTCCGTTGAAATTTGCATATCCCTCGCGGGCAAGAAAGACAAGGATTCCAACAATAACGATAACGGTTGTATTACTCTTGCTTATGTCTTTGATTGTTTGGTATTTTCCGAAAGAGATTTTAGTTTTAAGATTAGGCGCCCTTTTAAGTTTAAGTTATTTCGCAATTCTTGCCATTATTGATACATTTCGGCTAACAAAATAATTTAATCTGGCACGTAAAACTTTATTTTCCGGCTGCCCACCCGCCATCAATTTCAAGTGCGGTTCCCGTAACAAATGCCGCTTCATCACTAACAAGATAATGTACCGCCGCCGCTATTTCTTCAGGTTTTCCCATTCTTTGTAGCGCCTGAGTTGATGCCATTTCACGATATGCCTTTTCCGGATCAGGATATTCCGCAAGACGCCGCGAAACAAACGGAGTTTCAACCCTTCCCGGGCAAACGGCATTTGCCCGTATCCCATCCAAGGCGTGGTCGAGTGCAACACACTTTGTAAAACCAACCACGGCAAATTTTGTTGTGCAATATGCGAGCCGATCGCGTATGGCAACAATTCCACCGATTGAGGCTAGATTTACGATTACACCATTCTTATTTGCAATCATCGAGGGAAGGAACGCCTTAGTCAGGGAAAAAGCTCCGCGCACATTTACGGCAAACATTCTTTCCAAATCTTCTTCAGTTGTTTCAAGCAATGTGCCTACGTGTCCGATTCCGGCATTGTTAACAAGAAAATCAAGCCTGCCTTTATCACTTAAGATCTTTCGCGCAACTTGCTTGCAGTTTTCAGGGTCCGAAACATTCAAACTCAAAAAGTGCGCATTTTCTCCGATTTCAACGGCTACGCGCATGGCATTTTTTTCGTCTTTATCTGCAATATAAACCATTGCGCCCGCGGCACTTAAACGTTTCGCAATCGCTTCACCAATTCCCGAAGCTGCCCCTGTAACCAATGCGATTCTTTTTGTTAAATCAAACATTATCAATACCTTAAACGGTTCCTGATTTTATATTCCCGTTGCTTTTCTATAATTGCTTAACCGGATTCCGTAGCGTACCCAAGCCTTCGATTTCCACTTCGCAGACGTCGCCGTCTTTTAGATAGACAGCCGGCTTTCTTGCGAAACCAACACCGGGTGGCGTGCCAGTAGCGATTACATCGCCCGGTTCGAGCGTTATGTAACGCGAAAGAAATTCTATAAGTTCGGCAATTCCAAATATCAATTCGTTTGTGTTGGAATCCTGTAAAGTTTCTCCGTTGAGTTTAAATCTGATTCGTAAGTTGTGCGGGTCAGCAATTTCATCCTTGCTGGCAACATACTCGCCAATTGGGGCGAATGAATCGCAAGATTTTCCGCGGTGCCATTGTCCATCGGCAAATTGAAAATCGCGGGCTGAAACATCGTTGAAATTTGTGTAACCAAACACATAATCCATAGCCTCATCACGCGAAACGTTCTTCGCGGTTTTACCGATTACAAAAGCAAGCTCTGCTTCATAATCGGTTTGGGTGCTTCCTTTCGGAATAAGAATCGGTTCGCCACTGCCGATTGCACAAGAAGAAAACTTAGAAAAGATGATCGGTGATTCAGGTATTTTCATACCGCTTTCTATCGCATGGTTTCGATAGTTTAACCCTATGCAGATTATTTTCTTAGGATTTGGAACCGGAGCACAAAGCCGGACAGCATCACGCGAAAATTTCGGAACTTTTTCTAATTCGGTTTCAGCCAATTTGTGCAAACCGGTGTCAAAATCATAAAATTCATTTAGCGTAAACTTCGCGCTTTTATCGGAAATATCGGTTAAATCCGCTATCTTACCATCCGTAAGAATTGCTCCCGGTCTTGGCTCGTCATAAACATTTATCTTAAATGCAACTATCTTCATTTTTCTAATCCTTTAATCGGCACCCATACAAATCTGGGTTTGTAAAAATCTGCATAAAGTGAATCGCCGGGTTTTGCGCCAAAGGGCAAATTGCTGTTATACGAAATCAAAAGTTTTCCGTCTTCAATAAACTGCGGGTGCATATGCGGATTGTAAACGCTTAACCCGCTTCTTAATTCTTGATTTTCCGACATACCCGGCAGTTTTGTTTGTCCGGCGGTTGGAGTGGTGTAAAAAAGATGTTTGCTTTCAAACGGTCCCTGCGGCTTGCATGAGGAATAAAGATAGAGATCTTTCCAGCCGTGGTAGCCAACTGATGTATCGAACGTAACCATGACAAAAACGGTTTTTCCGTTGATATTTAATGGGCGAATTGTGAGTTCATCGCTGATTGAATCCGGTTCAGGAATTATAGATTTACGTTTTTCTAAGCCTTTGACCCACGCCTTTCCGTTCCAAGCGCGCCAATTCTTTTGATTTGCAACCGCCTCAAAACCCTTTGAAACATTGGTTTTTGCGATATAAAGCTTTTTGTATTTATTGGCGATTCCAATTTCCGTTTTCTTGTCCGTCTTTATGTCTTCGGTGTTCTGCATGCCGTAAATATAGAGCGTTTTATTATCTTCCGGGTCAAGCCAAACGGAAATTCCCCATACGCCTTCATCAACAAGATTCTTCATGTCCATTTGCTTTTCAAGTTTTAGCGTATTTGCATCTAACTGCGCGATTGATTGCCCCCGAAATTTTATCCAACTTGCTTTATCAAACGGACGAGCGACATTCCAATAATTCAAAAAGATCCAAATCTTTTTCTTGCCCTTTACATCAACTATTACCGGATCTCCTATCCAATACATATCGTTGTTATCTTTACTTTCAGGCTTAAAAAAGGATGTGGAATACCCGAATTTGTCCTTCGCGCCAACCAGAGTTCTTAATGTTTTTCCGTCTTTTGTACGAACCACAATGCTGTTGTAAACATAGTGAATTGTTTCCGGCTTTGGTCCGCAGATTGGTGGAAGACAATTGGGTTCGCGGGTTCTAAGCCCGTTGTTGTCACGGTTTACGCGTCCATCCCCCGGCAGCGCGGGTGATTCCGCGATAAATGAATCCGAGAAAAAGAAAGCCGAATCACCGTTTGGCAATTCAATTGATATTGTGCTGTCTGCACCCGTCCACCCCGGCGAGCCAATCGGTTCAAGCCCTTTTCCGGGTCCATCTTGGGTAAAGGTTTTATCCCATTTCACCGCAGCTTCGCCTTTGCCTACTTCAATATCGCATTGCGCAAAAACGCCTTGCGAAAGCAGCACAAATGCGAAAAGCAAACTGCAAAATCTAAAGCTAAACTTCATTAAAATAGTATCTTCCTTTTAAATATTTGGGATTCTGTCATCACAGGGATCAGCCCAGCGTGTATTTGGTACAATCGGTGTCCAATCGAGACGTAACGGATCCTTATCGTATGAGTAGCTTCCGAGTTCCTTATACAACTCCGAATATTGTTTTAACTTTTCTCGGTTGAGTTTTATACCAAGCCCAACATCATTTGGAACCTTGATTTTGCCGTTCTTATATTCAAACTTGCCACCTTCGATAATGTCATCGGTAAGTTGGTGATAGTGCGCATCGGCTGCAAATGTAAGGTTCGGAATAACAGCGCCCAGGTGCAGCATTGTGGCAAGCTGAATGCCGAGCTCACCCGAGGAATGCACGGCAACGCCCAATTGAAATGTTTCGCAAATTCCCGCAGCTTTTACACATGCACGAATTCCACCCCAAAAGGTTGTATCTAAAAGAATTACATCACACGCCGTATCCAAAACGTTTGCTGCAAGTTGTTCAAAATTTACTACTACGGTGTTAGTAGCCAGCGGAATTCGCACCATTTCGCGCGTGCGGCGCATTGCATGAAGACCGTAAACCGGATCTTCATAGTAATCATTTCTGATATCTTCTATGTTTTGACCAAACCAGATAGCTTGTTCGGTTGACCATGATGCGTTTGGATCAAACCGGAACGAATCACCGCTGAACCTGTCGGTTCCAAGTTCTTCTGCAAGCGCACGATAACATTTCAGTTCATATTCCGGATGAAAAACGCCACCCTTTAGCTTATGCGACGTAAAGCCATACCGCGATTTTAGATCTTTTGCATGTGCAACAAGCTGCTCCGGAGTTCGAATCTCTGCTTCATTATTTTGTGGCGAGGCGTAACGAAAGAACAGATATGAAGCAAACGGAACCTCATCCTGCAACTTGCCGCCCAAAATATCGTAAACCGGCACTCCCCATTTCTGCCCGAGTATATCAAGACAGGCAAATTCCAAAGCGGCAAGAATTTGTGTTCGGTTGTTATAAAGGGAAGCGGTTGGGTTTGCGATCTTAAAGCGCATTTCTTCAAGATTAACTGGATCGTGTCCTACCAGATAACTCTTCATCGCGCGAAACACGGCTTCTGCAGATTCGCCACCGCCACCCATTTCACCCAAGCCCGTTATGCCCTCATCAGTTTCAACTTCAACAATTGTGCGGACAAATCTACCCCAGTGCGCTCCAGCTGCGTGTCGCAACGGTGCTTCTAACGGTATTGTTACCGTGGTTGCTTTGATATCCGTAATTTTCATAGCGGTAAAGATTTATTGAATAACGCGGAAAATACCGCGCTTCAAACTGTATGCCCCCAACAACCTTTAATGTTCTGTTTAACTTCCAATGTTTTTACTTAAGAACTTCCAAACCTTTTTATACGCTTCATTGTATTGATTGGAAGCAAACCCTCCGTGTCCGCCACCTTCAACAGTAAACAATTCGTTTTCCGCTGCAACTTTATCGAGCGCGGCTTTTAGACGTATCGCTTGTGAATACGGCACTACAGAATCATTATCGCCGTGAATCGTAAGAATTGGCGGAACATCTTTTCTTACATAGGTTAGCGGTGAAACGCGCTTTGCAATTTCTTCCGCATTTGTTTGGCTTCCCATCCACATAACGGCGTAATTCTTTATATTCTCTCCGCGAATTAAATCGTTTACATCGGTAATTCCATACCAATTTACGATTGCGGCAACTCTTAACGGTTCATCGCCGTAGGCGGTAGATGCAAAACAATTGTTATCAAGCGTAGAACTTGCGGGAAGCATGCCGGTAATTAATGAAAGATGTCCTCCGGCTGAATGCCCCATCAATACAATCTTAGTTTTATCGAACTTATACCCATTCGCGTTTCGAAAAATCCAGCGAAGCGCACATCGTGAATCTTCAACAGCTGCAGGCGCAAGCGAATTGCTTGCCATCCGATACTCCACGTTTACTACACGCCAGCCCTTTTCCAAAAACGGTAAGAATTGAAGAACGCTGCCTTCTTTGGTGCCAAAAATCCATCCGCCACCATGAAAATAAACAAGCGTTGGTGTTGGGGTTGTTGAAGAGTGCGGATACCAAACATCAAGTTTTAACTGCGTATTATTTTGCACGCCGTAGGTAATGTCTTCCTGTACCCAATACCGCTCACCGCCTGCAGCGGCGAATTCTGACGTAGGTTGCGCCAACGCGGAAAAGGCAAGTATCAGGATTGGCAAAATCGGCACTAGTTTCTTCATCTTTGCACCATTAAATTGGCTATTATGCGCGTTCAATTCCTTTCTTTGATGCGACAAATTTCTTACCTTGATAGTTTACGTTCAAAAGACGTGCGTTTGAATCGAAATTTGAAAAGTTTGGTTTTGCCGTTATTTCACCAAACAATCCGGCATCAATACCAAACAGTGAATCAACAATCGGTTCAAGATAATTACAGCCCGAAACACATGCCCAATCGTTTATATATGGTTGGTCTGATGTGGCTTTCAGCGCACTTCCGTTTGCTTCCGGCATCGCGTAATCTTCAACGAAATGCGCTTGTCCGAACGGACCCTGCATCGCGGTTTTTGCAATTCCGTGCATCCATTCAAAGGCTAGTTCGCTTTCGCCGGCAACATAAAGCCCACTTAGTGCAAGCGCCGCCCAAGAACAATACGCGCCAGTCCATTGATGATCCGGACGAATGCTGAAGGTAACATCTAAATCTTTGGTTGAGAGCGCTCGCATCCACGTTTGAGTTTTTAATTCGCGTTTGAAAAATTCAACCATTTCTTTTTTCTGCGTCTCAGGCATCATATCGCCTATATTCATTAAGGTTGTGCCAAAGTCATAGCAATGGTGAACCTCGTTATATGTGCCATCGGGCAGCTCACAGCGCCAAATTCCGCGTCCTTTTACATACAATTCCAACACGCGTTTACCAAGAGTCTCGGCTTCTTTTCGCAATGTAAGAGCTTCCGATTTGTTTCCTTTGTATTCAAGAAGATTTGCCGCAAAGCGCAAGTTATGTACGTTTGCTGCGTTTAACCCGGCAACTTCGTGAACGTAACTTGAAACTGCTTCAAGCAAATTTGTTACTCCACCGTAATCCGCAAGCCCGTGTCCGTTTATATCCAAATCACGCCAGTGCTTTGCATAGGAAACTAGATATTCAAACACGGTTTTATCACCAACGGTTTTATCTAACCACTTGAAATCGCCTGTCCAACGAAGATATTCCTTCGCCATGCGCGACATCGCATAATCGTTCACGGAATACCAGGGACCAACGCCTGCCCCGGTCAAAAACTCGGTTCCGAAGTGTTTGTATATATCTAGCTTCATCCAAGTTTCCATCATTCGCTTCAATACTACAGGATCTAGCATTGCCAAAAGCATTGCGCTTAAACTAATGTCCCAAAGAAACGTTGTGGTTTCCCAATAACGCGGCATCAGTGTTACGTAAGTTGTGCCGTAAACCGAATTTGGCGTAGTGCGACGAAAATAAAGCGCGTGCATCACCGCCGTGTGATAAATACGTTTTATTGCATCATCATTTGTTGAAAGCGTTGGAACGTGCCCAGAAAAAATTTTGTTTCCGGGTGTGAAAGCTGCGCGCAGTTCGTTATCCCAAGCGGACGTTGTTTCAGCCTGAACCTTGTCGAAAGAGGTTACAACCGCATCATAATTCTTCTCGGCAAAATCCTTTGTTTCGCCAAGCGAGTTAACAAAAGTAAACGTATTTGATTCTCCAGGAGCCAAATCGTAGTTATAAACAATCCAGGATGGAAGAAGTTTCTCAGGTTGCGGCGAAACGCCTTGAAGAACGAAGGCATCGCTATTTAAAGCCCGGCAAAGAATTGCATTTCGTTTAGAATCAAGCGTTCTCGCATTATCATATTCGCCAGGAGAATAGGCTTGATTCCATGGTTTTACGGATTTTGAAGCACCGCTGTTGATCGCCAATTTGATTTCGGTTCTTTTGCGTTTATCGGAAATGTTTTTGACCGTTGTTTTAACAGCAACTGCCATCGATTCAAACGGAATAATCATTGATGAGGTTATTTCAAGCCCTTTGTAAACGGTTCTTCGTTCAATTCTGTCCGGTTGCCAAACAAATTCGATAGGTGTTTTTGTTGCGGCGAAATATTCTTCATCAACAAATAAAACCGCAGTTAATAATTCGCCGCCCGCGCCCAGCGGTGCCACATTCATTTCGCCCTGCGCAAATGGCGGAAATGCCATGCTCCTAATTGCAACAACATCCATCGCAACCTGTGCACAGCCCCAATGATTTGTGAGTCCGGGCGGATTGAAAAGATCGCCAAATTTGTGAGGCATGGAAATTGAGCGCATTGAAGCAGAATTCGGAATATCCGGCAATTTTCCTTTTGCTTTAGCAAATCCACCTTCGGCGATTGTATTTTTCCCTGCAGCATTTGCACCATTAAACGCAAATGTCCCAGCCGCCATTCCAGCCAAAGTTGATTTTAGAAATTCTCGTCGTTTTATATCATCCATATTATTGCCTTTATTCGATTTCAAACTTAACGGTTTTGGTTTCAAACGGATTTAGTTTGACCACAAGCGGGGATAGCGTTTCTATATTGCCCAAAGATTTTGTTTCATCCAGATCAACGATTTCCGCATTTTTGATTTTTACCGGTAATTTCACAGTTACGAACGAAGTGCGACCCGCAAATTCCTGAAGTCTGAAAACAAAAACTTTCTTGATTTCAGGTGCAAGTGGTGCCGCACTAACTTCACCACGAATAACGGAATCAGAAAGCGATTTTACCGTAACAATTTCCACATTTGACTTATCAACAGAAAAGAAGCTTCTTGCTAATTGCGCGGGCGCATCGGCGACAAATTGCGCCAATAAAGGCTGGTTAAATTCCGAACCCATACGGCGCGCTTCCACAATGTCGAATTTTCCTTCGGCGGTAAAGGCGTAGTCGAAAACATAGTTGCCCTTCAGCCCGGGTTCGACGGTTTTCATATTAATCACGCCTAAATCGTGCGTATCAGATTGGCTGCTTTTGCGAACAGCCCGCGAATAAACCGTTGCTTCCGGCAAAGGGAATTTTCCGGTAAACATTGCCGGAAATCCTTTAGGCGCATCTTTCGGTAAAACTTTTGTGTCAACAAAACTTGAATAAACCCAATGAAAAGCCTGTCTGTGTGCGATTAGTGCAGAATTTGCGCCATCCGTAATTGCAAGCAAATGTTGCGTAGTCACGGAATCGCGTCTGGCGCCTGGTAAATAATCATCGGGCAAAGTATCAAACCACTTTTGTCCGTCTCGTTTTATTTTTAGGGTTTCTTTTTTGATGTTTAAAGGGAAGGCAAAGTAATACGAATCATGCCAGTTGTTGTTACCGCCCACAAACGGAAGGTTGCTGTCTAATTCATTGCGAACTTCTACGCGATCCAGCCCTTTGTAGATTCTGACAGTTGTAACCGGAAAAACCGAACGCCGTCTTTCTATTCTAAGTTCAGACATAACCACGCCGTTATGAACGGTAAACTTTGGCGGTAACGGGTATTGAACCTTGGATGGGTCAGACCCCTCAATTCTAAGCAGGGCATTAAAAGGCATTTCACCATTTTGATTTACAATTTCTCGGTTTCTTGTTTTATCTAAAATGCTTTCTATGTTTCCCGCCGTATTTGCAGTAACGCGAAATCTTTCGTTTTCGATTGTTCTTCCGGCTTTATCCGAAACCGATTTTGATTTATTCAGCGATTTTTTTGTGCTAACAAGATAAGTACGATACCCATCTGACGGAACATCTTTTGCTATTAAAAGCGCACCGCCATTTTTTGTAGCTTCAAAAGGAACTTCACTATCTAACGCGGCATCTTTTACAGAAACAATTTCGAGATTTTTATTTGGAGATTTAATGTGTACCACATCATTTCTACTAAACGAAAGTCCGTTGTAAACAACTACAGTTCTTTGGTTTTCGCGTTGTGGTTTAGGTTCGTCAAAGCGATTCGGTTGAGCAAGAACATTAATTCCGTTCTTCAACATCATATCCACTTCTTTTCTGGAACGCGTCATAAACCCTACATATTCGCGGTTTTGCTCAAACAACGGCTCGCTGCTGTTAAGTTGCATCCAACCATTATTTCCCGCGCCGCTGTGTTCATCGTAAGTCATTACCAAATCGTAGATTTGCGAGAAATTTCCTACCGGATACGGAAGTGCGCGTTCCATTGCCAATGCGCTCCAAAGTGCTTCGGCAGCGGGCGCATGATCATGCGTATAGCGTGCTAATGCTGAAATTTTAGGCGATTGTGTCTTTGCTTCACTCCAAAGTCCGGACCATTCACCGCGATGTGTTTCAAGGCGGTTACCGTATTTTCCTTCTATGTAACTTAGAAATTCATTCGGTGTAGCGATTTTAAGTTTTACTTCAGCGTGTTTGTCGTTCCAGAGTTTTACGGCTTTTTCAAGATTGAAGACATGCGAAGGTTCGATAAAATCGTGCGCGTAAAGCGCCATAACTGCATCAAAGTTATATCCTGCTTTGTTATATCTGTTTAGAAGTTCCGTTACGCCGATTTCCATAATCTCAATGGGCGTCTTTTTGCCGGCTTGTTCTGGGTTGAACATATCAAATGGAGTTTTGTCGGTATACGGATCTAAAGAAAACGGATCAAGATAAAAATCCGTAAGGGCTTCTACATAACCGCCGCGCTGCCCCTGGGAAATCCACGTTAAAACCTTGCTGCCATCAGGTGATTCCCAATAAAACGGCACCTTTCCCGGAGCCAAAGAAGTAGCTTGGTTTATAAAGAGGTTGGCTCCCGTAACCAAATATTTTGTACCGCTGCCGGCAAGAACATTTGGGATTGAGGTTGGATGACCGGGAACGTCATTCATCATTGCCAGCTGTGAATGAATTCCATAAGTTCGTTCCAACTTCGCAAATGGATATACAAGCCGGTTTAGTTCTTCCTGTCCCATAAAATCGGTATGCATACTTCCCCAAGATGTTGAAAGTGCAATGCGCCCAGATTTTATTAGGTCCATCAATTCATTGATTTTCTTTTTATCTTTAGGCAAAACCGATTCGGGCTTGCGTTGCCGTTTTAGCCACTCGTCAACCTGCCACGTGCTTTCAATTGTCCACCGAAAATTCGGGTCTTCTTTTGCTGCCCGCAGAACTTCATCGATGTGTCGCGCCGCACGTTCACGAACCGCATTTGGCGGTTCAACAAAACCAAAATCATAATGCGAAAACGGAGTAATGTAGACGGTTTTAATCGAACTTTCGGGAAGTTTGCCTTGAGCATTTATAACCGCAAAAAAATACAGCAAAACTGCAACGGTTATAAGAATGCTTTTTAACTTGGTCTGCAAAACTTGCTCCTATTCTTGAAAAAAAATCGGGTTTCGCTTAGAAACTCGGAAAATGCGAAACCCGAACCAATCGGCATTAGGAAAACTAAAATGAATATCTAACCGAAAGTTGGATTTGTCTTGGTCCGCCGGCTCCTAACAAGCCCCCTAGTTGGTTGCCAACTGTTGAAATACTTTGACCGAAAAATGCACCCGGTTGCAGCGAATTTACATCGCCTTGAACCAAGCCCCCTGATGGATCGGCAAAGTTTGCTTTGTTAAACAAATTAAAGATTTCCATTCGTAATTGAAGGGAAGAACTTTCCGTAAGCTGTGTGTTTTTAAATACGGAAAAATCAACCTGTGCAAAGCCTGGTCCACGTAGAATGTTTCTACCCGCATTTCCGTAAACACCGGCACCTGGATCCGAAAAAGCATCGATATTGAACTGGCAATTCGGCAAATTATAATTCGGACACTTTGTGCTGACACCCGGAACCAAATCAGGACGGTACGAAAAACCGCCAAACGTACCGCCTTGGCGCGTTACGTTAATCGGAAATCCGGATCTAATTTGCGTAATGCTGTTAATTTGCCATCCGTTTGCAATCCAATTTGGTCCACCGAACCAACTTTGGAACGGAATATCGTAGCCAAAATCAAGCACAAAGTTGTTTCGTATATCGGAATCGCTACTGGCGCGGTCGGCATCTATGTTGTTTTCGTCTTGGTAATCCTTAAAGAACCCTGCCACGTTATCAATTGAATGTGCCCAAGTATAATTTGCGTTTACACGGAACCCGGCGGTTAGATTTCTGCGGAAGTTTATTTGCAACGCATTGTAGTTTGATGAAGGATACCCGCCAACTATGTAAATATCGCCAAAATCAGCAGAAAGCGGACGGACGTTTGTAACCGGATCTTTTCTATTAACATTTCGCGGTGAAACCACGCCATCCGTTAAAATGTGCGTCACATGATTTCCCACGTAACCCACCTGCAAAATTCCAATTCCTATATCTTGCTGTACATTCAAAGACCACTGTTGCGCCATTGCGGTTTGCAAATCTTTTTCAATATGAAACGCTGCCGGTACTGCACAATTCAGCACTTTCGGATCAACCGGATATTCAAATGTTGAGCCACCATCGCAGGTTCCAAAAATAACCCCACCAAACCATGTAAATAAATCAACTGAAAGCGATGGATATGTATTGGCTTGAGGCGAACCGAAACTTGCCGGAAGCTCTCTGTTATAAAAGATGCCGTATCCGCCGCGAAGAATGGTTTTTTGGGTTCCGAAAACATCAAATGCAAATCCTACCCTGGGACCGAAGTTGTTTGAATCAACATCGTGCAATTTTTCACCTTTGGGCGTGAAGCTTAGTGTATCGAGATCAAAGTTCTGCAGATTGCCATCTTTCTCACTGCTAACGGAACTTACGTCATAGCGCAAACCCAAATTCAGCGTCAAACGTGGATGCGCCTTCCAATCATCCTGGAAAAAAAATCCGTAGTTTTCGTTTGCATAGTTTACTTGCGGATTTCCGCCTTGTGCGATTACAAACGGTACATTCGTTTTATAATCGTTCAAACCAAAAAACGTAAGAGTTTGCTGAGTAAGCGACTCAGCCGAGCGCCTGTTTAACCTTACATCTGCACCCATTTTGAAAGAATGATCTCCAAACAAATAGGTTACGGTATCTAAGAATTGATAAACCGAACCTGTTCGAAGCTGATCAAACTGCGCCGGACCCGGTGGTGCGATTGATTGATCTACAAACGAAAAATCGAATCGCGGAAGCGTTGAAGAACCCGCCCCTGTGTGCGTCGTATTTCTGTTGATTCCGAACGCCGCTTCGTTAATAAGATTTCCGGAAAATGTATAGTTGTGCGAAAGCTTAAACAACTGAACGCGCAGGGTGCCCGGGGCATCTTGATCGGTACCTACGCCGTAGGGTACCACCGTTTTGGAATCGTTAATGTTATATCGCGCGGACATTTGGCTCTTTTCACTTTGAATCCAATCAACCTTAAAAGAGCCGGTATCTTCACGAAGCGTGCCGTTTTTTTGCGCGGAATATATTCCCAAATCCGGATCAGCCGTGGCTGAACCGGAACGGTAAAAAGGCTCGGTGGGCAGTGGAATTGTATCTATTGTTGGACGAATATTTGCATTCATTCCGTTCCGAAATGCTTGAGTTGGGGTTAATGTCGTAAACAACTGTCCGCGAGTTTGTCTAACACCTTCATAGTTTGTAAAAAAGAAAAGTTTGTCGCGAACTATTCTTCCGCTTAAATTTCCGCCAAATTGATTTAGGTTGAATTTTGAACGTGAAAAGCCGTGTTGGTTATTAAAGAAATCATTGGCATCCATTTTTTCGTTTCGGAAATACTCAAAAACACCGCCATGAAATTCATTAGTTCCGGATTTTGTTATCGGGTTGATTACGGCGCTTAATGCTTGCCCGTATTGCGCAGAATAGTTGCTTTCAACCACTTGAACTTCTTGAATACTGTCCATCGAAACACGGTTTACGCGTGATTCAATTCTGCCGAGCACGTTTGAAGTTCCGTTAACATCCACACGCCCTGCGTCAATTCCGTCCACCATAACACTAGCACCGCCAAAGGTTGAAGGTATTCCGTTTATGCTTGTTTGAAACTGATTTGTTGTTTGTACCGAACCGGGAACAGTAGCGAGCAGCGATGTAAAATCGCGTCCGTTTACGGGTGCATCTTCGATACGTGCCTGCGTGATGGTGTCTCCCACCGTTGATGTTTCCGTGTCAACCCTTGTTGCGTCAGCGTTTACTTCAACAACTGCACTTACACCAATTCCCAAAACCATATCTGTTCTTGCACGCTCGCCTACCAAAAGGCGTAAACCTTTCGAGGTGGATACTTGAAAACCCATCGCGCTCACTTCAATATCGTATGTTCCTGCCGGCAAAACTTGCGCATCATAACGTCCGTTGCCATCCGTTTGAAGTGTGCGCGTTTCGTTTGTTCCAACGTTTTTAATGGTAACGGTTGCGTTTGCAATAACTGCTCCGTTTTGGTCACTAACCACGCCGGTAATTGAACCGCTGTTTGACTGAGCAAATACGCCTATCGCAAAAACGGCGATGCTTACGAAAATTGCTCCAATTGTTTCAAAATTTCTTCTTCTGTTTGTCATTTCAAGTCTCCGAAATCCTTGTTTTGAAAATTCTCTATGTTTCCGTGCAATCGCTTTGACGTGGAATAGACTCAATCGCTTCAAAGTTAGGCGTCCAAACGCCATCGTTTTTTGTATAGTATTTTTCAAGCAAATCAGCTGTAATCGGGATTGTTGGTGTAACATCTCGAAGCGGTACATCTCTGCCGTTTACCAAATCAATAACTCCATCAACGCAACGCAGTCCCACATATTCAGGAAACATTGCCGCACTAACTTTTAATGCTTCGCGACGCATCAGCCAATCTTTTTCAGCTTCACCGGAAAGTCCGAACCCTGCAATCGTTACCGAATCGGCATCAAAACCCGCCTCCAGATATCCTTGGAAAGCGCCTTGGGCGGTTTCGTCGTCCATTGCAAAAATCAGGTCAACATCACCTTTTTCCAGCAACGTTTCAGATGTAATCTTTTTTGCGACCGATGGCGTTGCTTCGCCGTTTATGGAAGCAACAACAAACGCATCTGATTGAACGCTCTGTACACCCTTTACAAATCCTTGACTTCGCAAAAGACAAGGTCGAAGCCAAGGGAGCCCGACATCAAGAATTCTTAACGGCGAACGATCTTCATTTCTTATGTTGTTGCCAACCCAAACACCCATATCGAACCCGGCATCATAATCACAGATCGCGACCATTGTTTTCATACCATTAACAGGGTTTGCTTCAATCAATAGTGGCTTTCCGGCTTCATCGGCTATTCTTATGATTTCTTCTAATCCGTTTGTATCTGCGGGCGTTAGAATTAGTGCATCCACTTCGTTAACCAATGTTCGCGCTTGCTCAATTTGTTTTTCAACACTCAATTCTGCATCGCGTACCACGATTTCCGTTCCGTATTGCTTACCGCGCCTATTCAGCACTTCGATTACAATTTGATACCAAATGTGAAAACTGTAGTTTGTTAAATACCCAATCTTTGCGGGTGCCGTTTTTGCGCCAACAAGCGGAATCTTGCTTATCATTTCATCCAAACGCGGCGGCGGATTATATACCGTAGCCGGCGGATGCTCATTTGTTGTTGCTGATTGACTCATTTTTCTCTTTTCTCCGGTTTCATTTTCTTTAATTCGTATTCGGCACTCCGCCAATTTGCGTTAACAATCCGCCATCAACTGTCCAAACGGCACCTGTTACAAAGGAAGAACTTTCGTGTGCCAGAAAGGCAACCACTTCGGCAATTTCTCGCGGTTGGGCAATTCTTCCGAGCGGATGCATTTTGTTGCACGCGTCATAAACAGACTGTGGATCTGCATCAAGCGAAGCCGCCCATTTAAGCATTGGTGTATCAACCGTACCCGGACAAACCGCATTAGCACGAATGTTGTCTTTTGCAAAATCCATCGCAATGGATTTTGAAAGACCCAAAAGCCCGTGCTTACTGATTGTGTATGCTAGTACGTTTTGTTGGCTGGCTAGTGCTTGAACACTTGAAACATTTACAATCGAACCACCCCCAGAATTCTTTAGCAGCGGAATCACCGCCCGCGCTACATTCCAAGCGCCTTTTAGATTGATATCCAGAACCTCGTTCCATTGTTCTTCACTAGTTGAAATCGCCGTACCGTACCGCTGTATTCCTGCGCTTACAACCAGTGCGTTTATGCTGCCAAATTCTTCATTGGCTAGTTGAATTGCTTCCTCAACTTCGTTGTAATTCGAAACATCTACTTTTGTGAATGAAGCTCTTTTTTCGCGCGCGTTTATTTCTTCGCATACCTCTAATCCGGCTTCTTCATTCCAATCAAGAATCGCCACAGTGCCACCGCGTTCTGAAATTAGCTCGGCAGTCGCTTTTCCTATTCCAAGCGCGCCGCCGGTAACAACAATTGTTTTTCCTTCAAACTTCATTAGTTTTCCAACAGTTCATCTTCTACAATCGGGTTCAATTCACTTCTTGCAAGTTTGTTTTCTTCTTCTTCAGAAAGTGTTTTGGACGGTGGCGGAAGATATTTGTACCAAGTGAAATAGAGAATAATCGAGCAAATTGCTGTAATTCCCAAAAGTGTAAATGCGATATTTAATAAATGCAGAACCAAATAAAGCATCGACAAATAAAGCGAAGTAATCGCAATCACGCCAATTACGGTGTTAAATGCTTCTCGCGCAAAAGTCTGTTGCTTTCTAAAACCGGGTTGTTCTTCTAAAACCGCCTTGCGCGGTGGACCCCAAGCACCGGCGGGTTGAACTTTTTTATAAAAGATTTTTAGCGTTTCGATATTGGTTGGTTCCGTCAGAAGCGAAACCGTTATCGTTATGATGATTGAAAACAGTGCAATAACCGGAAAACCAATATACAAAGGCAAAGGATTATCGAGCATTGTTGTATCGATTACCGCTTGCCCAAGTGAAAGCGCCATACCTCCGAAAACTCCCGCCGCATATCCTTGTCCATTTAATCGCCACCAATACCAACGCAATACGTTAGGAGGCAATATCCCTGCAGCGAGAGTTCCGAAGATCCATAGGAACGCAGTATTTATTGACGTTCCAAAATAAGAAATAATCACGCCGGTTATTATCAAAAAGGTTGATGATAAATAGCTGACCCGTATAAGTGTTTTGTCATCAGCGTTTGGGTTTATATATCTTTGATAAACATCCTTTACAAGATATGCGGCACCGCCGTTTACGGTTGAGCTGAACGTAGCCAAAAATCCGGAAAGCAGCGCGGCTAACATAAAGCCGACTAAACCAACGGGCAACATCGAACCAATAATTAATGGAAGTGCAGTTTCTGGGTCTGCTTTTAATTGCTGATCAAGCACCGCATTACCGATTCCCATAATAGCCATCACCGCGATTGCCATCGCAAAGCTCCACCGTAATGTGTGGATTATTCCCCACAACGCACCAAGTTTTGAAGCATCCCTCTCATCTTTTGCGGCAAGAAACCTTTGGAAATCATAAAGTTGTTCCGGTCCACTGAGGCAAAGAAGAAAACCTTTTAATACCCAAACCGCAACAAGCGCGCCAAAGAAGGAATAATCGGTTCCACCGGATATCAGACCCTGTAACATATCGGGTCGAACCGTCGGCATGATGTCATACCAGCCGGTAGGTATCTTCGTCGCGAATTCTGCTGCATTAAAATGCATATATCCAACGATTGCGAAAAGAATCGCGCCAGCGCTAAGAATTATTGTTTGCGCTATTTCAACGCGAACAATTCCGTGCAAGCCGCCTAGAATTACGTAAACGCCTGTTACACAAAGAATTAAGGTGGCACAAGTGGTCGGTGAAAACGGTAAGAAGATTGCTCCGAATTTACCCATTCCTATGGCGGTGTAGCCCAGCAACGCGCAGATAGTTAGAATCGCAAAAAGCGTATAGGAAAGTCTTGCAATATCGCCACCTTTACCGGAACCAAAACGCGTTTTCATCCATTCCGCTCCGGTCATTGCATCAGAACGGCGAATCCATTTGCCCATATACGCCATATAAAATGCCGTAATAGGAAAACCCCAAAGCATATGGACCCACATTCCTTTGAGTCCCAACGCAATAAAAGTGGATACAATCCACATTGTTCCCGTGATATCGAAATATGATGAGGAGCCTGACATTGCGAGCGCCCACCAAGGAAGTTGCCTGCCTCCTAAGAAGTATGAAGACATTCCTTTGGCTGCACGCCTTTTCATCGCGAAGCCTATGCTCATTATCGCCGCTAAATAAACGACTACGATTATTTGATCTATAACGGACAAATGCATCTATTTCTTTCTCGTTCGGTTTTTCGCCTCATATTTTCCTACATAAAACACTTACTTTTCGGTTATGAGAAAGTGTTTGTGGTTATCCGCGAAATTACTTGTCAATTAAATACGCTTAGCGAGGATTAATGTTTATCGTTTTCGAAAACCTGTTTTGCTTTCGTTAATACTATTTCTAATCGTTTATTCCAGTATCCCCAATCGTGTGAACCGTTTACGATTTCAAATTCGGCACTGATTTTCTTATCTCGTAAGAGCTCAAAAAATCTTATGTTGTCAATCAAAAAACTGTCTTTAGTTCCACAATCTAAATATATATTCGGCAAAGTTTTTCTTTCTTGGTCACTTAAGTTTCTTACAATCTCGAACAGATTGTTTTGCGTATTGCCGATTTCACTTGCGTTACCAAAAGCAAATCGTAAAGAAGGTAATAGCTCTTCTTGACCCTTCTTTATGTTTTTTTCGCAAATTGCTGGCGCATTTAATGCGCCACTCATTGAGCCAATAAAACAAAAATATTCAGGATTCTTTAAACCGAATTTAATTGCCCCATAACCGCCCATCGAAATTCCCGCAATTGCGCGTTGCGCTCGGCATTTACCAATATTTAATTCTTTCTCAACGGCGTTGAAAAATTCATTTACAAAAAAAGTTTCAAATCGTGCCTTTTTATTAACCGCGCTATCCGTGTACCAGTAATCACCGGCATTTGGCATCACAACCACAAAATTATTAGATTTCAAATAGCTCTTTATTTTTGTTAATTGAGCCCAATTGCCCATTTCACCGAATAATCCGTGCAAAAGATATAACACGGGAAGTGTTCTAACTTCATTCTTAAACCCCTTCGGCGCAAACGCCCTATACGCAAACTTCCGTTCCAAAAACGGGCTTTCAAATTCGTTTTCAAAGTCTTCAACCATTGCTTTTTGAAGTTTATGCAATTTTGTTAAAACACTTTATCTTCGCTTAAGTTTAAGTAGATTTAACACAAAATTTAGAGTTATGTCAATATTTTTAATTTGAATTTGAGCGAATACGTGTTGAAAGTGCGCCATTTCCTGACACAGTCGGGTTTTGAAAATAGTTTTGCAAAGCGATCGGAATCGCACCATAAAGGCTTGGTCGTTGCATGCTAGCGGGTCTGATACGAACTTTTTCCGGGTTAATAATATATTTGCTTATGACGCGTTTTTTTATGATTGGTTCAATTAAATCCCAGCCGGAAGCAATATTTCCACCAATTACTACGGCTTCCGGATAAAGACCGTGCACTAAATTACTAATGCCTTCACCAAGATATTCGGCGGAAATTTTTATCGATTCATAAGCGTCGGCATCGCCATCTTTTGCACGGGAAATTAGTTCGTTCATTTTAATCGGTGGAAAATTGATGTTTCCCGTCACTCGATTAAATCTTTCCAATGTAGAGCGTTCGGATGCAAAGGTTTCCCAGCATCCACGTCTTCCGCATGAACAAAGTTCACCGTTTGGGTCAATACACATATGACCAAATCCCCCAAGACCTAACTTTGAGCCTATATGTAGCTCGCCGTTAATTATTAAGCCTGTTCCAAGCCCTTCAACTACCAATATAAACAGCAGGGTTTTTATGTTTGATTCGCTTAAAGGTCCATACCAAAGTTCGGAAAATGCCGCGGAATTAGCATCGTTTTCAATAAACACGGGTAACCCTGTGCGTTTTGTTAAAATTTCACAAATCGGAACAGATTTCCATCCCAAGTTTGGTGAAATTTCTAGATTTCCGTTTTCACGATCTATTAATCCGGGCACGCTAACGCCGATTGCACCTAGTTTGCTACGAAGATTTTCATTATCTATAAAAACTTCAAATTCATCCGCGATTTCGTTTAGAAATTTTTCCGCGTTTTTCTTTGTCAACAAAAGTTTTTGTTTAACTATGCGACCGTTAAAATCACTAACGGCGATTGCGGTATCGTAAACTCCTATATCTATCGCCAAAACGTAAAAGCTTTCACTGTTTATAAACAGCTGTCGCGGTGGTCGTCCGCCACTCGAAGGCGCCTCGGTTCCTTCATAAACCAGCTTATTCTTAATCAAGCGGTTAACGATTGCCGAAACGGTTCCGGCGCGCAACCCAGTGTATTTTGCAAGTTCTGCGCGTGAAATAGGCTGCAGTTCGCGAATAAGGTGAAGAAATCTTGTTTGGTTAATATCGCGCAAATCGTGCACATCAACCATTCTGAATTTATTGTTATTCTTTTTATTCATTTGTGGAGAGAATAATTCTCAAACTTAACATTAACTTTTTACCGTATAACATCAGAACCGCCGCCTTCGGCTAATTTTTCAATTTCGTAAGATTTTGACAAAAGGTTATCTCCAAAAGTTGTGGTAGCCAAAACCGCCGCCGCGCTTCCATTCTCTATCGCCTTTTTTAAGTTTCTTCCTTCAAGCAAAGCATCAAAAAAGCCGGCAGTAAACGCATCTCCGCTACCAACACGATCAAGAACTTCAAATTTTTCGTACTTCTTTGATATATAAACTTCTCCGTTTGAATAAACTGCTGAACAAAAACTGTGTATGTTTGCAGAAAACACTTTGCGCAATGTTATTGCTATGATTTCGATATTCGGATGCAAGTTTATTAATTCTTTAGCGGCTGTCTTAAATTCAGTTTTGTCAAAGTCATCGTAACCCGGGTTGTACCCTGGCAACCCAATTAAGACATCTACTAATGGCAAGAAGCGTCTATTGCACTTATCGGCGGCTTTTTTTCCGCCGCGGTTTTTCCATAAAGAATCGCGATAATTTAAATCGTAGCTCAAAATCGCACCGTGTTTAGATGCAGTCTGCATTGCTTCAAACGCCGCATTTGGTGTGGTTTCCGAAAGACCGGTAAGAACTCCGCCGGTATGAAACCAACGAACACCTTTTTCGAAAATTGAAACCCAATCTAAACTATCTACATTTATAGCCGAAATTTCTGTATATTTTCGATCAAATACCGAATCAGGAGCCCTTAAACCTTTTCCACGTTCAATAAAATACATTCCGTTTCGAGATTCTTCAGAATCTACCAACGTTACAAAGTCCGTTGCTACTCCACCTTCGGAAATTTTTCGCAAAAGTAGTTCGCCTATTTGGTCATTTTTAATTACGGTCATAATTGCCGTTTTTCTACCAAATGAGTAAGAAAGATTTTTCGCAACGTTGTATTCTGCGCCTCCATCGTAAACTTTAAATTCATCCGCATTGCGAATTGTTGTTTCACCCGGATCAAAGCGAAGCAAAACCTCGCCCAGCGAAACAAATTCCCATTTAAATTCTACTTTGGAAATTGTTGAAAATTTCGACATCTATGCTTATAGATTGTTTTGTGTACCGATAGAATTGGCTTAAACAACACTTGAAACCAAAAACCACTTGAAACGCAGTGAACACTTATCACACTCTTAACGGCATCATAATGTATTTGTAATCGAATTCGGTTTCATCGGCAAAACACATTTGTGTGGAACCGTTTGAATCCCTAAATTCGAACAAAATCTTTGGTTTATTGCCCGCTTCCTTCACCATAACCTTTTCGCCGTCGTTTTCATGCTCTTGTTCAGAAGCGAAAAAATCTACTCCGGTAATATTGTTTAAAAACTCTTGAACAAATTGAACGTTAAAGTTTATGGAAACTTCTTCGCCTTTGTAATCTATGGGGAGTACTTCATTACCTTCACCATCTTCTGCCGATTCGGCAACTATCCTTAGTTCACCATTGCTAATAACGAACAAAAGCCGTCTTGTTCGTTCATCAGCCAGAATCGCAACCCTATCTACTGCTTGTTTCATTTCGCCCGAATCGAAAACAACTTTCTTGTCATTATCTTTCGGAATAACCATTTCGTAGTTAGGAAAATTACCGGAAAGTTTTCGCGAAGTTAGTAAACGCCCGTCAATTTCAAAAAAGATATGATTTTCATCCTCGCCAAATCCTACCTTGCCTTCGCTTTCACGCGCCAATTTTGCCAATTCCAATAAAGCTTTCTTTGGAATAAGTGTTTCAATTCTTTCATCCGGAGCAATTTCAATTTTCTTTTCGATAAAGCCCAGCCGATATCCGTCCGTAGTTACCATTCGCGCTAAACCGTCTTCAACAATAAATTTCGCGCCTGAAAGGGTAAATCTTGATTGATCGGTTGAAATTATAAAACCGGTAGTATCAATAAACCGATTTACAACGCTTGATTCAATAGTGAGCGGCGCAGATTTAAAATCAGGAATTTCCGGGTATTGCTCAATATCAACACCAGCCAAACGAAACTTTGAATTTCCGCATTGCAAATAAACCCAAGAATTTTCCAGTTTTTTAAAATGTAGTGATTCATCAGGCAGGAGTCTTACAATTTCAAACAGCGTTTTTGCGTTTACGCAAATACTTCCGGGCTTTATTATTTCGGCTTCCGCCTCACAGCGAATTGTTACGTCAAGATCTGTCCCTACCATTCTTATAGTATTTTCGCCAACGGATTCAATCGTAAAGTTGGATAAAACCGGAATTGTGGGTTTTCTTTCAACAATTCCCTGTAAAAAGCGTAGTTCATTTTTTAGTGCCTTTTGTTCGATTCTAAATTCCATAACTGCTCCTGATTCATTAATAATTGCTGCGCGTTAAATTCCATTTACTGTTTTCCGATCTTGAAGCTTCGGAGATAATTACTTCATAAACCGGTTCCCCGTTCGAATTTGTTGCCCCTGAAGGATATTCGTAGTTTATCAAGATTTCTTCAATTTCATCTTTTTCTGCAATCGATTTTGTTTGTTCAAATATCTGTTCCACCGTGGATTCAATATTCTTAACCGTTGTGTTTTTGTTCTCGCTTCTGTAGGTAACCTGCATAAGTCTGTCACTCTGATTTGAACCTTCCACATCAATTTTTACCTTGATTTTGGTTCCATCGTTCAGATTTATCGTTTGATTTGAATTATTGGTTATACACCCTGAAAAAATAAAAACAAGCAAAAGAATTATGATTTTCATAACGGTTTTAAGAAAGTAAAATATTTAATATATATATATATAATACTATTAATATTGCCTGTGAAAATGTGGAAATCAACCGTAACTTCTTTATTTTCTAATACTTTATAGTTCCACAGCCATTGTTGATTAAACCTAAAGAACGCTTGTTTGCTGTGGAATTCTTACAACGTTTTTTGCTTTACTATATTTTCCACATTAAAAATCTGCGTGTCGTATGTGGAAATGTGGAAAAGCGGATTTTTGTTATCGATATCCTTCATTTAATGTCATTTCCATTCGCTACAGGCTGTGAATAACTTTTTACGTCTTAATATACCGATTTACCGTAACTAACTGCAAAGATTGTCTATAAACTCACTAACAGTCTTGTGGAAATCCCTATCGTCCTTTATAAGGTTCTCAATCTTCTCCACTGAATGCATCACGGTTGTGTGATGTTTACCACCGAAGGCTCTTCCTATTTCTGGAAAACTGTGTTTTGTAAGCCGCTTGCAAAGGTACATAGCCACTTGTCTTGGTAAAGCGATTTTTCGCGAATTATTCTTTGATTTTATTTCTTCTAGCGCCAAATCATAATGGTTTGCCACCATTTTTGTTACGCGCTCAATGGTTATTCCTTCAGCCGCATCTGCACCGATAATTGTTTTCATCGCATCTTGAGCCAACATTTTCGAAATTGGCAGCCCGCGCAAAGATGAAATCGCTATTAAACGAATAAGTGTGCCTTCCAGTTCGCGAATATTGCTTTTTACTTTGCTTGCAATAAAGAATGCTATTTCATCAGGAATATCTATGTTGCTTTGATCGGCTTTGCGTTTAAGAATTGCCACTTTTGTTTCAAGATCCGGCGGTTCTATATCCGCAATCAATCCCCATTCAAATCGGGAATGAAGTCTTTCTTCCAAAGTTGGAATATCCCGTGGTGTGCAATCGGACGTCATAACAATCTGCTTTTGATTGTTATGCAAATAGTTAAATGTATGGAAAAACTCAACCTGTGTACGTTCTTTCCCTGCTATAAATTGCACATCATCAACTAATAGAACATCTATTGAACGATATTTATCACGAAATTCTTGGGTTGTTTTATAACGAATTGCATTAATAGTTTCGTTCATAAAATGTTCAGAGGTAACATATGCGACGCGCAAGTGTGAATTTCGTTCTTTTATAGCGTGTCCCGCGGCATGCATTAGATGCGTTTTTCCTAACCCGACACCACCGTAAATAAACAACGGATTATATGTTAGACCGGGGTTTTCAATTAAAGCTTCAGCGGCGGCGTGTGCAAATTGATTGCAAGAACCCAAAACAAAATTATCAAAAGTATATTTTTTGTTAAGTGTATTTATGGGGTCATTGCTTCGTAATGATTTTGAAGGCTGTATATCTGACTTTGATTCATTGATTTCGATTTTCTTCGGTTCTTCAGTATTCTTTTGCGCGGGTTCATCCGGTATCCATTCAAATTGGTAATCTTCGATATTTAAATCGGCAGCGATACTTGAAAAGAGATTTCGGTAATTATTATCGACCCAATCCTGTGTTATTGGATTTGCATAAAGGTAGATAACTTTGTTTGTTTGATCAATATGTTTGCATTCGATTGAATTAAACCAAGTATCGTACACTTGCGAACTGACGTGCAGTGAAACCCTTGAAAGAAAAATTTCCCAAATTGTGGCGTCTTCGGCTATTGCGACCATTCTAATTCCCTTGTTTATTTTAACGATTTGTTTCCGATAATTGCGCTTAAATCTGTTTAGAAAACGAAGGGGGGATTAAGCACTTGAAACATCCGCAGTAAATTCTACAACTCTTTGTTTTAAGCTAAGTTTGCGGAAAACCAAGAACAAAAGGAAGAAAGTTTTCCACAGTTTTTTCCACAGATATACAAAAAATGCTTAAAAATTAGTGCATAACATTAAGCTGTTTATTTTCAATAACTTAGAAGTCTTTATTACCAGGAAACGATGGCAAGATTAACAAAGATATAATCTAAACGCAAGCAATTATTCACAGAAACTGCCCAAAAAAAATAAGAAATTATGGAAGCCTTTTGTTTCCAAGAATTTGAGTTAAGAAAAAATTTTTTGGTATTTTTGATGTATCAAATATCAATAGAACAAAAAAATTTTTGAAGAAAGTTTGCGAAGTATTTGTTTAAAATTTGGTTAAGCAATCTAGATTTATTTTAGAAAATGGAAAAAGTAGTATTGTATAGCTTGTGCTATCCCGATTAAAAACCCGAAAAGAGCCCCAAAAAGTTCGATGGTTCTTAAATGTTCTTTTGCTACAGACATTACCAGTGATTCAAGCTTTTCCACGGGATAATTGTTTACCTTCTCACGCACCACTTTGCCAATATCGAATTCTTCAATTACTTCTGGCAGTTTTGCTTGGGCAGTAGAAATAAGAGTAGCGGTAAATGAATTTGCGAGATTATTAACTTGTGTTTTTGAAACAAAGTTAGAGATGTTTCCAACAGGAGTATGAAGAAGGTTTCGAAGTTGTTGTATAACCAACCCGTTCAGCATTTCAAACGAGCTACTATTTGTAAGAAGGTTGCGAATAGCTTTTGAAAGCGAGCGTTTTAAAGATATAGAAGCATTTGGGTAAGTGTTTTCTATTAATTCTCCCAACGGCATCCTTTTAATTTTGTCAAAGGTTTGTGTAAGTACGGTTTTAATTGCTTTTTGCATTTTTTCGCTCTTTAGTAGTGAAAGTAAGGCGTTTGAAATTTGATTTTTTAAGCCCGCTAGTTGTTGCGGGGAAATTTGTTCAACTATTTCTGGTAGTGGGCGTTCGAGATTCTTATCGATTGCTTTAATTACAAAACGTTTTGATTCTTCAGCAAAGAAGTCGCCTTGTAGTGTTTCTTCAAGCCGTTTGGGAAGGCTTTCATCAACCAGTTCATCAACATCCTTAAGCAAATTTTCACGCGATACAAAAATCTTCTTAACAAACGGAAGAGCTTCATAAAAAGTGTGAACTTCTTTTTTAATCAAATTGCTAATTTGCAACTTTGTGCGTTCTTCTGTGGCTAATTCGGATAATTGTTGGGCAATGGGTTGAATTTGGTCAACCGCTTTTTCTTTTATCAGTTGAACAGCTTCAGGTGTAAAAATATCGCCGAGGGTCTGATTTGTGTCAGCAAGGTCATCAACGCGCGCACCTACAAATTTGCGTATTTCTGATTCGAAGAATGGATCATTCAAGCCTTTTTTAAGTCGTAGCTGAATTGTTTCGCTAAACTCTTGAAATTCTGCCTCAGAAATAGTTGTGTCTAGGCTTTTTGCAAACACTTCATCCAAGCGCTTCCCGACGAATAATTCAATGCTTTGAAGTGTTGAATCAGTTTTTAGCGATTCAAAAATGTAATTTGAAATTCTTGTGCCAACCATTTCTAGCGAATCGTTTATTGGTGACCGTAAACTTTCCGGAAGCGTTTCAAATAGCGAGACAATGTCTTCATTTAAAAGTGAATTTGTATAATTCGCAACAAGAGCCTGGATCTTTTTTCGCAGAAAATCCTTTTCAAAAAGTTCTTCCAAAACCGTTTCTCGGGACACAAGTTCTTCGCCAACGGCTTTACCGATCGCTTTGGCAAGCCGTTCCCGGTGTCTGGGAATCATTCCTTGCGGAAAAACCGTGATTCCTAGAATCTTAACCGGATAACGCGGACGAAACAGCATACGAACGGCAAGCCAAGCGCCGAAATAGCCGTGTATTGTTGCGATAAAAACAAGAGAAAACAGTTGAAATCGGATATCTCCCAATAAGGGCTGAAACTGCTGAAGAAATTCCATAAAGTTAGTTTTGCATCAACCTTTTTCGCGGCTTTGCACTCAATCAAGAACGATTTTTTAACCAAGCTGGTTCACTTGTAATTATTTACAGAAAAGCAGGTTAACGTTAAATCGAATGTGTTAAATATTCGCCTAATCGTGACCGTTGCTTTAGATTTTATTCAATATGGCGTTAGAATTAAAAACTTGAATTTGGAATCAATCTGAAAAAAGAATTAAAGTTTTAAGAATAAAATGACAAAAGCAATTTCATATTCTGATGCAGGCGTTTCGATTGAAACGGCAAACGAGGCTGTAAAACGCATAGGAGAACTGGCGCAAACCACCTTTAACAACAGAACTTTAACGAATATAGGAAGTTTTGGAGGAATGTTTGACGCAAAATTTCCGGAGGTTAATAACCCTATATTGGTTTCCTCAGCCGATGGCGTTGGAACAAAATTGAAAATAGCGTTCGAAAGCGGAATTCATAATACTATTGGCGAAGACCTTGTAAACCATTGTGTAAACGATATTTTGGTGCAGGGCGCACGCCCTTTGTTTTTTATGGATTATTTTGCTACCGGTGTTCTTTCAGAGCAGGTGACGGAAGCGGTTGTTGTAGGGCTTGCAAAAGCTTGCAGGGAAAACGGATGTGTTTTGTTGGGAGGAGAAACTGCGGAAATGCCCGGTTTTTATCCTGATGGCGAATACGATCTAGCCGGCTTCATTGTTGGCTTGGTAGATAAAGAGAATGTAATAGACGGTTCAAAAATCGTTGCCGGTGATGTAGTTTTGGGAATACCTTCAAGCGGACTGCATACAAATGGATATTCGCTAGCGCGAAAATTATTTTTTGAAATCGGCGATTTCGGCTTGGGCGACATTCCTGACGATTTGGAAGATAAAACCGTAGGTGAAGTTTTGATTTCACCGCATAAAAGCTATTTGCGCGTGTTAGATGGTTTATTGGAAGGTGAAACATTAAAAGGATTGGCTCACATAACCGGCGGAGGTTTATATGAAAATGTTCCGCGTATTTTGCCAAGTAATGTTTCGGTTCGAATAGAAAGAGGCGCTTGGAAGGTTCCACCGGTTTTTTCACTTATGCAGGCACTTGGCAATGTTGAAGACTTGGAAATGTATAGAACTTTTAACATGGGAATTGGGATGGTTGTGATTTGTTCCGAAGCTGACAAGACCGCAATAATTGAACATATAGAAGCAAATGGCGAAAAGTGTTTCGAAATTGGCAAGGTTACCGTTGGAGATGGAAGTTTGAAAGTTGAATGATTTTCTTCTGACAACGGATTTTTACGTTCTTTATAAATTGATATACGGCAAATTTGGTTGATTCCAAAAAAGATGAATATAGGCATTTTAATTTCCGGTCGCGGCTCAAACATGCTTGCGATCTCTGAAGCAGTTAGTTCGGGTAGAATTCCGAATTCAAGAATTTCGGTTGTAATCAGCGACCAACCTGGTGCAACAGGAATTAAACACGCAAACGAATTAGGTATTGAAACTCAAATAATCGCGCGCAATGGAAGAACGCGAAAAGAACATGACCGCGAAATATGTTCCGTTTTAAGACAACACGAGGTTCAGCTTGTGTGCCTTGCAGGTTATATGCGTTTGCTTTCAAAGGATTTAATAAACGCGTTTCCAAAACAAATTCTTAATATTCATCCAAGCCTTTTACCTTCGTTTAAAGGTTTGAACGCTCAGCAACAGGCAATTGATTATGGCGTGAAAATTACCGGTTGCACCGTTCATTTTGTGGATGAAAAACTTGACCATGGGGCGATTATTCTTCAAGAATCTATTGACGTTTTGAATGATGACACTTCTGAATCACTTTCTGAACGGTTAATTTTGCGCGAACATATTTGTTATGTTGAAGCAATTAGAAGATTTGTTTCCGGCGAAATTCGGGTTGAAGGTCGCTTGGTAGAAAACGTAAGCCCGGTTGAACTTTCAGCCGGTAGTTCTAATTCGTTTTAGTTCTTTTTGCAAGGGTAAACACCCGAATATAACACGGTCGGTTTTTCATCAATGGTTATTCCCAGAACAAAAGTATTGTCAGAAGAAGTTCGTTTTGAAGTTAGAACCATATAGCCCGAATTCTTAGAACCGCTTACGGGCGAAGTTATTGAAATTTCACGATCAGAGTTTTCTATTTTGATTTCGGGTATAAGCCAGTAACCATCTTCTATATTCGATCCGAGAAGCTCTTTTGCGCTGTTGCTTTCTTTTGTGAGTGAAAGTGCGCATTTATATTCTTCGGTGCTTTTCGCCCCCGACATCACCGCGCCAACTGAAATAAAGATGATTGCGACCACAACAAAAAAGATAACCGTTATAGCTCCGCAACCAATTGCGCCAACAACTTTTAAATTCATAGATGAAGATTAGTTGAAAATGCAATTAATTGTCTATTGAAAAGTAACCCGGGAATATAAATTGTTTCCGCCGTTATTTGCGATGGAAGTGGTAACTTTTGTTTTGACATCGCTGCATATACCACGTAAAATCTTCAGTTTCACTCTTGAGTGAGGTAATGAGTAAGTATGTCAAAAAGAACATTTCAACCAAACAATCGTCGCCGTGCAAAGAAGCACGGCTTTCGCGCGAGAATGAGCTCGGTGGGCGGGCGAAACGTAATAAAGAGAAGAAGGGCGAAGGGGCGCAAGAGATTGACTCCGTTTCACTATTAAACTTTCGGCTGCCGAAGGAGAATCGCATTCGAAAGAGTGAAGATTTTAAGCGGGTTTATTCAGCCGGGGTTCGTATTAAAGGGCGTTTCATGACAGCCTTCGTATTGGCGTCTGAAGCGTCTTTTCAGCGTATAGGTATTACAGCTTCGAAAAAGGCGATTGGAAACGCCGTTAAAAGAAACCGTTCAAAACGCTTGTTACGCGAAGCCTTTAGACTTAGCGCTAAGGAATTAAATGGGTTTGAAAACTGTTACGATTGGGTTTTAAACGCAAGGCAAGAAATTCTTGATGCAAGAATGCAGGCGGTAAAAGAAGAATTTCAAAAGATTGTTTTGGAAGTTTCGGAAATTGAGCAAAAAGAAGGCGGTTTTGCGAAAAAGAAGTTGTGAAAAGCATTTTTTTATTTCTAATCAGCGTTTACCAAATTACGATTTCGCCGTTATTGCCGCCCGCTTGCAGATTTTCGCCTAGTTGCTCCGAATACACGTTTGAAGCAATCGGCAAATACGGAGTCGTAAAAGGAACTTGGATGGGGGTAAAGCGAATTTGCAGATGTCAGCCGTTTTGTGAAGGCGGACACGACCCCGTTGTTTAAGTTTTAGGGTTCTCGAAAATTGTCGCATTTTTATGGAAGATCAGAATAAGCAACAAACACAGAGTCGGTTTTTAATTGCGGCAGTGCTTTCAATGGTAGTGATTGGCGGCTGGTCATATTTCTTTGCACCTTCGAAACCTGCAAATGATGCAAATGCTAACGTTACAACTAATTCAAATATAGCCCAAAGCGAAAGCAATGCGAATTCAAACCTAAATTCAGACACTAATTCGGCAACCGGTGAAAACGCCGGAACAGAAAAACCTGTTGCGGAAGCGGCAGTGCAAGTTGATGATGTTCCGAATAAAACAATTACAATAAAATCCCCGCTCTATAGTGTTAAACTTGATTCTAAGGGTGCGGTTGCAACGAGTTGGGTGCTGCTTTTAAATGATTCAACTTCTGCTGATGATCGAAAACCTCTTTACGCACAAGGTTCAACAAAAACAAAGAAAATCCCGTTGGAATTGATTTCCGCTGAAGGGCTTAAAAGAAATCAGGCTCCGTTCAGACTTTTGACCGGCGATGCCGATTTCGATAACTTGGTAAATTCGCGAAATTATCAGGTTGCGGATTCCGAAAGTGAAGTTGAATTAAAAGGAAACGAAACAAAAAAGATTGATTTTGTTTTGAGCGCCGGTGACGGAACGGAAGTTGTAAAAAGTTATACATTTCGGGCGGACAGCTACTTAAACGATATTGCTGTTACCATCAAAAAGCAGGGCAAAACGATTCCGAATGCAAAGCTTGTGATTGGTCCGAGCATAGGCGATCAAGGTATAGAACACTACACCTTTTACAAAGTTGAACCTGAAGGACTTGGATTGGTTAACGACGGACGTGAAAGAAAATACGCCGCCTCAATTGTTGATGAAAATACCGGTAAGGGCGCCTCTAGTGTGCCAGGGGAAATAGATTGGGCAGGAATTGGCGATACGTATTTTGCTATGCTTGCGGTTCCATCGGCAAAAACACAAGGACTTGAATATACCTCTGAAAGTTTTCAAGTAAAAACCGAGCCATTTTATAGTGGAATAATCGCATGGATTACGCGCAAAAAGACCGATACAATTACCAAACATTTAATGACGGCGCAGGTTCCAATCGTTGCGGATGGCAAAGTAACAACCGTTTACACGGGCACAAAAGATTACTTTGTTCTAACGGATTATAATAAAACGCTTTCAGAACACGTCGGACGCCCGATTGATATTGAAGACACAATTAATTACGGGTATCTTCGCTTTATTACGAAACCGCTTTCGGTGCCGATACTTTATTGTCTAACATTTATTTACGATTTTACGCACAATTACGGAATTTCAATAATTCTTTTTACGCTTCTTTTTTACTCACTTTTGTTTCCGTTGCGTTGGTTTTCTTCGAAATCGTTTAAGAAATCGCAAAAGAACGCACCAAAAATGAAAGAGTTGCAGGATAAGTTGAAAGCACTGCAGAAGAAAGGTGTTCCGATGGATGACCCGGAAATGCGTAAGCTTCAAATGGAACAGCTGAAGATGACAAAAGATGCGTTGCCGATTGGCGGCTGTCTGCCAATGATTCTTCAATTTCCGCTACTTATCGCAATCTATATAACGGTTTCGGTTTACCTTGGTTTTAGACAAGAATCGTTCTTGTGGCTTCCTGATCTTTCTTCGGGAGATCCTAAGCATATTCTAGAATTCGCATTTGCAATTTCTATGGGTTTGCAAATGAAGTTTTCGCCTACTACGCCTACGGTAACCCCGGAACAACAAATGCAGCAAAAATTGATGACATATTTGATGCCGTTTATGATGCTGTGGGTTATGTGGGGTGCACCTTCCGGGTTATTGCTTTATTGGTTTACCGGGAATATTTTTATGTTTGGGCAGCAATTGTTTATTAACTGGCTAAACCGTGAGCCCGCGGTTACTTCACCTGAAACGGCTTAGGAGATTATATGAACAAGATTTGTCAGAATGCGGAAGAATTTTTGATTGAAATGGTTGATGATTTTGGGTTTGATTTGGAAGTGACATCTACCATTAATGAAGATGAGGGCTGTGTTTTTGACTTTTCCGGACCCGATGTTTCTTTTGTTTTGAGTGATAACGGCGAAATGTTAGATGCGTTCGAAACCCTTTTGTTTCAAGTGTATGGGCGTGAATTGGAAAGAAAGCACCGGTTTATTTGTGATGCGGAAGGATTTCGACAAACGCGGAAACAAGAATTGTATGCAATGGCGAATTTCGCAGCTAATTCTGTTAGGGAAAAAGGCTTACCTTTTACTTTTGGCGTTTTGAGTTCTTCGGAACGTCGTGCAATTCACCTGGCTTTGGAAAAGGAAGATGATTTAACTACTGAATCGGTTGGTGACGGACGCGAACGGCGCCTTCAAGTTAAATTCAAATAGTTTTTGAAATTTGTTTGGTATTTATGGGTTTGGAGTTTTCCAAGCCTTTTTTGTTGTAAACTTGATTTATGGATACAATCGCTGCGCTATCAACACCGGCAGGTCGGAGCGGAATTGGTGTAATTCGTGTGAGTGGAGCCGATGCGTTTAAGTTGTGCGGCGCGCTTTTTACGGAAGAGGAATTTTCCCCTAAAGAGCGCGGCGTATTCGTTCGAACGATTTTTGATCCTCAAACCAAGCAAGAAATTGATGAAGCCGTTTTTACGTTTTTTGTTAACCCAAATTCATTTACCGGTGAAAATGTTTGTGAAATTTCGTGTCATGGTTCGCCTGTTATTTTGCGTTTGGTTTTAGATAGTTTGCTTTTTTTGGGCGCAAGATTAGCCGATGCCGGCGAATTTACACTTCGTGCGCTTTCTAATGGAAAGTTGGATCTTGCACAAGCGGAAGCTATTCGTGATTTGATTGACGCGAATTCGGTGGCGATGTCGCGACAGGCGATAATGCAATTGAACGGTGAATTTTCTCACCAGCTTCAACCGCTAAAATCAGATATTTTGGATGTGATTGTGGTTTTGGAATCGGCGTTGGAGTTTGTTGAGGACGATTTACCGGAAACGCAAAAGGGCGAAATTCGTTCAAAACTATTCTCAATATCGTCACGTTTGGCGCAGTTTGCGGAAACCTATAAAGCTGGCAAACTTTTGCGCGAAGGAATTCGGGTTGCGTTAGTTGGGCGTCCAAATGTCGGAAAATCAAGCCTTTTCAATAAGTTAATCGGCACCGAACAAGCAATTGTTACTAATATTCCCGGTACCACGCGTGATCAACTTCGTGAACAAATTGCTATTCGCGGTTTGTCGATTTCGTTAATAGACACAGCCGGGTTACGTGAAACTACCGATGAAGTTGAAAGTATTGGTGTGGATCGCTCGCGCCGGGCAATGGTAGATGCTGATTTGATTTTAGTAATATTGGATGGTTCGGAAACTTTGAGTTCGGAAGATATTCAGATTCTTTTAAGCGTGCGTGAATTAAACTATTTGATAGTTTCAAACAAAAATGACTTGTCGAATTCAAAGCAGCTTGAGTTCGATTTGCCCGATTCGGTTGATACCGGTGGTTTTATTTCGAACGTGATTAGTGTTTCCGCAAAAACGGGTGATGGGCTTGAAGAACTTCAAGCGGCAATTGTGGAACCTTTTACTTCAAGTGAAATCGAACAAGGCAATTTTTTAGTTTCGGATTCCCGACACAGGGATTTGTTGGTTCGTTCTTATGAAGAAGTACAAGAATCAATCTATTGCTTGGATGCAGGCGAAAGTGAAGAAATTATACTTATCGGTTTGCATAACGCGATTCGGTACCTTGGCGAAATTACGGGCGAAACCACGACTGAAGATATGCTTACAAGAATTTTTTCAACCTTCTGTATCGGAAAGTAACTCACGATAAACATCAAATATCAAACAATTACATACAATCGCATTTAAGCCTTTAGGTATAGGTTTAATTTATCCTGCATTATCTTCTTTATCGTCATTTCTTTGCAATGATTGTTAAAACTTTGTATCTTATATGTATTTTAGAGATACATATCGGGGTATGAGATACACGCTGTGGAGAAATTATGTGAGGTATGGTCAGTTATAGCCTATCGCAGTCTATTATAGGCAGTTATAGTCCACTGCTGTCCATTATAGTCCATTCTTTTGGCGAAATTACCAAGCTAAAACCTTTAGTTTCAACAGATTAGTATCTACAAGATTTGGCGAAATTACTGATGTATGAGTTCTAACCTAAGAATTACACGCATATGCGAGTTTTGCGGTGAGAGCTTCACCGCACGGACAACCGTTACCAAATACTGCTCGCATCGGTGCTCATCGGGTTCTTACAAGCAAAGAGAACGCAGTAGAAACGTTAAAAAAAGCGTCTCCGAAACGGTCAAGCGAATTACTAAAGATACTACTCAATTGAAAGCGCAAGAGTTTCTAAGCGTAGAGGAAACGGCTGAACTTCTGAGGGTAAGCGCGAGAACGATAAGCCGTGCAATCAAAAACAACACATTAAGGGCTTCGAGATTTGGAACTCGCGTAATCATTCGCCGGAAGGACATAGACCATTTATTTGAGAGGAACGGAAAAAATGACAAAGGTTAAATTATATGAAAAGAAGATCACGAAAGGACGCAGAAGTCTCTTTTTGGACTTCTATCCGCCTATCAAACATCCCGAAACGGGAAAGCCGACGCGCCGGGAACATCTGCGATTATACGTCTATGAGCGTCCTAGAGATGAAAATCAACGTGAACACAATAAGGAAACGAAGATGCTTGCCGATTCAATACGCTCGCAGAGGCAGCTTGATGTGCAAAGCGGCTACTACGGCTTTTTACAAGCACGGAACAGCAGCAAGAATTTCATAAGTTTCTTTGAGAGTTTTATCGAAACAAAACGAAACACATCTAAGAGCAATCAGGATAGTTACCGCTCAATACTGAATTATGTAAAAGGTTTTGCCGGAGAGGTTTGCACATTCGCAAACATTGATGAAAGCTTCTGCCGCGAGTTTCGTACCTTTTTACTCAATCAACCGAATCTCTCAACAAATACAGCCGCTTCATATTTCGATAAATTCAAGTATGTAATACGCGAAGCCTACAAACAGAAGATGTTTAAGGAAAATCCGGCGGAAAACATACGATCTATAAAACTCGAAGACACAGAGCGCGAATTTCTGACCTTTGACGAACTTAAAAGACTCGCTCAAACACGATTCCACTACGAAGATTTACGACGTGCGGCTTTGTTTTCTGCGCTAACGGGTTTGAGGTATTCCGATATTGAAAAACTCACTTGGAGAGAGATAAAAGCCGACGGCGATAGATCAATTATCAGATTCAAGCAAAAGAAAACAAAAGATAATGAAACAATGCCGCTATCGGATGAAGCGGTTTCACTTATAGGTGAGCGCGGCAAGGATTCTGAAAGAGTTTTTGACAGTTTGAATTACTATCAAACCAAACATCTGGGCGATTGGATGAAGCAAGCCGGAATAAAACGGAAGATCACCTTTCACGCCTTCCGGCATACTTTCGCCACTCTCCAATTAACTCTCGGCACGGACATTTACACCGTTTCAAAACTATTAGGACACAAAAATTTACAGACAACAAAGGTTTATGCGCGAATAGTTGATGAAAAGAAGCGCGAAGCCGTAAACCGAATTTCGCTTGATCTACGAGGCACAAATGAATAAAAAGCCAACTAAAGAAGAAGCCGAACAAAGACGCGCAAAAAAGGAAGCGGAACTTCGGGAAAAATTCCAGCAAAGCCGAAAAGAATTCTGCGAACTCACAATATCAACCGAGAATGAACTGCGTAAGCTTTATGAAAATGCAGAAGATGATAAACGTTGGTTTTATGAAGGGTTTCTTGATGAAGAAGGATACGTCAAAAAAGAGCTAGAAAAATACGACGACGAACAAACTAAATACCCGACAGGAAAATACAAAGATGCAGGGCTTGTTGCTGCGGAATATCAAAAATATTTTATGGGATATATCCGCGAGCTTTGTCCGGAAGTTATTGAAGAACTAAAGGAGTTTGTTTCACAATTCAAGTTACTGATAAACGAAGAGACCGAAAAATATTTAGACTTACTCAGAAAATTAAGACGAGACTTATTACTTTCAAATTTCCGTCTACATTCAACTTACGACCGCTACGAAGTGTTTGACAGGGACTTTTCTTATTGTTGGGGTCGGAATAAAGTTTTACTCAATTTTATTTCTGTAAAACTAAATCCTAGTCTTCTAGACTCTTTAGATAGTGCGAGAAAACGGCAAATTGAAGAAGTGATTCAAAATGAAAGCTATTCTATAAACAACGCGACGAATTTGATAAGAAAGGCGTTTTCAGAAATGAATGCCCAAAACGACGCTCAAGACAATGAAGGCGATGATAACATCGTATCAACCTTTTGTAGTCTGCAACTTTCATTGTTGGATTGGGCGAAAAAGTATCACATCGAAAAGGATTGGATCATCAATTACGCCTACTATCTCCTTTGGCAATTCAGCCACCAGAATAAATCAAATGTTGATGAATTGGAATTTGGAACTTACACATATCGAAGCTTCAAGCCATTGCCTTTCGAGTTTAACGCAAGGGGCTGGCACATCGGAGAGGAAACCGCAAAGGATTACAAACGCGGTATCACCGAGTATTTCAAAAAGAAATTTGAAGAATATCTTGATGACGTTTATCGATGGAATGATCTGGATAGCGTGAAAAAAGTTACAAGACCGAAGGAATATGATCGCATAAAATGGCTTGTTCAATGGACTGTTCAAGAATGCACAAAGGAACAAATTCTCGACGAACTTGCCACACAAAACCTATATTATGATGTATCAACCGTAGATAAAGCCTTTCGATTATTCATTGAATACAATCTACCTGTTCGATGAATACCCGCATAATCGAACGCTTATGAGCAAAAGGAATTATCTTTTGTAAAAATAGGCAAAGATAATTCCGCGACAGCCTACCAGTCATTTAATTAAAATTGCAAAAAAATCAATTGTTGCGAGGAATTAAATGAAAACGATTAACATACAACAAATAACGGCTGATGACGTAGAAAACGCCGTTCGCAATCAACTGGAGCGGTTTTTCGCCGAACGGGATGCACCAGAACAACCGGACGAGCTCGGTGGGATGAAACTGGCGATGGAGATCACGGGGTTGTCAAAACCGTCAATTTATCGGCTTGTCTCAAACCGCAGTATCCCGCACTCAAAACGCGGAAAAAAATTGTATTTCAAACGTTCGGAGCTGATGCAGTGGATCGACGACGGCAGACGCAAAACACGCTGTGAGATCGGGCGGGAAGCGCGCGAGCGGATAAACGGAGGGCATAATGGACAAAAATAAAAAAGCCCTTGTTTCGACAAAAACAATAGGCTTTAGAAATTCTTTAACGCAAAGGAATTCTAAACCCTCCCAATTCAAAAATCAACATTTCTGTTCATTTTGTAAGTGTAAGTTATCGGACAATGCCGTGATATTTAAGGGAATCGCTACGTGTTCGGAATGCTTAGACCAATGGAAAATCCTTGATGAAAACCTACGAGCGCATTTAGCAAAAAGGAAGGTGTTAAATGCAGCTTTCTGAAATAACGCAAAAGCTTTCCGGTGTTCGTAAAAATGGAAATGGTTTTGTGGCAAGGTGTCCGGCTCACAATGACAGCAATCCAAGCTTGTCGATCACGGAAAAGGAAGGGAAAACTTTAATTAAATGTTTTGCAGGATGTGAAACGGATTCGGTTGTTTCGGCAATGGGTTTAGAAATGTCCGATCTGTTTTCGGATACTCAAAACCTTATAAAACCTTACATTCCGCAACTGCAAAAACAGCGAATATCAACGCCAAGCCCCGAAAACAAAAACGGCTCACAGCTTCTTAAAACGCCAAAAATTGCGGCTGTATATGAGTATTCTGACGAAAACGGCGAAATTCTTTATGAGAATGTCCGCTACGAACCGAAAGACTTTAGGCAGCGAAAGCCGGACGGCAATGGTGGTTATGAATACAAGCTAAACGGCGTGCGTCGTGTGCCTTATCGGTTGCCGGAATTGATAGAAGGTGTGAAATCCGGTGCGGATGTTTTTCTATGCGAAGGCGAAAAAGACGCGGACAATTTACGGGCTTTGGGATTGACAGCAACAAATTCAAAAAACTGGAAACCGGAATTTAATCAATACATCAATGATTCTCACTGCATTATCCTAGCCGATCACGACAAAGCCGGAATCAAATTAGCAACTGCAACCGCAAAGATAATTAGAGAAACCGCTAAAACCGTAAAGTTTATCGACTTATTTCAAGATGAATCATTGCCGGAAAAGGAAGGTAAGGATGTCTCGGACTGGATAGAGATACAACGACAAAACGGGTTGGATAATGACAGCATTTCCGAAAAACTTTGCGTGATAGCCGATAATGCGGAAATTTGGCAGCCAACTGAAAATGAAGCGGAAAACGAAAATCCGTTTCAATCGGTTTTCAAAATTCAGACAGCTAATCAATGGATTGCGGACGCAATGAAAAGACCTATTCCAAAGGCGTTGTTTGATTCTTTTTGGTCTGAAGGCGAACTTTGTATTTTGTTTGCGGATACCGGAAAGGGTAAAACCATTTTAGCCGTGCAAATTGGTGATTCGATTAGCAAAGGGAAACCGATAACAAACTTCGATCTTGAAGCTGCTAAACAAAAGGTTTTGTATTTGGATTTTGAGTTGTCTGATAAACAATTTGAAGCGCGGTATTCCGAAAAAGCAAAGGATCATTTCATAAATCATTATCAGTTTGACGAAAATTTCACACGCGGCGAAATCGATCCAGACAAATACGAACCAAAAGGATTTAAGGATTTTCAGGAATACCTTAACTTTTCGCTTGAATATGAACTAGCTGTAAGACAGGCGAAAGTTTTGATTGTGGATAACATTACATATCTAAAAAATGCTACGGAAACCGCGAAAGACGCATTGCCTTTAATGAAAGAATTAAATCGTTTGAAAAAGAAATTCGATCTTTCGATCTTAGCATTAGCGCATACACCAAAACGCGACCTTTCGAGACCGCTAAATGTAAATGATCTTCAAGGCTCGAAAATGTTAAGCAATTTTGCTGATTCGATCTTTGCAATCGGCGAAAGCGAAAAAGACAAAAACTTGCGTTATTTAAAACAGATAAAGGCGCGGAATACTGAAGAAATTTATCATTCTGAAAATATCATTACGTGCCAAGTTTCAAAAGAAGTAAATTTCTTGAAATTTGAGTTTTTGAGATATGACAGTGAAAGCGAACACCTAAAGACACGAACCGATGACGACCGAGCGGAAATAATTGAACGGGCAAAAATCCTATATCAAAAAGGCGAAACTATGCAGTCAATCGCGAATCAATACGGAGTGTCGAAAATGACAATTAGCCGATATATAAATCAGTAATTTGTAACATCTGTAACATCTGTAACAGGGTGTTACAAGTGTTACAAGTGTTACAAGTGTTACAAGTGTTTGGAAAACTTTTAGATAATTAGCACTAAAACTTAAAAACTATGCCGCGAAGATGCAAACCTGTGCTCATAAAGAATTGAAGGCGATTGATAATGCTATTCAATCAAATGCACCATACAGCAAAATAGCGCACGAATTCGGGCTGACACCATATACGATTCGCAATCACGCCCTAAACCACCTCAAGCCTGTTATTGAAAAAGCGAACGCAAAAGCCGAAGCAAAAATTGTCAAACGCGTTATGAAATATCGTGAGGAGGTGAATTACTCACCTCTTGATAAAGTTAAGTGTATGCAGGCAAAAGTATTGCGTGATCTAGAGTTAACCGAAAATATAACGGAAAGAGCTGTTCTCTATCGGGCATTTACATCGCTTATGCAGGAAGAAAATAAGATTTGCGGAAACTATACAAAAGACAAAGAAAACCCCGAATCGCTAACGGAAGCTGAAATTGCGAAAGCATTATATACGGAATTTAAAGAAAAAGGTTGGAGCGAAGAAACACTAGAGAAGGAGCTTAAACAAGCGTTTCCGCAGGTAAGGATTCACGAGGTAACGGATAGCGTGCAATAATATTTAGAGGATTTTCGGTGGACGAACTCAAAAAAATTAGCGACGGAATCTAACGCGGAGACATCAAGGTTACACGCCTTAATGAAGAAGCGGAACGAGGACGCATTGAAGGCGGTAGAAGAAATGTCGAAGCATCCATTATCGCTGGAACAAAAGAAAGCACAAGCCCGAAGATTAGCCCAGCGAGCAGGACTATCTGGAAAAAGCATAAGCAAGCCGTAAGCCGTCAAATCCACCGAAAAACTCCTAGAGCAATCCGCCAAAGACAATCGTATTTGGTTTGATGATATTTGCAAAAACTACATATAAAACTAGCGGTTAAGAATCACGCGTTTATCCCAAATCCCAACCGAACGCCTTTTGCCCTTAATCAAAGCGATAAAATTAAAGTGAAATAAAATTCTTTTGTTTGTTATCAGAATATGATAGCATATTCGTAGTGAATAAGAAGCACCGAAAAACTTTGGATGCGATAAAGACCAAACCTACAATTGCAAATATAAGATTTGCGGATATCGAAAAGCTTCTTATCGCTTTAGGTGCTGAAAAAATAGAAGGAAGAGGATCACGGGTAGGTTTCGTGATGCCGGATGGTTTTAAGTGGGAAGCACATAGACCGCACCCACAGAAAGAAGCGAGAAAGTATCAAGTGGATTCGCTTAGAGACTTCTTGGAGTTGCTTAATTATGAATAACTATATGGAATATAAAGGCTTTAAGGCTAGAGTGGAATTTTCCGCAGACGACGGCGTTTTTTTTGGAAGGATCGTAGGGATAAAAGATGTCGTAACGTTTGAAGGAAGCACAGTAGCAAAACTTAAAAAGGCTTTTAAGGAAGCTGTAGATTTTCATATTGAGGTTTGCGAAAAAACTGGTGAAAAGCCCAAAAAGACTTATTCAGGCAAGGTTTTGTTAAGAGTAACCCCCAAACTTCATTCACAGCTTGCGGAAACCGCCAAAGCAAAAGGTAAAAGCATAAATCAATTAAGCAAGGAAATTTTTGAGGAAGCATTGGCATAGCGTTTTAGTGACGTGCCATTTCGCAACATATCGAAACAAAAAAATCATCGCTTAGCGTCTCATTTCGTGGCATACTGTTGCAATGTGGGAGGTCGAGAAACAGCTAAAAAACACCCATAAAATGTGTAATTTGTATCCTATTTGTATCTGACGATAACTCATATTTCTATAACTCTAATTGTTGCAATATGTTACAACATATACTTACTTTCTGCATCGAAATAGTACATATTTGAAAATGATAAGCGATAAAAATTAGGCTTCTTCAAAGTGCAAGAGACACCTTTTTCCGTTTGTGCCGTGTTTTTCTATTTAGAAATGTTTTATCAGATGATTATGTGCAAATTTTATGGAATTTCCGCGAAAATAGCTCCTTCAAGGGGTTACGACTCATAGGAAAATCTCCTACAAATAGCGGAATCCACAAGAAATTTCAGGTTAATCAAAGGTCTATGATAGTTTGGTAACCGTTTGTTTTCCTGCTACGGTACTCTTAGGAGTTTACACGTGTAGTTTGTTCACTCGAAATATGAATTTGAAGGCAATGTTCATAGTGTTATCTACCTTATTGCAAATTCTGTTCACGAAAATAAAAAGATAGACAGATATTTGTCATTGCCATTGATCAATTTGGCAAATGTTTACCTTATGGATTGGCTTACCACCTTTCTCAATATATACGTTGGAATCTTACGAATAAATGTCTAGTAAAACCTAAAAGCTTTACTTGTTGTTGAAATTTTCTATAAACCTGTTTTGAAATTACATGGTTTCAGCAAACCGTTAGCGGAATTTCGTCCATTTCGGTATTAGCCGGGGGCGGTTTGGAACTAAGTTCAGAACGCAAACGGTAAGATTTTTCGGAGACTGGATCGTGGGAATTGGTCGAAAAGTTTTTGAGAGTTGGGTAAGCGGCAAAATAGCTTGTAATTTTCGAAGAATTGTGGAGAAATAATCGTATGGAGCGCATCAAGACAGAGTTTGAAACACAGGTTTCAATGGAAACCGAAAGTATTCCTTCGCCGGATGATCCCCCTTTTCATATTCTGTTTTTGGGTGATTTTAGCGGCAGGGAGAATCTTGCTGCTGTAACGGATGCGCCGTTAGTTAATTCAAAACCGGTTGAAATCGACAGGGACAATTTTGATGATGTGTTAAGAAATTTTAACACCAGCTTGCGTTTGAAGCTGGAGGGGGTTAGCGAGGAACCTATTTTATTGGGTTTTAACGAGTTCGAGGATTTTCATCCGGATAAGATTTTTGAAAGGGTTTCTGTGTTTGCTGATTTGCGTGATGTACGAAGGCGGTTGTTAAATGACGTCACGTATGAGCAGGCGGCACAGGAAGTACGCGGCTGGTTTGAAAAGGCGGAACCTAATGTTACCGTAAGTGCCGAAGAATCTATAGTTTCTGAGGACAACACTAGTTCTTCAACGGGTAATTTACTTGAAGATATTCTTGAGCAAAAATCGGTTGGTTCCGCAGAATATAGAGAAAGTGCGCCGGTTTCCGGGGAACTGGGAAGTTTTGTACGTAGTATTGTTAAACCCTATCTTGTAGAAACCGATTTTGGTGCTCAAGCCGAACTACTGAAGATTGTAGATGAAGCTGTAAGCGGTTTGATGAAAAGGCTTCTTAACCATACGGATTTTAAGGCGCTTGAAGCGGCTTGGCGGGGGCTTTATTTTCTTGTAAAGAATGCCCAAACAAACAGGGACTTAAAGATTTTTGTCTTAGATGTCACGAAACACGAAGTATGCGATAAGTTAAAGAATATAAAGGAGTTAGATTATTCCGAAATGTTTCGAATGTTTGACTCTGAACTTGCGGCAAGCTCTAACGGTGCGCCTTGGTCTTTACTCTGTGCAAATTATGAGTTCGAATTGAATGTGGAAGATGTGGCAGGCTTAATGAGGCTTGCAAAGATTGGAAGTTATTGTGATGCTCCTTTTATCGCTTCGGTTAAGCCACAAATGCTTGGAATTGAAGCACTTGGAATATCTCCGGACTATTTGAAGTGGAATTACACTGATGAAACTGCGGAAGGTAAACTTTGGACAATGCTACGTACAATTCCTGAAGCCATGTATTTGGGGTTGGTATTGCCGCGAATTCTTGCTCGTTATCCATACGGCGCCCAAACCGAACCTACTGAATTGTTTGAGTTTGAAGAATTCGACGATGTTTTCGAACATGAAGACTATCTTTGGTTTAACCCAAGTTTTGCAATAGCGTTGCTTTTTGCAGAGACGTTTTCTGTTTCTGGATGGGAAATGAAGGGGAAGATGTTGAACGAATTAGAAGGTTTACCGGTTCATATCTATGAAAACGATGGGGAAACAATTATCAAACCCACTACTGAAATTGTTATTTCGGAAAGCGCGCTAAATATTTTGGTTGAACAAGGTTTGATGGTTCTTTTGACATTATCAAAAACCGATAAGGTTCGTTTGCCCTATTTCCAATCAGTTGCATTTCCGGAAAGGTCTCTAAAAGGGCGTTGGGGCTAACTTCAACAGCTTAATTATTAGGGTCGAAATTGGTTTTAGTGTCGCGCATTGAATAAATTGTTATAGCGTGTTCGATGTTTCAATTGTCGCGTTTTCGCCTGTATTTCCTTGCAAATTGCGTTCAATCCAATAACATATAAGGTTTGACTTTGTTTGAGTTTTCAAAGCAGGCTTAGATATGATTTTTGACGAGAAATTTGACGTAATTGTAATTGGCGCCGGACATGCAGGGTGCGAAGCGGCATCGGCTTCCGCACGGTTGGGTGCAGAAACAGCGTTGGTAACAATAAATCTTGATTTGATTGGGCAAATGTCCTGCAACCCTGCAATCGGTGGAATCGCGAAAGGGCATGTTGTGCGTGAAATTGATGCCTTGGGCGGAATTATGGGTCGGGTAATTGACAGAACGGGAATTCAATTTCGGTTGCTGAATCGTTCAAGGGGTCCCGCTGTACAATCGCCGCGTGCACAGGCTGACCGCGCACTTTATAGAACCGAAATGCGGAGAGTGCTCGAAGCAACGCCAAATCTCAACCTTCGTCAAGGTGTTGTTGTTGATATTATTGTTAAAAATAAACAGATTATAGGCGTTGAATTGGAAGATTGCCGTAGATTTGCGACTGATGCGGTTGTCATTGCCACCGGCACTTTTCTAAATGGCAAGATTCATACCGGTAATCGGAATTATTCAGGAGGGCGAGCCGGGGAGCCCGCATCAATTGCGTTGGCGGAATCAATTAAGCGACTTGGTTTTCCGGTTGGAAGATTAAAAACAGGTACGCCGCCGCGTTTGGATGGGCGCTCAATCGATTGGGATGCGTTTGACGAGCAGGCTGCGGATGCAGATCCCGTGGCTTTTTCGTTTTCTACCGGCAGAATTGAACAGCCACAGATTTCCTGCCACATTGGTTTTACAAATCCGAAATTACATTCGCAAATAAGAAAGAATCTTGATAAATCACCGCTCTATTCCGGTGCAATTAAGGGAATTGGTCCGCGTTATTGCCCTTCAATTGAAGATAAAGTTGTTAAATTTGGCGAAAAGGACAGACATCAGTTGTTTTTGGAACCAGAAGGTTACGACACAAATGAGGTATATTTAAATGGATTTTCAACGTCATTGCCGGCAGACCTTCAACAAGAATTGTTACGGACAATTACCGGTTTTGAAAAAGTTAATGTTATTCGTCCAGGATATGCGATTGAATATGATTTCGTGGACCCGCGCGAGTTGAAGCCATCAATGGAAACCGCCCGTTTTTCTGGTTTGTTTTTAGCCGGGCAGATTAACGGCACAACCGGCTATGAGGAAGCTGCGTGTCAAGGGTTGATGGCGGGAATAAATGCAGTGTTTCACGTGAAACAGCGAGATTCGGTGGTTTTGTCTAGAGATGATGCGTATATTGGTGTGCTAGTTGATGATTTGATAAGACATGGCGTGGATGAGCCGTACAGGTTGTTCACTTCGCGGGCGGAGGCTCGTTTGAAGTTGCGGCATGACAACGCCGACCAAAGGCTTTCGCCAAAAGGGCGTGAAATTGGGTTGCTAGGCGAAAGTGAATGGGAACGTTTTAACAGCCGAAGGGATAGAATCGCCGAACTTAGAAATGCTTTGGATGAAACGAGGTTTAAGAAGTCGGACAAAGAGTATGCGGCAGTTTCGCAAAAATTGGGTGTTGACCTTGGTGATTCCTTTACGCTGTCGCAACTTGCGATGCGTCAAGGTGTTGAAAGAGATTTGCTCTTAAAGCTTCTGCCAAAGCAGCTTTCCGATAGCTGCGATATTCAGACACTTGATTCTGCATTGGCTGATTCTTTGTATAGTGGCTACATTCGCAAGCAGGAAATCGCGACCGAGCGTGTAAATCGGCACGACAATGTAAAAGTTCCGCGCGATTTTCAGTTTTCGCGGATTAGCGGGCTATCATTGGAAATGATTGAACGGCTTGAGCGTGCAAATCCTAAAGATTTTGGTCAGATCAGGAGAATTTCCGGTTTAACGCCTGTTGCGCTTTCAACTGTTTTGGTTCACCTTTCAGCGTCAAAAAGCTCCGGTAGCTAATTGTTTCACGTGAAACATTCCTAAATCCGTTCTGGAATGAAACATACTAATTGTGTTAAATTTATTCCTCATTTCACGAGTTTTCGCCAAGACATGGGTAAAATAATTGCAATTGCAAATCAAAAAGGTGGCGTAGGTAAAACGACCACTGCCGTAAATCTAAGTGCAGCATTAGCCATTTCAGAAAAGAAAGTTCTGTTGGTTGATTTTGATCCGCAAGGAAACGCCACTTCAGGTAGCGGAATTGATAGAACGTTGGAACGCAAAACAATTTATGACGGTATGATGCGAGACGTGCCGGTAAATGAATTAATTCTCTCCACAGAACTTCCGTTGATGTTTACTTTGCCTGCCGATAAGAACCTTGCCGGCGCAGAGATAGAACTTGTTGATGAAGTTAGACGGGAATACAGGCTTAAGGAAATGCTAAAGCCATTAAAAGACGAGTTTGACTATCTAATTGTAGATTGTCCTCCATCGTTAAGCTTAATTACCGTAAATGCGCTTACCGCAGCTGATTCAGTTTTAGTGCCGATTCAATGTGAGTATTTTGCACTGGAAGGCGTTACTGAATTATTTGACACGCTTGCGCGTTTGCGGCGAGTTTTGAATCCGGCACTTGCGATTGAGGGCTTGCTCTTAACGATGTTCGATGAACGAACAAATCTTTCTTCGGCAGTAGCCGCAGATTTACGGGATTTTTACGGTTCACAAGTGCTCAAAACAGTGATCCCGCGAAATGTACGTTTAGCAGAAGCCCCCAGTTTTGGACAACCGATATTGTTATACGACATTCGCTCACGTGGGGCAGATGCATATTTGAGTTTGGCAAAGGAGATTATGGCAAATGAGCAGAAAAGCATTGGGTAGGGGCATAGGCGCACTGATTTCAAATGACGATTCGGTCACGGGTGTAGCAAATGATAATCGAAGCTTTTTCGAACTCGATATAGATTTGATTTCACCAAACGCAAATCAACCGCGAACAAAGTTTCCTGAAGCGGAGTTAGAAGAATTGACACAATCGATTCGCGCAAACGGAATTGTTCAGCCAATTGTTGTAAGAAAAATTGGCAAGCAATATGAAATAGTAGCGGGGGAGCGTAGATGGCGCGCCGCACAACGTGCAGAACTTACAAAGATTCCATCGGTGGTTCGCGAAGTCTCAGATGATAAATTGCTTGAACTTGCATTAATCGAAAATATTCAAAGGCAAGAACTTAACCCGATTGAAGAATCCAAGGCATATCAAAAGCTACTTGAAGCTCACGGTTTAACACAAGAAGAAGTTGCAACACGGGTCGGAAAGACTCGAACATTTATTGCTAACTATCTACGTTTATTGAAGTTACCGGAACAGGTAACAGATTTAGTAGAATCTTCAAAATTAAGCGTCGGGCACGCACGTGCACTTCTTGCGCTTGAAGAAAAATCGGCACAAAATGAGCTTGCAAAGGAGATCATTTCAAAATCACTTTCGGTTCGTGAAACAGAACGAACCGTTAACAAGATTCTGAAGCGTGGAAAGGTTGCGAAACAAACGGAATCAGGGTCAAATAACGCGGTTCCAAAAGATCCGAATGTGAAGCGAGCCGAATCAAAACTGCGAAGACTTTACGCAACTCAAGTAAGAATTTCCACGCCCGGAAAAGGCAAAAGTGGAACAATTGAACTGGAATTCTATGGCGACGCAGATCTTGATAGAATCTATAAATTATTGATGAGAAACTAGTTATGGAGAAACGATTAACGGAAATGGTCTCTTGCGCCGGTTGAGTGGCAAAACTTGCGCCAGGCGACCTTGCTCAAGTTTTGAGCAAACTTCCGAAACAAAATAATAAAAATATAATCGTTGGTTATGAGAACGCCGATGATGCGGGTGTGTTTCGTCTTAATAACGAACTTTCGCTCGTTCAAACGGTCGATTTCTTTACACCGATTGCGGATGACCCAAACCTTTATGGAAGAATTGCTGCAATAAATTCGTTAAGCGATGTTTACGCAATGGGCGGAAAACCGCTTACGGCGCTTTCAATTGTGTGCTATCCGCAAAAAGGTGATTGGAGCGTACTTGGTGAAATACTTCAAGGCGGACACTCCGCAATGATTGATGAAGGAGTGGCGGTTTTGGGAGGACATTCGGTTGATGATCAAGAAATGAAGTTTGGCTATTCAGTAACCGGAATTGTTGACACTAAACACGTTATAACAAATTCCGGTGCCAAACCCGGAGACATTCTTTTTATCACAAAGCCAATTGGTACGGGCGTCATTTGTACCGCAATAAAGTTTGGAAAAGCATCCGCTCAAGCTAAGGAATCGGCACTGTATTCAATGGCTGAATCTTCAAAAACGGCATCTGAAGCCATGGTTGAAGCTCGCGCCAACGCCTGCACGGATATAACCGGCTTTGGATTATTGGGGCATGTATTTGAGCTGGCAAAAGCCAGTGGAGTTTCGTTGGAAATTGATTCAGAAAAAGTACCGTTAATGCCTGAAGTTATCGAACTAATCTCGCAAAAAATGCTCACTCGCGGCGACAAGAATAACCGTGTCTATGTCGGCGAAACAATTGAAATAGCGAACAATGTGAGCGGTGAAATGCAAAGCGCACTATTTGATCCGCAAACTTCAGGTGGTCTATTGGTTTCAATTTCTCCGGCAAACTCAAAAGTTTTTGCAGAACGTTACCCAAAAGCGAAGCAAATAGGTGTAGTTTCAGAACTTGCAGATAAATTAATTACAGTAAAATAACATCAAGTCTGAAATTATGCTTTTTGAAAACAATCTTTATTTGATAGAATCTACCTTTTCCGAAGCACACTATGTTTTTGTTCATACTCGAATCAATCGGCACACAAGAATTAATACTCGTAGGTATGGTTGCGCTAATTGTGTTCGGACCGCGTCGTTTACCTTCAATGGCAAAAAAAGCCGGAGGTTTTCTAAAAGAAATTCGTTCTGTCTCCGATGAGTTTAAATCGACGTGGGCAAATGAAGTAAAGAAAACTGAAGTGGATTTAGGATTGAATGATGACAAACCATTTCTTCCTGAAGGCACTGCGGACAAGATAAACAAGAGATTAAGAAAACCATTTGAAGAAACTTCGAAGCCGTTGAACGTAAGCTCAACACAGGCAAATCCGAGCGCAATACCTCAGGTTCGCCAAATTAGCGAAGAAGATTTCAAGAAACTTTCTGCTAAAGCTAAAGAAAAACCGCTTACGCAATCCACATCCCAAACCGAAAAAGAAACTTGGTTGTAATGTTCGATTCCGACGAAAACGAAGAAGAGTTGGGCGGAAATATGTCCTTCCTGGAACATCTGGATGAATTCAGAAAGCGTCTTATTCGATCAATTTTCGCAGTTACGGTTACGTTTATTTTTTGTTATGCGTATTCAGAATCGATTTACAACTTTCTTGCGGTACCCGTAACAAGAGCATTGACGGAAGCGCAGCGCGTCCAAGCGCCGATTGAGGGAATTACGGGCAATGAAAATGTAATTCGTATTGAGGCTCTAAAAAACGGCGATAGCGGCAGGTACGTGTTTAACGCCGCAACTCAATTGGGTAGTATAACGATTCCGCCGGGAACTGCAGTGCTCGCATCAGTACAAACGGATAAAACAGGTAAGAAGGGAATCTTTACGGAAGAGCCAATATTTATCGGAAATCAAGTGCTTTCAAAAGGGTTAAGGTTACCAACTGATTTTCTTGAAGTAGCGAATAACGAAACAAATACTGATGAGAAAATGGTTTTCACAACCGCGCTTGAACCATTCACGCTCTACTTAACAGTATCGATTTACGCCGCCATTGCTCTTGCTATTCCGTTCATCTTGTACCAAATATGGGGTTTTATATCACCCGCTCTATATCAGCACGAAAGAAAATACGTTACTCCGTTTATTCTTCTTTCTTCAATTTCATTTGTTTGCGGTGCGGCGTTTGCGTATTACATCTTGTTTCCACCCGCGGTGCGATATTTAATCGGCGTCGGCAAAGATTTTACGCCATTTCTAAAAGCAACCGACTATTTCGACTTTATAATCATAATTATGCTTGCAATGGGCGTTATCTTTCAGATGCCCGCGGTTGCATATGTACTTTCTCGAATTGGCATCGTAAATGCGCGTTTGTTGATAAAGGGCTGGAAAATTGCGGTTGTGATTATATTAATAGTTGCGGCTGTTGTTTCACCAACGGCAGACATCCCCAACATGATGTTGTTTGCGGCGCCAATGCTTGCACTATATGTGGTATCTATTTTCGTAGCATGGATATTCGGGAAGAAACGCGTTGTTGAACCCGAATAGACTAGGGTTGAATACATACAACTAAAATCTTAAACTTTAGCAAAAGCAAACGTTTTAACGCTAAATGGCATCTTTTTTAATCATATAAATAGAAACCTAATATTGCGTTGAAAAGAGGTTTTATGCACAAACAGTTATACATTAAGAATTGGATACTTGGCGTTTTAATAATAGGGTTGTTAACCCTCGGGGTTTTTGCGCAGGTTGATCCATCAGAAAAAGCGCGCAAGACAGAAAAAGAAAAAACCGAAATTTACAACAATTGGTTGAGCAAAGACGTCGCCTATATAATTACTAAGGAAGAAAAAAAGGCATTCAAAGCATTAAAAACGGATGAAGAACGCGAAAACTTTATCGAAAATTTTTGGCGCCGTCGTGATCCGAACCCGGATACGGAAGAAAACGAATATCGCGAAGAGTATTACGAACGAATTGCATATGCCAACGAACATTTCACTTCCGGTAAACCCGGTTGGATGACTGACCGCGGAAGAATTTATATAACTTGGGGAAAGCCTGATGGAGTTGAAGCTCACCCGATGGGTGGAGCCTACGATCGCCCTTCGTATGAAGGCGGCGGTTCCACAACAACGTATCCTTTTGAAGTTTGGTTTTACAGATATTTGGAAGGAGTTGGAAGCGGTATCGAAATTGAGTTTGTTGACCCAACGGGAACGGGAGAATATAGAATTGCAACAAATTCCAACGAAAAAGACGCAATGTTATATGTACCCGGTGCCGGCTTAACTACCTCTGAAATGCTAGGACTTACGACAAAAGCAGACAGGATTACGGGAATCAATAACGCCTCAAATTATATGCGTGAACAAGATTCACCGTTTAGACGTTTGGAAATCAGAACTGCGCTACAACGTCCGCCGAGCGTAAAATATGCAGATTTGGAAGCTTCGCTTTCAGATTCACCGTTGTTTGAAAATTCAAACCCCATTGATTTTGATCTCCGTGTAGATTTCTTCAAACAATCGGATAAACAGGTGCTAACAACCTTTACGCTTCAGGCTGAAAACAAAGAGTTAACGTTTGAGGAAATCGGCGGAATTCAAACCGCGCGAATGAATATTTTCGGAAGAATAACCGCCGTAACAAACAGACGTGCGGGAATTTTTGAAGATTCGGTTACAACAACAGCTTCAACCAATGATCTTGCAGATGCAAAAAATCGAAAATCGGTTTATCAAGCCGCTTATCCGTTAGAGCCCGGCGCAACTTACAAAGTTGATGTCATCGTTCGTGATGTTAAAACCGGCAAAAAAGGCATGAGAAGCATAGGGTTTACCGTTCCGAAATATGATGATAAAGAGCTTTCAACATCAACGTTAATTCTTGCTTCAACCCTTCGCGATACATCTGATGATGATATTGGTGGGAGATTTGTAATCGGAACAACGAAAGTAATTCCCAATCTTTCGGGTGTGTATCAACGAGGGCAGCCGATTGGAATTTATTTGCAGGTTTACAATGCCGGAATTGATCAAACCACCTTGCGACCGGCGGTCGATGTCGTTTACCAATTGGTTCAAAAAGGCAAAGTGATATTTGAACAAAAAGAAGATTGGACGGGCTTAAGTGATTCAGGACAGCGGCTTACGCTTGCGCGGTTGATGCCAACTGCAGGATTACCTGCCGGTGATTATGAACTAAAAATAAAAATCACCGACAACGTCGGCGAAAAGCGGCGGGTTCTTGAACCAACCGCAAAGTTTACAATTAAAGAATAGTCTCCGGCGAAAAACAAAGAAAAGGAGTGAAAACGGGTAACCGCACACTCCGTTTTTTTGTTCTTACCAAACGGCAACGTTATCAAATTTTAAACGGCAGCCGTGTCAAATCTTCAAAAAATTCTCATACCAAAGTTCGAAAACAAGTAGTGTCCATATTTGTTTGTAGTTGTTTGCGATGCCGTTTTCATGATCCGAAACAAGCTTTGAGACATACACTGGGTCAAACAATTCTTGTGATTTCAACCTTTGTGGGGACAACAATTCATGCACCAAAGGATTCAATGCTCCATTCAACCATTTTGCAACGGGAATTCCGAACCCCTTCTTTGGTCTGTATATAACTTCCTTTGGAATCAAATTTTCAACCGACTTTTTCAAAATATATTTGGTTGTGCGTCCGCGTAGTTTGTAGTTACTTGGAATCGAGGCGGCAAATTCCGCAATTCGCTTATCAAGAAACGGTGCGCGTGCTTCTAAAGAAACCGCCATACTTGCCCTATCAACTTTTGTTAAAATATCTTCCGAAAGGTAATTCTTCATATCCAAAAGTTGCATTTGTTCGATTAAATCTTCCGCATCGGAACTCTCCAAAAGTTCTCTTGCATCCGCGTAAATGTCTCCGCGAGACGGAAACACAAGAAGCCTTTGCGCCTCTTCCAAAGAAAACGAACCAAACCACGAATGATGCCTTACAATTTCATCGGAAATATCTGAACGCACAAAACGCTTTGCCTTAAAATCTAGCGAGAGATTTCCGGTGCCGGTCGGAAGCAGGCTAACCAACGGACGCACAATGCCCGTTCGCACAAATCGTGGAACACCTTCATAAACACGTGCAACTTTGTGCGCAAAATACATTGGGTACCCCGCAAAAAGTTCATCGCCGCCATCACCGCCTAACGAAACCGTGACGTGATTTGAAACAAAACGAGAAAGCAAGTAAGTGGGAATTAAAGACGCATCAGCCAATGGTTCATCAAGCCAGTTTCCAATTTCGGTAATTAGGTTTTTGGCTGTTTCGACCGTTAAACGATCTTCAAAATGTTCGGAGCCAATATGGTTTGCCACCAAGCGCGCAAATTTCGATTCATCAAAAGTATCTTCCTCAAAACCAATAGAAAATGTTTTTATTCTTTTCGAAGAATTTTTTTGTGCAAAAGCGGCAACCGTTGAAGAATCAATTCCACCGGAAAGAAATACACCCAGCGGAACATCTGAAATCATGCGAATTTTAACGGAATCAGATAATAGCGATTTCAATTCGGCTTCAGCATCTTCAAACGAAATCTGTTCACGTTTCCGGAAGGTTAGTTTCCAATATTCCTTTATTTGAATTTCACCGTTTCTATACTTTAAGAGATGCGCCGCCGGCAATTTGTATATATTCTTAAAAATCGAACGCGGTGCGGGAACGTAGTCATATGATATATATTGTTCCAGCGCTTCGCGGTCAACATCACGAGAAACGTTCGGATGAGCAAGAAGCACTTTTGGTTCGGAAGCAAATATGAAGTTATCGTCGAACTTTCCGTAATAAAGAGGCTTTTCACCAAAACGATCGCGGGCAATCAAAAGCTGCTTAAGCTTCTCATCCCAAATTGCAATCGCAAACATACCGTTGAGATGTTCTACAAATGAGGCTCCATATTCCTCGTAAAGGTGCGGAAGAATTTCTGTATCAGAATCGGTTTCGAACTTGTAGCCTTTTTCAATCAGCTGCTCGCGAATTTCACGATAGTTGTAAAGTTCGCCGTTCATAACAACAACAATCGATTTGTCTCTGTTGTAAAACGGTTGGTTTCCGGATGCAACGTCAATAATTGCAAGGCGTCGCATTCCCAATGCGGATTCTTCGCCAAACCAATAACCGGCGGAATCTGGTCCGCGATGGCGCATAGTGTCGCACATCGCCACCAAAAGCTCTCTATTGCAGTTACTACCAGAATTTACAAAGCCGGAAATTCCACACATATTCTATTTTTGAAAACCGAATCGTTCACGAACCGAATAAATAGGTTTATCTTGTGATTCGTGATAAGTACGCACCAAAAGTTCGGCAAGTAATCCCATCAAAAAAAATTGTACGCTTATTGCCAGCATTACAACTGTGATCACGGGTAAAGGCGTAAGAATAAAGGAAGTATCATAGCCCAATTTCAAAACCAAAGCCCAAATTCCGGCAATTACGGAAAGTAACGCTGCCAACAAACCAAATGTGCCAAACACATATAACGGTTTTGTTTGATATGATGCAAGAAATTTTACCGTGATAAGGTCGAAAACAACCTTTATTGTTCGAGAAAGTCCGTATTTGCTTTTGCCGGCAGTTCGGGGATGGTGATCAACCGGAATTTCGGTAACGCGCCCACCTGCCCAGCTTGCATATACAGGAATAAAACGGTGCATTTCCCCGTAAAGTCTAACATTTTGGATTACATCCCTTCGATAAACCTTTAACGAACAACCGTAATCATGCAGATGAACTCCACCGATTATTGAGATAATTCTGTTCGCAACCATTGAAGGAATTTTTCGTGTAATCATTTTATCTTTCCGATCTTTTCGCCAACCGGAAACTACATCAAAACCTTCATCAAGCTTACGTAGCAAACGTTCGATATCATGTGGATCGTTTTGAAGATCAGCATCCATCGGAACTAAAATATCGCCGGTAGCTGCATCAATCCCCGCTGCCATGGCGGCAGTTTGTCCGTAGTTTCTACGAAGTGCAATTACGCGAATTCGCGAATCCTTTTCCGAAAGATTCTTCAATATTTCCAATGAGCGATCTGTCGATCCATCATCCACATAAATAATTTCCGCCGTTTTTCCCAGTGTTTCCATAGCTTCGGAAATCTTTTCGTGCATCGGCTCAAGGTTTTCTTCTTCATTGTAAACGGGAAGAAACAAGGAAAGTTCCGGTGTTTCAGCCGTGCTATTGTTCGTTTCGTTTTTTAACACTATGCGTTTATAACGTCCTGAATATTTACGTTCTTGTTGCGAAGATCAACTCCGCCTTCCAATACTGATTTGAGATTTGCCAAATAAAATGTCCAACCTTCACCGCAAGAGATGAAAAGGTTTCTGTAAGGATTTTCATCAAAATCAATGCCTTCTTGAATCAGCTCAAGGATGTTTTCGCCCCCGGCTTTCTTTATTGTAACAGTTACAAGGCATTCACCGGTAAATTTAAACTGAAGAAAGTTTCTGTCGTTTGCTTCAACAACTTTACGCTTTTCAAAAACGTCATCGTTAAAGCCGTGCCAAAGCCAAAAATATGAATCGCCTTTGCGTATGTATTCATCGGGTCTCCTTACTCGCCCATCTGAAGCCAAAAACTGTGCTTTTCGCAAAAACCATCTTTCCAAACCGGCTTGCGAAGCAAACGAATCATAAATCAATTGCGGGGCGGCGTTAATAGTTACGCGCTTTCTAAATTTACCCCATTCGCTTTTATCAATCATTTTAAGTTTCACCAAATGGTTTGTCGCCAATGTTAAAGACGGCAACCAAAAAATTATAAGTTCTTACTATCGTATAAGCCGAAAGAATGCACAAGAAAGGAATAATTGGAAGTATGTAACGTACCTCCGTCCATAGTGGAATATGCATCAAAGCCAGAATAACAGGAAACGCCAGAAATATTGATAATTCGCGTAAGCGCCTTCGCAAAAAAAATATTGCGAAAAGGGAAAGAAACAACGCAACGAATATTCGCGAAACCAAAAGTAGTTTATATCCTAAAAAGTATAAATTTCCGTTATCTAAAGCTTGCCGAAACGTTATATTGTTTTTACCCAAAATATATGGAGCGCTGTCAATATAAAGCCTTGTGTATTGTTTGGTTCTAATCCTAAGCCAGTTGCTTGGATTGTCCAGAATTCTGCGAACCGCAATTTTTGCCAGAGCTTTATCTGTTTGCGATTCTGTCCAGCCTTCTATCAAACGTTCCCTCCGCTCCTTTATCGCAGGGTCTGCTGCGACTGCAGCCCAACCTTCATCTTGAATCATAGGCACATCAATTGTTCCGCATAGTAGGTTGTAGCCATACCCGGTTGACGAAACCGGTATAAATTCACGTAGCAAAACTGCGTTTCTTATTGTCCAAACCGATACAAGAAGCACACTTATTGCAGAAGAAAGAAACAGGCTTCTTCTCACGCTTTTTGATTTAGAAAAGACGGCAATCAATAAAAAGGCAACCACAACCGGAAGCATTACCGGACGCGTCAATGTTGCACTTCCAAAAAGCAGCCCACTAACAATCGGCTTGTTCGAAACTAACGAATATACGCCGCTTACAACAAGAAAAGTGAATATGGTTTCAGACATCACAATTGACGTAAAATGAACCGAAAGAGGTTCAAAAGCCAACAATATCGAAGCCAATGTGGCAACGCGCACCCCAAAGTATTTCTTTGCAAGCAAAAAGGTAAAATAAACCGTTAGCGCGCCGATTAATGCTTGGGCAAGTGAAATGAGCCAAGGTGCGTGTTCAAAAAACAAAAAGGGAGCAATCAAAAATGAATAACCCGGAGGGCGAAAAGCGGTAGAGTGGTAGGGCAAACTTTCAAATCCAAGCGTCCAATACCGAAGCAGGGAATTTCCCAATGATAAATATTCTTCAGAATCACTGTACAAACTTGGACCCTTATATAGGAGGTATACAACTCGCAACAACAAAGCCAAAAAGGTTATAAGAATTATTCGATATTTTGAAAATTGAGAGGTCATTAAACCATTTAGAGTTTACTTCCAACCAAAACAATCGAAACACCAATTGGTGCGTTGAATCGTTTCAAAATCTTTGCCTCGGAAGCAAAAATCTTTCCGAATAACCCGTTTAGCGCGGAGAAGTTAATATTGTTTTCGGATTCCGGTTTAGTACCGGTTATTTTCATCACGGTTCTACCAAGCAATATAGGGGCAAAAAACGTAAAATTCGCAAACGTAGCACGATTGATTTGAAAGCCGGCTTCTTTCATTCTTTCAACAATTTGCGCCTTGGTGTATCGAATTCTATGGTTTGAAATATCATCCTGAACTCCCCAAAGCCACATAAATGCCGGAACAAAAATAAGTGTTTTGCCACCTTTTCTAAGTACACGGTTCATTTCCCGTAAACCCGCTATGTCGTCATCTAAATGCTCAACAACATCGAGCGCAGTTACGAGATCAAATGAATCATCAGCAAATGGCAATTCTTCCGCAAGCCCCTTATGAACCTTCAACCCTTTTGCACGCGAAAACTTCAATGCGTCATCTGAAACATCAACGCCTTCGGCATCCCCGTAACTTGCAAGCATTTCAAGGTTTGCACCCGTTCCGCATCCAACATCAAGTATTTTCAGATTCTTTCCGTTTCCATTTTTTGCAAATGATTCGCCGATTTCGCTTAAAAACGATTGCAGTATTGCGCGTCGACCAACAAACCACCAATGCGAATCTTCAACACTGTCCATTATCGCATAGGTGTGTTGTTCCATTTGCTTTGGTTTCGCATCGTCAATTGTTTTGTTTAAATCGCTTATAGTAGGGTTCTCCAACAGTTCTATTTTGTATTTGCCTTCGAAATTATTTTGCCGATGTTTTTAAGCGGTGCCCGAATTTTGCGAAAATTCCGCTTGGAAAAGTTTGATTAAGGTTTTATTGTTTGGATAACGCATTTCGACCAAAACTATAAGTTGCCAAACCCACACCAGCTGTTTTCATTATGCCAAATTATTTCAACGTTGCTTGCATTTGCATCTTTCCACCAAGTTTCAAAATCTTCACGCGAAACATAGAAAGCTGTGGGTGCAACTAAATGATCAAATACAATATTGTGTTGTTCACGCCAACCGAATGTTGCCAGATGGTTAATATATTCATTGTAAAAAAGCTTTTCCGCAAGTGGCTTTGAAAGTGTATTCAGTGGTTTGTATAAAAACTTTGACGCAAGAAAAAGCGGAAGCGTAGGAATTTTTGAGACCTGATACAAAGCCGGATGGTTCATTTTAGAAGTTACTTTTTCACGCACCGGATTTACAAAATTCACAATCCATTCATTATTTTCCCTTCCGTAAATCCATGCAGAAATTGCACCGCCCTTCTTAACTTTTGAAGCAAGCGATAAAAAAGCCGCTTTTGGATCAGGCGTGTGATGCAACACACCAACCGAAAATGCAAAGTCGAAAACGCGTTTTACCGGCAATCTAAAAATATCGGCTTGAATTATGTGGCAGTTCATTCGCCCTCGCGTTGCCGCAAAAGCTGATTCGACCGCCGAAGAAAGATCGATACCTATGATTTCGTTCGCGCCCCATTTTTCTGCAAGTCGCGTATGCCTACCATTTCCACAACCGCCCTCAATTACAATTTTATCCTTGAAAAATTCTGGTTTAACCGGTTGAAGCCATCCCAAAAGCTGTGATTCGTAATGCACATCTTCTTGAGTAAATTTATTCCATTGCCAGCCGAAATTCTCAGCCGTTTCGGCTTTATCGGCTTCGATTTTCTCCAAATCGGCAAAACGCGGTACACCACGCAAAATTTTATACTCGCGCTCGCATTTCTTGCACGACAATTCCCCTTCAAGAATTTCAACACTATCGCGCTCGCCTACGTGCGAAAGTAAAATATCACCTCCGCAGGTTGGGCATGCCAGCAAATCCAAAAGCTTTTCTTTCATCGGAAACTCGTTGTTAAAAAATTATTACGCTGTTTGATAGCGGCTAGGAAAATAAGTTCAGGATTGTTTTCTTACGGCTTTTTCAAGATTTGAAAACTCCTCAAATGGAAACGAATGGTGCCAGTTTTCTTCGAATTCATCAACATTGCGTTCTTCATACAGCTGTTGAAACGTTTCGCAAAATGCTTCTGCCATTTGAAGTGGGTTTCCAATATGTTCAAACACGCGTGAACCGTTTTCACGAACGCTACCGGCGTATTCAATCACTTCCAAAGATGCGGAGTCACCGTTTTTTCCAAACTTAAAATCATACTCTTCGGGGTTTCGGTTCCACTTCAAAGTGTGGTCGAAATTCTCTAGCCTAACCAGCATAACTAGCGTAGCCAGCAATTCAGAAAGGGCGCTCGAATAGGGTTCATCGGCAGTGGTGGTGTTAAATTCGCTCCTTTCATCGCTTAGCCCGATTGACATCCAGCCACATTGTGGCGAATTGAAACTTACTTTGAGATTTCCAAACATAGTGTTAGTGAAACAACAATCAATTATGTTAACTTTAAGAATCCAAATTCTCAAACGGAATTTCTGCGAAAATGAAACAGTATCAAGCGCTGCTTAAATATGTATTAGATAACGGAAGCAAGCACGAAGATCGAACCGGCGTTGGAACAACTTCGGTTTTCGGGTATCAAACAAGATACAATCTAACTGCCGGTTTTCCTATTGTAACAACAAAACGCGTTCCGTTTAGGTGGGTTGCGGAGGAGCTATTTTGGTTTCTTTCGGGTGATACCAATGAAGATAACTTGCGCGCCCGCGGCGTAGATATTTGGAAGGAATGGGCTGATGAAGAGCACACTTCCAGATTTGGTAGAAAACTTGGTGATTTAGGTCCGGTTTACGGATATTTGTGGCGAAGCTTCGGTGGCGTTTACCCAAAGCGAAACGGATTTGATCAAATTGAATGGTTGATGGACGAAATCGAAAAGAATCCAAATTCACGCAGACTTTTAGTTTCAGGTTGGAATCCCCCACAAGCCGAAAATGTCGATCTTCCGCCGTGTCATACGCTGTTTCAGTTTAAGATCGAAAATGAAAGAACACTTCATTGCCAGCTTTATCAACGTAGTGCAGATGCGTTTTTGGGTGTACCGTTTAACGTTTCTTCATATGCGTTGCTTACCTCCATGGTTGCACATGTTTCGGGGCTGGAAGTTGGAGAATTTGTTCATACATTTGGTGATTTGCATATTTATTCCAATCATCTTGAGCAGGTAGATGAATTGCTTTCACGCGAACCGCTTGAAAAACCGACACTAAGATTTGTTGATGTCGAAAATCTAAGAGGGCTTGACGGATTATTGAAATTCAAATACAAGAATTTAGTACTAGAAAATTATAACTCGCATAAGAAAATAGCCGCCCCTGTGGCGGTTTAAGAAAGCTATGAGTAAATTTTTAACGGCAAAGTGGGTTGATTTGATAATGGCAAATTATGCCGTTTCGCCGGATCTGGTCGCTGATTTGATTCCAAAGGGCACAGAACCCGATATTTTTGAAGGTACCTTTTACATCAGCCTGGTTTCGTTCAAATTTCGCGATACAGCTGTGCTTGGCGTTCCGGTTCCATTTCATAAAGATTTTGAAGAAATCAATTTAAGATTCTATGTAAAACGAACGCTTGATGAAGAAATCAGGCGCGGCGTGGTTTTTGTTAAGGAAATCGTACCCAAAAGCGCTGTTACGTGGGTCGCCAGAAAGCTTTACGGCGAACCATACGAAACCTGGACAACATGGTCTGAAGAAGATGAAGACGAGCTAACGTATTTTTGGGAGCGCGGAGAAACGGAAAATCGGATTCATGTGGAAATTGCCGAAAATCTAGGCATTCCAAAAAGTGGCTCAGTTGAAGAATTCATTACGGAACACTATTGGGGTTACACGCGACGCGGTGAGTTGCGCACTGATGAATATCGCGTTTCACACCCGAAGTGGGAAGTTTACAATGTAAACTATGCGGAAATTGAAGTGGATTTTGGCGCAACGTACGGCGAGCGTTTTAGTGTCCTAAACGAAACCGCACCGAATTCTATTTTTCTAGCAAAGGGTTCGGATATAGTTGTTTATAAAGGTGAGCATTTAAGGAGAAAGTAAGTGAGCGAAGGAACGAAAATGGAATATACAAACGGCGAAATCACCGTTGTATGGAAGCCAAGCGTTTGTATTCACGCAGGAGAATGCGTGCGCGGGTTGCCGGAGGTTTTTAAGCCAAATGCACGCCCTTGGGTTCAAATTGAAAAAGCAACCAGTGAAGAAATCGTAGAAACGGTAAAGCAGTGTCCTTCAGGCGCGTTAACTATCGCAAACGAAAAAGATAACGAAGCCAAACCGGCGGAAAAAGAACTTTACAAAATAAAAGCTTCAAAAAATGGTCCACTCATCGCGTGTGGCGATTTTGAACTTGAAGACGCCGAAGGAAAGGTGCGTATAATTCGCGGTACCTCTATTGCACTTTGTCGCTGCGGTGCATCAACTACCAAACCTTTTTGCGATGGTTCTCACGCAAAAATTAAGTTTTTTGGCTAAATTCAATGGCGTTAATAGGAATTGTGGCAATAGCGAAGAATTTCGCAATCGGAAAAGACGGAAAACTTCCGTGGCATTATACGGAAGATTTGAAGTTCTTTAAGAACGAAACAGTCGGAAATTCAATTGTGATGGGTTCGCACACATGGGATTCAATCGGAAAGCGGCTTCCAAAGCGAATAAATATCGTGCTGACGTCCCAGAAAAAGTTCGAATCCGAACCCGGTGTAATTGTTGCGCATTCCGTAGATGAAGTTTGCGAGCTTGCGAAATATCTTTCGGGGGATGTTTTTGTGATTGGTGGGGCGATGGTTTATAAAAGTTTTTCCGCACAAATCGATAAATGGATTGTAACGGAAGTACCCTTGACGGTTGAAGATGCCGACGCTTTTATGCCTGAAAAGTTTTTGGATGGGTTTGCTGAAGTATCTTCAGAACAATTAAGTAAGGAACTTATCGTTCGGTATTACGAACGAGTTTGAACGCGTTGGAAGAAGGGA